>JARKNV010000055.1 GCA_029976065.1 Selenomonadales bacterium
CCCGCTCACCAAAGTCCCCGCCTACAGCGCCGCCAAAGCGGCCGTCAGCAACTTCACCTACTGGCTGGCCGTCCACCTGGCCGACGTCGGCGTCCGCGTCAACGCCATCGCCCCCGGCTTCTTCCTCACCGAACAAAACCGCACCCTGCTCACCAACCCCGACGGCTCGCTCACGCCCAGGGCCGAAAAAGTCATCGCCCACACGCCGCTGCGCCGCTTCGGCAAACCTGAAGAACTCCTTGGAACCCTCGTCTGGCTCGTGGACGAAGACGCCTCCGGCTTCGTAACCGGCGTCGTCGTCCCCGTCGACGGCGGCTTCATGGCCTACGCCGGGGTCTAGCCGGCCCGAAAGGGGGGAAGTCGCCGTGCACCGGCTCAGAAAAATCGCCCTGCAAATCGACACCGCCTTCGAAACCGTCACCATCCTCTTCCTGCTGGGCGTAATCATCGTCATGGCCGTCCAGGTCCTAACGAGGAAACTGTTCAACTTCGTCTTCTTCTGGTCCGAAGAAGCCATCCTCGTCTGCCTGGTCTGGTTCTCCTTCATGGGCATCGCCGTCGGTTTCCGCGAAGGCGTCCACATGGGCGTCGAAGCCCTCACCGACCACCTGCCGGCCGGTATCAACAAATGGATCGACAAATGGGTCGACATCATGGGACTCATCTACGGCTTATACTTCGTCATCTACGGCTGGGAATTCACCCTCCTCATGATGGAATCCACCCTGCCGGCCACCAAGTTCCCCAACAGCGTAGTCTACGCCGTCATGCCCGTCAGCGGCTTCATGGTCTGCGTCTACTCCGTGCTCCAGATGCTCGGCGTCGACACGCGGCGTCATAAAGGCTCGGACATCGAAATGGGCTTAGAAGAGACGGAGGCCAAACAATAATGGACGTAAACGACATCGCAGTATGGATGCTCGGCATCAGCTTCATCGTCTTCACCCTCTTCCGCCTCCCCGTGGCCCAGGCGCTCTTCGCCTCCTCGCTCCTCACCATGACCTGGCTCGAAGTGCCCCTGCCCACCATCGGGCAGCAAATGATCAACGGCGTCAAAACCTTCTCCCTGCTGGCCATCCCCTTCTTCATCCTCACCGGCCAGATAATGGGGGAGGGGGGACTCGCCCAGCGGCTCGTCAACCTCGCCAGCCTCATCGTCGGCCGCATCCGCGGCGGCCTGGCCCTCGTAAACTGCATCGCCTGCATGTTCTTCGGCAACATCTCGGGCTCGGCCGGCGCCGACGCCGCCTCGGTCGGCTCGGTAATGATCCCGGCCATGAAACGAAAAGGCTATGACGCCGACTACGCCGTCGGCCTCACCATCTCCTCGGCCATCCAGGGCGTCGTCGTCCCCCCCAGCCACAACCTCGTCCTCTACTCCGTCGTCGCCGGCGGCGTCTCCATCAAAAGCCTCTTCCTCGGCGGCATCGTTCCCGGTTTCCTCCTCCTAGGCTCCCTCATGACCGTCGCCTACTTCATGGCCGTCAAGCGCGGCTACCCCGCCAGCGACCCCGTGCCCCGCTCCCAATGGGGCAGCATCGTCTTCCACGGCCTCTTATCCCTGTCGCCCGCCTTCATCATCCTCGGCGGCATCATCTCCGGCATCTTCACCGCCACCGAATCCGGCGCCCTTGCCGTAGTCTACTCCTTCATCCTCGCCTTCGGCGTCTACCGCGAAGTGCCCCTCTCCCGGATGTGGAACGTCCTCAAGCGCACCCTGCGCACCGTCCTCATGGTCTACTTCCTCATCTCCGCCTCGGCCGCCTTCGGCTACGTAATGGCCTACCTCAGCGTGCCCGACCTCATCACCGAATGGTTCCTCACCGTCTCCGACAACAAATACGTCATCTTCTTCCTCATCAACATCCTCCTGCTCATCCTCGGCGCCCCCATGGACATGGCCCCCATGATCCTCATCCTCACCCCCGTCCTGCTGCCGGTCTGCACCTCCTTCGGCATGGACCCCGTCCACTTCGGCCTCATGCTCATCTTCAACTCCGGCATGGGCCTGCTCACCCCGCCGGTGGGCACCGTCCTCTTCATCGGCTGCGCCATCGGCAACGTATCCATCTCCCAGGGGACCAAAGCCATGATGCCCTTCTTCTACGCCATGCTCGTCGTGCTCTTGCTCATCACCTACATACCCCAGACCGTCCTATGGTTACCGTCCCTGTTCAAATAGGGTCGCATAACGGAAACTGCTTCGGGAGGGGGCGGCAATAACAGGGAAAAGCAAACTGACGGATAAGCCGCTATCAAAAAATTCGGAGGGAAAAGCATGAACAGCAAAAAATGGTTAGCTGCCTGTCTGGCAATCGTCCTCGGCGCCGGCCTCGTCATCGCCGGTTGCGGCGGCAAAAAAGACGCCGCCCCCGCCGCCGACAACAAACCCAAATACACCTTCAGGCTTGCCGAAGCCCATCCGCCCGACTACCCCACCACCCTCGGCGACAAGAAATTCGCCGAACTCGTCAACGAACGCTCCCAAGGCCGTATCCAGATCAAAGTCTTCGACTCCGCCCAGCTTGGCGACGAAAACTCCGTCATTCAGCAAGTGCAGCTCGGCTCCATCGAATTCACCCGCATCTCCAGCGGCACCCTGGCTGAATTCAACAAGCAGTTCGGCGTCTTCTCCCTGCCTTACATCTTCGACGACCAAGAGCATGTCTGGCGCTTCCTCAACAGCGACTACGCCCGCAAAATGCTCACCGACCTCGAAAAATCCCGCATGGTGGGCCTCGCCTACTACGAAGCCGGCTCCCGCAGCTTCTACACCAAGAACCCCGTCAAAAGCCCCGACGACCTCAAAGGCCTCAAAATCCGCGTAATCCAGAACGCCGTCAACGTCGAACTCATGAAAGCCTTCGGCGCCAGCGCCACCCCGATGCCCTACGGCGAAGTCTTCAGCGCTCTCCAGACCGGCGTCATCGACGGCGCCGAGAACAACCCCCCCAGCTACCTGACCGCCAACCACTTCCAGGCCGTCAAGAACTACATCCTCGACAGCCACCAGCGCGTCCCGGAAGTCCTCATGGTCAGCCGCGTCGCCTGGGATAAACTCTCCGCCGAAGACAAAAAACTCCTTCAGGACTGCGCCAAGGAAACCGAGAAATACCAGATCGAAGTCTGGAACAAATTCGAAAAAGACGCCCTCGACAAACTCATCAAAGGCGGCGTAGTCGTCACCGAAGTCAAAGACATGAAACCGTGGCAGGCGGCCGCCAAACCGGCCATCGACAAACTCGGCGCCGAGTTCAAAGCCTCCCTCGACGAAATCGCCAAATACAAGAAAAAATAATCCCGACCCTTCCTAGCCGGCCTTAGTGCCGGTAATACCGGGAACCGGCTTGATACCCCCTTCCATCGAGCCGGTTCCTTTTCTTTTGGCCGCTGCATAGGACCTAAGACCCAAAAACAGGGACCAAAGTCCTAATTAAATAGGACCTTGGTCCCTGGAAAAATATTACGGAAAAAGGTACAATTTTTGTAGAATTTTGTAGAATTTCTTGTAAAATTTTGTACAGATATGGAGAAATGCCGGCTATTCCCGTCATCCCCGGACGAGGTTGGCAACGAGCGGAGGGAAGATTTGCTCGGCTTTTTTGTTGCATTTCACCAAAGCGCAGGAGGTTCGCAAATTGAAGAAAATACTCACAGAAGAGCTCATCCCAGGCATGCTCGTCGACCGTGAGGTCGTTTCGCCCGAAGGCGTCGTGCTCCTCGAAAAAGGTGTCCGTCTCACCTCCTGGCAGATCGTTAACCTCCGCAACTGGCAGATACCGTCCATCTTCATCGACGAAACCCGGCCGGCGCTGCCGGACGCGGCGCCGCCCTCCGGCCTCACCGCCGCCGCCTTCCTAGGCGAATACGTCCGCACCGTCGACGCCGTAAGACACTCCTTCGAACACATCCGCGTCTTCCGCGAAGCGCCCGTGCTCGAAATGGAGGAACTCGTCAACCACCGGATAACCCTGCTCGCCGACACCGTCGGCGTACTCGACTACCTGTACGAAATAAGGCTGCACAGCGACCACACCTTCCAGCACTCCCTCAACGTCGCCATAATCTCCGCCGTCGTCGGCCGCTGGCTCAAAATACAAGGCGCCCAGCTCAAAAACCTCATACTCGCCGGTCTCCTCCACGACATCGGCAAACTCTTCGTGCCCCTGTCCGTCCTCGACAAGCCAGGCAGCCTCTCGCCGCGCGAATACGAAGTCATCAAGCGCCATCCCCATGAAGGCTACCGGCTCGTCCACGACGAACCGCGGGTCGCCGGCAGCGTCAAGCTCGGCATCCTCCAGCACCACGAACGCCAGGACGGGAGCGGCTACCCTAACAAACTCGCCGGCGACGACATCCATCCCTTCGCCAAAATCATCGCCATCGCCGACATCTACGACGCCATGACCTCCGACCGGGCCTACCGCCGCCGCCTCACCCCCCTCGCCGCCCTCGACGCCATCGCCGGGCAGATGCACGACAAGCTCGACCCCAAAGTCTGCGTCACCTTCCTCGACAACATGCGCGAATACTTCACCGGCAACAGCGTCATCCTCAGCACCGGCCAGCGGGCCAAAATCATCATCCTCAACCACCGCGACCGCAACTGGACCAAACCCGTCGTCTGCACCCCCGGCGGCATGATGCTCGACCTTCAGAAAGAAGAAATCAGCATCGTCGAACTCATCGAAGAAGGGTAAGAAAATAACGCAACCAAAAAACGGCCCCGTCCGGGACCGTTTTTTTATATTCTAGCTATCCCCACAAAGACGCCACCGTGTACGCCGCCGCCACCATCAGCGCCTCCAGCGCGAACACCGGCCTGAGCGACCGCAGATAATCGGCCTGGAAATAATCCAGCGTCACCAGCAGGCACATATGGGCCGGAGAAAACATATGGCCCGCCTCGCCCATCACGAAACAAATCATCACCAGCGTCGGATCGCCGGGCGACAACAGCGCGATAAACGGGAACGTGATCGCCACGAACCCCTGCGACGTCCCCGTCAGCAGGCCGCCCAGAAACGCCACCATACCCACGATCACCGTCGCCGGCACCGCCAGCCTGTCCAGCAGCGCCGTGATATCGCCCAGCACCCCCGCCGAACTCAGCACATGCTGGAAAAACAGGATGCCGGTCACCCCCCACAGCATCTGGCCGTCCAGAGCATGGGCGAGCATCGCCCGCACATCGGCCGTCCGCTGGCGAAGAATCAGCGCCATCGCCGCCACCACCAGCGCCATCGACACCGACGCGCTCATATCGAACAGCACCACCAGCGCGAAATTCGCCAGAATCGGCCCCGCCGCCAGCAGCATATACCGCCGTCCCGTCCCGTCGTCCGCCGCCGGCTCGTGGCCGGCAGCGCCGGGCAGCGGCCTGAGCGGCGAAATCAGCGCCAGCCAGCCGATCGCCAGCGCGAAAACCGTCACCCACAGCAGCGACGAAACAAGCTCGCCCAGCGGAATGCCCGACAACTGGCTCGCCAGCAGCATCCCCGTAAAAATCGGATTAGTAAACTCCCACACATGGCGGAACCAATAATTGATCGCCGTCTTCTGCTCGCCGGTCAAGCCATAAGGCCTGGCCGCATTCTCCACCAGCGGCGCCGAAAAAATCGCCCCGCCCAGCGACGGCAAAAACCCGAGGAACGTCGGCATCAGCACCAGCAGCACCCGGTCGCTGCGAAACAGCCGGCGGGCCGCCGCCATCATCCCGTCGATGATGCCGCTCGTCCGCAGCTGATACTCCAGGCACATCACGAAATACAGCGCCAGGATGATCTCCCACGTCGCGCGGCCCGTCGCCGTCGCCTCCGCCGCTCCCCACAGCCTGCCCGGCGTCGGCCCGGTCGCGAAAAAAATAATTGCCGAGCCCGCCAGCATCGCGAGCCCCATCTTCACCTTGCGGTTCAAAAGCACCACAATAACCGCCAGCGTCACGCCCACCAGGGCAACCGAAAACATCAGACTCCTCCTGCCATGGAAACCGAATACACCGCATCCCTATACATTCGCCTTTTCCCGCGGCGTTCCTACCCAAAAAACAAGCCCGCCGGAAAAACCGGCGGGCTTGTCAAAAACCTCGTCTCCCAGGGTCGACGCCTAGAAATGCAGCGTCGCGCCCACTCCCACGCCGCTCTTGTTGCTGCCGCGGTCCGGGGAGTAATTATGGTAATCCACATTCAGATCCAGATTCTCGGCCAGGCGGTGGCTCGCTCCCACCTGCACCTCGTTGAAATCGCCGCTGCCCACCAGCGAAGCGTAGCCGTTCCACTGGGGCGACAGGGCGCCGTGCACGGCCATCCCCGCATACACCTTCGACCCCTCCGGCAAATCGCGGCTGCCGACGATACCCTTCAAATTATCGGAAAGCCGGAACTGCCCGTAAACGGCTCCCATGTTGCTGCCACGGTCGACATTCTCGACCCCGAGCGTGAAATCGCTCGTCACCTGATGTTCCAGGTAAACGTTATCAGTGCCCGCCCCCAGGGCGGTCCGGCCCTGCCCGAGGTCATTGATCGGGGCCGCCAAAGCGGCAGTGGTGCTGAAAGCGAGGAGAGCAGCCAGGGTAAGTACGATTCTCTTCAAATCATTACCTCCTTATACTGGAATAATCCTGGTGTTATGTATACCACTCCCAGGGTTAATATAACAAAGCGGCAGGGTAGAGGTCAACCGACAAAATTACCCATATCCCCGGGAACCCGGTCCCGGCGCCTCTTCGGGCGCGGCGGCCGGAATATGTTAAATGGTCGGCTATGCGCCGGATTGCTTTTGTAACAACCCAAATATTATTACCAAATTAACCGGCGCTATGCCGACCATCTATAGAAATAATAATATGCAAATATGACAAAAACATGACAAGCCGCGAACTTCCGCCGCAAACCCGCCATTTTTTTCCCGCCGTCCCTACAGGGATATAAGACCCGGCGTAGAAACTAGCATAAAGATACGCAAACAAAACAGGCACCTATGCCCACCTAGGAGGCGGAACCATGGACAAACGGAAAGTGGCCCTCATCACCGGCGGCGGCACCGGCATCGGCAGAGCGGTGGCCCTGCAGCTCGCCGCCCGGGGCATCGACATCGCCGTCAACTACTCCCGCTCCGCGCAAGAAGCCCGGGAAACGGCCGCCGAAGCGCAAAAGCTCGGCATAGAGGCCCTCGCCCTCCAGGCCGACGTCGCCGACGACGCCCAGGTCCGGAACATGATCGAAACAACCGTCCAACACTTCGGCCGGCTCGACTACCTCGTCAACTCCGCCGGCACCACCCGCTTCGTCGCCGCCGGCGACCTCGAAGGCCTCACCGGCGAATACTGGGACGACATCATGGCCGTCAACGTCAAAGGCGTCTTCTTCGCCTGCCGCGCCGCCGCCCCCCACCTCAAAAAAACCGGCGGCGCCATCGTCACCGTCACCTCCATCGCCGGCTTCACCGGCAAAGGCAGCTCCATCGCCTACGCCGCCTCCAAAGCCGCCGCCATCAGCCTCACCAAATCCCTCGCCCAGATCCTCGCCCCCGAAATCCGCGTCAACAGCGTCGCCCCCGGCATCGTCCTCACCCGCTGGGTCGCCGGGCGCGAAGACCACGTCGCCCGTCTCGGCGCCGACACCCCCCTCGGCAGAGTCTGCGGTCCCGAAGACGTCGCCGACGTCATCGTCCCGCTCCTCCTCACCGCCGGCATGGTAACCGGCCAGACCATCATCGTCGACGGCGGCGCCATCCTCTAGCCGTTAACCGCCGCAGGCACGAAAGGGGAGAAGACCCTTGGACAACAACCGCGCCGCCATCACCCGCGAACTCATCGTCATCCTCCTCGTCGTCGTCCTCCTCATAGCCGCCGGCGGCCTCCTCGTCCGCAACGTCGTCGTCGGCCTGCGCTCCCTCGACGAAGGGCAAATCGCCTGGGAACTCGACAGCGGCGAACTCGAGAAAACCCTGCGCGACATCAACCTCGAAAAAACCCTCCGTGACCTCGCCGGCAAAATCCTCCCCGCCCAACAGGCGAAAACCGCCCCGGCGGCGTCACCTGCCGCCGGCAGCAAACACGAAATCACCGCCGTCCGCTTCTTCGAAGGCGGCCAGACGCCGCCCGCCCTCAACCAGCGCGCCTACGCCGGCCAATTCTCCGCCAAAGCCAGAATCATCTACACCGAAATAGCCTACAAAAACAAAAACTACAAAATCGCCGACGCCACCATCCCCGTCGTCTTTCGCTACCTCGCCCCCGACGGCCGCCAGATCGCCGAACTGCAAAAAAACGCCCAGCCCAAAAAAGACTGGGCATCAGCCATCTTCACCGCCGGCGCCTCCTCCTCCTGGCAACAAGGCCGCTACACCGTCAAAATCTACTTCGACGGCGACCACATCGGCGACTACAACTTCACCATCCAATAAAAAAACCGCGGCCCTCTGCGGCCGCGGCCCAAAAGCAAAGAAAAAACCGGGCTAACCAGGCCCGGCTTTTTCTTTTGGTCAGCTCACCTTACGAAAGTGACCGGCCAATCCCCTCCCGTTGCAGGACGGGCAGGCTTCTTCTACATAACCTGCACTGCCGCAACTCGGACAAACTTTACCGGCAAGATCGTGATGCTCGTGGGCCTCGCTGTCACGGCAATAAGGGCAATCCGTGGCGATCGTTCCGCGGCCGCCGCAATCGGGGCAATGAGAATGAGCAGTTGACATGTTACTTAACCCTCCTCAACCGGCCGCTTTGCGGGTCGGCCATGCTAAATTCTCCGCGGCCCTCCGGGCCATGAGACTGGCGAAATCGATAACCCTGCAAGCGTAACCCCACTCATTGTCGTACCATGCCAGAACCTTAACCGTATTCGGCCCCACAACCATCGTCGAAAGCGCATCCACGATCGCCGAATGGCTATTCTTCAGGAAATCCACCGAAACCAGCGGCTCCTCGCAATAATCCATTATCCCCTTCAACTCGCCGCGGGCTGCCGCGCACAGCGCCTGATTGACCTCCTCGGCCGTCACCGGCCGGTTCAACTGCGCCACCAGATCCGTCAGCGACACATTCGGCACCGGCACCCTGATCGCGATCCCGTTCAGCTTACCCTTCAGCTCCGGAATAACCTCGCCGATCATCTTCGCCGCGCCCGTCGTCGTCGGGATAATCGACTGCACGCAACTCCGCGCCCGGCGGGGATCCTTATGGCTGTTATCCAGGCTGCGCTGATCCGTAGTGAACGCATGCACCGTCGACATGAACCCGCTCACGATCCCGAACCGCTCATGCAGCACCTTCACCACCGGCGCCAGGCAATTCGTCGTGCACGAAGCCGTCGAAACGATATGATGCTTATTATGGCAATAATTCTCGTCATTCACGCCAACCACGAACGTCGGCACCGCATCCTTGGCCGGCGCGGTAATAATCACCTTGCCCGCTCCGCTGTCCAGATGCGCCTGGCAATCGCGCCCGGAATTGAACTTGCCGGTCGCCTCCACCACGATATCCGCCCCCAGGCTCCCCCAAGGCAGATTCGCCGGATTGCGGTCCGACAAAATCCGGATCGGCTTGCCGTCGACGACTATCTCCCGGTCGGTAGCCACCACCTGGCGATCCAGGATACCGTGCACCGAATCGTACTTCAGCAGGCGGGCCAGCGACTGGGGATCCATCGTCCCGTTAATCGCGACGACCTCGATATCCTCCCGCGCCAGCGAAGCCCGCAGGCACATCCGGCCGATCCGGCCAAAGCCGTTGATGGCAATTCTGGCCTTCACACTATCACTCTCCCAAATGGTATGCAACATTCACTTGCTTCCTCGCCATTAGTATAGCACATTTATTTTCCAAGTCGCAAGTATAGTAGCATATATAATTGCAAAAGAAAGCCAGAAAATTTTTCCCTCACCCCGGACCGCCGCCGCGCAAAAAATCGACACAAAGCGACCGGCCGGCCGCCGCCGGCGCCGCGCGCGGGAGGACCGCCGCCCCGTCCCGTCCCCTGCACGCCGCCCGGGTCCGGTAAATAGCGTATTTTGACGGACAATGTCGGAAATAACCCGCTCCCGCAATCGATAGTTCGACATAATAACTTATTAAGAATGATTTAAGATAAACATAGGATTAATTTGGGAATTGTGGAGAAAGATGTAAAATAACTGCCTATAGACACACTCTGCATTCAGGGGGGATAACAATGCCCAGCTTGCCGGCCGACCAGCTCGCACCCGGAATGACACCCGCCCGCAGCACCCTCGGAAACGACAGCCTCCCGCCCCGCGTCCCGGCGGCCCCGCACGGACCCGATCCCCTCCCGCCGCCTGCCGGCGACCGCGTTCCCTATCCCGGCATCGACCCCGCCGCACTCATCGACCGGCGGACAATGGCCGAAGCCCTGCGCTTCATCCACCACACCTCCGGCCGCTTCCTCCGGAGCCGCGGCATCGACATAGGCGCACTCCAGGCGGTAATCGGTACAATTGTCGAAAACGCCGTCGGCAACCCCAACGTCCTCACCCACCTGTCCAGCCTGCGCAGCCACGACGGCTACACCTTCGGCCACTCCCTCAACGTCTGCCTCCTCTCCGTCCTCATCGGCCTCAAAATGAGCCTGCCCGCCGCCCAGCTCGGCGAACTCGCCGTCGGCGCCCTCCTGCACGACCTCGGCAAAACCCTCGTCCCCAAGGAAATCCTCACCAAGCCCGGCCCCCTCACCGCCGACGAATGGCGCACCGTCCGCCGCCACGGCGAACAAGCCTTCCGCATGCTGCGCAGCCAGTGGGCCCTGCCCCTGTCCGCCGCCCATATCGCCCGCCAGCACCACGAAAACTACGACGGCACCGGCTACCCCCACCGCCTCGCCGGCGACGAAATCCACCTCTTCGCCCGCATCGTCGCCGTCGCCGACAACTTCGACGCCGTCACCGCCGATCGCCCCTACCGCCGAGCCTACCGGCCCCACGAAGCCTACGAACTCCTCCTCTGGTCGCGGGGCGGCAAACTCGACCCCGCCATCGTCGACACCTTCCTGGACACCGTCGAAATCTCCCCCGCCGGCTGCGCCGTAGCCCCCGGCGGTGAAATCGGCCTCCTCGTCGGCCCGCCCCCCGCCCTCACCAGCCGCTCCATCGTAAAAATCATCGCCAACGGCGACGGCGCCCCCGCCGGCGGCAGCGGGCAGTTCATCGACCTCGCCGGCGAGCTCTCCCAGTTCATCGCCAGGGTTTTCCGGCCGGGGGAAATAACGATAACCCCAGTCATGTAAAATGAAATAGTATAACACATTTAAAAAGCCTGAAACCGTTTCCCGGTCTCAGGCTTTGCCCATCTACCCCTTCAGATCCTCCTGAAGCTCCTTCAGCTCCTGCCAGATGCGGTGCTTCTCCGGCAGCGCGATATTATTGTTCGCCAGCAGCTTCTCGTACAGGTACTTCGCGATCAGGCTCCCGTCGTACTCCAGGAACCCCAGCGCCTCCAGCAGATCCTCCAGCGCGTCCACATTCACGTCCGGGTCCGTCCCCGCCAGCTCCAGCGCCTTCTGCGCGCAGCCCAGCACCGCCAGCTTCGCCTTCTCGTCCTCGTCCACCAGCAGGAAAAGCGCGTACGCCTTCGCCGCCCAATCGCTGAAACTCTTCGCCTCCGCGCCCGCCGCCCGCTCGATCCACTGCACCGCCTGCACCTGATCGCGCCGGTCGGCCGCATACTCGAAATACATATCCGCGATCCGCACGCACAGCGTCGGGTTCAGTCTCTCGCCCAGCACCCGGCGGATCGCCTCCTGCTCCAGCGCCCGGTCGGGCACGAACAGCGCGCAGCAGAAAACATCCTGCATATACATCGGCGGAATCGGGCCGCTCCGCCCCAGAATCAGGCGGGCCACCTCGCCCGCCATCTCCGGGCGGTACTCCGTCGCCACCACCAGATAATCCCCTAAATCGCGCATCTCCGCATCCGCGCGCCCCGCCACCCCTGCCTTAGTATACCAATAGCAGGCCTTCTCGCGATCCTCGCGCTCGAACCATTTGCGCGCCTCGGCGATGCACTTCTGATACTCGCCGTCGTTGCTCTTCGTGCCGAACAGCCTCATTCCATCCTCCGTATAAAAGCCGGAAATAATCTAGATATAATATATACTAACACTCTTGCGCCCCGGACACAACTTTTTCCCCGTCGGCCCCATCCCTATTCTTCCCCGCATCCCCGGCAGGAAACCGGCCGCCGTTTCAAGAAATAACCAGAAAACACCAACAAGCCAACGGAGGGAAAACCATGCGCTACCAAACTCTCGGCAAAACCAACCTGCGGGTCTCCGAATTCGGCTTCGGCGGCATCCCCATCATCCGCCTCACCGTCGACGACGCCGTCGCCGTCCTCAGGCGCGCCTACGAAAAAGGCGTCACCCTCTACGACACCGCCAACGCCTACCTCGGCAGCGAAGACAAAATCGGCCGCGCCTTCCACGGCATGCGCGACAAAATCGTCATCGCCACCAAAACCATGAAACGCGACGCCGCCAGCGCCGCCGACCACATCGACGCCAGCCTCCGCCTCCTCCGCACCGACCACATCGACCTCTACCAGCTCCACCAGGTCTCCCAGGAAAAAGACTGGGACACCCTCACCGGCCCCGGCGGCGCCCTCGAAGCCGTCGCCAAAGCCAAGCAGCAGGGCAAAATCCGCCACCTCGGCCTCACCTCCCACAGCCTTTCCATGGCCAACCGCCTCATCAAAACCGGCCTCTTCGAAACCATCCAGTTCCCCTTCAGCTTCGTCGAACCCGCGGCCGCCGACGAACTCCACGTCACCGCCCGCTCCCTCGGCCTCGGCATTCTCGCCATGAAACCCTTCGCCGGCGGCGTCCTCGACAACGCCGCCCTCACCTTCAAATATCTTCGCCAATTCGACGACGTCGTTCCCATCCCCGGCTTCGACTCCGTCGCATACGTCGACCAAGTCGCCGCCATCTACGAACAGCCCAACGTCATAGAAGACGCCGACCGCGCCCTCATGGCCGAATACCGCGACCGCCTCGGCAAGCACTTCTGCCGCCGGTGCGAATACTGCCAGCCCTGTCCCAACGGCGTCATGATCACCCCCGCCATGGCCTACCCCATCGTCGCCCACCGCATGTCCAAGGAAGTCGCCGTCAACTTCTCCAAAAAAGCCATCGAATCCGTCCAGAACTGCACCGAATGCGGCGTCTGCCTCACCCGCTGCCCCTACAACCTCCCCATCCCCGAATTAATCAGGAAGAACTACGACCTATACCTCCAGCACCTAAAAGAGGTAGGCCACGGCCGTTGATAAAGCCCCATCTGCGTTCTTCCCGCGCCTGCGTTCTCCGCCGCCTGCGCCCGTCCCGCCCGTTTTCCCTCTCTTGACAGGCCCGTCCCTTTACTGCTATAATCCAATCAAATCCAAACCAGCCAAAATTGATGAACAGGAAGAGTACCCGTGGCGGAGAATCGCAGCGAGCCGGCGGCGGTGGAAGGCCGGCATTTTGGTCACGGCGAATGGGCCTGGGAAATGCAGCCCGAGCCGCATTTTTTGCGGGGTAGGCGCCGCCGGGAAAACCCCGCCGTTACCAGGGGAAAGGCATCGACGGCCCCGCGCCGTCCGCGCCTTAGCGAGTCGGGCCGCATTAGCGGCCAAGCAGGGTGGTACCGCGAGCAAACTCTCGTCCCTTTATGGACGAGAGTTTTTATATTTTCCTAGAAAGAAAGGGGTTAGAGCCATGAGCAAAGACAAAAAGATACTCCTCGACGAACGGGACATACCCCGCCGCTGGTACAACATCCAGGCCGACATGCCCAACAAGATCGCCCCGCCCCTCCACCCGGCCACCAAGCAGCCCATCGCCGCCGCCGACCTCGCCCCCATCTTCCCTATGGAGCTCATCAAACAGGAAGTCAGCCAGGAACGCTGGATCGACATCCCCGAGGAAATCGTCGAAAAATACCGCATCTGGCGGCCCACCCCCCTCATCCGCGCCTACGAACTCGAAAAAGCCCTCGACACCCCTGCCAAAATCTACTACAAACACGAAGGCGTCAGCCCCGCCGGCAGCCACAAAGTCAACACCGCCATCCCCCAGGCCTACTACAACAAAGCCGCCGGCATCACCCGCCTCGCCACCGAAACCGGCGCCGGCCAGTGGGGCAGCGCCCTCAGCCTCGCCTGCAGCTTCTACGGCCTCGAATGCACCGTCTACATGGTCAAGATCAGCAGCCGCCAGAAGCCCTACCGCCGCTCCTTCATGCAGGTCTACGGCGCCGAAGTCATCCCCAGCCCCTCCGACAAAACCGCAGCAGGGCGGAGGATGCTCGCCCTCGACCCCGACTCCCCCGGCAGCCTCGGCCTCGCCATCTCCGAAGCCGTCGAAGACGCCGCCGGCCGCCCCGACACCAACTACGCCCTCGGCAGCGTCCTAAACCACGTCCTCCTCCACCAGACCGTCATCGGCCTCGAAGCCAAAGCCCAGCTCGCCAAAGCCGGCGACTACCCCGACGTCGTCATCGGCTGCTGCGGCGGCGGCAGCAACTTCGGCGGCATCGCCTTCCCCTTCCTCCAGGACAAATTCGCCGGCCGCCCGGTCCGCGCCCTCGCCGTCGAGCCCACCGCCTGCCCCAGCCTCACCCGCGGCGTCTTCGCCTACGACTACGGCGACCTCGGCAAGCTCACCCCCATCGTCAAAATGTACACCCTCGGCCACAACTTCATGCCCTCCGGCATCCACGCCGGCGGCCTCCGCTACCACGGCGAATCGCCCCTCGTCAGCCAGCTCTACCACGACGGCTTCATCGAAGCCCGGGCCTTCGACCAGCGGCAGATCTTCCAGGCCGCCCTCACCTTCGCCCGCAGCGAAGGCATCATCCCCGCCCCCGAATCGGCCCACGCCGTCCAGGGAGCCATCGTCGAAGCGCTTGCCGCCCGCGAGGAAGGGCAGGGGAGGACCATCCTTTTCAGCCTCTCCGGCCACGGCCACTTCGACATGGCCGCCTACGACAGCTACCTCGCCGGCGAAACCAAAGACGCCCCCTGCGACCAACAAGACCTCGCCAAATACTTGGCAGAGTTGCCGCAGACCTGAGAGCAAACGAAAAGCCTGGCTCCATAAGGAGTCAGGCTTTTGCCGTATTCGGCCGGAAACTGCTTATCCGCCCGTCCGGTGCTTCGCGCCGCCCGGCCGCGCCGGCCGCTCGTTCGCCGCGTCCTGCTTATACCGGTAAATCTCCACCTCGAGGAAGAGGCGCTCGATAATTATCTCGCACAGCGCCCTCTCCGTCTGCTCGACGACGGCGTCCACGCCCTTCTTTATCGACCGCAGCAGAGCCGTCGCCTGCTGCTGCGTCATCTGCGGCGGCACGGCCAGATCGAACACCGGCGCGAAAGTATGGCTGGCGAACCTGTCGATGAACAGCTTCATCCGCGCGGCGACCGCATCGACCAATTCCGCATCCGGCGACAGCTCCTCCAGGACCCGCCTGACATGGGCCTCGACTTCCGTCTGCTCGTGCTTCACGGGAAAAGAAACTATCCTCGCCGCCACATCCGTCACCCCTTGCCGGCCAAAATCATTTTCGTCCGAACTTATTATCCTCAGTCAATATTAAGATCATCTTAAATTTTGCGGAATCAGGCATTTTGTCTCTATACGTAGCTGTACCCGCGGAGAGCGCAGGCTAGTGCGCCGGAGCTCCGGCCGAACGCGCCGTAAGCTCGGACCGACACAGCCGTACCGCCCGCAAATGTCGCATCCGGCTCGTTGCGGGCTAGACCGACCATCCACGGTCGGTCTTACGGTTGTGTTACCGGCCTGCTGCACCAACGGCGCGTAATCGGCCTTCGCAATGGCGCATACGCCTGCGCTCTCCGCCGCCTTCGGCGCTTTGGGTCAGCCATAATTTCAAAAGAAACAAAAAAAAATTTCAAGAAAATACTGTTTTGTACGATTTGTGGACTTTTAGTGAACTGTTGGGCAAAAAAGTGTGATATGATAATATCGTCAAGAAGACCGCCAAGGGCGGCCTTCTTTTTTTCGTCTATCAGAAAACGCAACCTTTCTGATAGACATACGGGCAATTATGGCTTCGCCGCGCCGGAAGGCTTGGTGGAGCCAGTTTGCTAAATGCCGTAAAACGGCAAAAATTTGGAGGTGTGGATCATGGGAAGCAGAGTCGAAGAGTATCTCAGGAGGATGCGTGAAAGGGGGTACCAGGACAGCCTAATGGGCATGGACGACGACGACATCGAGTGGGAACTGTCCAAGATGGAGGAGGCCGACCGGCGTCGGGAAGCACAGCCGCCGCCGCCGCTGCGCACCGTTTATCGGCCCGTGGACCCTGGCTTGAAGGCCAGGATTCTGCGCATGTTCGGCCAGCCGTACGACGAAAGCGCGATACCCGAGGAGCAGAAGTTCTATCTTAACGGCTGGGACAACGGGGAAGACGAATCATCTTCAATGCAGAGTGGGTCACGGCGATCCGACTGGCGGGACGGCGGGAATAGCGCGCAAGGGATGAACGGGAGCCGCGGCGGGAATGAAAAAACCAACTGGTGGGTTGATCTGAAGGGGATGTATCCGACTAATTTTCTCCAAAACCAGCCACAAGCTCAGCAGTCAGCCGATGTGCCATCGGCGCCGAAACATCCGCAAGCCTTATGGGATGAGCACATCTGGAAATCCCCCGAGGTGATAAGCGCGCAGACTCCCCATGAAAAGCGGTCGGCCGTTAATAAAATAATTAACGAACGTCGCGGGGAATTCGACGCCGCCTATAACGCCGCTTACGGCGAGAACGCAGCCGGACGCTGGGATAATGACAGGAAGTTCACCCTCAACGCCATGGGCGATTACGTGTCGGCCGATCAGTTGAAGAAATTCGGCTGGCAGAACGTGGACGACAATATGGTTAGGGGTTTGAACGAAGCACTGGTCAAGTACGAGATAACAACGCCGGCGCGGATACGGCATTTTCTCGCCCAAGCCGCAAAGGAGTCGGGGAAAGGTTATTACACTACGGAAGAAGGTGATAGAAATTACTTTATCGAGAACTATTGGGATGATGAGGAAAGAAGAAACGATCTTGGCAACTTATCGCCCGAGGACGCGGTAAATTTTCGAGGTGGCGGCTACATTCAAACTACAGGACGAAAAAACTACGAGGCATTTAAAAAAGAAGTAGACGATAATGATGTGTTAAAAAGAGGCGCAGACTATATTTCCGAAAAGTATCCATGGATAGCGTCGGGCTTCTGGTGGAAAAATAATAATATGAACGCGATCGTAGATGAGTTGGATGGCAAAGATCATGATGTCGATGTTGATAAAGTCACCGATGTCGTAAACAGGGGTGAAACGACTAAACGTAGGCAGGATAGAAAAAATCTTTATAAAGAATTGCTGAGCATTATTTCGGACTAGCGCCCAACTTGCGTTAAATTGGAATTGGCTGGTTTGTATGGTATAATCATACAAACCAGCCAATTATTTTTTTCCGGTAAGCCGTGTAGAAATTCTGGGGGTATGACAGGTGCGGAAGAATTTCATCCTCTTTATAGCGCTTTTGCTGGTCATTTTGTCCCTGGCCGGAAAAGCGAATGCCGGTTCGGGCACTTCCGCTTACTCTATAAAAACCGAAACGTATGCTATTGATACCGCTAAGCTGGGCGTGAAAATAGAATATCCGCAAATCGTCGGTCTCGGCGACAGAGAGCTTCAAGAAAGCATTAATGCGCTGATACTATCGGAAGCTGTCCCGGCTAACTTTTTTCATCGCTTGTCGAACGACAAGGACGGGCGACATTTTTCCATGCGTCTGCGCTGCGAAATAACCTGGCAGAGCGACAGACTGCTGAGCATTCGCTTTGCTGGATCCAGCTACGGCCAAGGCGCCCCGTACTCACCTCGCGAGTTTTATACGCTAAACATCGATATGGTAAAGGGCAGGAAGCTTTTGTTACAAGACCTGATAGTAATAAACGGGAATTTTGCGGAAAAGTTCCGGGCCGAGGGGATTAAGACGGTCAGCCCTCATCCCGGCCGCTTTACGGGGAAACAGGTATTTGCCGATTTTACACCTTTCAAAACTGTAGAAGATACAATTAGGTTGTTTAACGATGCCGACGAATTAAGCCCCGAAGGATATCGTCCAGGCACGTATTGTTATTTCACGCCGGATTCGTTCGGCATCAGCACGTCGGTCGCCCACGCCATCGGCGATCACGCAGATTTTGAAATAAAGTACGAAGATATCGCCGAAAACATCAAAGCCGACAACGAGGTATGGCGGGATTTCTTCCCCAGGGCCGGGAAGAACCCGTGACCGCTTGTCGCTCTACCCGTTTTTTCTCTTGAATCTTTAGCCAAATAATCAAATTCACCCGGCTCTGCAAGGAGCCGGGCTTTTTTTGCTTGTGCCCGCGGAGAACGCAGGCTAGTGCGCCGGAGCTGCGGGCCGAACGCGCCGTAAGCTTGCTGCGTGCGTCGCTAGCACCGTCGTCAACTGTCGTCCGTGACAGTATCCTCCTCGCGCGGCCGTCCATGGCCGCGCGCACCCGCAGGGGGCAGGCCGCAGTTCTAGGCGCTAAAGCGCTAAGAACTTGCGCACTGCTGCGGCGCTCGCCGCTTCGCCAACGGCGCGCAACCGCCCTCCGCAATGGCGCATACGCCTGCATTCTCCGCCGCCTTCGGCGCTTTTGACGGAATTGATTTATGCCTAATCCCATATATGGTAAAATATAGTTAAATATGGCGAAATACGGAGGCGGGCGCGGTGGCTAAGAAGGCGATAATGTGGCTCGTGTTTATATTCCTACTGGCGACCGGCGCGGCATCGGCGGCCGGGACGGAAAGCGGACAAGCCGGGCAGGCCGCATTTGCCGGCGGCGTTCAGCAGGCTATGCCCGATATAACGAGTACCCGGATAAAGGTGGCAAGGTCCGTTGTCGGGCAAAAGCCGCCTTACGAAAAGACGGTGGCGATTGCCTATCATTTTGAGTTTTTCGACGGGTTCGGCGATAATGATATCGGCGGCCGTTATTTGTATGGCGTAGTTAACAGGGCCGACGAAAATAAAACGGTGTACGGAAGCGGCGAGTGGTCGGGGCACATCAGCTTCGAGTTGCCGGCAATACTGAGTACCGACATTGATATGTATTGGGTAGGGGACTACAGGGTAATTTTCGACAAGGAAAAGAACATCGTCATGACGCTGGCGGCCACCCCCTTCGATGCGGATATGCAGGTGGCGGCTTACCAGGTATCGGGCTTTGCGTTGCGGGACATGGCCTATCTGGGAGCATACCGGACTCGCGGGCAAACCAAGCTGATCGTAGGCGACGCCTTCCGTGCTTATGTCGTGGACGCAGGCACGATGCGCAATGAGCGGGAATACAATCTGCAGGGCTTGAAGCCGGTCGGAGTGAATATCGGCCTCCACCTGGAGAAAAGCAATTCGCGGTTCGGCGTTTGGCTGACGTCCTGTGACAATAAGGCATTACATTATTTGGACCTGACGACGGGGGGAATCCGCCTGGAGGCAGACCTAGCCGAGTATAATATCGACGGCGAGTTCGTCAAGATGGTTTCGGGCTGGTCGGGCTACATCACCGGCGGGTACGGCGGTGTTTTCCTGGTAAAGGATAATCAGACTTATTCGCTCTACGACAGCCGGTTCAAGAGAAAAGTGGACAAGTATCCGTACGGCGGCAAAGCGCTGGGCGACGTCAAGGATATTTTTTGGACCATCATGCACGGAGTAAGGACGCGGGCAGCGGTCGTTGTGATTGAAAAGGAAGGCCCGTATATAGTGAGCGATATTATCGGGGCCAAGGAGTTCTTCGAATAGCCGATACACAGACATGTTAACAGAATTACGCAAAAAGCTCCCGGACTATTTCGTCCGGGAGCTTTTTTTTCTTCTTGCCTTATCAACAGCCGAAACCTCAATACGGCCCAAGCTCCACCTGGCCCACCGCCCCTACGCGGTCCCCCGCGATCACCACCGCTCCCAGCACTTCCGGGCGGGCGGCGATCCAGGCCAGGGCGGCGTCAATGTCTCTCCATCAGCATTACCGGCCCCTTCGCAAAGGGTTCGGAAAATCAAATTGATTTTCGCCGGAGCGAGGATCGACCAGCAAGATGGGTTCCCCCGGGTCGCGTTGCGAAGAAATACCGCGCGAAATATGGTAGCATCTGACGAAGGATTGAAAAAAATAAAAACTATTGTGTTAAATTAGCACCAATGGTATAATCAGACTGTCAGACAACGAGACAATATGATTAACAGTGCAGAATTTGGAAGCGGTTGCGGCGGACGCTGCGCGCCAGAGGAGAGGAGGAACAGTAAATCGGCGCTGGAGATTACTTCGCGGCAAGAATAGGGCAATAAGGGAGGCGACTTAGAGTGTTAGTAGCAATGGGAAGCAAGTTTGAGGAGTGGGGCAGGAGATATCTGCCCGATCCGCTGGTCATTGCCATGATTCTGACCGTTCTTGTGATGGGGTTGGGGCTTGTCCTGACGCCGCATGGCGTTGTTGCAATGACCAATTTCTGGGTAAAAGGATTCTGGGAATTATTGGCGTTTTCCATGCAGGTGTCATTCGGCCTGATAGCCGGGGCGGTTCTGGCGCAGTCGCGCCCGATCAAAAAGGGGATGAGCAAACTTTGCGGCATCCCGAATACGGCGGGGCAGGCGGTTCTGCTGCTTGGCTTCATCACCACGGCGCTGTGGTGGATTAACTGGGGCATCGGTTTGATCGCCGGCGCGTTTTTAGCCAAAGAGATGGCAACAAGGCTGCGGGAAAAAAAGGTAGCCTTTCATGCGCCGATGATTGCCGCGGCCGGATATGCAGGAATAATTTCTTACGAAATGGGGATTACCGGGGCCGTGCCTCTGTGGATCGCGACGAAGGGACATCGTTTCGAGGCTCAGATGGGCGTAATTCCGCTGACCGATACGGTTTTCAGCACAATGAATATCGTTATTACGATCGGTGTGCTGATCCTGGTCCCCTTAGTGCTGTGGTGGATGACACCCAAGGATCCCAGCAAGATGATCGGTTATTTCCCCGGCGATGAGCAAGCGGAAACCGAGGCGGCGCCTGCTCTTGCCGCTGCAAAGGCGACGACTTTCGCGGAGCGGGTCGAGCGGACGCCGATCTGGTCGTGGCTGATCGGGTTGCTGGGTATTGTCTGGACAGCGGCCCATTTCTATAAAAACGGTTTCCAGGTCGACCTGAATGTTTTCAACTTCATTATTCTGTTCGTCGGCCTGCTTATCTGGGGATCGCCGCTGGAATACGCCAGGTGTTTCCGCGAGCAGACCACGGCAGCCTGGGGTATCATTCTGCAGTTCCACTTTTACGCCGGGATAATGGGGATGATGATGTATTCCGGCATGGTTCCCATGATTGCCAACTGGTTCGTGGCGGTTTCCACGGTGAAAACATATAGCCTGATTGTCTTCCTATCGGCCGGCTTGATCAATTTCTTCATTCCGTCCGGCGGCGGCCAGTGGGCTGTACAGGGTCCCATCATGCTGGAAGCGGCCAAAACCTTGAGCGTCGACGTTAAGGCGGTGGCTTTGGCGGTGGGGTATGGCGACAGCTGGACAAATCTCGCGTCTCCCTTCTGGGCGCTACCGATCGCGGGGGTCCTGGGAATCAAGGTAAGGGATTTTCTGGGCTATACGATTGTTCTGACTTTTGTGACCGGGATTTTCATTTGTGCCGTTTTGTACTTGTTTAGCTAAATTTGGTAATTTAAACTAAGTATATAAGATTATTGCGGACGGGGCCTCATCAAAGCGCGTTTGTGTTTGGCGAGGCCCGGCCGCCCGGGAGGAGCGGTTGCTCGGATGGGTGAGACTCTGACCCAGAAAATTGTGGCCCGGGCTCTGGGAAATGAACATGTCGCCGTCGGCGAGCTGTGCCTGGTTGAGCCCGATTTGATGATTCTTTACGATTGGCCGGCTTTATCGGACTGGTATGCCGAGGTGATGGAGAAGGAATTGGGGTTGGAGAGGATGCCCTATCCGGACCGCGTGGTTATGTTTCTCGATCATATGCTGCCGGTTCAGAATCAGTGGCAAGCCGATTTTCACCGCCGGACCCGGGAATGGTGCGACAGCCAAGGCATTGTCTATTACGAGGGCAGAGGGATCGGTCATTCGGTTGTTGTAGAGGATGGCCTGGTCAAGCCGGGGATGCTTGTCGCTCATTTCGACACCCATGTCAGCACCATCGGCGCCGTCGGCGCCCTGGGGTTCGGCCTGATGAAAGAGATGCTGATGCCGCTGGCTACCGGCAAGATGTGGCTGCAGGTACCGCCGGCCATCCGGGTCAATTTGGAGGGCGCTTTCAGGCCCGGTGTATCGGGACGCGACCTGCTCCACCGGCTGGTGGCCGACTTCGGCCCCGACTGGGGCAACGGCAAGGTGATCGAGTTCGGTGGGGCGGGGGCCAAAAACGTCAGCATCGACAGCAGGATGGCGATCTGCGACTTGATTAATTACGTCGGCGCGATTACGGCGATGTTCGTTCCGGACGAAACCACCGGCGATTATCTGGCGGAGCGGGCTCTGAAGCAAGCGTTTATAACTCCTGATGGTGATGCGGAGTATGCGCAGACGGTAACGTATGATTTGAGCGGCATCGAGCCGACGGTGGTGGCGCCGCCGTCTATCGCCAACGCCAAAACCGTCGGCGAGGTTTTGGGGACGAGAATCGATCTGGGGATTATCGGCACTTGCGCTGCCGGACGGGTGGAGGACATGGCGGCGGCCGCAAAGATTCTCGCCGGGAGAAAAGTAAAGACGGGATTCAAGCTTTTTGTTGTCCCGTCGTCCGAGAAGTCTTTTCTGCAGGCGCTGGAAAAGGGCTATATCAAGACTTTGGTTGAGGCCGGCGCTTTCCTGAGTTCGCCTACCTGCGATTTTTGCTACGCGAAAGCAGTCTATCTGAGCGAAGGGCAAAGAGCGATTTCTACCCAAACGCTGAATGTCCCGGGAAGGCTGGGGAATATGCAGGGGGAAATTTATCTGGCCAGCGCGGAGATGGTGGCCGCCGCGGCAATAAACGGTCAGATCGAAGATCCGCGACCTTATTTGGCGGAGGAGTGATAGCTTGGTGATCAGGGGTAAGGTTGCCTGGGTGTTCGGGAATAATTTCGACGTCGATTTTATCGTTGGGATCGAGAATATCAGCACAACCGATATCGATCGGATAGTGGCCAACCTGATGAGGTCTTATGACGAGAATTTCCGGCAGTCGATCGCTAGCGGCGATATTTTGATCGGCGGCAAGAACTTTGGGTATGGGCATCCTCATCCCCAGTCGATGATGGGGATGAGGGCAATAGGGATAGATTGCATTATCGCCGAGTCGTATGCCTTTCCTTTTTACCGCAGCGAGCTGGCCAGCGGAATGAAGCTATTCGAGTGCCCCGGGATTGCGGGGGCGGTAGAACGCGGGGCTTGTATCGAAATCGATCAGCAGGCGTTAACCGTGTTTAATAAAACGTCGGGGAAAGAGTTACGGATGAAGGCCATACCCGATATTCCGCTAAGAATTATGGAAAAGGGCGGGCTCCTTCCTTTCCTTAAGGCGGAGATGCGATATCCGGCGGCGAAGGTACCAATATAATCAGGGGAGGTGATATTCTTGTCAACAGGTGATTTTAAGCCATTACCGATAAAAAAGGTAACTATTGCCGATGAGGTGGTAAATCAGGTCAAGCAAATGATTATAAACGGCCACCTCAAACCTGGCAGCCGTTTGCCGTCCGAACATGAACTGGCGGAAATGTTTTCGGTGGGGCGCACTTCGATCAGGGAGGCTTTAAAAGCCCTCGACGCGTTGGGACTGCTGGAAAAAACCCAGCAAGGAACCTATTTGCGGGAAAGTGTGGATTTTCCGCTGAAAGAGTTGTATTTGAAGCTTATCATCCGCAAGCATACTATCGACCAGTTGTATGAGGCGCGGATGCTGCTGGAGGGGATGATAGCCCAACTGGCGGCAGAGCGGGCCACGGACGAAGATATCGTCAGCATGAAAAAATATCTCGATCGGATGTACACCGAGGACTTGGAACAGTATATTCAGGCGGACATCAGTTTTCATGTGGCGATTGCGGAAGCCGCCAATAATTATGTCGTTTTTGAAATATACCAGGTTATTTGGGAGTTGCTTACCGAATCGCAGACTGAGATTGTAAGGCTCGACGGCCTTATCGACAGGTCCCGGGAGCAGCATAAAGCCATATTCGAGGCTATCAGGAACCATGACTGCAGGGAAAGCAGACGGCTGATGGACGAACATGTCAACTACCTGGTCGACCGCCGGCAGCACATGATCGACAGCTCCGAAAAGCATTGAGGCAGAAAGCGGCACCTGATGCCGATGCCGGATAAAATGAGGAGGAGAAAATAATGACATACAAAACGGAAAAATGGTTCACAAGCCCGTGGAACTTTGCCGAAGAGGTACGGGCCCAGCTTAATTTCGCGCCGAAGATCGAACTGCACGATGTGACGCTCCGCGATGGCGAGCAGCAGGCAGGGGTAACCTTCTGTGCCGACGATAAAATACGGATCGCCGAGAAATTGGCCGAGGCCGGCGTACATAGAATCGAGGCCGGCATGCCGGCGGTATCCAAGGAAGACGAGGCGGCCATCAAAGAAATCGTCAAACGCAACCTCGGGCCGAAGATTTTTGCCTTCGGGCGCTGCATGAAAGAGGACGTCAAGCGGGCCGTGGATTGCGGCGTCGACGGCATAGTGGTAGAGATTCCGTCCAGCGAACATATCATAGAATACGCTTATCGCTGGCCGCTGGAAAAGGCGATCGATCTTTCGATCGAGGCCACGCTGTACGCCAAAGAAAACGGTTTGTACACGGTATTCTTCCCGATTGACGGTTCCCGGGCCGATATCAACTGGTTCCTTGATCTGATTCAGCGGATCGAGAAGGAAGGCCATATGGACGCGCTGGCGGTGGTGGATACCTTCGGCGGCTGTTCACCGAGCGCAATTCCTTATTTGATCAGAAAGATTAAAGAACGGATCAACAAACCGCTCGAAACCCATTTCCACGACGATTTCGGCCTCGGGGCGGCCAATACCATCCTCGGCCTGGCGGCGGGCGCCAACGTAGCCCATACCACCGTTTCCGCCCTGGGCGAACGGGCCGGCAACGCCGCCTATGAAGATGTCGTCATGGCGTTATTGACGATGTACGGGGTCGACCTCGGGATCAAAACGGAGAAGCTGTATGAGATCTCCAAATTCGTGCGCGAGCTTGCCGGGGTGGAAGTTCGCGGCAACCGCGGCATCGTCGGCGATGACATCTTCAAGATCGAGTCGGGCATCATTTCCGGCTGGCTGAAAAACTGCGGCCACGAGCATGCCCTCGAACTGAGCCCGTACCGCTGGGATCTTGTCGGCCAGTCGGCGCCGGAGGTGGTGCTGGGGAAAAACAGCGGCGCCGATTCGGTCAAGATGTGGCTGGAGCGGGTAGGCAAGCCGGTGGCCGTTGATGAAGTGACGCTGATCCCGGAAGAAAAGTTGCTAGAAATACTGCAGAAAGTTAAGGCCCGGGCGCTTGCGAAACGCAGCCTGCTGACCCTGAGAGACTTCGAGAATATTTTGGCGGAAACCGGAGTTTAAACAATAAAACATCGGCGCCGGGGGCGGGAGATTCTTGCCCGTCCCGCGGGCGCCGGGACGAAGGAGCCGGATAAGGCAAAATGAATTCTTTTAAGCCGGACGAACTGAATATTCTTTGGACGAGCGGCGATCGCGACGTCGCTATCAACATGGCGTTTATGTACGCTTATAATTCCAAGGTAAAAGGCTGGTGGAGTGAAGTAACGCTGATTGTTTGGGGCGCTTCCGCTAAGTTGTTGGCCCACGATACGCAGCTTCAAGATGAAATTCGCAAGATGATCGGCGCCGGCGTATATGTCGAGGCCTGCAAGGCCTGCACGGACAACTACAATGTCACCGCAACCTTAGAGAGTCTGGGAATTGAAGTCCGGCCCATGGGGCAGCCGCTGACCCAGATTCTGAAAAGCGGCGGGCGGGTATTGACCATTTAAAGGATAGGAAAACCGGTTTATGGTGAAACAGCAAGCGGCCTGGTTGACTAGAAGAGCGCTAATCGAAACTATAGGAAATGTTGAAAGCTCCCGGACGAAAGTCCGGAGCTTTTTTGTTTCCCTTATTCCTCAATACGGCCCAAGTTCCCCCTGCCCCACCGCCCCGACCTTATCTCCGCGATCACCACCGCCCCCAGCACCTCCGGACGGGCGGCGATCCAGAACAGCCTTGCGGGCCGGCGGGGAAAATAATTCCCGGCCTCCTTGACAACCGCCGCCGTCCGCGTTAAAATAAATCTAATTTAACAACCAACAGCGTTGAACAGGACGAGTACCTGTGCGACCCCCCGCCCAGCGAGCCGGTGACCGGGAAACCGGAGGTGCGACGACCGGCCGGGAAAGCATAGCGAATGGACCTGGGAGCTGCTCCCCGAACGCCGCCGCAAGTAGGAGGAGCCGGCCGCCGCCGTTAACCGGCTAAGATATCGGGCCCTCGGCCCCGTATCCGAAACGAGGGAAAGCTGCGCTTTCCGAACAGGGTGGTACCGCGAGCCATTTCGCCCCTACGGGTGAAAGGCTTTTTTTATTTCCCTTAAAACCAAATACTAACAAGCCATGAACAGGACGAGTACCTGTGTAATCCCCCGCCCAGCGAGCCGGTGACCGGGAAACCGGAGGTGTGACGACCGGCCGGGGGAGCAGAGCGAATGGACCTGGGAGCTGCCCCCCGAACGCCGCCGCAAGTAGGAAGGGCCGGCCGCCGCCGTTACCCGGCTAAGATATCGGGCCGCAAGCCCCGTATCTGAAACGAGGGAAAGCTTTGCTTTCCGAACAGGGTGGTACCGCGAGCCATTTCGCCCCTACGGGTGAAACGGCTTTTTTTATTTCCCCCGACAATCCCCCGCTAAAAAAGGAGGACACAGCCATGCTCAAAGAATACCTCGGCCGCATCGCCGCCGGACACAGCCTCACCCACGAACAGGCCGGCCGCTCCATGGCCGCCATCATGTCCGGCGAAGCCAGCGACGCCCAAATCGGCGCCTTCCTCACCGCCCTCAAAATGAAAGGCGAAACCAGCGAAGAAATCGCCGGCTTCGCCGGCACCATGCGCGACTTCGTCGTCGCCTTCAAATGCCGCGCCGGCGACGTCCTCGACACCTGCGGCACCGGCGGCGACGGCCGCGGCACCTTCAACAGCTCCACCGCCGTCGCCCTCGTCGTCGCCGGCGCCGGCGTCACCGTCGCCAAACACGGCAACCACGGCATCTCCAGCTCCTGCGGCAGCGCCGACGTCCTCAAAGCCCTCGGCGTCCGCGTCGATCTCCCGCCCGCCGCGGCCGCCGACGCCCTCGACCGCTTAGGCATCAGCTTCCTCTACGCCCCCCTCTACCATCCCGCCATGCGCCATGTCGCCAAATCCCGCCGCGAACTCGGCTTCCGCACCGTCTTCAACCTCCTCGGCCCCCTCACAAATCCCGCCCGCGCCGCCCGCCAGCTCGTCGGCGTCTACGACCCCGCCCTCCCCGACAAAGTCGCCGAAGTCCTCCTCCGGCTCGGCGCCAAACGGGCCATGGTCGTCCACAGCCTCGACGGCCTCGACGAAATCTCCGCCGCCGCCCCCACCAAAATCGCCGAAGTAGAGGGCGGCCGCGTCAAATCCTACCTCCTCGACCCCGCCGACTACGGCCTCCACGGCGACAGCGCCGCCTACAAAGGCGGCACCCCCGACGACAACGCCGCCATCATCCTCGGCATCCTCCGCGGCCAGCCCGGCGGCCGGCGCGACATCGTCCTCCTCAACGCCGCCGCCGCCCTCGTCGTCGCCGGCAAAGCCGGCGGCATCCGCGAAGGCCTCGCCCTCGCCGCCGCCAGCATCGACAGCGGCGCCGCCTTCGGCCGCCTTGAGGAACTCCGCGCCTTCGGCGCCGGCTACCGGGAGGGATTACCATTATCAGAAAAATCTGCGGCATCACCACCGTCGCCGCCGCCCACGCCGCCCGCGACGCCGGCGCCGACCTCCTCGGCCTCGTCTTCGCCCCCAGCCGGCGGCGGGTCAGTCCCGCCGCCGCCGCCGACATCGCCCGCCAAATCAACGGCATCGGCCGCGTCGGCGTATTCGTCAACCAGCCCCTCGCCCTCGTCCAGGACATCGCCCGCCTCTGCCGCCTCGACTACGTCCAGCTCCACGGCGGCGAAACCCCCGCCTACTGCCGGGCCGTCGGCTGGCCCATCATCAAAGCCCTCCCCGTCGGCCCCGGCTTCGACCCCGCCGCCGCGGCCGCCGCCTACCCCGCCGAATACATCCTCCTCGACAGCCTCGTCCCCGGCCAGGCCGGCGGTACCGGCACAACCTTCGACTGGCGGCAGGTCCGGGGCATCGCCGGCTCCCTCGGCACCCCCGTAATCGTCGCCGGCGGCCTCACCGCCGCCAACGTCGGCGAAGCCATAACCCTCCTCCGGCCCGCCGGCGTCGACGTCTCCGGCGGCGTCGAAACCGACGGCGCCAAAGACCCCGCCAAAATCCGCCAATTCGTCGCCGCCGCCAGAGCGGCGCAGGAAAGGGGAAAACAATGCTCAAGCAAATAGTAGCCGACATCAGGCAGGCCGTAGCCGCCCGCCAACAAAGCCGCCCCCTCGCAGCCCTCGCCCCCGGCATCAAACCAGGCGACTTCGCCCTCTCCCGGGCCCTCGGGAGCGCCGACTGGTCGCTCCTCGCCGAATGCAAACTCGCCTCCCCCGCCAAAGGGCGGCTCTGCACCCGCCACACCGTCCCCGAACTCGCCCGCATCTTCACCGCCGGCGGCGCCGCCGCCCTCTCCGTCCACACCAGCGCCCCCTTCCGCGGCCGCGTCGAAGACCTCGCCGCCGTCCGCGCCGTCAGCAGCCTCCCCATCATGCGCAAAGACTTCATCATCGACGAATACCAAATCCACGAAGCCCGCTGGGCCGGCGCCGACGCCGTCCTCCTCATCGCCGCCATCCTCACAGATGAAGAACTCGGCCGCTTCACCGCCCTCGCCGCCGACCTCGGCCTCGACGCCCTCGTCGAAGTCCACAGCCGCGCAGAACTCGACCGCGCCCAGCGCACCCCCGCCCCCATCATCGGCATCAACAACCGCGACCTCACCACCTTTACCACCGACCTCGCCACCACCTTCGCCCTCCTGCCCCACGCCGACCCCGCCCGCCTCATCATCAGCGAAAGCGGCATCGCCGGCGGCGCCGACGCCCGGCTCCTCAAACAGGCCGGCGTCAAAGGCGCCCTCGTCGGCGAAGCCCTCGTCACCGCCGGCGACATCCTCGCCCGCACCCGCGAAATCGCCGCCGCCGGCCAACAAACCGACAACCCCAACCCTTTCACAACCAAGGAGGAACGCAAAAATGCCTGACCTCAATGGACGCTTCGGCGCCTACGGCGGCCGGTTCGTACCCGAAACCGTAATGCCCGCCCTCATCGAACTCGACGACTTCTACACCCGCACCAAAAACGACCCCGCCTTCCAGCGCGAACTCGCCGCCTACCTGCAAAACTACGCCGGCCGGCCCACCCTCCTCTACCACGCCGCCCGCCTCACCGCCCACTACGGCCGCGCCGCCGTCTACCTCAAACGCGAAGACCTCCTCCACACCGGCGCCCACAAAATCAACAACGCCATCGGCCAGGCCCTCCTCGCCCGCCGCATGGGCAAAAAACGCATCGTCGCCGAAACCGGCGCCGGCCAGCACGGCGTCGCCTGCGCCACCGTCGCCGCCTACTTCGGCCTCAGCTGCCGCGTCTACATGGGCCAGGAAGACATGGAACGCCAGCACCTCAACGTCGTCCGCATGCGCCTCCTCGGCAGCGAAGTCGTCCCCGTCACCAGCGGCAGCGGCACCCTCAAAGACGCCACCAGCGAAGCCATCCGCCACTGGGTCACCAACGTCCGCGACACCCACTACATCATCGGCTCCGTCGTCGGCCCCCATCCCTACCCCATGATCGTCCGCGACTTCCAGGCCGTCATCGGCCGCGAACTCAAATCCCAGGCCGCGGCCGCCGGCCTCACCCTCAAACACATCGTCGCCTGCGTCGGCGGCGGCAGCAACTCCATGGGCATCTTCCACCCCTTCCTCCACGACAAAACCGTCGCCAAAATCGGCGTCGAAGCCGCCGGCCAAGGCATCGCCACCGGCCTCCACGCCGCCTCCCTCACCGAAGGCCGCCCCGGCGTCCTCCACGGCGCCTACAGCTACCTCCTCCAGGACGACGACGGCCAGGTCAAAACCGCCCACTCCCTCTCCGCCGGCCTCGACTACCCCGGCGTCGGCCCCGAACACTCCTACGCCAAAGACACCGGCCTCGCCGCCTACGTCGCCGTCACCGACCAACAAGCCTTGGACGCCCTCAGCCGCCTCGCCCGCCTCGAAGGCATCATCCCCGCCTTAGAAAGCGCCCACGCCCTCGCCTACCTCGACCAGCTCATGCCCGAAACCAGTCCCCGCGAAGCCGTCGTCGTCTGCCTCTCCGGACGCGGCGACAAAGACGTCGACACCGTAGCCAAAACCATGGGAGGATTATAAAATGTCCAAACTTCAAGATAAACTAACAGCCCGCCTCGCCGCCGGCGGCAAAGGGCTCATCATCTACCTCACCGCCGGCTACCCCGACCTCGCCGCCACCCGCCAGGCCGTCCTCGCCGCCGCCGAAGCCGGCGCCGACATCATCGAAATCGGCATCCCCTTCTCCGACCCCATCGCCGACGGCCCCGTCATCCAGAAAGCCGCCACCGTCGCCCTCGCCAACGGCCTCAAAACCGGCGACGCCCTCCACCTCGTCAAAGACCTCACCGCCGCCACCCCCGTCCCCATCGCCCTCATGCTCTACATCAACACCATCCTCCACCACGGCCCCGAAAACTTCGTAGCCGCCGCGGCCGCCGCCGGCGTCGCCGGCCTCATCGTCCCCGACCTCCCCCTCGAAGAAGCCGGTCCCCTCCAGGCAATCTGCCGGGAACACGGCCTCGACCTCATCCAATTCATCGCCCCCACCAGCACCCCCGAACGCATCGCCGCCATCGCCGCCCAGGCCAGCGGCTTCCTCTACTGCGTCTCCACCACCGGCGTCACCGGCGTCCAAGCCGTCGACTACAGCGCCCTCGCCCCCCTCATCGCCGCCGCCCGCCTGGCCACCGCCACCCCCGTCGCCATCGGCTTCGGCATCGGCGGCCCCGCCGCCGCCGTAGCCGCATCCGCCCACGCCGACGCCGTCATCGTCGGCAGCGCCGTCATCAACAGCCTCGCCGACAACGGCCCCGCCGGCGTCGCCGGCCTCGTCGCCGCCATCCGCCGCGCCCTCGACGGCGCTGGCGGACAACCGTGAAACTCTCGCCCGGCCGGGACGAATTCCGCGCCCTCGCCGCCGGCCACAACCTCATCCCCGTAACCGCTGACCTCCCCGCCGACCTCGACACCCCCGTATCCATCTACGGCAAAATCGTCGGCGACCGTCCCGGCTTCATGCTCGAAAGCGCCGAAACCGGCAAAAACTTCGGCCGCTACTCCTTCATCGGCGCCGACCCCCTCATCACCCTCACCGCCACCGCCCGCCGCGCCGACCTCCGCCGCCGCGGCAAGCGCTCCGTCATCGCCGCCCCGCCCCTCGCCGCCCTCCAGCGCCTCCTCGGCAGCTTCACCTTCCCCGCGTTGCCCGGCCTGCCGCCCTTCTGCGGCGGCGCCGTCGGCTACCTCGCCTACGAAGCCGCCGCCACCTGGGAACGCATCCGCGGCCTCACCATCACCGACGGCATGATCCTCGGCGAATACCTCGTCTGCCAGACCATCATCGCCCTCGACCACCTCACCCACACCGCCAAACTAATCCACCTCGCCCCCGTCGACAACCCCGCCCACGCCCCCGCCGCCTACGAAACCGCCGCCGAAAGCCTCGCCGCCCTCGCCCTCCGCCTGCGCCAGGAAGCCGCCCTGCCCGAAGCCGCGCCCGCCGACGGCGGCGGGGAGGAAGAGGGGACCGACGGCCGCGACGCCTACCAGGCCGCCGTCCTGCAAGCCAAAGAACACATCGCCGCCGGCGACATCTTCCAGGCCGTCCTCTCCCGGCCCTTCCGCCGGCCCCTCACCGCCGACCCCTTCCACCTCTACCGGCGGCTCCGCCGCCTCAACCCCTCGCCCTACATGTTCTACCTCAACTTCGGCCCCCGCCAACTCGTCGGCGCCTCCCCCGAAATGCTCGTCAAACTTCAGGGCGGGCAAATCACCACCTGCCCCATCGCCGGCACCCGGCCCCGCGGCCGCGACGCCGCCGAAGACGCCAAAAACGCCGCCGAACTCCTCGCCGACCCCAAAGAGCGCGCCGAACACGCCATGCTCGTCGACCTCGGCCGCAACGACCTCGGCCGCGTCAGCCTCCCCGGCACCGTCGCCGTCAGCCGCCTCATGGAAGTCGAAAACTTCTCCCACGTCATCCACCTCGTCTCCGAAGTCACCGGCACCCTCGACCCCCGCCACACCCCCGCCGACGTCCTCGCCGCCTGCTTCCCCGCCGGCACCCTCAGCGGCGCCCCCAAAATCCGCGCCATGGAAATCATCGCCGGCCTCGAAGACACCCCCCGCGGCCCCTACGGCGGCGCCGTCGGCTACTTCGACTTCCGCGGCAACCTCGACACCTGCATCACCATCCGCACCCTCATCATCGACGGCGGCCAAGTCGTCATCCAGACCGGCGCCGGCATCGTCGCCGACTCCGTCCCCGCCGCCGAATACCGCGAAATCCGCCACAAAGCCGGGGCCCTATTCCAGGTAATGGGAGGCGGTCAGCCGTGATCCTCCTCATCGACAACTACGACTCCTTCACCTATAACATCTACCAGTGCCTCACCGCCCTCGGCCGCCGGGTCGCCGTCGTCCGCAACGACCGCATCGCCCTCGGCGAAATCGCCGCCGGCGGCTACCGCGCCGTCGTAATCTCCCCCGGCCCCGGCACCCCCGCCGACGCCGGCATCAGCAAAGCCCTCGTCGCCCGCTTCGCCGGCTCCCTGCCCATCCTCGGCGTCTGCCTCGGCCACCAGGTCATCGGCGAAACCTTCGGCGGCAAAGTCGTGCGGGCCCCCCGGCCCGTCCACGGCAAAACCTCCGCCGTCAGCCACGACGGCCGCGGCCTCTACCGCGGCCTGCCCCAGCCCTTCACCGCCGGCCGCTACCACTCCCTCATCCTCGACCGCGCCGCCCTCCCCGACTGCCTCGCCGTCACCGCCACCAGCGACGACGGACTCATCATGGGCGTCAGGCACAAAAAATTTCCCGTCGAAGGCATCCAGTTCCACCCCGAATCCGTCCTCACCCCCCACGGCCCCCGGCTGCTGGCCAATTTCCTCGCCACCCTCGCCGGCTGATCCCGGTCGAGCCGCCGGCAGGAAAAACGCCGCCTTTGTAGAACCCTGGTAAAATGAGGGAAAAACGCCCTGAACCCGGGGAAAAAAGCGCAAAGGCGGAATGACGGATGAAAGTGATGATCGTCGACGATGCGGCCACCAACCGCGCCATGCTCGAACCGCTGCTTAACGAATGGGGCTACGAGGTAGCCGCCGCCGCCGACGGCGAACAGGCCCTGCGGGCCCTCCGGAAAGAAACCCGGCCCGTCCTGCTCCTCCTCGACTGGATCATGCCCGGCCTCAGCGGCATCGACCTCTGCGCCACGCTCAAAAAAGAAAAACCCGCCAGCCAGATATACATCATCCTCCTCACCGTCAAAAACGGCAAAGACGACATCACCCTCGGCCTCGACGCCGGCGCCGACGACTACCTCACCAGGCCGGTCACCCCCGCCTTGCTGCGCACCCGGCTCGCCATCGGCCGCCGCATCCTCGAATACCAGCACGCCCTCGAAGCCCTCAGCCGCGAGCTGCAGGCCAAAAACCGCGAACTCAACCGTCTCGCCACCCTCGACGGCCTCACCGGCATAACCAGCCGCGGCCACTTCAACGAACGGCTCGGCGAAGAATGGCGCCGCGCCCAGCGCGAAGACACGCCCCTGTCCCTCATCCTCCTCGACCTCGACCTCTTCAAAGACTACAACGACGCCTACGGCCACCTCGCCGGCGACGAATGCCTCAAAGAAATCGCCCGCATCCTCGCCGCCTCCATCGCCCGCGCCGGCGACCTCGCCGCCCGCTTCGGCGGCGAAGAATTCGTCGTCCTCCTCCCCAACACCGACAACCTCGGCACCCTCGTCGTCGCCGAAGCCATCCGCGTGGCCGTAGCCGCCCGCGGCATAGAACACAAAGCCTCCTCCGTCCACCGCGCCGTCACCGTCAGCGTCGGCACCGCCACCATCTCCCCCCGCGAAGCGGCCCGCCCCGAAGAACTGGTCGAGAGGGCGGAGAGGGCGCTTAGCCACGCCAAGCAATCCGGCCGTAATCAGGTTATTCAGGCCTAGTAACATTGACGGCCGTTGATAAGCCCCCATCTGCGTTGTTGGAGCTGCGGGAGCTTGCTAGCGTACGTACCGAGTACGCGTCGCTACGCTTCCTCGCTCCGCCTAGCATCTGGGGGCTTCTGAACGGCCGTTTGCCTATTCGGGAGGACGCGCGTCGCGTCCTCAGCCTGCCTTGTATCTGGGGGCTTCTGAACGGTCGCTCGCATATTTGGGGACCATATGCAGAGCGGTAAAATGCGAACGGCGACATTCCGGAGGCCGTTACGCGCCGTTGGCGAGCGGAGAGCGCCGCAGCACGCGCGGCCATGGACGGCCGCGCGAGGAGGATACTGTCAGGGACGACAGTTGACGACGGTGCTCAGCGGCGCACGGAGCGAGCCTACGGCGCGTTCGACCGGAGGACCGGAGCCGGAGCTTTTGCCGCTCTGCGGGGCAGAAACTCAGTATCCACTTCATTCCGATAATTATCTGCTATTACCCGGCAATAATCGCTGCCGCCGAACATGGCGGACGAAGGAGCGCAACCCCCATGTCCGTGCCTGTCAACTGCACTACCTGCAGCGCCTTCTACAACCTCAAAAGCCAGTACGCCGGCCGCCTCCTGCAGTGCCCCGCCTGCGGCGGCGTCTTCCGCGCCCCCGCCCGCCGGGTGCCGGCCGTCTTCGACCGCGACATCTTCCTCCTCCGCGAAAAGCACTTCGCCATCAACACCAAATACCACGTCCGCGACGAGGACGGCAGCCCGCTGCTCTACGTCGAGCGCCCGGCGCTGCTGGCGCAAAGGCTTATTTTTTTCGTCCTTTTCCTCATCCTGGCGAATATCATATCCACCGCCGTGCCGTACTTCAACTGGACGCTGGTCGCCCTCGCCGCCGCCTACTTCATCGGCCCCGTCCGCCACATCACCTTCTACCCCGACGAAAACAAAACCTCGCCCCTGCTCACCGTCACCCAGGACTACGTCGTCCAGTTCCCCACCACCCGCTTCACCCTCCGCGACCTCCACGGCAATATCCTCGCCACCTATAAAAAGAACCGCTTCACCGACTTCCTCCGCAAGCGCTGGCGGGTCTACGGCCCCGACGACGCCCTCCTGCTCGTCGCCGAAGAGGACTCCATCATCTTATCCCTCCTCCGCCGCCTCACCGGCTACATCGTCGATATCGCCTTCTTCCGCACCAACTTCGTCCTGTACGCCGCCGACCGCGAAACCGTCCGCGGCGAATTCAACCGCAAAATGACCATCTTCGACCGCTACACCCTCGACATGAGCGAAGACGCCGCCGGCGTTGTCGACCGGCGCGTCGCCCTCGCCCTGGGCGTGCTGCTCGACACCGGGGAGGGACGCTGATGAACCCCGAAAATCCCGAGACAGCCTGGGCCCCGCCCGAAGAGCGGCCCCTCCTCATCACCCCCGACATGCTCGTTCCCGTCCGTCCCAAGGACAGCCGCGTCCCCTTCGAAAAAGGCATGTCCTACTTCCCCGTCCTCATCGTCACCCTCATCATCGCCAATTTCGCCGTCTTCCTGTGGGAGCTCGCCACCGGCGCCCTCGTCAGCAGCGACTCGATCATCGCCGCCGGCGCCCTCTACCGCGACAAAGTGCTCGCCGGCGAAACCTGGCGCCTCGTCAGCGCCGCCTTCCTCCACGGCGACTTCGAGCACATCCTCGGCAACACCGTCTTCATGTACATCCTCGGCCTGGCCACCGAGCACGCCTTCGGCCTCGCCAAAACGGCGGTCATCTACCTGTTCGCCGCCGTCACCGGCTCGCTCCTCAGCCTGGCGATGCAGCCGGGGCCGGGCGTCGGCGCCTCGGGGGCCATCTTCGGCCTCATGGGCGCCGTCGCCGTCGTCTTCTACCGCCGCCGGGCCGACTTCTACCTGCGCGACCGCGGCATCGGCGCCTTCGTCGGCTTCCTCGCCGCCCTGCAAATTTTCTTCGGCTTCTCCGAACCCTATGTCGACAACTGGGCCCACCTCGGCGGCTTTCTCGGCGGCGCCCTCGCCGTCCTCGTCCTCCGGCCCGCCCTCGGCGAGGAGACCCGCGCCTTTTCGCCGGCCGCCAAAGGGCTGACCGTCGCCGCCGTCACCCTGGCCGCCGCCGTCCTCCTTTACAGCGGCGGCTTCCTCGCCGGGGCCGAAGCCCAGGCCTGGCTGCATTTCGGCAACAAGCCGGCCGCCCTCGACGCCGCCACCCGCGCCCTCGGCAAGAACCCCGCCAACACCCACATGTACCTGGTGCGCGGCCTGCTCTACCTCGACGCCAAACAGTATGACGCCGCCGCCGCCGACTTCGCCCGCTACCTTGACGCCAACCAGAACAGCCCGCTCGCCTTTTCCGCCATCGGCCACGCCTACTACGAACGCGAGCGTTTCCCCGAAGCCATCGGCTACTACAGCTCCGCCCTCGCGCTCGCCCCCCGCGACGTCAACCTCCTCAACAGCCGCGGCTACGCCTCCATCCTCGCCGGCGACCTTCCCGCCGCCCGCGCCGACTTCGCCGCCATCCTCAAAATAAAAGCCGACTACGCCCCCGCCTGGGGCAACCTCGGCCTCGTCCTCGCCCACGAAGGCAACTACCCCAAAGCAATCGAGCACCTCGAAAAGGCCCGCTCCCTCGATAAATCCCAGGACGTGCTCCAATACCTCATCCGTGCTCTCGGCGCCGAGCTCCGCGCCCAAAGGGCCGAAGCCGTCGCCGGCTACACCTCCTTCATCACCATAACCCGCGACGACCGCCTCGCCTGGCTGGCCGAAATCCGCTTCGCCGAAACCCGCCTCGCCGCCCTCAAACGCCTCGGGAAATAGGCTTTTGGTCGGAGACCGCCGCGGAGAACGCAGGCTATGCGCCGGAGCTTCGGCCGAACGCGCCGTAAGCAGGCACACGCCGCTTTAGCGGCGATGTGATCGCTTATGCCTGTAGGGCGAAGGCTCGGGCCGACACAGCCGTACCGTCGCCAACTGTCGTCCGTGACAGGTGGCTCCTCGCCCGTCCGTCCATGGACGGGCGTACGTTCGTGTTACCGGCCCCCTTCGCCAACGGCGCGTATTCGGCCTCCGCAACGGCGCCTGTGCCTGCGTTCTCCGCCGCCTGCGGCGCGGCGTATCCGGTCTGGGTGAGCCTCCTTCAAGTAAGGCGGCGGCCGCTACTTAGCGAGAGAGCCGGTAACAGCACCGCGCGAGCCGCCATGGACGGCGGCGAGAACCGCCCGCTTAGCCGGACGCGATTCGGACGGTGCCACGGTGCTGTCGGCGATGAGCTTAGTAAGACCGCCGTCGTAACGGGGGGCGAACCCAGATCGGATACGCCGAATTAGTGTTTGAATTCAAGCTGCTGCTTCGTTCTTTGTGGCTGATAGCAGTATAATATATGTAATCACATAGAAACCAAAAGGAGCGACCCGCCATGCGCTGCCTCTACTTCGACGGCCGACTGAAATACCGCGCCGACTACCCCGTGCCCGTGCCCGCCCCCGGCGAAGCCCTCGTCAAAGTCCTCTACGCCGGCGTCTGCAACACCGACCGCGAAATCATGGCCGGCTACAAAGGCTTCACCGGCGTCCTCGGCCACGAATTCGTCGGCGTCGTCGAGCAGGGAGAAGGGTGGGAGGGGAGAAGAGTCGTCGCCGACATCAACCTCGGCTGCGGCCTCTGCCCCGCCTGCCGCGACGGCCTGCCCAACCACTGCGCGAGCCGCCGCGTCCTCGGCATCACCGCCAAGGACGGCGCCTTCGCCGAATACCTCACCCTGCCGCTCGCCAACCTCCGCGCCGTCCCGCCCGGCGTCGGCGACCTGACCGCCGTCTTCGCCGAGCCGCTGGCCGCCGCCCTCGAGATCTGCGACCAGTGCCACATCCGGCCCCGCGACCGGGTCGCCGTTCTCGGCGACGGCAAACTCGGCCAGCTCGTCGCCCGCGTCCTCGCCCTCACCGGCTGCGACCTCACCGTCGTCGGCCGGCACAGCGACAAGCTCGCCCTCCTCGCCGGCCTCGCGGCCACCGCCACGGCCGACGAAGCCGCCGCCCGCGCCCCCTTCGACCTCGTCGCCGAATGCACCGGCAGCCCTGCCGGCCTCGCCGCCGCCCAGGCCCTCGTCAAGCCCCGCGGCCGCATCGTCCTCAAGAGCACCTTCGCCGCCGCCGCCGTCCTCTCGTCCACCTACTGGGTGGTCAAAGAGCTCACCCTCGTCGGCTCCCGCTGCGGGCCGACCGACGCCGCCCTCCGCCTGCTGGCCAGGCGCCTCGTCGACGTCGAACCCCTCATCGGCGGCATCTACCGGCTGGCCGACGGCGCGGCCGCCTTCGATCCTCCCGGCGGGCTCAAGGCTATCTTCGATTGCCGCCAGCCCTGAAAGCCTCTCAGAGCCTTTAAAAACCGCCGGCGAGGGATTCGTACCGGGCGCGGCGGTTCCGCCCCTCCTGGGGTCTTCCAGGCGGCCGGACCAATCGGCCGTCCGGGAGGCCCCGCCGCATTTTTGCCGTCTTTTGCCAACGCCGCCCGGCCAAGAGGGCGGGGAAGGGGAGGGCGGCAGACGGAGAAAACGGCTGCTGGGAGGTTCCGCCATATATAGCACAATTTGCTTTCCGCCAACCCGATCAAGGCCATATTATTGTGCATATTGTAATAACAATTATTATGATACGTATTAAAATATGGACGGGAGTCGCCTTTTTCCGCTCCGCCCCTTGTGTCCGGCGCGTCACCCTTTTACAATAGAGGCGGGAGGGATGAGCATGACAAATCACCGCCTGCTTTTCGCCGGCGTCGTCCTCGCGGCGCTGACGATAATCCTCGCGGCCTGCGGCCGTCCCGGCGGCGAAGCGCCCCAGGCCGCGCCCGCCATTCCGCCGGGCGCCGTCACCATCAAAAACCTGCCGCCGCTCCTCACCCTGCGCGGCGACGAAGTCCCCTTCGAGGGCCGGGCCGAAATCGTCCAGCAGCTGGCGGGCCCGGCGGTCGCCGAGGTCGTCGTCGTCGCCTTCAGCGCCAGCGGCGAAAACGCCCACAAATCGGCGATCAGAATCGAATGGGAGGATGGCGGCGTCGAGACCGTCCCGCCCGGGAGCAAAAACCTCGTCCTCTCGCCCCAGCGGCGGGCCAAGAAAATCAGCGTCCTCGGCTACAGCTTCCATGAGCGACGGGTGTTCAAGGATTTGGCGAGGAAGGGGACTCTTACCTGGGAAATCCGCTATGCTCCTTCCGAATAACAATGGGACCGTTGATAAGCCCCCATCTGCTGTGTTGTTTCGCCGGGCGCTTGCTAGCGTACGTCCCGAGTACGCGTCGCGGCACGCCCGGCGGAGCCGCCTTGCATCTGGGGGCTTCTGAACGGTCCGTATATATTCATACGAAAATAAAGAAAGGGCGCAATATAAAGGTAATCAATTGTCTGTTGTGGAATTTATCCCCAATTACCAAACCATAATAATCGGAGGTGCTGCAGTGAACATCCGTGATCTCGCCACCCCGAGCTTCCTTCTCGACCTCGACGTCTGCGAGGCCAACATCCGCGATATGGCGGCCGTCTGCGCCCGGACCGGGGCCGAACTCTGGCCGATGGTCAAAACCCACAAAAGCACCGCCATCGCCCGCCGGCAGAAAGCGGCCGGCGCGGCCGGCTTTCTCACCGGCACGCTCGACGAAGCCGAGCAGCTCGCCGCCGCCGGCTTCACCAACCTCATGCACGCCTACCCCGTGGCCGGCCGCGAAAACCTTGCCCGGGTGATAAGCCTGGCGCGCCAGGCCCGCCTCACCGTCGCCCTCGACGGCCCCGCCGCCGCCCGCGCCCTGGCGTCCGCCCTCGACGCCGCGGACGCCGCCCTCGACTACCTGATAATTGTCGACAGCGGCCTGCACCGCTTCGGCGTGCCCCCCGCGCAGGCGGCCGAGCTCGCCGCCGCCCTTGCGGGCTACAAACAACTCAGGCTCAAAGGCATCGCCACCCATCCCGGTCAGGTATACGCCGCCGCCGCTCCGGAAGGCGTCGCTACCGCCGCCCGGGCCGAAGTCGCCGCCCTCGCCCAGGCCAGGGACGCTCTCTTGAAGCGCGGCTTCGCCGTCCCCGTCGTCGCCGCCGGCAGCACCCCGACCGCCGCGCACGCGGCCGCCAGCGGCGTCGCCACCGTACTCAGGCCCGGCAACTACGTCTTTTACGACAACGCCCAGATCGCCCTCGGGGTCGTCCCGGCGGAGCGCTGCGCCCTTACCGTCCTCGCCACCGTCCTGTCCCGGCCCCGTCCCGACACCCTCATCATCGACGCCGGCAGCAAATGCTTCGGCCTCGACAAAGGAGCCCACGGCACCTCCCTCACCGCCGGCTTCGGCCTCGTCAGGGACCATCCCGAACTGACCGTCGCCGGCCTGTCCGAGGAAGTGGGCAAACTCGCCGTCAGCGGCGACACCGCCCTTGCCGTCGGCGACAAGCTCGCCGTCATCCCCAACCACGCCTGCGCGGCCGCCAACCTGACAAGCTGGCTGGTCGGCCACCGGCAGGGGAGGGTCGAGGAAACCATCGCGATCGACATGCGCGGCAACGCCCGCCTGCGGCCGCCCCTGGTTCAATAAACCATCGCGCGAGCGCCCGCCCCGTGGTACAATAGCACTAAAACGGGGCGGAGGAGGAGCAGTACTTGGCCAATCTTGAATACCGCCTGTTCGACGAAGAGAACGACTACCCCGTCCTCTACACCTACGACGCCATCGACGGCGGCGAAATTGCCGCCCGTTTCCTGTGCGACAAATTCATCAAAAACGGCCAACTGTACGAGCGGACCTCGACCGCCAGCGAGCCCCTGACCTACGTCATCTACCTCCGCGAGGAGGGCCCGGCCGCGCCGGCCGCCGCCGCGCCGCCCGCAAGCCGTCCGGGGGCCCAGGTCGAAATCCGCCAGGACGGGGAAAGCGAGGCCCCCGGCCAACTCATCGAAGCGCGCCAGTTCACCGACGCCGTCGACATCGTCCTCTGCCTCGGCAGCGACTACTTCTTCTGGCTGGGCGAAGAATGGCAGAAAACGCTGACGGTCTTGGACGAAGACCGTAAAGCCTACATTTATTACGCCCAAAAAACATAGGGAGGGATTGCTATGGAACGCGACAACAAAACAGCCGCCCTGCTCAGCCTGTTCATGGCCGCCCTCCTGACCGTCACCGCCGGCTGCTCCTCAACCGACCAGGGTCGCCCCGGCCATACCCACGTCGACCGCAACGACGACGGCTACTGCGACGAAGACGGCGAGCCCATGCCGGCCCGCGCCGGCGGTTCGCACTACTACGGCGCCCCGTTCTTCTTCGGCGGCACCCGCACCGGCGTCGTCGCGCCCGGACAGGCCGCTCCCGGCTCAAGCCGCTCCGCCACCATATCCAGCGGCAAAGCGGCCCACGGCGGCATCGGCGGCGTCTCCGCCGGCGGCGGCGGCTGATGGACTACGCCGCCGCCCGGGAAGAAATCTACGCCCCCCTCAGGAACGAGGGCCTCTTCACCTGGGACTGGCTCTACGGCCAGGAATACGCCCTCGCCGTCCCCCGCGCCCTCGGCGAGCGCGAACTCGCGGAACTCCGCGCCGCCACCGAAGCGCTCGGCCGGGTGTACGCCAAAACGGTCGCCGTCGTCCAGGCCGGCCCGCCCGCGCTGCTCGCCGGACTCGGCATCCCGGCGGCCGCCCATGAGGCGGTGCGCCTCGCCGTTCTCCCTGACGCCGCCACCCTCATCGGCCGCTTCGACTTCGCCCGCACCCCGGCCGGCTGGAAAATGCTCGAACTCAACAGCGACACCCCCGGCGGCATCGTCGAAGCCTTCCACGTCAACGGCCGCGTCTGCGCCTACCACGCCGCCGCCGACCCCAACGCCGGCCTCGAGACCCTGCTGCCCGCGGCCTTCGCCCAGGCGGTCGGCCGCTACCGCGCCCTCGGCTGCGCCACTGACACCGTCGCCTTCAGCGCCCTCGACTGGCACGCCGAAGACGCCGGCACCGCCCGCTACCTCCTCAAAGCCTCCGGCCTCGCCGGCGCCTTCGTGCCCCTCAAAGACCTGCGCGTCGAGGACGACCGCCTCTGCGCCCCCGCCGGCGACCGCCTCGAACCCATCGACATATGGTACCGTCTCCACCCCCTCGGCCTGCTCGCCGACGACCGCGACCACGACGGCTACCCCACCGGCGCCCACGTCCTAAACCTCGCCGCCCGCAAGCGACTAGCCCTCGTCAACCCTCCCGGCGCCCTCATCGCCCAGAGCAAAGCCCTCCAGGCCCTCATCTGGTCGCTCCGCGAAACCGGCGGCTTCTTTAGCGCCGCCGAACACGACGCCATCGCCGCCTACATGCTTCCCACCTACTTCGAAAACCGCTTCGCCGGCCGCAGCCCCCACGTCGCCAAACCCGTCCTCGGGCGCGAAGGCGGCGGCATCACCATTCGCGCCGCCGACGGCGGCATAATCGACCGCGACCGCGAGCAATACTACTGGGACCAGCCGATGGTCTACCAGCAGTACCAGGACCTCGAAACCGCCGAACTCCCCACCCTCGCCGGACCGCGCACCGGCCGCCTCGTCTGGGGCTCCTTCCTCATAAACGGCCAGCCGGCGGCCGTCGTCGCCCGCCTGGGCGGCCTCATAACCGACGACCTCGCATACTTCGTCCCCGTCCGTCTCGCCGAATGACGGCGAACAACAAGGAGGCTGATCACCTTGGGACACCAATGGGCCAACATCGTCAACTTTCTCATCTACCTCGGCGTATCGCTGCCCCTTCTCGGGCTCGGCATCTACCTCTTCATGCTCACCACCCCCTACAAGGAAGAACGGCTCATCGCCGCCGGCGACGAAGACGACCGCCGCCAGGCCAACGCCGCCCAAGCCACCGCCTACGACCTCGGCGGCAAAATCCTCGGCCTCTCGCTCGTCCTCGCCTCGGCCGTCTATCACGCCGTCAACTACGTCGACCTCATCATCTGGGGCCTCATCGGCATCATCTTCCAAATCATCGTCTTCTACATATTCGAACTCATCACCCCCTTCACCGTCACCAAAGAAATCCCCCAGGGCAACATCGCCGTCGGCATCTTCTCCGCCTTCCTCAGCGTAGCCGCCGGCCTGCTGCTCGCCGCCCTCATCAGCTACTAAGCGGTTGCCGAGGAAGTCCATCTGCGGCGTACCCGCAAGGGGCAGGCCGCCGTGCTGAAGCACTAAGAACGGCGCACTTGCTCCTCAGAGCGCTTGCTAGCGTACAGCAACAAGTACGCTAGCAAGCGCTCGCACCCTCTCGGGCATAAGCGATCACATCAACGCTAAAGCGTTGTGTCTGCTTATCCGGTGCGCCTTGCACCTGGAGCTTCCCTAGACAACCGCTACAACAAAAGCAAAAAAAACCGGCTGGCCTGGCGCCAGCCGGTTTTCCTCATAAATTGATATCCACCTCGAACATCCTGTTCCACGGGAAGCCCGCCTTAAACCTATCCAGCGGGTACGCCGGGAAATTCTTCGCCGCGAACGCCCGCAGGCGCTGATTCACCTCCATCGTCAGGCGGGGCGCCATATCGTTCAGATAAAACCAATTGCCGCCGGCGGGATAAAGCACCTCGCGTCCCAGCGCCCCTCGCACATTCGCCTGGTACGCCCAGTCATCCAGCAGCCTCGTCGCCAGCAGGCGGTCCTTCGCCGCGGCCGTCATCCGCGGCGCCAGCAGCCCCTGCCCGATCACATACCCCAGCGTATTGCTCGCCGTATTCCAGCCCGAATAAGCCGCCAGGCGGAAAAGCAGCTTGCGGCGGGCCAGCTCCGTCATCAGCGCGTTATCCGCCCCGTTCGCGTACGCCACATCACCCACCGCCACCGGCTCGCCCCGGGCGACGCTCGCCTCCACCTCGCCCGCGAAAACAAACGCGGCGGCCGTCATACGGCTGCGGTTAGCGGCAACGCCCGCCTCGTGCGTAACCCCGTCCTCCGGCGTATTCACCGCCAGCACCAGATCCGGCCTCGTCCCCGTAAGCAGCAGCCCGCCCGCGGCCAGCACATGCTCATTCACCGTCCGGCCCAGCGGCACATCCTCATACGAAGGCACCGTCTCCGGCCCCGCCCCCGGCGCATAAAACACCCGCACCAGCGGCATGCGGACAACCGCGTTGTTCGCCGCCCGCACCACCATCAGCATCCCCAGCTGATCGGCCCCCGGGAACGACGCATACTTCGACGCCGGCAGCCCGGCCGTCTCCGCCGCCATCTGGCGCGACTCCATATGCGACTGCGAAAAAGGCGAGCAATCGTCCCGCCCCAGCAGGAAAAACGCGAACGTCCCATCCTTCACGTAATCCACCAGGCCCACATTCGCCGCGAAATTCTTATTCCGCCGCTCGAACCAGTCGTCCAGCACCGCCTCCGGGATCGCCGCCGCCAAGCCCTTCAGCTCGGCCTCTTCGCCGTGGCTCAGGCCGGCCGTCTCCGCCTTGTCGCGCAGCGCCGTCAGGCGAAAAATCTTCGGCCCGTAAACCTCGTAATAATCAGGCTCCACCCCGCCGAAACTCGCCTGCGGCGACCGCATAATCGTCCCGAAAACATACAGCCGCGCCCCCGGATTCGCCATCTTCAGGCTCAAAAAACGGGCCAGCCGTTCCGCGATCACATCCTCCGCCAAATTATGCCGGCGCGACTCCACCAAGCTCCCGTACAGCAGCGCGTCGCTCGACGCCACCACCGCGTCCGCCGTGCGGCAATTCTCCATCAGCCAGCCCCACAGCGCCTCCGGATTCCCCGGCCGCGTCCGGCTGCCCAGCAGCTCCGCCGGCGGCGTCACAATCTCCAACCCCGCCGCCTTCGCCGTATCCACCACATAATCCAAACTCACCGGGCGATTATCGAACGGCACATACACAATCGTCTGCGCCGCCGCCGGCCCGCCCGCCAAACAAAACACCGCCACAACCACAGCCACAACAAATTTGCGCATCTTATCCTCCAGCGAAACAAAAAGCCTTTTCTTTCTGCTATTCTGCCTGCCGGCTGGCAAATCCTCCCTCGAAACGGCCCGCAGACGAATAACACAGCACAAACCGGGACGAAAAAACCGCCGCAATATGATATGCTATAACCAGAAAACACGCGAGGTGCGCCATGGACAACATCAGCCACGAAACCATGTGGAAAGCCGTCGTCGCCAGCGACCCCGCCTACGACGGCCGCTTCTGCTACGGCGTCAAAACCACCGGCATCTTCTGCCGTCCCTCCTGCAAATCGCGGCCCCCCCGCCGCGAAAACACCCTCTTCTTCCCCGGCCCCGCCGCCGCCCTCGCCCAGGGCTACCGGCCCTGCAAACGCTGCCGCCCCGACGCCCTCATCCCTCCGGGCGAAGACCTCATCCGCATCGCCCGCCTCCTCCTCGACACCGAATACGACAACCCCGCCATCCTCGCCGAACTCCCCGGCCGCGTCGGCCTCAGCCGTTCCCACCTCACCCGCCTCTTCAAACAACACACCGGCGCCTCCCCCCGCCAATACCTCCACACCCTCCGCATCCACCGCGCCGAACACCTTCTCGCCCACGGCACCCTCACCGGCACAGGCATCGCCTACGCCGTCGGCTACAACACCCCCGGCCGCTTCTTCGCCGCCTTCCGCGCCCGCACCGGCCTCTCCCCGCGCGCCTGGCGCCGGCAAGCCGCCGGACAGGAGGAAACACCATGACCGGCCTCACAACCGCCACCCTTGACACCCCCATCGGCCCCCTCGCCATCGACGCCGCCAGCGGCGGCATCGTCGCCATCCGCTTCGCCGCCGGCCCCGGCCCCGTGCCCGCCGCAATGCCCCCCTGCCTTGAGCAAGCCCTCCACGAACTCACCGCCTACTTCGCCGGCCGGCTCACCGCCTTCACCGTCCCCCTCCGGCCCGGCGGCACCCCCTTCCAGCGCGCCGTCTGGGACCGGCTCGCCGCCATCCCCTACGGCACCACCATCTCCTACCGCCACCTCGCCGCCGCCCTCGGCCGGCCCGCCGCCGTCCGCGCCGTCGGCGCCGCCAACGGCCGCAACCCCATCCCCGTCATCATCCCCTGCCACCGCGTCATCGGCACCGACGGCAGCCTCACCGGCTACGCCGGCGGTCTTGGGAAAAAACAATGGCTCCTCGACCACGAACGGCGCACCCTCGCCCCCGCCCGCCCCTGACCCGTCGCCCGACCCGCGCTCCCGGCGGCCTGCCCGGAGCGCTTTTTAATTGGCCGTGAAATATACTTACCAAAATAGGAACTCTCCCGGCCGCCAAATAATATATAGCAAAAACGACGCAGCTACCATCGGGCCCCTCAGCCGGCGCAGCATCCCCCCACCCGCGAAGGGAGCGATACCGTGACCGTCCTCGAGCAGATCCTCGAAGCCAACCGCCGCTTCGTCGCCAGCCCGCCGTCCGGCCTCTCCCCGGCAGCCCCCAAACCCAGCAAACTGCCGCGGCGGCAAATCGCCCTCCTCACCTGCATGGACACCCGCCTCGTCGACTTCCTCGAACCCGCCGTCGGCATCCGCCGCCAAGACGCCGTCGTCATCAAAAACGCCGGCAACTCCGTCACCGGTCCCTTCGGAGCCAGCATCCGCAGCCTCCTGCTCGCCATCTTCGAACTCGGCGTCCGCGAAATCCTCGTCATCGGCCACGAAGACTGCGGCGCCGCCGGCGCCGACCCCGCCGCCCTCACCGCCAAAATGCTCGCCCGGGGCATCTCCGCCGACGCCATCAAAATGATCGAAGGCCAGCTTGCCGCCTGGCTCGGCAACATCCATCACCCCGAAGCCAACGTCGCCCAGGTCGTCGGCCGCATCCACGCCAACCCCCTCATCCCGCGGGAAATCCCCGTCCACGGCCTCCTCTTCGACCCCCACGGCGGCGGCATCCGCGTAATCGTCGACGGCTACGCCCCGCCCCCTGAAAAGTGAAGCAGGCTCGCCTGCTTCTTTTTTCATACCGGCAGGAATTTGCCCGTCGCAGTGTGAAATAACCCAAGAAAAGGCAAAACTCAGGAGGTAAATACCATGAAAGAACTCTACTTAGGCGGCCGGTCCCTCGTCTGCGGCCGCGGCTCCCTCGACCACCTCGCCACCCTCGCCGCCCGCCGCGCCTGCATCGTCACCGGCGGCTCCTCCATGCTCAAACACGGCGTCGTCGCCAAAATCGAAAAAATTCTCCAGGCCAACGGCTGCGCCACCATGGTCCACGCCGGCGTCCCCGCCAACCCCGACACCGCCGCCGTCCTCGCCGGCGTCGCCAAAATGCGCCCCTTCGCCCCCGACCTCGTCATCGCCGTCGGCGGCGGCTCCGCCCTTGACGCCGCCAAAGTCATCACCCTCTTCACCGAATACCCCGACCTCGACTTCGCCGCCGCCCTAGCCGGCACCCTGCCCGCCGCGCGCCGCGCCATCCGCCTCGTCGCCGTCCCCTCCACCTCCGGCACCGGCAGTGAAGTAACCAAAGTCGCCGTCGTCACCTTCCACGACCAAAACCTCAAAATCGGCCTCCGCACCCCGGCCTTCATCCCCGACCTCGCCATCCTCGACGCCGACATCACCCTCACCATGCCCCCCAACGTCGTCGCCGAAACCGGCATGGACGCCCTCACCCACGCCGTCGAATGCTACACCAACCGCGCCATCGACGACTTCACCGGCCCCATGGCCCTGGGAGCCGCCGCCGGCCTCTTCGAATACCTCCCCATCTCCTTCCGCGACAAAACCCTCGACAGCCGCGAAAAAGTCCACCACTTCCAAGCCCTCGCCGGCCTCGCCTTCAACAACGTCGGCCTCGGCGCCGCCCACGGCATCGCCCACGCCCTCGGCGGCCTCTGGGACCTCGGCCACGGCCTCGCCAACGCCATCCTCCTGCCCCACGTCCTCGAATTCAACGCCCGCGACCCCTGGGTCCGGAGCCAGCTCGACCGCCTTGCCGCCGCCGCCGGCGCCGCCGACTTCGCCGCCGCCGTCCGCGGCCTGGGCAAAACCCTCGGCATCCCCGCCTCCCTCCGCGACCTCGGCATCGCCCGCGAAACCTTCGACGCCGCCCTGCCCCAGCTCGTCGCCGGCTCCCTCCTCGGCGCCACCCGCGTCAACCCCGTCCCCGTCACCCCCGCCGAAATGGAAGCCCTCCTAAGGCGCGTCTACCAGTGATCCTCGTCAGCGCCTGCCTCCTCGGCCTCGCCTGCCGCTACGACGGCGGCCACAACCGCTGCCCGGCCCTCGACAACCTCGCCGCCGCCGGCCTCTGCCTACCCGTCTGCCCCGAGCAGCTCGGCGGCCTGCCCACCCCCCGGCCCCCCGCCGAAATAACCGGCGGCGACGGCGCCGCCGTCCTCGCCGGCCGGGCCGGCATCAGCCGCCAAAACGGCGCCGACCTCACCGCCCCCTTTCTGAACGGCGTCCGGCAAACCCTCTTCCTCGTCCGCGCCATCCCCGTCACCGCCGCCGTCCTCAAAGCCCGCAGCCCCTCCTGCGGCGTCGGCGCCATCTACGACGGCACCTTCACCCGCACCCTGCGGCAGGGCAACGGCGTCCTCGCCGCCGCCCTGGCCGAGCTTGGCATCCCGCTCTATACTGAGCTTGACCTGAATGAAGAAACCTTACGGCTTTTATTTGATCAGTCAGGGGCAGACCGTTGATGACCGCCATCTGCGGCGTCCCCGCAAAGGGCAGGCCGCCCCTCTAACCGCTTCGCCCCACGGGCATAAGCGATCGCATCAGCGCTAAAGCGCTGTGCGCCTGCTTAAAGCGTTAAGAGGGGCGCACTTGCTCCTCGGCTGCGGCCCTGAGCGGCCCGCGCCCAGTCCCTTTTTCGCACCGTGGCAGAAGAGATTACATAAAATGAACTAGGATTCTTTTCCTTCGGAGGAATAACCATGACCGTTACCGCCGACGATATAAAACGTTTTAACGCCAACCTTGAAGACGAACTCAACAGCGCCGCCCTCTACACCGCCCTCGCCGGACGCGAAGCCGACCCCAGGCTCGCCGAAGTCTACCGCCGCCTCGCCGCCACCGAAAACAAACACGCCGCCGAATGGGCCAGGCGCATACAGGCCGCCGGCGGCGCCGTCCGGCCCTTCCGGCCCGACTGGCGCACCCGCACCCTCATCTGGCTCGCCGGCAAATTCGGCCCCGAACTCATCATGCCCACCCTCGCCGCCACCGAAAAACAAGCCTCGTCCGGCTACGCCGCCCAGCCCGAAGCCGCCGGCATGGTCGCCGAAGAACGCTCCCACGCCGTCCTCCTCCAGCAGATCAACCGGTCCGCGCCCGGCCAGGGCATGGAAGGCAGCCTCCTCGCCCGCATGGAAGGCCGCCACCGCGCCGCCGGCGGCAACGCCCTGCGCGCCGCCGTCCTCGGCGCCAGCGACGGCCTCGTCTCCAACTTCAACCTCGTCATGGGCGTCGCCGGCGCCGAAATCGCCGCCGGCGGCATCCTCCTCACCGGCTTCGCCGGCCTCCTCGCCGGCGCCATCTCCATGGCCCTCGGCGAATGGATCTCCGTCCAAAGCTCGCGCGAACTCTACGAAAAGCAGCTCGGCGCCGAACGCTACGAAATCGCCGCCATGCCCGCGGAAGAAACCGAAGAACTCGTCCTCATCTACCAGGCCCGCGGCCTCGACGAAGAAAGCGCCCGCCTCCTCGCCGGCAAGCTCATGGCCGACCCCGCCACCGCCCTCAACGCCCTCGCCCGCGACGAACTCGGCATCGACCCCGACGAACTCGGCGGCTCCGCCTGGGAAGCCGCCGTCACCTCCTTCCTCCTCTTCGCCGTCGGCGCCATCATCCCCGTCCTGCCCTTCCTCTTTTTCGGCGGCCTGACCGCCGTCGGCCTCAGCGCCGCCCTCAGCGCCGCCGGCCTCTTCGCCATCGGCGCCGCCATCACCCTCTTCACCGGCAAACCCGTCCTCTTCGCCGGCCTGCGCCAAACCTTCTTCGGCCTCGCCGCCGCCGCCGCCACCTACGCCATCGGCCGCCTCGTCGGCGTCACCCTCGCCGGCTGACGGCAATAATAAAGCAAAGGAGCGACCGCCATGAAAGTCCTCGGCATCAGTACAAGCCCCCGCAAGGACGGCAACACCGCCCTCCTCATCAAAACAATCTTCGGCGAACTCGAACAACACGGCATCGAAACCGAACTCCTCCAGGTCGCCGGCCAGCCCGTCCGCGGCTGCCGGGCCTGCTACGCCTGCTTCAAAAACCGCGACCACAAATGCGTCATAAAAGACGACTTCATCAACGACTACATCGCCAAAATGGAAGCCGCCGACGGCATCATCCTCGGCTCGCCCACCTACTTCGCCGACGTCAACACCGAAATGAAAGCCCTCATCGACCGCGTCGGCTTCGTCGCCCGCGCCAACGACTACATTTTCAAACACAAAGCCGGCGCCGCCGTCACCGCCGTCCGCCGCGGCGGGGCCACCCACACCTTCGACACCATGTACCACTTCCTCCACTACAACCAAATGTTCCTCGTCGGCGCCACCTACTGGAATATGGTCTACGGCCGGGAAATCGGCGAAGTCGCCAAAGACGACGAGGGGATGGCCAATATGCGGAGCATCGGCGAAAACATGGCTTGGCTACTCCAAAAACTCGGCCGTTGATAACCGCCCATCTGCGTTGTTGTTTTGCCGTGCGCTTGCTAGCGTACGTTCCGAGTACGCGTCGCGGCACGCCCGGCAAAGCCGCCTAGCATCTGGGCGGTTCTGAACGGCCTCCGGCTTTCTGCCGTTTCGTTTGGAATAAGCCATTGGATTCACTCGCGTTATCCGGTGCGCCTTGCATCTGGCGGCTTCTGACCGGCCGCGGCAATCCGTTGTTGAGTTTTTGGTAGAAGGCATTGAGATTCGCGGCGGTTGCCGCTTGGGCTGGCCACGATTCGCGTCACGGCGCGCGGCCGCTACTTAGCGAGAGAGCCGCTAACGACACCGTACGCGAGGCCATGGACGGCCGAGCGAGGAGCCACCAGTCACGGACGACTGTTGGCGACGGTACGGTGGAGTCGGCGACGAGCTTAGCAGCGAGCCAAAACGCTGCATGGCGTTTTGTGCGAGTCGCTATGCAGGGCAACAGCGAACCGAAAGCTTGCTTTCGCGTGAGTCGTTGCCCCGCTAGTAAGGCCGCCGCCGTAGCGGTGGCAAGCCCAAGCGGCAACCGCGTACCGGCAGGCTGTATTCGATCCGCAGCCACGCAAGCGGCGAGGCAGCCTCCGTCCGACGATGTATTGTACGCAAGAAAATCAAGCAAAACCAAATACATAGGAGGATAAGTCATGCGCAGAAAAATGCTCGTGCTCGCCCTCGGCCTCGCCCTCCTGCTCGCCGCCCTGCCGGCCGCCGCCGCCCCCGGCTGGCAGGGCGGCAAAACCGCCCTCACCTTCCTCGGCCACTCCGCCTTCCAGCTCACGAGCGGCGGCACCACCATCCTCATCGACCCCTACCTCACCGGCAACCCGCAGGCCGCCGCCGACCCCGCCACCATCCACGCCGACTACATTCTCGTCACCCACGCCCACGGCGACCACCTCGGCGACACCGCCGCCATCGCCAAACGCACCGGCGCCAAAGTCGTAACCACCTCCGAAATCGCCCGCATGCTCAAAGACCAGGGCTGCGACGTCGTCCCCCTCCAGATCGGCGCCAAAAAGATCTTTGACTTCGGCTACGTCCGCGTCACCCCCGCCTTCCACGGCGCCGGCGTCCCCGGCGGCCACGCCGCCGGCTTCATCGTCAACCTCGCCGGCATCACCGTCTACCATGCCGGCGACACCAGCCTGTTCGGCGACATGGCCCTCCTCGGCCGGCTGGAGAAGATCGACTACGCCCTGCTGCCCATCGGCGACAACTACACCATGGGCCCCGACGACGCCGTCGAAGCCGTCGGCATGCTCAATCCCAAAGTCGTCGTCCCCATGCACTACAACACCCACGCCCTGATAATGCAAGACCCCGAAGCCTTCAAAAAAGCCGTCGAAACCCGCTTCAAAGCCAAAGTCGAAATAATGAAACCCGGCGCCGTCCTTGTGCTATAGAAACGCGAAAGCACCCGCGCGAGCGGGTGCTATTTTTTCCCCTGCGCCTGGCAGCACTCCGCCAGCGCCTTCAGCCGGTCCTCGATCCTCTCCAGCCGCTTGGCTAACTTCTCCTCGTCCTCCTTGGCCTTCTTCTCCGTCTCTGCGGTCTCCTCCGCGGACAGAATCACCGCCAGAAAGGCCAGAACATCGCTGACGACCACCGTGAATCCGGCCAAAAAGGCTACCTCGCTGGCCTTCTTGTCTTGCGCCAGCGCCAGCGCCGTCAGCACGGCCAGCAAAGTCAGCTCTTCCCCATCCTGCAAGGCCACCGGCCACCACCCCTCCCCCTGTAGGATATGCCGACGGGCAGGCGGCCGCCAGCCCGACGGGGATTTTGTCGAATTATGCAGGAAATGCCAAAACCGATGTTGAATCGCTAATATTATGTAACGATTTCCGATCCGTTCAACTCCCCGGCTGCTGAGACCGCGGGCATGAAAGGTGAAGACGTGAAGGATAACAAGCCGAACGGCCGGCCGCTCATCGAACAGGTCAACATGGAAGCCATCGAGGACTTCTGCCGTCAGATATACTACTGCGACCCCAACACCGCCATGCACGCCGAACACGTCGCTGACCTCATGGCCGGCCTCGCCAGCCAGATGGGAATGGACTCCGATGAAATAAACCTCGCCTACATGGTCGGCGTCATGCACGACGTCGGCAAAATAAAGACCCCGGAGGAGATCCTTACCAAGCCCGGCCGCCTGACGCCGGCGGAATTCGCAATAATGAAGCGCCACGCCGCCGACGGCGCCGACATGCTGGCCGGCATCGCCGGCGTCGGACCGATCGTCGGCATCATGCGCCACCACCACGAGCGCTGGGACGGCAGCGGCTATCCCGACGGCCTGCAGGGGAGCGCCATCCCCGTGTTCAGCAGGAT
>JARKNV010000009.1 GCA_029976065.1 Selenomonadales bacterium
GTGCCCTGGTACCACTGGCCGCCCTTGGAGCGGACGAACGGGGGGAGGATATGCACTCCGCCGGTGTTGCGGTCAAGATCCCAGGGGCTGCCGATGCCGATATAGCTGTGCAGCGCGAAGGGCTGGTACTGGGTGAGGACGCCGACGGTATCGAAGCCGGAATTGTGACAGTTGCTGAGCGTAAAATCGATCAGTCGGTACTTGGCGCCGAACGGCACCGCCGGTTTTGCCACCGTGCGCGTGAGAACGCCCAGCCGGCTGCCCTGGCCGCCGGCGAGGATCATCGCCACGCACTCTTTATGCACCATCGCTTATCCCTCCCTACTCCCTATGTTGATTCCCGCTTTATGTATACGACCGCCAGCGGCGGCACGGTCATGACGACCGAATACGGCTGATTGTGCCAGGGAAGCGATTCGGCCGGCAGGACGCCGTTCGCCACTCCCGAGCCGCCGAACTCGGGCCGGTCGCTGTTGAACGCTTCGCAATATACGCCGGCCTGCGGCACCCCCAGCCGGTAGCCCTGGCGGACAACGGGGGTGAAGTTGACCACCGCCGCGGTGAACTCGCCGTCGTCGGCCCGGCGCAGGAAACTGACCACGCTCTGGCTGGCGTCGTGGCAGTCTATCCAGTCGAAGCCCCGCCAGTTGTCGTCGTTCTCCCACAGGCAGCGGTCGCCGCGGTAGAAGGTGACCAGCTCGCGGGTATAACGATGCAGCTTGGCGTGCAGCTCGTAGCCCAAAAGCATCCAGTCGAGGCCGCGCCCCTCGTACCACTCGCTGAACTGGCCGAACTCCCCGCCCATGAACAGCAGCTTCTTGCCGGGATGGGCCATGAAATAACCGTAAAAAGCCCGGAGGTTGGCGAACTTCTGCCAGTAGTCCCCCGGCATCTTGTCGAGCAGCGACTTCTTGCCGTGGACAACCTCGTCGTGCGAAAGGGGCAGGAGGAAGTTCTCCGAAAAGGCGTACAGCAAGGAGAAGGTCAGCAGGCGGTGCTCCCACTGGCGGTGGATGGGCTCGAGGGCAACATACTTGAGCGTGTCGTTCATCCAGCCCATGTTCCATTTATAGTCGAACCCCAGCCCGCCGAGGTACACCGGCCTGGACACCAGCGGCCAGGCGGTCGACTCCTCGGCGATGACCAGTGACCGCGGGTAATAATAATGGACAACCTCGTTGAGCTTTCTGAGAAACGCGATCGCTTCGAGGTTCTCCCGGCCGCCGTGCTCGTTGGGCAGCCATTCGCCGCCCTCCTGTCGGCCGTAATCGAGGTAGATCATATTCGCCACCGCGTCCACCCGCAGGCCGTCGATATGGTATACATCGAACCAGTACAGGGCGTTCGAAATCAGAAAGCTCCATACCTCCGGCGTGCCGAAGTCGAAGTTCAGCGTGCCCCAGCCGTGGTTTTCGGCCCGCGCCGGCCAGCCGCTCTCGAACTGCGGACTGCCGTCGAACATCCTCAGGCCGTGGTCGTCTTTGCAGAAGTGTCCCGGCACCCAGTCGAGAATGATCCCCAGCCCCTTCTGGTGGCAGCGGTCGACGAAATATTTGAAGTCGTCGGGACTGCCGTAGCGGCTGGTGGGAGCGTAATAGCCCGTCGCCTGATACCCCCAGGAAGCGTCAAGGGGATGCTCGGCGACCGGCAGCAGCTCAAGATGGGTGAATCCCATGTCGGCGGCGTATTCGCTCAGTTCGTCGGCCAACTCGCGGTAGGTGTAAAAGCTGCCGTCCTCCTTGCGCCGCCAGGAACCGAGATGCACCTCATAGATGGCCAGTGCCTTGTTCACGCTGCCGGTTTGTCGCTCGCCGCCCTGCCACAGGCTGTCGCCCCACTTATACCCGCCCAGCCCATACACCCGCGACGCGCTGAGCGGCCTTACCTCGGCCCAGAAGGCGTACGGGTCGGCTTTTTCGCGCACATTGCCGTCGGCGGCCACGATCTGATATTTGTAGATAGCCCCCTCGTCCAAGCCGGGCACGAAAAGCTCCCAGATGCCGGAAGCCTTCAGCCTGCGCATCTGGTCGTCGCCCGCCCAGCCGTTGAAATCGCCGACCACTCTGACCGCTCTGGCATTCGGCGCCCAAACGGCAAACCGCACCCCCTTCACGCCCGCCTTTTCCGCCAGCTGCGCGCCAAGCATCCGGTAACTGCGAAAATGGCGCCCTTCGTGGAAGAGATAACGATCATACCCGCTTATCGCCCTGAGGTGACTCATCATAATTCCCCGCTTCTTGGGTTTTGGCCAACAGGGATAATTTTACCCCACCGAACCGGTAAAATATTGCCGAAACACGGCAATCAGCAAAAAGAACCTACCAGGCGTAGCTGGAAGGTTCCCTCCTTCTTCTCCGAATCTTGCCAGCCCCCCTGCTGATGACCCCTGCCCGGAATCACGCCGCCCGTCGGCGCTGGCCCGTGTACAACTGTCTCTATCTATATAATACCAGCAGCGCCAATTCCCGTCAATCGGCTGCCGGCGGCATCCGGCCGGCCATGGCGGCCTTCTCGCGCAGGTAGGCGATCTGCAGCACGGTGGGGATTATCTTCCGGTACGCCGGCCCTGCCAGGTCCACCGCCATAATGACGATGCCCAGGATGATGCCCAGCGGCCCGAGCAGCAGATCCAGCCCCCCGGCCACCAGGCCGCCCAGCGCCTCGGCCCCGGCCTGGCGGGCCGCGGCGGCCGCCACGATGCGGGCGAAATTCCAAGTCACCAGATAACCGATCGTCGGCATAAACTCCACGATCGTACCCTCGACAAGCATTTTGCTGATGCGGTCCGTCTCCACCCCTTGCTCGGCAAACAGCTTCGCGATCGGGGCGCGCTCGGCCGGCGACATCTTCTGCCAGGCGCGGGTGAAAACCTCCCCGAGGATCTTCTTCTCGATTGCTTCCTCGTCTTCCCCGGGAGCCCACCTGACGCTCATCTTGTCGGCCACGTTGCGGACGATATCCAGATACTCCGCATCCCGGCCAAGCAGGTGAGCGATAGTGTTCGAGCCATTGTAGCGGATCCGGGCAACCAGTTCCTCGCACGTTTTGTCGCCCGCCGGCCCGCCGAAGTTATACTCCAGCAGAAGGCCGAGGTCAGCCGGGTCGGACCGGCTGAAGAGCGCG
>JARKNV010000010.1 GCA_029976065.1 Selenomonadales bacterium
CCGCTGAGTCCGATTCATCTCGAGAATATGCTGAAGTTGTCCAACCTGGGAGTTGCTATTTTGCCGGCCAGTCCAGGATTTTACCACCGTCCCGGCAGCATCGACGACCTGGTGCAAATGATGGTCGGCCGCATAGCCGACTCGCTCGGCGTCGAGAATCAGCTCTTCCCAAGATGGTCAGGTTAATTGAAAGTGTAAGGAGGTGGGTTTAAGTAAATCTTCAGTACACGTCAGAACCCTATCTATTTTAAAGCACTTAAAATAAAGGGGGAAAAAGAAGTGAACAAGCGGTATCTGGTTATCGCGATCGTCATCCTGGGTCTCATCGCCGCCGGTTGCGGCTCGCAGCAGGGCGGGTCGCCGGCAGGCAACAAAGCGGCCGATCTCACTAAACCCATTGATCTAAAGTTCGCCTCCTTCAGCGTCGGCGGCAGTTGGTATATTTACGCTGTAAACATGGCCGAGATCATAAAACCCGCTCTACCGGCCGGCTCGAAAATCGATGTTCTCCCTTATCAGGGCGGTGTGGGCAACCCCATTCTCGTTTCCAAGGGTCAGGCTGACATTGGCCTTTCCTTTAGCACAGCGTCAAACTGGGCCTACAAAGGCATCGTCGACTATGAGAGCAAGGGTAAGATGGACAACCTCCGGGGGCTCGTCGGGGGCCTGAACAAGCCTCACCGTATCGGGATTATGATTCGCACCGACCTCGGCATCAAAAGCATCCAGGAAATCAAAGACAAGAAGATGAAGATCCGCCTCGTCACCGTGCAGCGCGGCGGCGCAGGCGAAGCCCTCGCCCGCCAGGTTCTTGAGGCCTACGGCATGACTTACGACAGCATAAAAGAGATGGGCGGTTCGGTCAACCACATCGACCTGCCGGTCGCCATCCAGCAGATGCAGGACGGCCAGGCCGACCTTTTCATCCACAATGTCGGCTACAAGCAGCCCGACATCATGGAAATGGCCCTGCGCGACGGCATCCGCTTCCTGGCCCTCGAATCCGATAAGGCCAAATATCTTGTCGATAAGTACGGCCACCAGGCTAACCTGAAATTCGAAAAAGGCGAGTTCACCGGCGTCAATGCCGACGTGCCCGCCATCGGCTACCCCACCGGCGTTATCGCCACGAATAAGATGTCCAACGATGTAGCTTACCTGATCACAAAAGCCCTGTGTGAAAACAAGGCCAAACTGGCCACCGTCCATGCCAGTCTCGTCGACTTCGACCCGGCAACGGCCTGGACGCCGGAGAAGAACGGCTTCATTCCTCTCCATCCCGGTGCCGAGAAATACTACAAGGAAAAAGGCTATATGAAGTAGTATCCGACCGGAGGCTCCGGGGTGCCGGTGCGGTGCCCCGGGCCTCAGGGAAGTGAAAAGTAGGAGGAAACGGTTTTGGAAGAAACCAGAGAACAAATCCACACTGGCTGGAGAATTTGGGTTGAACGGGGCTTGGCTGTTGCCATGCTCGTCTTCCAGCTAATGGCTATGTCCTTCGCCATGGTCCCAATCATGGTCCACCGGTTGATTTTCCTGTCGTTGTGCATGCTGTTGGTCTGCCTCAAACCGCCCCAGTCGAAGTGGGAGAAGTATACCAACTGGGCGATGGGAGTCATCATGGTGGTGCAAATTGTCTATGTTCTTATAAGCGCCGAACGTATATCCATGAGGATTCCCTTTATTGACGATCCTACCGGCATGGACCTTTTCCTCGGTGTGGCCCTTATTGCCATCATTATGGAAACGACCCGCCGGGCCGCGGGCCCCAGCCTGGCGATCATCGTCGCCATCTTCATGGCCTACGGCTTCCTCGGACCCTGGATTCCCGGCCCTCTCGGCCATCGCGGCTCCAATATCGCGGACTTCGTCGACAACCAGATTCTTTCCCCTGGCGGTGTCTTCGGTCAGCCTATCGGGGCGGTCATCGCCTACGTTTTCTACTTCATCCTATTTACCGCTTTCCTTGAAGTCAGCGGCGGCGGCAAACTGTTCATCGACACAGCCCTCCGCATAGCCGGCTGGGCCAGAGGCGGCCCGGCCAAGGCGGCCGTTATCGCCAGCGGTGCCATGGGCACGATCAGCGGTAGCGCCGTGGCCAACGTCGTCGGCGTCGGGGCCTTCACCATCCCGCTGATGAAAAGGACGGGTTTTGCGCCGCATGTAGCCGGCGGCATCGAAGCCGCAGCCTCGACCGGCGGCCAACTCATGCCGCCTGTAATGGGGGCCGCCGCCTTCGTCATGGCCGAAATCACCGGCATATCTTACGGCCAGATCGCTCTGTCGGCCGCCATCCCGGCCATCTTATACTACTTAAGCATTTTCTTCCAGGTTGATTTCTACGCCCAGAAGGTGGGTCTCAAGGGGCTGCCAAAGGCCGATTTGCCAAACCTCAAGGAATCGGTCAAACGGTATGGCCACCTGATGATTCCCCTCGGCGCCCTGGTCGTTTTCATGGGAATCGGCAACTCCCTCATGGCCGCCGGCCTCAAATCGACCGCGATGCTGATCGTTCTCAGCTTCCTGCGCAAGGAGACGCGCATGCTGCCGATGAAGTGCCTTGACGGCCTTGTATCGGCGGTCAGGACGCTGCCGGCTGTCGCCATCCCCTGCGCCGCCGCCGGCATCATCATCGGCGTCGTCATCAGCACCAACCTCGGCCTGCAGTTCAGCGCCTTTTTCCTCGCCATGGCCGCCGGCAGCCAACTGCTGACCCTGGCCGCGATCATGGTGGTATGCATCATCCTCGGTATGGGCATGCCGACCATTTCGGCCTACATCATCGTCGTGCTGCTGATGGTGCCGACCGTCATCCAGATGGGTATCCCCGTGCTCGCCGCCCACATGTTCGTCTTCTATTTCGCCCTGCTGTCGTTCGTAACCCCGCCGGTCGCCCTTGCGGCCTACACTGCCTCGGGCATCGCCCAGGCCGACGCCGCCAAGACCGGATGGATGGCCTTCCAATTCACGCTTGGCGGGTTCATCATCCCCTTCGTCATCACCAACGACCAGGCGCTCCTCATGCAGGGCCCGGCGTATTGGATTATCTGGCGCACTTTCATCACCATGCTGGGCATATACGTTCTCGGCGGCGCCGCAATGGGCTGGTATTTAACCAAGGCTACCACGCTCGAACGGGTCCTCGGCGTTTTGGCTGCGATTCTCCTCGTCATTCCAATGGCGATCACCGACTACGCCGGCCTGGCATTATGCATCGCCATTCTCGCCTATCAGTACCGCAAAGCCCGCAAACTTAAAGATGGGGCATCCGCTGACCTGCAGGCAGAGTCCTAACTTCTAGCGACCTGGAAAAGGAGATAATCACAATGGCAAAAGTGCTGCTAACCGAACCTATCCACGAATCGGGAGTCAAGATACTGAAAGAGGCCGGCCTGGAAATCGTCGTATCGCCCTCGACCGATACCGAAACCCTGACGAAGCTTGTCAAGGAAGACGTGTTCGGGATTATCGTCCGCACGAGCAAGCTTGCCGGCGAAGTGCTGGCGGCCGGCAAAGACCTAAAAATCATCGGCCGTCATGGCATCGGCTACAACAACATCGATCTCGCCATGGCCGACAAATGCAACATCCTCGTCGCCAACGTGCCCGACGCCAACTCCTACTCGGTCGTCGAGTACGTGATTACCGCCATCATGATGGTGTCGCGTAAATTCCTCCTGGGCGACAAAGCGCTTAGGGAAGGCAAGCTACTCCAGCAGGGCGCCTCTCTACCCGGACTTGTGAAAAAGTTTGGCTTGGGCGGCAGCGAGCTGCCGGGGCGGTGTTTAGGTGTCGTCGGCTTGGGCAAGATCGGCGCCCAGGTGGCCGAGATGGCCTCATCCTTCCTCCACATGGAAGTTCTGGGCTACGATCCTTACAAAAAAGAAGCCCCCAAAGGGGTAAAACTGGTGCGCGACGTGCAAGAAATTTACCGCAGGGCTGACTTCATCACCCTTCACACCCCGGCGACCAAGGAGACCGAGAACATGATCGGCTCGGCCGCCCTGGCCGAAATGAAGCCGACTGCGGTTCTCATCAACGCCGGCCGGGGCGAACTCGTCGACGAGCAGGCCTTGGCGTCCGCCCTTAAGGAGGGCAAAATAGCCGGCGCCGTTCTCGACGTCTTCTGGCGGGAGCCTCCTAGCCTGTCCAACCCGCTATTCAGCGCGCCTAACGTCCTTTTGACGCCTCATATCGCCGGTGCCACCGACGATGCGGTCGAGAGGCTGGCCATCGGCTCGGCCCGGGCGGTCGCCGATTTCTACCTCGGCAGGAAGCCGGCCAACATCATTAACCCCCAGGTGTGGGAACGGCTGGCAAAATAAAGGAGTGAACGGGAATGAAAGTCAGCATCGATAACGATATCGTGACAATCGGACCACAAGATCTCAGAAACCTGGTGACCGACCTGCTCGAAAAAGTCGGCGTGCCCCGCTGGGACGGCGCCACGGTGGCCGAGATCATGGTCAACGCCGATCTAAAGGGCGTCGAATCGCACGGCGTCCGCTGGCTCGATATCTACCTCAAGCGCATCCAGGCCGGCAGCGTCAAACCAGTCACCGATCTGAAAGTAGTTCAGGAAAAGGCCGGCCTGCTGCTGGTCGACGCCCAGGGCGGTCTCGGCCAGGTGGCCTTTACCAAGGCGATCGAGATGGGGATCGCCAAGGCCAAAACCGCCGGCGTTTGCGCGGTAGGGGTGCGCAATACCAATCACTGCGGGATGCTCGGCTTCTACACCGAACTGGCGACTAAGGCCAATATGGCCGCTATGACCATGACCAACAGCACCCCGTTGATGGCTCCATGGGGCGGCACAACCCTCAGCATCGGTACTAACCCCATATCCTTCGGCGTGCCCACCCAGGGAGAGCCGGTCATCCTCGACATGGCTACCAGCGCCAGCGCCCGCGGCAAGGTTTTCCTCGCCGCCCAGAAAGGCTACAAGCTGCCGGACGGCGTCGCCCTCACCAAGGACGGCGAGCCGACAACCGACCCCAAGGAGGCTCTCGAGGGTATTCTCCTTCCTGTCGGCGGGCCCAAGGGCTACGGCTTGTCGCTTATCATCGACATAATGGCCGGCATCATGACCGGCTCGAACTTCGGCCAGGGAATCACTTCCCTATACGGCGACTTGGCGCAAGCCCAGAATATCGGCCATTTTGCCGTTCTCGTCAATATCGAGGACTTCCTGGCTGTCGACGACTTCTTCGCCGGTATGCAGCGCAGCAGAACAGAACTCAAAAGCTCAAAACTGGTGAAAGGCTTTACGGAAATCTTCCTCCCGGGCGAGATCGAGGCCAATACTCTCAAGCAGCGGACGGAAAAGGGTGCAGTTTTGCCGCTGGCAACTTGGAGCGTATTGGACGGATGGGCGAAGAAATTCGGCATCCAATAAAACTACCCGCAGCCAATCCCCCCTCCCTCCGGCAGTGCCACGGCCTCCGGCTATGTAGCTCACAATTAGTCCAGCCGGGGGCGGTGGTACGCCGATTCGATAAAAAAGTAAAAAATCGACCCCCCACCGGCCCTGTAAAACCGCTTGAACTCAGAATGTGAATTGTTTCACGCGAACTCGCCTGTGCCCGGTTGAAAGCTGCCGATTGGGGTTCCAGAAATAAACCGGAGAGGGTAATCATGAGTTCAATCCTTATTATTGCTCCGACCCCGAGCTTGGCCAATCTGGCTCAAAAGGTCACTGTTGAAATGGGAATAAATCTGTCCGTCGAAGTGGCTGATCTTCAACAAGCGCTATCGGTGGCTCAAGGTTATCCTGATGCGGACGTAATTATCAGCCGGGGGAGTATGGCAGTTGCTCTTAAACAGTTACCCGGCAGAACGGTTGTCGAAATCAATGTCACGCTGATGGACATTCTGGAGCCCGTTGGCCGGCTCGCCGCTGCCGGGATTACGAAAGTCGGCGTCGTTACCAGCGCTGGGTTGCTTGACAATGCCGCCCAGGACTTGCGGTTCGCCAGCCTGGACATTTTTTTGCGGCCATGGCGCGACGCCGATCATCTGCAGCAGGTGCTGAAGGAGCTTTCACAACTTGGAGTCGAGGGTGTCGTCGGATTCCCTGCGGTATTGGAAGCGGCGAAAAAATACGGTCTTGCCGGGGAGAGTCTTGATTCGGGTGCGGCGGCAGTTAAAAAGGCCATAAGCGAAGCGATCAACGTGGCCAGGGCTCAGGAGAATGAACGCTCGCGGGAAATGGAACGGGCTCGGCAAATTCAGCAGTACGCCGCAGAAATATACGCCACCCTTGAAAGGGCTGTAGCCGCGATTGAGGAACTATCGGCGTCGTCCCAGGAACTTGCCTCCACCAGCCTGGAAACGGCCGGCACAGCTAAAACGACCGCCGGTGAAGTAGATAATACCGACGAAATTCTGGAAATTATCCGGCGGGTCGCTCAACAAACGAACCTGCTGGGCCTCAACGCCGCGATTGAAGCGGCCCGGGCCGGAGAATACGGGCGGGGTTTTTCAGTGGTCGCAGAGGAAGTCCGAAAATTAGCCGACGAAAGCAACAAATCGGCCTGCACCATAAGCGATATGCTGAATAAGTTTCGCGGTTCGGTCGAACTAGTCGCGAAAAATGTGGAACAGACCAATGTGATCACCCAGGAACAGGCGAAGGCCATTCAGACCGTAGCCGTAATGCTGGAAAACCTCAGGACAGTCGGTCAGAAACTGACGGATATGACAGAAAGAAAATCTTGATTTTTACTGACTTCAATAAGGAGGAAGCGGCCAAGATGGCGGAACCGTATATAGCCCCCATCGATAACTTTTTCAAGCCCCGGGGCGTGGCCGTGGTCGGCGCTTCGGCGACGCCGGGCAGCCCCAACAACCAGATTGTTCAGTTTGCCAAACAGATGAGCTTTACCGGCAAAGTTTTTCCCGTTAATCCCCGTTCGGAAGAAATAGCCGGACTGAAATGCTACCCGGACCTTATGGCCATCCCGGACCCAGTCGATCTAATCGTCATCGCCGTAGGCGCGCAGCACAGCCTGGGGGTAGCCCGGCAGATCGCCCAGCGCCGCGGCGCAAAAGGCGACGCCGGGGCGGTCGCCGTGGTCACCGCCGGCTTCAAGGAAATGGCCACCGCCGAAGGCGTCCAGCTGCAAAACGACCTAATAAGCACAATCAAGGCAAGCGGGGCGAGGATTATCGGCCCGAACTGCCAGGGAGTTGCCGACACTTACAACGGAGTCAACACCACTTTCAGTGTGCCACCCAATACTCCCCAAGGCGGTGTTAGCGTCATCAGTCAAAGCGCGGCCTTTGCTACCTCCTTCCTCCGGTGGGCCAGGGACCAGAAATTGGTCGGCGTAAACAAGTTCGTCTCTCTCGGGAATATGGCCGACCTGGACTTCCGCGATCTGCTTGCCTATATGGGCGACGACGAGAGAACCAAAGTAATTGCCATGTATATGGAAGGCATCGTCGACGCCCGCGGGCTGATCGACATCGCGGCCAAGGTCACTCGGAGGAAACCGATTGTCGTCATCAAGGGGGGGAAAACGTCGCTGGGTACCAACGTCGCCCAGAGCCACACCGCCTCCATCGCCGGCAACAACGACATTTACGACGGCGCTTTCCGCCAGGCCGGCGTCATCAGGGCGCAGACCGTGGCCGAGTTCTACCACACCGCAAGGGTATTCGATAAAATGCCCCTCCCCAAAGGCAACAGGATAGCCATCCTTACCGTTGTGGGCGGTCCAAGCACCATCTGTGTCGACGAACTCGTATCCACAGGAGAAGTATCGTTGGCCCATTTCAGCGACGAGTTGAAGCAGGAGGTGGCCAAGCACCTTGTCGCCAGCGCCAATATCGGCAGCCCTGACGGCTATATCGACATGACCGCCTCGGTCACACCCCAAATGCATACTGACGCCCTCAAACCGTTGATGAACGACGATAGTATCGACGGCATCATCTTCATGACTACCCCTCCGGGGTTCATCAAGGATGACGAACTGGCCGCGGCCATTGTTGAAGGTTACAATTCAGTGCCGGAAGAAAAGAAAAAACCGCTTCTGTCGGTCATGCTGGCCGGCAATGCCGTCGCCAGATGCCGGACTCTCCTTGAAGAGCATGGCCTGCCGACCTTTGAATTCCCCGACGACGCGGCGCGGGTAATGGTAAATATGGTCAGGTACGGTGAGTATCGGCGGAGAAACGGGGGGGCAGCATGGACTGTCGGAAAATAATCGCCGCAAGTATTGCCGCCGGGGATACTGTCATCCCGGAGCTGGAGGCGCAGAAGATCTGCCGGGCCTACAATATTTCGTGCCCGACGACGGTGTTGGCGGCCGATAAGGAACAATGTCTCACTGCTGCGCAAATCATGGGTTATCCGGTCGTCATCAAGATTCATTCCCGTCAGATCGTACACAAATCTGACGTCGGCGGCGTAATCGTCGGCATAGGCGGGCCAGAGCAGCTCGACGAGGCTTATGACCGCCTGATGAATAACGTCGGACAAAACTGCCCTGACGCGGAGATTGGCGGGGTCTTAGTCCAGAAGCAGATGCCGAAAGGCATTGAGGTTGTCGTAGGCGGACTGCGCAACGACCAGTTCGGCCCGGTTGTCATGTTTGGTATGGGCGGGATCTACGTCGAGGTATTCAAGGACGTATCCTTCCGGTTGGCGCCGCTGGACAAAGACGAAGCGGCGCGACAGGTGCGCGACACCAAGGTCTATAAACTGCTGCAAGGTGTGCGGGGCGATAAACCCTGCGACCTCGAAGCTCTCTGCGAAGTGCTCGTCAACACCGGGAAGCTGATAGCCGAATATCCCGAAATTGCCGAGCTCGATTTCAACCCGGTGTTCTGCTATCCCGACGGCTGCACCGTAGTCGACGCACGGCTCGTGCTGAAGTCCTGACAGGGTATATCGCCACAGAAATGGAGGTTTGTTGAATGGGTGAAATAAGGTTACACGGCCGGGGCGGCCAGGGGACGGTCATCGCCGCCGAAATGCTCGCCAACGCGTTTGTTCTCGGGGGGAAATATGCTTCCGTATTCCCGTCGTTCGGCGTGGAGCGGCGGGGCTCGGCAGTTATGGCGTTTGCGCGTTATGGCGAGGAACCGATCCGCGAACGGACCCGCGTCTACCGGCCGGATATTTTGCTGATGCTCGACCAGTCGCTGACCGAGAATCGCACGCATTACGACGGCTTCAAGGCCGGCGGCACGATCGTCGCCAATACGAAGCACCCGGAGGCTATCGAGGACTTAAAGCTGAATCAGCAGATACTCGCCACCGTCGACGGGGTAAGCATCGCCCTTGAGGAAACCGGCACGGCAATCACTAATACCTGTATGCTGGGAGCGTTCGCCAAGGCTACCGGCCTGGTGCGGCTGGACGACCTAAAGGAAGCTTTGACGCTGTATTTCCAGGGGAAGATTCTGTCGAAAAACATCAGAAGCCTGGAAAGGGGCTTTGCGGAAGTGCACGTTGCCCGTTTCACCCCGGAGAAGGTTGCCGCGCGGGAAGAAGGCCCTCACGATGCCCCGGTGGGCATAAAACCGCCGGTAATAACGACTCCGTATGCCGCGGCTTGGGATGACGCGAACAAAAAGCTACTCACCGTCCACACCGGTGACTGGCGGTACAGGAGACCGGAACTCGACAAAGCGCCCTGCCGGCTGTGCGGCTGGTGCAGCGTATATTGCCCCGTGGGCTGCATGAAGGCGGGCGAAGATGGGTACTACCACCCCGATTTGAACTACTGCAAAGGCTGTGGGGTCTGCGCTAACATGTGCCCGGCCCACGCCATCAAGATGACGGCGGAGGAGGTTATCTAATTGATTAAGGTACTTACCGGCAATAAGGCTGCGGCTCACGGCGTGCGCCTTTCCAGGCCGGATGTCATCGCGATGTATCCGATAACGCCCCAGACCCCGCTGGCGGAAGAACTGGCGCACTTCCACGCCGACGGGCAGTTGGACTGCGAGATGGTCGAAGTCGAAGGCGAGCACACTTCGATGAGCGTGATCACGGCAGCCGGTGTGGCCGGAGGGCGAGTGTTCACCGCTACTTCGTCCTGGGGGCTGGCCTATATGAACGAGGCGCTCATGTACTGTGCCGGCATGCGCGTGCCGGCGGTCATGGTCGACGTCACCCGGGAAACGCCGTCGATGCGCGGTGTCGGCGGCGGCCGCCAGGACATTATGAGCATCCGCGACAGCGGCTGGATCCAGATCGAACCCGAGACCTGCCAGGAAATCCTTGATTCGGTGATCATGGCCTACCGCCTGGCCGAGGACCCGGAAATCCTGTTGCCAGTGGTTGTCGCCTACGACGGATTTTACCTTTCCCATCTGTCCGAACGGGTCGATATCCCTGACCAGGCAGCTGTCGACAAGTTCCTCGCGCCGGTGAAGAACAGCGGCCGAACTACGCTGCTGTCCGGCGAAAACCTGCACTTCAGCCCCAGCATCGTCGGCAAGGAATTTGCCGAGTACCGTTACAAGACGATGCAGGCGTTCGAGGCGGCAAAAACGAAGTTCGTCGAGGTCGAACGGGAATTTAAGGCCGCCTTCGGTCGCGAGTACGGCGGCATGGTCGACACCTACCGCGCTGATGACGCGGAAATCCTCATCCTTACTGCCGGCAGTTGCGCCGGTACGGCCAGGGTGGTCGTTGATGCCGCGCGCGACCGTGGGCTGAAGGCCGGTCTGGCCCGGATGCGGATGTTCCGTCCCTATCCGCGGGAGAGGCTGACAGAAGTACTTGAAGGCAAGAAGGCGGTTGCGGTTATCGACCGCAGCGTCTGCCTGGGCTGGAATTGCGGGCATCTGTACATGGAAATGCGGGCCGCTATGGCCGATATGGTCAATCCGCCCAAGACGACCATCGACTTCATCGACGGACTGTGCAATACCGACATCACGTACGACCACATCGACAAGGCCCTGAATTTCACCGCTGCCGCCATGAAAGGCCAGAAAGTGGCCGAGACCAATTGGCTGACATGGGATTGAATAAGGAGGACGCTATGGACAGAAGCAAACATCTGATAATCGGCGCCGGACCTGCCGCCCTCGCCG
>JARKNV010000035.1 GCA_029976065.1 Selenomonadales bacterium
ACCGCCTCTTCGGTGTTCTCGCGGTTGCCGAAAGCCGTCAGCCGGAAGTACCCCGCCCCCGACGGGCCGAAGCCGCTGCCCGGCGTGCCGACGACGTGGACCTCGGTCAGCAGTTTGTCGAAGAACGCCCACGAGTCCAGGTTGTTCGGCGTCTTCAGCCAGATATAGGGCGCGTTCACGCCGCCGTAAACCTCCAGGCCGGCGCTCTTCAGCCCCTCGCGGATGATGGCGGCGTTCGCCATATAATACTCGACCGTCGCCTTGGTCTGCTCGCGGCCGGCGGGGGAATACACCGCCTCCGCCCCCTTCTGGACGATATACGGCACCCCGTTGAACTTCGTCGTCTGCCGCCTGTTCCACAGCGGGTTGAGCGGCCGGGCCTGTCCGTCCTTGGTATAGGCCATAACCGTCTTCGGCACCACCGTGTACGCGCAGCGCGTGCCGGTGAAGCCGGCCGTCTTCGAGAACGAGCGCATCTCGATGGCCACCTCTTGGGCCCCTTCCACCTCGTAAATGCTGTGTGGCACCTCAGGTTCGCGGATATAAGCCTCGTACGCCGAATCGTACAGAATAACCGCCTTGTTGGCCTTCGCCCAGTCCACCCACTTCTTCAGTTCCGTCTTGGAAAGCGCCGTGCCGGTGGGATTGTTCGGCACGCACAGGTACACCATATCCACCTTCGCCGCCGGCAGGGCCGGGACAAAATTATTCTCGGCCGTGCACGGCAGATAAACGATGCCCGCGAAGCGGCCGTCGCTCCCCAGCACGCCGGTGCGGCCGGCCATCACGTTGGTATCCAGGTACACCGGATACACCGGATCGGTGATCGCCACCGTATTCTCCACCCCGAAAATCTCCTGGATGTTGCCCACGTCGCTCTTCGCGCCGTCGCTCACGAACACCTCGTCCGTGTCGAGCTTGATGCCGCGGGCGGCGTAGTCGTTCGCGATGATCTTCTCGATCAGGAAGGCATAGCCCTGCTCCGGGCCGTAGCCGCGGAACGTCTCCGCCTTGCCCATCTCGTCCACCGCCGCGTGCATCGCCGCCGTCACCGCGAGCGGCAGCGGGCGCGTCACATCGCCGATCCCCAGCCGGATGACGTCGGCCGCCGGGTTTGCAGCCTTAAAAGCGTTGACGCGCCGGGCAATCTCCGCAAACAGGTAGCTGCCGGGCAGTTTCAGGTAATTCTCGTTGATCAGCGCCATAATACTTCCCCCTAAATCTAAAAATTAATAATAACCATAACATTTAGAGCTTGTACTGTACGAAGATGTCTAGAAAGCTCCAGATGCAAGGCGCACCGGAGGCTGACACCACCGTTTCCTCCGCGACAACGTTTATAGAGGTTGTTTGCACGGATTAGTTCAACGGCATCGCGCGTACACGTACGTACGCTGCACCCGTAAAGGGTAGGCCGCAGTTCTAACCGCTAAAGCGCTAAGAACTGCGCACAGGATGGCAGCCGAGGAGCAAGTGCGGAGTTCTTGGTGCTTCAGCACCATAGAACGACGGCCTGCCCCTTGCGGGTACGCCGCAGATGGACTTTCTAGACACCTCCCCTATAATTTGAGCAAAAACTGTCCGCGGAATACCTCCACCGCCGGCCCGGTCATAAACACCCGGTCGTCGGCGGCCCACTCGATCGTCAGATCGCCGCCGTCGAGATGCACCAGCGCCGTCCGGTCGCAGCGTCCGCTCAAAGCCCCCGCCACCACCGTCGCGCACGTCCCCGTGCCGCAGGCCAGCGTCACGCCCGCGCCGCGCTCCCACACCCGCATCCGCAGCTCGGCGCGGCCCAGCACCTGGGCGAACTCGATATTCGCCTTGCGCGGGAAAAGCGCGTCCGTCTCGATCTTCGGCCCCGTCACCGGCAGTTCGACCTTGCTCACATCGTCGAGGAAAATCACGAAATGGGGGTTGCCCATATTCAGCCCGATGCCGTAATACGTGCGACCGTCCACCGTCACCGGCACGTTCACCGCCGTCTCCTCCGCCGGGCCGCTCATCGGAATCTCGCCCCGCTTGAACCGCGGCTTGCCCATATCCACGCGCACGCCGCTCACCTTGCCGTCCTTGAACACCAGCTCGGGCCCGATCGGCCCCGCCAGCGTCTCCAGCGTAACCTTCGTCTTGTCCGTCAGGCCCTGCTCATACACATACCGGGCCACGCAGCGGGTCGCGTTGCCGCACATCTCCGCCTCGCTGCCGTCCGAATTGATGATCTGCATCCTGAAATCGGCCGTATCCGAAGGCAGCACGAACACCAGCCCGTCCGCCCCCACGCCGAAATGCCGATCGCACACCAGGCGGCCGGCGGCGGCCAGATCCAGCCCCGCCACCTTCTCCTTGAACCCGTTCACGATCACGAAATCGTTGCCCGCGCCCTGCCACTTAGAAAACTGCATAATATCCCTCCGTCAGAAACGTTAATAGTCCTCATTCCTATATATTATACCCGGCTGTAAGCCGAACGCACCGGCGAGCGCCGCCGCAGCAAAACGTGGCGCAGCCCGCCGACGATCGTCGTCCAGCCGGACAAAACCAGCACGATCGCCCATTCCGTCAAGCCCAGCGGCACCGTCCCGAAAATCCCGCCAAGCAGCGGCAGATGGATTACCGCCGCCTGCATCAGCGCCGAACAGCCGGTGGCCAGCAACAGATACTTGTTGGTGGACAGGCCCAGTTCGAAAATCGTCAGCACCTCGGAGCGGCAGTCGTACACATGGAACAGCTGGCAGAAAACCAGCGTCGCGAACGCCATCGTCCGCGCCAGGGCCAGATCGCCCCTGGCCAGGTAAACGCCTGCGAACACCAGCAGCGTCGTCAGGCCGATCTGGATGCCGCGGAAAACGATTTTCCGCGCCAGGCCGCGGGAAAAAACGCTCTCCGCCGGGTCGCGCGGCGGACGGTACATCGTATCCGGCGCCTTGGGGTCCACCCCCAGCGCCATCGCCGGCAGCCCGTCGGTCACCAGGTTCACCCACAGAATCTGCAGCGGCAGGAGCGGCAGCGGCAGCCCGGCCAGCGCGGCCAGAAACATCGTCAGCACCTCGCCGATATTGCACGCCAGCAGATAACGGATAAACTTCCTGATATTGTCGTAAATGCCCCGGCCTTCCTCCACCGCCGCCACGATCGTCGCGAAATTGTCGTCAGCCAGCGTCATCGACGACGCCTCGCGGGTCACGTCCGTGCCCGACAGCCCCATCGCCACGCCGATGTCGGCTTCCTTCACCGCCGGAGCATCGTTCACCCCGTCGCCCGTCATCGCCACGATATGGCCCTTCTGCTTCAACGCCTTCACGATCCGCAGCTTGTGGGCCGGCGACACCCGCGCGTACACCGCCGTCTCGGCCGCCGCCGCCGCCAGCTCGCGCTCGCTCAGCGCATCGACCTCCGCGCCGGTCAGCGCCCGTGAAGCGCCGTCGCGGAACATCCTTAGCTCGCGGGCGATCGCCACCGCCGTATTGCGGTGGTCGCCGGTGATCATCACCGTGCCGATGCCGGCCTGCCGGCACAGGGCGATCGCCTCCTTCACCTCCTGGCGCGGCGGATCGATCATCCCCGCCAGGCCGGCGAAAACAAGCTCGCGCTCGGCCTCCTCGGACACAGCGGCGCCCTCGGCCGGGCCCAGGCGGCGATACGCCATCGCCAGCACCCGTAAAGCCCCGCTCGTCATCGTCTCGTTGGCGGCGCCGATGCGGGCGATCAGTTCGGGCGTCAGCGGCCGTTCGGCACTGCCGTCGTAATAATAACGGCACAGCTCCAAAACGGTGTCAGGCGCGCCCTTCACATACAGCGTCGCCCCTTCCGGCCCGCCGTAAGCCACGGACATCCGGCGTCGCTCCGCCTCGAAGGGGATCTCCGCCAAACGGCGGGCGCCCTTCTCGAACTCGGCCCGCCAGAAGCCGGCCTTCGCGGCCGCCACCACCAGCGCCCCCTCGGTGGGGTCTCCCTCCACCGACCAGCCGCGGGCGCCCTTCTTGCGCCACAGGCCGGAAATGCCCACGCTGCCCTGCTTCAGCACGCTGTTATTGCACAGGCAGCCGATAGCCAGGCATTGCATTAGACATTTATCCTTTTTGGCATCGAATTCCTGCTTGTCGAGGAAAAATTCGCCTTTGATCTCGAAGCCCACCCCGCTCAGCTCGTACGTTTTCCCGCTGCAGTACAGCTGGCGCACCGTCATCGCGTTCTGAGTCAGCGTACCCGTCTTGTCCGAACAGATCACCGTCGTGCAGCCCAACGTCTCCACCGCCGGCAGCTTCCGCACAATCGCGTTCTGGCGGATCATCCGCTGCACCCCTAGCGCCAGCGCCACCGTCACAATCGCCGGCAGCCCTTCGGGGATGGCCGCCACCGCCAGGCTGATGCCCGTCAGGCACATCAGCAGCAGCGGCTCGCCCCTGGCCACCCCGGTAGCCGCCACCACCAGACACACCCCCAGGCAGCCCCACACCAGCCAGCGGCCAAGATGGTCGAGGCGCCGCTGCAGCGGCGTCTCCTCCTCCGTCGCCGCCTGGATAAGCCCGGCGATATGGCCCACCTCGGTATTCATCCCCGTGCCGCACACGATCGCCGCTCCCCGGCCGCGGGTCACCACCGTCCCGGCGTACACCATATTCTTGCGGTCGCCCACCGTCACATCCTCGTCATAAACCCGGTCGGCCAGCTTGCGCACCGGCAGCGACTCGCCCGTCAGCGCCGATTCCTCCGCCTCCAGGTTGCTCGTCTCCACCAGCCGGCCGTCGGCCGCCACCACATCCCCCGGCTCCAGCAGGAGAATATCGCCTGGCGCCAGCTCGCGGGCCGGCACGTGCTGGACGTTGCCGTAGCGCATCACGCGGGCCGTCGGCGCCGTCAGCCTCTTCAAAGCCGTCATCGACTGCTCGGCCTTGTTCTCCTGCATAAACCCCAGCACCGCGTTCAGCACCACGATCGCCATAATCGTCACCGCGTCGGCATACTCGCCCAACAGCCCCGAAATCAGCGTCGCCGCCAACAGCACCAGCACCATGAAATCCTGGAACTGGGCCAGGAACCGCCGCCACCAGGCCGGCCGCTCCTTCTCCGCCACCTCGTTGTAGCCGAACAGCTTCAGCCGTTCGGCCGCCTCGGCGTTCGTAAGCCCCTCGTTACGGTCGGTCCGCCAGTAGGTCAGGGCGTCGGCGGCCGTTCGGGCATGCCACTTCTCCATAAGTTTTCACCCCTTGTATCGTGGCGGCCGTTGATAAGCGAAACTTGGCAAGGGCGATTAGCCCGAGCCTTAGTTGAGCTATCCGCGCCCATTGGCGCGGGAAAGGCCCCATCTGCGGTGTTGGTCCTGCGCGTGTTCGCTCGGCGTACGCCAGCATGTACGCCTCCGCTCACATGCTCGGCCCGCCTAGCATCTGGGGCTTTCTGAACGGCCGTTCTCTAACCATGATATTCCAAAACTGGCAGCCTTAGACCCGTTGCCACGACACTTTGACATGCATTTGACCCCTTACGGCAGGGATGATATACTAATGGCGAAAATTACCGCGGAGGTTTCCCCCATGAACATCGACGGCCTTTCCCTGCGGCCGCTCGTCGCCGAACTCGACCAACGGCTGGCCGGCGCCCGCATCGACAAGATATCCCAGCCCGACAAAACCCGCCTCGGCCTATGGCTCCGCCAGCCGGGCGAAAACATCGCCCTCCTCCTGTCCGCCAACCCGGAAAACGCCGGCGCCTGGCTGCCCGCGTCCCTGCCGGAAAATCCGGCCGTTCCCCCCTCCTTCTGCATGCTCCTCAGAAAACACCTCGAAGACGGCCGCATCGCCGCCGTCACCCAGCACGGCCTCGACCGCGTCGTCGCCTTCGCCGTCGACATCCGCGGCGAGCGCGGCCTCATCGTCACCAAACAGCTCATCCTCGAAATAATGGGCAAACACAGCAACCTCATCCTCGTCCAGGACGGCATCGTCCTCGACGCCATCCGCCGCATCGGCGCCGGCCTCAGCCGCGTCCGCCAGGTTCTGCCCGGCCGCCCCTACGCCCTCCCTCCCGGCCAGCCCCGCGCCGACCTCCTCGCCGCCGACCCGGCCGCCTTCGTCGCCGCCCTGCGCGCCGGCCACGGCAGCCTCGGCCTCGCCAAAGCCATCGTCGCCGCCGCCGAGGGTGTCGGCCCCGTCTCCGCCAAGGAAATCGCCTGGCGGGCCGGCCTCCCCGCCGACCACCCCGTCGACCGCCTCGACGACGCCGACGCCGGCGCCCTCGCCGAAGCCGTCGCCAGCATCGCCGCCCCCATAGCCGCCGGCGAAAGCCAGCCCACCGTCGCCCTAAGTCCCGACGGGAGCAAGCTCCTCGCCGTCGCCGCCTTCCGTCCCGAGCACCTCGCCGGCGACCTCCGGACCTTCCCGGCCATGGCCGCCGCCGTCGAATACGCCGCCAACTTCCAGGGCCAGCCCGTCAATCCGGAAAAAACCGCCCTGCAGAAAATCCTCGCCCAGGAAACGGCCCGCCTCGCCCGCAAGGAAGGCGTCCTCGCCGCCGAACTGGCCGCCGCCGACGAAGCCGACAAATACCGCCTCCACGGCGACCTCCTCATGGCCAACCTCCACGTCGTGCCGGCCGGCGCGCGTGAGGTCACCCTCCCCAACCTCTACGCCGCTGACGCCGCCCCGCTGGCCATCCCTCTCGATCCCCTCCTCAGCCCCGTCGCCAACGCCAAACGCCACTACGTCAAATACAACAAAGCCAAACGGGCCCAGCAGAGCCTCGCCGCCCAACTCGCCGAATGCCGCGCCGACCTCGCCTACCTCGACAGCGTCGCCGTCGCCCTCGACCACGCCGCCCTCCTCGACGAAATCGGCGAAATCCGCCAGGAACTGATCCAGGCAGGCTATATAAAAGAAAAAAGCAAGCGCCGCCCCCTGCCGCCCGCCGCGCCGCTTGCGGCCGCCGCCCCCGACGGCACCCCCGTCCTCATCGGCCGCAACAACCGTCAGAACGACCTCGTCACCTTCAAACACGCCGGCCCCGACGACCTGTGGCTCCACACCAAGGATATCCCCGGCTCCCATGTAATCTTGAAATGCGCCGGCCGCGAGCCCGCCCCCGAAGCCCTTGCCGCCGCCGCCATGCTCGCCGCCTACCACTCAAAAGCCCGCGCCTCGGCCACCGTCCCCGTCGACTACACCCGCCGCCGTTACGTCAAAAAACCGGCCGGCGCCAAACCCGGCTTCGTCATCTACGACCACCAGAAAACAGTCTTCGTCACCCCTGACGAGGACGCCGTCAAAAAGCTGCTTATAAACAAAAAAGGATAAGACGCAAGTCTTATCCTTTTTGCTTATTTTCTATCTCTGCCCCGGCAGGCGGCCGTAGTAGCACTGCAGCGGATTCGCCCCCACGCCGATCAGGCAATAGTTGCAGTTGATGCACCGCGACCCCTCCTGGCGGCCGTCGCGCAGCCGGGCCACGATATCCGGCTCGATCACGAACGGTCGGCACAGCGACACATAATCCGCCTGCCCGGCGGCGATGATTCCCTCGATCGCGTCCAGCCGCCGTATCCCGCCGACCACGAGCACCGGGATATCCACCGCCGCCTTGATCGCCGCCGCCGCAGCCACGTTGTAATTCTCCTGCTCCCCGTACGTCGGAAACAGCCGCGGGAGGAGCAGCGCCGCCACCTTCTTCTTCAGCCACGACGCTCCCCGCAAAGCCGGCGCCAGTTCCAGGATCGCCGCTACCGGCACTTGGCGCGACCTAACCACGCAGAACCAGTTATCGTTGCCGCACGACACCTCGATCGCGTTCAACGACGCCTCCCGGCACAGCCCGGCCAAGTTCACCGCCTCCTCCAGGCGCATGCCGCCGTCGTCGTAGTCGTACGCGCTCAGCTTCGCCAGCAGGGGGAAATCGCCCACCGTCTGCCGCGCCCGGTCCACGATCTCCCGCACGATCCGGAAGCGGTTCTCCGCCGACCCGCCCCAGCGGTCGCGCCGCCTGTTCAGCGCCGGCGACAGGAACTGCGCCAGCAGATACCCGTGGGCCGCGTGCAGCTGCGCCCCGTCGAACCCGCTCCGCCAGGCGCGGCTTATCCCCTGCGCGAACGCGGCGATTATCCGCTCGATCTCGCCCTCCGTCAGCTCCCGCGCCGTCGTCGCCGCCCCCTTATAGCGGCGGCGCGAAGGCGCCTTGGCCTCTTCCCCGGTCACCGCCGGCTCCGCCCGGCCGCCGGCGTGGGCCAGCTGCAGAACGAGCGGCGCACCGTACGGCTTCACCGCCTCCGTCACCCGCCGGTAAGCCGATATATAATCGTCGTCGTCGATCATCAGCATGTTCGGCCATGCCCGGCCGTCCCTGCTCACCCCCGCGTAGCCGGTGATGATCGCCCCCGCCCCGCCCTGCGCCAGGCGGATATACCGCTCCGCCAGCCGCGCCGCGAAATCCTCCCGGTCGCCCAGCCCTTCATGGGTCGCCGACCGTATTATCCTGTTCGCCAGCCGCATTCCGGCCAGCGTCGCCGTCTCGAAAACCCGCATTCTCATTTCCGCTCCTTGCCGCAATATCATCACGACACCATCGTACTGGAAACGCCTTCCACCGTCAACCCGCAAAAAGAACCCCGGCGTCGTACGCCGGGGTTCTTTTGCACTAATGCTTAAGGTCGATGAGTTGGTTCGTCAGCGCCTAGAACTGCGGCCTGCCCCTTGCAGGCACAACGCAGACGGGCGCTTATCAGCGGCCGCCGCCCTTTTTAAGCCTCTATCTCCTGCAAGACAACCTGCTCCGCGCTATCGGTATCGCTCAGTTGCACCGCCACGATCTCCTTGCGCGACGTCGGCACGTTCTTGCCCACGAAATCGGCGCGGATCGGCAGCTCGCGGTGGCCGCGGTCCACCAGCACGGCCAGCTGGATCGCCTGCGGCCGGCCGATGTCGGTCAACGCCCCCAAAGCCGCCCGCACCGTCCGCCCGGTGTACAGCACGTCGTCCACCAGCACGATCTTCTTATCGTTGATATCGAACGGAATCTGCGTCTCGTGCACGATCGGCTGATAGCCGAGGGTGGAAAGATCGTCGCGGTACAGCGTGATATCCAGAAGCCCCACCGGCAGCCGCACACCCTCGATCTTCTCGATCTCCTCCGCCAGGCGCTGGGCCAGCGGCACGCCGCGCGTCCTGATGCCCACCAGCGTCAGGTCCTTGCTGCCCTTGTTCTTCTCGATAATCTCGTGGGCGATGCGGATAATCGCCCGGCTGATGCCCTGGGCGTCCATCAGGACGGTTTTGTCGATAAGCCTGACCACGATTTTCCCCCCTCGCGGTTGCCCAAAAAGTCCATCTGCTGCGTTGTTCCTCGAACCCTCCCTCGGCGTACGCAACCAAGTACGCCTGCGGTCGTGTTCTCCGGTGCGCCTTGCATCTGGAGCTTTTTGACCAACCTTACTCAACTATGTTTGCGCAGCTTCGCCAATATCTCTTCCATATCCCCCGGCAGCGGCGCCGTAAACACCAACTCCGCCCCGCTAACCGGGTGACGGAAAGTCAGCTCGGCCGCGTGCAGCGCCTGGCCGGCGATCCTGAACGGCGAACTCTTCGGCCCGTATTTCGGGTCGCCCACCACCGGGTGGCCGATATACGCCATATGCACCCGGATCTGGTGCGTCCGCCCCGTCTCCAGCTTGCACTTCACCAGCGTAAAGCCGTCGAACCGCTCCAGCACCGTGAACCGCGTCCTGGCCTCCCGGCCGTGGTCGGCATCCACCGCCATCTTCTTGCGGTCCGTCCGGTGGCGGCCGATTGGCGCGTCGATCAGCCCCTCGTCCGCCTGGACGTTGCCGTGGACCAGCGCCAGATACCGGCGGCCCGCCGTCCGGTCCTTGATCTGCTTGGCCAGGCTGGCGTGAGCCCGGTCGCTCTTCGCCGCCACCATCACCCCGGACGTATCCTTATCCAGGCGGTGGACGATCCCCGGACGCACCTCGCCGCCCACCCCCGACAAATCGTCGCAGCGGGCCAGCAGCGCGTTCACCAGCGTTCCCCGCCAGTTGCCGGCCGCCGGATGGACCACCATCCCCCGCGGCTTGTTCACCACCACCACCTCGGCGTCCTCATACACCACGTCGAGCGGGATGGCCTCGGCCTCCACGGTCACGGGCTCCGGCGGCGGCACCGTCAGCGACACCGCCTCACCGGGCTGCAGCTTATAATTCGCCTTAACCGGCCGGCCACCTACGGATACCAGCCCGTCGGCGATCAGCTTCTGCACGCGGGAACGCGACAACTCGGGCGCCCGGCCGGCCACAAACACATCCAGCCGCTCGCCCTTATCGGCCGCCACCGCCTCAAACAGGCGCGTCTCCCCCGTCACCGTCATCAGCCTTCCTTCCCGGCGGGAACACGATCGAATACACGATCAGCGCCACCCCGCCCACGATCGCCATATCGGCCACATTAAAAACCGGCCACACGCGGAAATCGAAAAAATCCACCACATACCCCGTCTTCAGCCGGTCGATCACATTGCCAGCCGCCCCGCCCGTCTGCAGGGCGATACCCAGGCGCAACAGCCCGTAGCCCTGCGGGATGCGGGGATAAAAATAAACCATCGCCGCGAACAGCAGGAACGCCACCGCCACGAAGAACCACGTCTGGTGTTCGAGAATCCCGAACGCCGCGCCGGGGTTAAGCACATACGTAATGTGGAAAATGCCGGGAATAACGGGGACCGAAGCCCCCGGTGCCATATTGGCCTGCAAATAAGCCTTGGACACCTGGTCGAGAGCGACCACCGCCAGGGCCAGTATTACGATCGGCACGCGCTATTCTCTCCTATCCGGGCGACCAATCACAGCGCCTTCAGCAGCAGGACCGCCGATGCCTCATTCGTCGCCACCGGCACATTATGCACGTCGCAAACCCTCAAAAGCGCCGTGATATCGGGTTCGTGCGGCTGCGCCGTCAGCGGATCGCGGAGGAAAACCACCGCATCCACCGCCCCGCAGGCAATCAGCGCCCCGATCTGCAAATCGCCGCCCATCGGGCCCGATAAATACGCCTTCACATCCAGCCCCGTCTCCCGGGACACCAGCCCGCCGGTCGTGGCCGTGGCGATCAGCCGGCACTCGGCCAGTTGGGCGCGGTGCCCGGCCACGAAATCAAGCATCTCCTGTTTCTTGCGGTCGTGCGCGATAAGGGCAATTGTCTTCATTTATCTTCTCCGGCTATATTTTTTCCCTGCCATAACCATAATACTCAATTTTTGCCGTAACGTAAAGAAGCGTAGCTAAAGCTACGCTTCAATCACTACCCCTATTAGTTGCCAGGGCTGATAGCTCCCACCGGGCAAACCGCTGCGCAAGAGCCGCAATCAACGCACTGGTCGCCGATGACATACTGAGTGTCACCTTCGGAAATAGCGCCAACCGGGCAAGTGGCCGCACAGGCGCCGCATTTGATGCACTCGCTGTTGATTACATACATGATTACTTTTCACCTCCTGAAACATCGCTGAAAATATTATACCAAAGGAATGGAAAAAAAACCATGGACAAATTCGCAAATCATTCCTTATGCGAGAAAAGCCGCTGCTCGATCTCGTTGCGATAATAATAAACCAGAAGACTGGCCACCACCAGCAGCGTCGTAATCACGATCGCCCAACGGATGCCGCGGGTCAGATGCTGGCCCAAAAACGAATACAGCACGATCGCCGGCGTCTGGCCGATGCTCGTCGCCAGCGCATACTGCCGGAAAGCGATCGCCGTCAGCCCGGCCCCGTAACTTATCACCTTGAACGGGATCACCGGCGTCAGCCTGGTCACGAACACCGCCAGCACCCCGTGGCGCTTGAAAAACTGGTCGGTCATATCGAGGTACTTCGGCCGCACGAACTTCTCCACCACCGGCCGCCCGTACCAGCGGGCGATGCCGAAATCGAGAACCGCCCCGGCCAGCGCCCCGATCCACGAATACAGCGCCCCGTACTCCCAGCCGAAAATCCAGGCGTTCGTGATCGTAATCGCCAGGCCAGGCACCAGCGGCACCATCGACTGCACCGTCATCAGCGCAATCGACGTCACCGGCGCCCACACCCCGTATGCGAGAATAAACATCCTCAGCCCGTCGAAATCGCGGTGATGAAGATAACCGACCCCGGTCGCCACAAACTCCCGCACCCCGGGCACGAAAAAATACGCCGCCACGGCGCCGGCCAAAACCGATCCCTTCATAACATACAAACTTCTGTACGTCGGTTCGGCCACAGTAGCCGCCCCCCGTCCCCAATCCCGCGATATATATTAGTCGCCTCCCGCCGGAGCGTGACGGCTGCAGGCAACTAATCTAGCATTCGCCAAATGCCGCCTCGCTATGTGCGGCTACTTCCCGCGCCCCTTCTTCCCCGCGGGATTCTTGATATTCTTCGGCAGACTCCGCCGCTTCCACCAGGTCGTAAACGACAGCACCAGGCAGCCGGCCGCGAACCCCACCATCAGCAGCCAGGGAATATTCACCCCGTCGCCCTCCTGCTCGCTGGCCCACAGGGCAAGGCCGCCGATGATCACCGTAGCCATGCTGATGATAAAATTCCTCAGAACAATATTCACCGTTATTTCTCCTTTATCCTGACGTTCTAACATAGTTTATCCGCCGCGACGGCAAATTCCTGCCGGCGAACGGCAAGAAATCCGTACGAAATCCGGAAGAAAAAGAAACCGAGCCTTACTCGGTCTCTTCCTCTTCCGCCGCCTTGCGGGCCGCGGCCTCATTTCTCCGGCCGCGCGTGCCCGCCGCCGCAGCCGGTATGGCGTCTGCCCGGTCCACGATCCCCTCATGCTCGTTGCTGTTCGGCCACAAGGCCTTGAAATCGTACGACCCGGGGATATCCTGCGGCGTATCCGAGCTCCCGTACTTCAGCGCCGCCTGCAGCGCATCCTCGCCGTCGAAGCCCACGAAATCGAACCGGGCCGAATCCAGGAACGAACGATGGAAAGGCGGCGCCAAAAGCTCCTCCTCCAGCGGCCGCGGCGTAGGATCGGCCACCTCGTCCAGCCGCTGGCAGTCGATGCAGTGGGTCGCCCACGGCAAAGCCTCCAGCCGCTCCTCGTCGATCGCCCGGCCGCACTTCTCGCACACCCCGTACGTCCCCCGGTCGACCTTACCCAGCGCCGCCTCCACCTCCTCCAGCAGCACATGGGCGTTATCCCTCAGCGCCACATCCTTGCCGCGCTCGAACACCGCGTCGCCGATATCCGCGGGATGATTGTCGTACACCGACAATTCCCCCAGCGAATCGCTCAATGTATCGCCGAGGCCCGTCTCCTCCAGGCGGGAAATCCTCTCGACCAGCCGTTCCTTCGTATCCTCCAGATCCTCGCGAAAATGCGTCAGCATCTGCCGGTCCACGCCCATCCCCCCTAATGCAAAATCTTCGTCACGTCAGCCACCCGCAGGCGCTCCTTCGCCTCGTCCTCATCCGCCTCGTTGCTGTAGCCCAGGCACACGATCGCCACCGCCCTCAGCCGCGGCGGCGCCTCCACCAGCTCCTGCACCAGGCGCTCGTCGAAGCCCCCCACCCAGCAGGACGCCACCCCCAGCCCCGTAGCGGCCAGCAGCATATTCTGCGTCGCCGCCGCCGTATCCTGCAGGCAGTAAAGCTGCGCGCCCCGCTCGCCGTAGCGCTCGTTCGCCCGCGCCGGGTCGGCCATCACCACCACCACCGTCGGCGCCTCCGCCACCTGGTGCTGGCCGTGGCATGCCTCCGCCAGCCGCCGCTTCAGATCGGCGTTCTGCACCACATAAAAATACCACGGCTGCAGATTGCCGGCGCTCGGCGCCCAGCAGGCCGCCTCCAACAGCCGCGTCAGCGTCGGCTCAGGCACCGGCACCGTCGTAAACTGGCGGACGGCGTGAGTCTCGCGCATCGCATCGAAAACATCCTTGGTCAAAAGTATTACCTCCCTATAATGAAATAACCTCCGTGAGGTTGCGTTAAAAGCTCCAGATGCAAGGCGCACCGGAAGAGCGCGCCGCGACGCGTACTTGGTTGCGTACGCTAGCAAGCGCTCTGAGGAGCAACGCCGCAGATGGACCTTTTACGCGACCGAACTTAAAAACGGCCTTTCCCGTTCGTCTCCTCCACTATTCGCATAATCTCGGCGATGAAGCCGCCGATGCCGGGGATATTCAGCATGATCACCCGGCGGAAGAACTCCAGCATCAGCGCGAAAATCAGCGTCGCCCCGATCGCGATCCCCAGCCCCCGCGCCAGCCCGGCCGCGAAATTCAGGAACAGCATCCGCGCCGGCCGCTGCATCAGCTCCACATACTCGGCCACGTTCATCTTCTCCAGATACTGCGCCAGCCGTTCCAGCTGGGCAGCGATCACGTCCGCCTTGCCAACATCCTGCGCCATCGGCATACCCCCATATAGCCTAGTATCTCCACGCGGCGGCAAAAAATAAGGCCGCATACCGCGTCCGCCGCGCCGCCGCGCCGGCTTGCCGGCCGGCAAATTCTCTTTTCCCGGCTAAAGGAACGACGCCTTTTCCACCGAAATATCAATATATTCACACCCAATCAAATCATGAGAGAAGGTACGACCGTGCCTGCAGGTGAAACCTCCTCCGAATTCGCCATCCTCTCCCTGCCCTGGATCGACGCCGTCGCCCCCTCCCCCTGGGAAGACGTCCTGGCGTTGGCCGCCAGGCGGACTTACCGCAAGAATGAATTTGTCATCAAGTCCGGCCAGATCCTCGACCACCTCTATTATTTGCGAAACGGCGAGCTGAAAACCCTGGCGGTCGGCAGCGACGGGCAGCAGAAAACGCTCTGGTTCCTGGCCGCCGGCAGCGTTTTCGGCGAAACGCCCCTCTTCAACCGCAAACCGTGCGCCTATCTCTTCCAGGCAGTCACCGACTGCGAGATATACCTTTTCCCTAGGGAATTGCTGACCGAACTGTTAACAAACCGCCCCAGCCTCGCCCAGACGCTCATCACCACCCTTACCCGTAAGGTGCACATCCTCTCCTGCCAGATCGAAGACTCCCTGTTTTGCAAACCGGTCATCAGGGTCGCCAAACTCATCTACCTTCTATACCAGACAAAACAAAAGGCAGGGAATGAGTCCCTGCCCGTCACGCAAGAGGATATCGCCGCCGTCCTCGGCCTTCACCGCGTAACCGTAAACCAGTCGGTACGGGCGATGAAGCTCGACGGTATCCTCGACATCAAAAACCATCATATTGTCGTCAAAAGCGTCGAAAAACTGCAGGCTCTGGCCTCCGGGGAATAATCCCCCTACCGGCCGTCCGCCGTCGTCTTCCCCGGCCCGCGGACCGGGCTGCCGTCGGAGCGCCAGATGCCGATGCCGCTATAAGCCAGCAAAATCGAAAACACCGGCACGAGCCAGTTCAGCAGGGCATACGGGGCGAACTCGTACGCGCTCACGCCGAGAACCGCCAGGATATAAAACGCGTGCACGCTCCAGGGAATCAGAGGACAGCCGATCGTACCGCCGTCCTCGCACGTCCGTGACAGCACCCTGAGGCTGACGTCCTTCTCCCGGAACACCGGCACGAACGCCCGGCCGGGGATAATCACCGCCACCATCTGGCTGCCAGTCCCCAGCAGCATGATATAGCCGGCCGCCAGCACCGAAACCACCAGACGGCCCGTATTGGTCGCCCAGCGAGTGGCGGCGTCGATCAGCGCCTCCAGGGTACGGATCTTCTCCAGCACGCCACCGAAGGCCACCCCGCTGATCAGCAGCACCAGCGTGCCCATGATGCTGTTCAGCCCGCCGCGGCTCAAAAGCGCGTCCACCTGCTTGACGCCGGTATTCGCCTTATAGCCCGCGGTCACCGCCTGGATCATCTCCTTCACCGAGCTCCCCTGCAGCGCCCACGCCGTCACCAGGCCCACGGCGACGCAGAAAAACAGCAGCGGCACAGCCGGCATGCGCCGGTAAGCCAGCACCATCAGCACCGCGGGCGGCAGCAGCGTCCACAACGAAAGATTGAACTTGCCGGCGATCGCCTGCAGAATCACCGGGATATTGCCTTCCGTTCCCGTGCCGGTGTGCTGCATGCCCATCACAAGATAAATAATTGCCGAAACCACAGCCGCCGGGACCGTCGTCCACATCATCGACGCGATATGCGGGAACAGCTCCACCTCGCACACCGACGCCGTGATATTGGTCGAATCCGACACCGGGGACATCTTATCGCCGAAATAAGCGCCAGCCACGATCGAGCCCACCACCATCGGCAGCGGATAGCCGAGCGCCTGGCCCACGCCCGTCAGCGCCACCCCCACCGTGCCCATCGTCCCGAAGGACGTGCCGGTGGCCGTCGACGCGATCACGCACAACAGGAACGACGTCATCAGGAAACTGCTCGGCGAAATGAGCGTAAGACCCCAGTAAATAATCGTCGGAATCGTCCCGGCCAGTATCCAGGCGCCGATCAACATCCCCACCGCGACCAGAATGAGGATCGCCACCAGCACCCTGGCGATGGCCTCGAACATCCCCTTCTGCATCTCATCCCACGAATAGCCGAACGCCGCCCCGAAACAACAGGCGATGGCCGTCGCCAGCACCAGCGGCAGAATCGCGCCGACCTTCAGCACCGCCGTCCCGTAGAGAATAACCGTCACCGGAATTATGAACGACAAACCGGCCAGCCAAAGCGAAGGTTTTTTATCAACGCTGTTCATCCGCGGTCCTCCTCACGCAAATATTATGAAACACTACACGATCAGGCAGGGAAACTCCATCTTCGCGGCGCCCACGGGGCACTCAATCTCGCACACGCCGCAGTACCAGCAGTCGTTCTTATACTTGTTGTAAGGGCGCTTTTTTTGCGGGTCCATATGGATAACGTCGCCCGGGCACTCCTCGGCGCACCGCCCGCAGCCGATGCACCTATCCTTGTCAACCTTTACACCCACAATACCACTCCTCTCGCGCCGTCATACCCGGTGGGCCGGCACCGGCCTGGCAGAAACGGCCATCAGCCCGGTCGCCGCATCCTTCGCCACCACGGCGTACTTTTTTTCCCAGGCCGGGGCCTTCTTCGGGTAATCGAGCCGGTAGTGGCCGTAGCCCCAGCGGCTCTCCCTGCGGGCCAGCGATGCGCGCACGGCCATCTCCAGCGTGTCGATGATCGCCTCGACCTCCACGAACTTCATCACCTCGTGGTAATCGCGGGCCCTTACCCTGCCCATATCTTCCCGGAAGCGCTCCACGGCGCCGAGCGCCGCCATAAGCCTGGCCTCGTTCTTCGGCGACGTCAGGTGCGGCTTGATCATCCGCCTGACCTTGAACTCCATCTCCTCGGGGTCATAGCCGTCCTCCCGGTCGAGCGGCGCGGCCAGCCGCGCCAGTTCGCGCGCCACCTCTTCCTCGTCCGGAGCTTGGAACGCCAGGTCGTCCATCCGTCCGGCCGCATCCTCGGCGGCCACCGTACCGAACACCCACGCCGCGCCGACGAACCCCCACCCGGTCGAGGCCACATCGCCGGCGGCATAAAGGTTGCGCACAGCCGTCTCCGCGTTTACGCCCACCAGCGCCCCCGTCGGCCCGTGCCCGCCGCACATATTCGGTCCGGACAGCGTCAACTCGATCAGATCGCGGCCGATATCGATGCCCTTGAGAGCGAAAAACTCCTTCTCTGTCGGACGTTCGGCGGCGAAAATGCCCTCCTTGATCAATTCGATCGTCTCTGCCGGCAGATGGCGAAGGTCGTAATAGATCGGCCCGCGCCCCTCCTTGATCTCGGTGCGCATCGCCTGCTCGCGCACCCCCGATGGAGCCCGTTCGAGGAACTCGGGCGAATACTTCGTCATGAACCGCTCGCCGAGCGAATTCACCAGATAGCCGCCGTGGCGGATGAAGGTCGAATGGCCGGGGCCCTCATAATCCTTCAGCATCGGCGAAACATCGTTATACTCCATATTCGCCAGTTCGCCGCCGGCATGGTACACCATCGAGTATCCCTCGCCGGCGTTGTACGGGCAGTCGAAGGTGCCGAACAGATAACCCGAATCCGGCAGGCCGAACCGCCCCTGCCCGCCGGTGCAGAGAATAACCGCCTTGGCGGTGCACGCTTGGAAAACGCCGCTGCGGATATTGAACAGCGCCGCTCCCGTCACCCGGCCGTCGGCCGAGAACAGGCGGGTGGCCATCGTCCGGTTCAGCACCTTCACCCCGTGCTCCTCCAGCAACTTCGCCATCGCCGGTTTGATATCGCCGCGCATCTCCGCCAGAAAAGCGCCTTTCGGGTGAAACTTCTGCACCATATAATGCCCGTTCTCGTCGCGGGGGAATGTCGCTACCCCCCAGTCCTCCAGCTCGCGGAGAATGGCGAAACTCTTCTCCGCCACGACCCGGCTGATATTGGGATCGGCTATCCCGTCGCTCATCATGTCGATCGAATCGACATACTCCTGCACCGTCGCCACGCCGGGAACGGTAACGTTGTTGAACGCATCCATTCCCCGGCAAATCGAACCGCCGCGGCGGACCGTCGCCTTATCGACGATCAGCACCAACAAGGCCGGGTTCTTTTTTTTCGCCTTCAGCGCCGCCATCGGGCCGGCGGTCCCGCCGCCGATAATCAGCAGATCGACCTGCAAATCCTCTTTACGGGTAATCTTCACGGCATCTCCCTCCTTGTCCACCACAATATACCAACATATCCCGTAAAGTCTGTAGTCTCATTTACATTCCGGCCTCCCGGCGGCGATTTTTTTATTCGGAGTGTAAGCCTCCCGAGCAAATTTTTCCCCCGCCCCTTCACCCACACCGCTACTTTTTGACATTAGTCGCAAAAGCTCGGTTTTTTACGACTAGCAAAGGCATACTAAAATCATACAACCTTCACACAAGGAGGTGCCAATAACATGCCCGCCATCCGCTTCATCACCGAACCGGACGCCTCAATCGCCGGACAGAATTCTCCCGCTGCCCCCGGCTATGTCGTCATCCCCCCCGATAAAGACGAAATTCTCGCCAACCTCCACACCTGCTATTACCCGCCCGGCTTCTGACCGCCTTTTCCGTCGCCCACAAAAAAACCGGGGCTGCCGCCCCGGTTTTTCTCACCCTTCCAGTTGCCCTTCCTCCAGCCGCGAAAACAGTCCCCCGGCGACCAGTCCGGCGCCGAGGATCATCATCGTATTAGCCACCGACCAGTCCGCCAGCAGCCCGATCAGCGGATTCACCGCCACAATCGCCAGCGTCCGGCACATCGACGACGCCGACAGCACCGTCGCCCGCTTATCTGACGGAATGTGCCTGTTCATGTACGCGCTAAAAATCACCGCCCGCGGCAGGCTGAAGGTGAAACCGGCCACGATCAGCGCCGCCACGGCCGTCAGGCTGTCCGTCAGCCCCAGCAGCACGAACGCCGCGCCCGCCGTCGCCACCGACGCCGTCAGCAGCCGCCGCTTCGACCCCAACAGCTTCTCCAGCCGCTCCACATTGCTCAAAAACGCTATCTGCCCCAAACAGGCCGCCGCATGAACCACGCCGTAATACGCCACCGGCAGCCCGGCCGCCGCCAGCAGCGGCTGAAAGAGCCATATCAGTCCCCACGCCAGCGCATTCGTCACCGCCAGCTCCGCCGTCATCGCCAGCAGCACCCGGTTGCCCGCGAAAAACCTTGCCCCCTCGCGGAGGATTGCCCCGTAGCCCGGCCGGGAGGCGCCCGCCGCCCGCACCGGCGGCTCCTGCAGCGTGCAGGCCAGCGCGAACGCCGCCAGCGCCGGCAACACGTAAAACCGCATCGGCGCTTCATAACCGAAATAGCCGGCCATAAACCCGCCGGCGATCGTCGCCGCCACGATTCCCCCGAGCTTGAACGACTCCAGCGCCGCCAGCGTCCGCTTGGCCCCGCTCTCCAGCCCCGCCGCCTTCAGACTGTCGTAGGCCAGCGCCTCGTCCGCCCCCGAATGAAGGGTGAACGCCGCGGCGAACAGCACCTCCGCCGCCAGGAACACGGTAAAATCCGGCTTGCTCACATACAGCAGCGCCGCCGCCGCCGCGATTACGCTGCCCGCCATCAGCGACGCCTTGCGGCCGAGAAAATCGGCCACCGTCCCGGTCGGCACCTCGAGCAGAAAAATCCACAGCATAAACCACGAGTTCAGGAACAGCACCTGGGAAAGCCTCAGCCCGCCCCACTCGGTATAGAAAGGGATGAGGACCGCCGCGAAAAAGTGCATCCAGAACAGCAGGCGGATGCCCATCAGCTTCCACAAATTGGCCACATATCCACGCTGCGCGGACATTTTTCCCTCCCCCTCCTTGCCGGGCAATTTTTCCAATTATAGCGCCTGCTCCCTTCCCCGTCAACCTGTTCCCGGCGCATATAACAAAAAACCGGGGCTGCCGCCCCGGCTTCACCGTCATTATTTGTCCGTGAACTGGTACATGCCCATCGCCGCCTCGTTGAGCTCGCCGGCCAGCGTCGTCAGCTGCTCGCTCTCCTTGGCGATCTCCTGCACGGAGGCCGCCTGGTCGACGATATTCGCGTCGATGCTTTCCACCATCGCGGACAGATTATCCACCCGGTCCTGGATGCGCTTCAGCGACGCCGTGATGCTCTTCACCGACTCGGCGCTCACCCCGGCCAGCTTACGCACCTCCTCGGCCACCACCCCGAAGCCCCGGCCCATCTCGCCCACCCGCGCCGCCTCGATGGCCGCGTTCAGGCCCAGGAGGTTGGTCTGGTCGGCCACGTTGCGGATAAAGCTCACGATCTCGTCCGTCTCCTTCGTGAACTTCAAGAGCTCGGCGCTTACCGCCTCCAGCTTCTCGCTGGCCGCGGACAGCTCGCTCGACTTCGCCGCCATCTCCTCGATATTGGCGTTCATCGTTGCCGACGACCTGGACAGCGTCGCCGCCGTCCCCGTCATGCGCAGATACCCGTCCGCCGCCTCGGTGGTCGTAATGCAGCCGACCACCCTTCCGCCGTCCTTGACCGGCATGGCGCAGACCATATACGGCGCCCCGTAGGGCGATTTCTCCTTCGGAACAAGGCGGACGATCTGGCGTCCCTGGGCCATCGCCTCGACCGTTACCAGGCCCTGCGCCGGGTCGCCGGCCTTGTGCCCGAGATCGAGACCCTCCGTAGGTTGGTACGCCAGATAAACGCCGTCCTTGACCACCGACACGCCCACATCCCCCGACAAGACGTCGTTGAAATACGGAGCCGCGATCTTGAACGCCTCCAGCACCTCGTCGGCCGTATACTCCCTGCTCATTCTCCTGCCTCCCCTTAATCCAAAAATAATAAGAACAGTTGTCACAATTCGACAAATAAATCGCTACTCCTGCCACAATTTTACATGAAACGAAAAACCCCGGAACAATTTCCGGGGTTTTCAGCTTCTCCGGTGGTTTTCAGATCAGCAATCTGCTTACAGCTGCTTCACGACGGCAGCGCACCGCGGACACAGCGCCGCATGCTCGGCGTCGTAACCCACATTCTCGCTGTACATCCAGCACCGCTCGCACTTCACGCCGGCTGCGGGGGCAACCGCCACCGCCAGAGCCATCTCCTCGGCGCGGTAAGCCTCCTGCGGCGCTCTCGCGACCCCCTCGGATACCTTCACCTGCGACACGATCAGAATGGTCGCCAGCTCGTCCTTCACCGCCATCAGGTGGCGATAATCGTCGCCGTCGGCCCACAGCTCCACCCTGGCGTCGAGCGAATGGCCGATCGTCTTCGCGCGGCGGGCGCTCTCCAGCGCTTTCGTGATCTCGCCGCGCAGCGCCAGGATCTTATCCCATTTCGCCTCCAGGCCGGCGTCCAGCCAGTCGCGCCGCTCCTTGGGCCACAGCACCATCTGCACGCTCTCCGGCATCCCCTTGGCCTTCGGCATGTGCTGCCAGGCCTCATCGGTCTTGAACGACAGCACCGGCGATAGCATCGCCACCAGCGTCACCAGGATATCGTACATCGTCGTCTGCGCCGCGCGCCGCTCCGCCGACCCCGGCACCGACGTGTACAGCCGGTCCTTGAGGATATCGAGGTAGATCGACGACATATCGACCGTGCAGAAATTGTGGACCGTGTGGTACAGCAAATGGAATTCGTAATCGTCGTACGCCTTCGTCACCTTCTGGCGCACCTGCTCCAGACGCAGCAGCGCCCAGCGGTCGATCTCCAGCAGCTCGTCGTAACCCACCCGGTCCTTGTCGGGATCGAAATCGGCCAGGTTGCCGAGAATAAAGCGGAAGGTATTGCGGATCTTGCGGTAAACCTCCGCCAGCTGCTTGAGGATATCGTTCGAAATGCGGATATCGGTCTTATAATCCGCCGACGCCACCCACAGGCGGAGAATCTCCGCCCCGTACTGCTTGATGACCTCCTGCGGATAAATGACGTTACCCAGCGACTTCGACATCTTCCGCCCCTCGCCGTCCACCACGAACCCATGGGTCAGCACCGACCGGTAAGGCGCCCGGCCGCGCGTCGCCACCGACGTCAGGAGCGACGACTGGAACCAGCCGCGGTGCTGGTCGCTGCCCTCCAGATACATCGACGTCGGCCACTCCAGCTCCGGCCGCACGTCGGCCACCGCCGCCCAGCTCGACCCGCTGTCGAACCACACGTCCATGATATCCGACTCCTTGCGGAACTCGCCATGGCCGCAATGCGGGCACTTGAAGCCGGCCGGCAGAATCTCGGCCGCCTCGTATTTCCACCACGCGTCCGACCCCTCGCGGGCGAAAAGCTCCTGCACCGCGCCGATCGTCGCGTCGTTCACCACATGCTCGCCGCATTCCTTGCAATAGAAAATCGGGATCGGCACGCCCCACACCCGCTGGCGGGAAATACACCAGTCCTGGCGGTCGCCCACCATATTGCGGATGCGCTCCTCGCCCCACGGCGGAATCCACTGCACATCGGCGATCGCCGTCAGCGCCGCCTCGCGAAACCCCTCCACCGACGCGAACCACTGCTCGGTCGCCCGGTAGATGACCGGGCTCTTGCACCGCCAGCAATGCGCATACTGATGGCGGAGCGACCCCTTACCAAGCAGCAGGCCGCGCTCGGCCACCTCCTTCAGGATCGGCACGTTCGCGTCCTCCACGAACATCCCCTTGAATTTGCCGCCCTCGGCCGTGAACTTGCCGGCGAAATCCACCGGGTTGATGATCGGCAGGCCGAATTTGACCCCCGTCTCGAAGTCCTCCACCCCGTGCCCGGGAGCGGTATGCACGCAGCCCGTGCCCGCGTCCAGCGTCACGTAATCGCCGGTCACCACCCGCGACTCGCGGTCCACGAACGGATGGCTGAACAGCATCCCCACGAGCGTTTCGCCCTTCATCGGCTCGCCGATGAGCTCATACTCGCCGAGCTTGTTCGCCTCGGCCACCGTTTTCACCAGCTCGGCCGCCATCAGGTATACCTCGCTGCTGAACCTCACCCACACATAATCGAACTCCGGATGGACCGCGATGCCCGTGTTCGCCGGCAGCGTCCACGGCGTCGTCGTCCAGATCACGCAGTACACATTCGCGGCTTCCACGCCCACCGGCAGGTTGCCCTTATCGTCCACCAGCGGGAACTTCACGTAAATCGAATGCGACTTCTTCTCCGCATACTCGATCTCCGCCTCCGCCAGCGCCGTCTCGCACGTCGTGCACCAGTAGACCGCCTTCAGGCCCTTGTAGATATAGCCCTTTTTGGCCATCTCGCCGAAAACGCCGATCTGCTTCGCCTCGAACGGCTCGTGCAGCGTCACGTACGGATGGTCCCAGTCCCCCTGCACCCCCAGGCGCTTGAAATCCTCGCGCTGCATATCCAGGCACTTCAGCGCGTACTGCTTGCACTCGCGGCGGAGGTCGAGCGGCTTGAGCTCCTTGCGGTTCAGGCCGAGAATCTTGATCGCCGCATGCTCGATCGGCATCCCGTGCGTATCCCAGCCGGGCACGTACGGCGCGTCGTAGCCCCTGAGCGACTTATACTTGATGATGATATCCTTCAGCACCTTGTTCAGCGCCGTGCCGATATGGATGCTGCCGTTCGCGTACGGAGGCCCGTCGTGCAGGATGAACTTCGTCTTGCCCTTCGACGCCGCCAGCTTCTTCTTGTAAATATCGTTCTTCTCCCAGTATGCCAAAAGCTCCGGCTCGCGCTCCGGCAGACCCGCCCGCATCGGGAACTCCGTCTGCGGCAAATTCAAAGTCTTGCTGTAATCCATCCCAGCCACCTCCGTAAAATATAGGCCAATAAAGATCAACCGTTGACGTTCCTTCCGTCCTATCCCATTAGTGCGCCGCGACCGTTCAGAAGTGCCCAGATGCAAGGCAGGTCGAGGACGCACAGCGCCGCGTACTCGGACGTACGCAAGCAAGCGCCCGCAGACCTAAGAGCGCCACTCTTAGCGCTTTAGCGGTTAGAGTGGCGGCCTGCCCCTTGCGGGTACGCCGCAGATGGGTACTTATCAACGGTCGCCCCAATAAAAAAAGACCAGTCCTAAAGGGACGAGGTCTCCTCGCGGTACCACCCTAATTGCTCACGCCACTCACAACGTCTAACGCCCGTCACGCGGCGGAGCCTACTGCCTTCGGTCCGCAGCTCGGGAGGGATCTTCGCCGTATCCGTCCTGCCGGGCTTCCACCGCCCCCGGCTCGCTGGGAAGACTTGGACGGGCTACTCTCTCCGTCATCGCCTGTAACTACGGCGATTGATAAACTTCGCCTAGCTTTGCACCCGTAAAGGGCAGGCCGCAGTTCTAAGCGCTAAAGCGCTAAGAACTTGCGCACTTGCCTGTGTCTCCGCGGTCCTCAACGTACTTTCATGTACGCCTCCGGCCGCGAAGCCACATGCGCCTCGCTATGCTCGTTTCTGAATCGCCTCGATTTTCCTGAAGAATACTGTATGCACAATATTATATACGACCGCGTCGCTTTTAGTCAAACTTTACCGCCCCCAGCGCGGCAAAAAAGGCCGCCTTGTCGCAGCCCGCCACCCGCACCGTCTTATCGCGGCCCTTCAGTCCGGCCACGATGCTCACCCGGCCCTTCGCCACGCCAAAAAGCGCGGCGAAAAAGGCGGTACACGCCGCGTTGGCGGCGCCCTCCACCGGCGGCGACGTCAGCGCCACCCGGACGGCGTCCCCCGCCAGGCCCGTAACGGCGCAGCGCGACGCGCGCGGCTGCACCCGCACCCTGAAAGTCACGCCCTCAGGGCTTTCGCGAACATCGAGACCCGAAAAATCCACCGTCAGTTGTCGTCCTCCTCGGCCTTCTGCAGCATCTCCAGCTGGGCCTGCAGCAGCGTGCGCATCCGCGTCCGGTAAATCTGGTACTGCTTCTGCAGCTCCTCATACTCACCGTGCAGGCGGCGCACCTTCGCCATCGACTCTTCCACCAGCTTCTGGCCGCGGATCTCCGCTTCCTTGATCTGCAGCTCGCTCTCCTTGCGGGCGTTCAGCTTGACCTCCTCGGCCGTCTCCTGGGCGATCACCAGCGTGCTGTGGAGCGTATTCTCCATGTGCTGGTAATGCTCCAGCTTGCTGTTCACCCGGTCGAGCGTCTCCTTCAGCTCGATGTTCTCGCGATACAGCTTCTCATAATCCTTGACCACCTCGTCGAGGAAACCGTCCACCTCTTCCTCGGCGTAGCCGCGGAAGCCGCGTTTGAATTCCTTGTTATGAATGTCCAACGGCGTTAGCATTACTCCACTCCCTTATATAAACCTCTTCAGGTATATACTCGTCCGGCCCTTCTTCGTCTGGCCGAGAATCTCCACCACCTCGACCCGGCCGCGGCCGCGCATCGAAATGACATCCCCCGCCTTGATCGGCTGGGCGGGGCCCTTGGCGTCCTGCCAGTTCACCTTCACCTTCGCGGCCTCGATCTCCTCCGTCATCTGGCTGCGGGAAGTGCCGTAGCCGGCCGCCGCGATCGTATCCAGCCGGAGCGACGCCACCGTCGCCCGGATCTCCTTCACCTTCTCCTCGCGGGGCGCGATATCGGCCAGCGCGACCGGCGCCAGCTCGACAGGGGCCGCCCCTATCTTGACGAGGTTATCCTTGATAAACCCGGCCAGCGCCGCGTCGCACACGATCTGGCAGCCGCGGCCGCCCATGACGATATCGCCCACGACCTCGCGCTTCACGCCCAAAGCCAGCACCGCCCCCAGCACATCGCGGTGGCCGATGCTGTAATAGCGCACATCCACCTCGGCCGCCAGCGCCGCCAGCTCGAAATCCGGCTTGCCGCGGAAATCCTCCTCCACGAACGCCGCCCGGACGCGCTCCGCCCCGGGATAGCCGCCGTCGCTCTCCAGCCTCACCCGCGGATAATGGGCGGCCACCGTCTCGGCGATGCTGTAGCCGAAAGGATCGAGGAACTCGCTCACCTTATACCGTCTGCTCTTCAGAGCGCCCTCGGCCATATCCACCAGCCTCGCGGCCAGGTCCGACTCGCCGCTGGCGCGGTAAAAACGCAGAATCTTTTCCCGTTCGCTCATTTATGCTTCTGCCCCATCTCGCGCGAACGCTCCGTCGCGGCCACCACGGCGTCGATCAGCGCCGCCCGGACGCCCTTCTGTTCCAGCACGTGCACCCCCGCGATCGTCGTGCCCGCCGGCGACGTCACCATATCGCGGAGCTTCGCCGGGTGTTCGCCCGTCTCCAGCACCATCTTCGCCGCCCCGTAGAGCGTCTGCGCAGCCAGCGTAATCGCCATCTGGCGGGGGAAACCCACCCGCACCCCGGCGTCCGCCAGTGCGTCGATCATCACATATACAAACGCCGGCCCGCTGCCCGAAAGCCCGGTCACAGCGTCCATCGCGTCCTCTTTCACCGTCACGACCCGGCCCACCGACGCAAACAGCGCCGCGGCCACCTCGCCGTCCGCGGGCGCAGCGTAGCGGCCGAGCGCCAGCGCGCTCATCCCCGCCCCCACGGCCACGGCCGTATTCGGCATAACCCTGATTATCGGCACCTCCGGCAGCTTGTCCTGCAGCGTCGCGATCGTAATCCCCGCCGCCACCGACACCACCAGCGCCGATTTCCTCACCGCCGGCCCGACAACAGCCAGCACCTCGGGAATAACCTGCGGCTTCACCGTCAGGAAAAGCACGCCCGCCCCGGCGGCCACGCCCGCCGAATCGGGCGAAACGGCAACCCCGTACGTTTTCGCCAGATAATCAAGCCGTTCGGCCGCCACATCGCACACCGTCAGCTGGCCGGCCTTAACCAGGCCCCCCTGCAGCATCCCGCGCAGCAAAGCCTCGGCGATCGCGCCGCCGCCGATAAAAGCCACGTTCTTGTTACTCACCATCGAAATTCCTCCTGCCTCCGGCGGCCGAAAAACCTACTGCTTACTGTTCCAGGGCAGGATCGTCCTCTCCAGGCTCTCCTCGCGGCTATTGTAAGCAACATCGACATTATTGGGCGCGCACAGGAAAATATTATTGCCGATCTTCTGGATCGTCCCCCCGAGAGCATACGTCGTGCCGCTGATGAAATCGATCATCCGCTTGGCCACGTCCTTATCCGTATTCTCCAGGTTGATCACCACCGGCTTGCGGTTCTTCAAATGGTCGGCTACGTGCTGGGCGTCGTCGAAAGCGAACGGCTCCACCACCATGACCTTGATCTGCTTGGGCTGGGCTGTCGGCAGGTTCACGATATTCCCACCCTTCTTACCCTTGCTCTCGGTCTCCTCCATAACGCGGGGGCGTTCCTCCTCCACTGTCTCGACCGGTTCAAAAAGCCCCAGGCTGCCCCAAACCTTCTCCATAAACTTCACGACGCGTTCCCCCTTTTAGTAATGGCGCGGGCCAAAGATCGCCGTGCCGACGCGCACCAGATTGGCCCCTTCCTCCACCGCTACCTGATAATCGTTCGTCATCCCCATCGACAGCCACTCCAGCGCCGTATTTGGCAGAGCGGCCGCCTTCAGGGCGGCGAACAGCGCGTATAATTCCCTGAATACCGGCCGGGCATCCTCGGCGGCCGCGTAAAAAGGCGCCATCGTCATCAGCCCGCACAGCCTCACATGTTTGAGGCCGCTCACCAGTCTGGCCAGCTCCGCCACGCCGTCCGGCGCCACGCCCGACTTCGTATCCTCACCGGCCACATTCACCTGAATAAGCACATCCTGGCGCTTGCCCGTCCTCGCCGCCACCCGCTCCACCTCCAGCGCCAGCCGCTCGCTGTCCAGCGAATGGATCAGCGTAAAAAGCGGCACCGCCTGGCGGACCTTATTACTCTGCAGATGGCCGATCAAATGCCACTCCGCCGGCGGCAGCAGCGTGGCCTTCGCCGTCGCCTCCTGCACCCGGTTCTCGCCCAGCGCCGCGGCTCCGGCCGCCAGCGCCTCCTGCACCTCGGCGGCCGTGTGGTTCTTCGTCACCGCCACCACCTTCACCAGCGGCCCCGTCACCGGGACTTCCCGCCGGCGGCTCGCGGCCAACTCCACGTTATGCCTCACGGCAGCCAGGTTATCGGCGATAGACATGGACAAACCCCCTAATATAAGCTTCTATTCGCCCATAAACATAATTTTCCTCTTAGTATCTGTCATTAACATAAAAATAATCAGCAAAAACTGGCGATAAAACCCCGTCTGCGGCGTTACGGCTCGGCCGCTACCCTCCGACGTACGTTACGGTGCGCCTCCGGTCGCGTCCTCCCCGTGCCTTGCATTTGGGGCTTTCTAGCCAGTTTTTGGCTTGTCGGATCATGAAATAGTTATGTTGTGTTGTATTTTGTCGCCCCCCACAAAAAGGGCTGCCCCAGAGACCTGGGGCAGCCTTTTCGCACATTATTTCATTCCTCTTTATCGCCGCTGGCCGGGGCCGCCATGCCGAGCTCCTCGGCCCATTTATCGAACCCTTCCTGCACAAGCTCGTACGTCTTTTGGGAAATCTCCGGCAGCTCGCCGCCCAGCGCGTCGGTCGCATCCGCGAACCCCTTCTCCACCGCGTCCTGCAGCAGCTTGAACTTGCTCGCGTCGCCGCCCGACAATGCCTTGGCGAAATCGATAATCCGCGACGCCGTGGCTTCCGGCGAATAGTAGCCGCCGCTCGCGATATCGATCTGAGCCTGCTCCCTGACCTCCGGAGGAATCTCCACGGCCGGCTCGTCGGCCGAAAAACCGTGCTGGCGGGTGATCAGCTCCCGCACCATCGCGCGCAGGTTCTCGTACCTGGCCTCGGCCTCCTTCTTCATCGCCTCCACCGTGGGCCCGTAGGCGCTGGCGCTCTTGGCCGCGCCCCCTCCCAGCTCCACCACCGCGCTCGGCGTTCCCGCGCCGTTCTGCTGCGTGGCAACCGTGGTCTGGCTGTAGACGGAATATGTGCTGACACTCGCGCTTATACCTGTACCGACAATTTTGGTCGCATCCATGCTCTCACTACCTCCCAATCCTTTTAGGCAAATTGCCGTGTACAAATATATCGTTGCCAGCGGCAAAAATCTTAATAACCAACAATTCATGGCCGTTCCCGCCCGCCATAAAAAAAGCCCCGGGGAAAACCCCGGGGCTTGCCTACCACCGCCTAATACTTGAACGTCACCCCGAAGCCCAGGCCCTTGGCCTTCACATCAGCCCCGTCGAGGTCGTTCACCTTGAACTCGCGGTAACTCACGTTAAACTCGCATTTAGCCGAGAAAGCATAGCCGACGCCCGCCTCCCAGTTGGTCAGATCCGATCCCGCGCCCACGCTGGCCCACAGCGTCGTCTTGTCGCCGAGCGCCGCGGTGCCCACCAGGCCTAACTGCCACAAATCTTTCGTCGACGATGAAGCACTGCCCCACCCAGCCTCCGTAAGCGTCCCCTTCGCATTGGCGAAGCCGGCAAAGGCGGCGAGGTTTTTGTCCAGCTTGTACAGTACATTGAACTCGTTCGTCTCCAACTTGAGGGCATATTTGCCAGGGAAAATATAAGTATTATCCGATTCGGGCTGGAAGTAACGGTACTGGACGGCCCACTTGTTGCCGAGGCCGAAAGTAACCGCTCCGTCGAAATTGTACTTGCTATCGAAGTCGACACCCTCCACCGAATTCTCCGTATTCCGCATCGTCAGATCGATCGAGCCTTTCCCCTGCGAGAAGTCCATGAGCGGCGAGGCCATGACGACGCTGCCGATCATCATAAAACAAGCAACCAGAACAACGACTTTCCTCATAGTAATCCTCCTCCTTGTATGGATATTTATGGAAATACATTACCATTTATTCCATTTATTGTCAATTATTTGTCCTTTTTTTCTCCTCCCCGCGCAGCCGGATTTTATCGGCATCACCCAAAATGAAAAACCCCGCGCCCTACGCGCAGGGTTTTCCCGCCCGACAACACAGCAAGAAAATACAATAAATCATCCTCCCCGGCCTGCCAAAATATAATCAACCCACAGCTTCATAAATACAAATTCGAGAGGAGCAAATAAAATGAAAGAACTCGAACAAATCCTCGCCCACCGCAAGGCCAACCGCGACCGTCTCGAAAAAGAAGCCCCCGACCTTTTCAGCGGCTTCAACGAGCTGATGAAATACTACTACAAGCCCGGAGCCCTCACCCGCCGCGACAAAGAACTCATGGCCGTCACCGCCTCCGTCGCCACCCGTTGCATCCCCTGCCTCGGCAACCACCTCAACAACGCCATTGCCGCCGGCGCCACCCGCGAACAGGCCCTCGAGGCCGCCTCCATCGGCGTCGAATTCGGCGGCGGCCCCTCCTTCGTCGTCGTCCGCGACCATATGCTCGGCATGCTCGACGAAATCTTCGCCCAGCGAGCCTGAAGCCGCCCGGCTTTTCCCCCCGTGCCCGTCCGGCGCGGGGATTTTATCTTCCGCCGCCGCATGCCCGTTATAATTCGCCCGCCGCCGGGGAAAATAGCCCCGGAGGTGAATCACATGCCCAACAAGCGCAAATCCCCCTGGTCGGCCGTCGACAAAGACCAACTCGGTTACGAATCCAGCTTCAACCCCGACGGCTCCTTCCACGACGGCCCGCGCACCGTCGGCAACGACAAAACCCTCACCATAGAAAATACCGCCGGCGACAGCGGCCGCCTCTCCTGACCCTTCTCGGCGACGATAATCGCGCCCCTTTCGGTAATACTAGAAAAAAACCATCGCTTGAGGGGGCTGTATCCGTGGCAGGCACCGAACTGATCATCACCGTCGCGGCGACGGTCGCAACCCTGCTGCTCCTCATCTTCGCCGTCGACTGGCGCTACTTCCGCGACTGGGTCGTAGTCTTCCTCTTCAAATGCACTCTCGATTTCATCTGGGGCAGCCCGGTAGTCGCCATGAAAATGATCGAATACCCCGACCGCATCCTGCCCCACTACTACGACACGAGCATCCTCTTCGAGCTGTGGGTCTTCCCCGTCCTCTGCATCCTCTACAACCAGATCACCCGCACGCGCGGCCTCACGGCCATCGTCGGCTACGCCTTCCTCTTCAGCGCCGGCATCGTCGCCCTCGAATACCCCATCGAACGCTACACCGACCTCATCGAATACAAAAACTGGACCTGGTTCACCAGCCTCTACACCCTCATCCTCACCTTCCTCATGTCCCGGACCTTCATCGCCTTCTTCCGCTGGGGGTGCGACCGCTTCGGCCCCGGCCCCTTCAGACGCTGACGCTGATAAACCCTGCGCGTTCCGCGCAGGGTTTATTTACGGCTGATAAGACCCCTCCCGGCAACCAGCGGCGTTGCCCCGCCGTCAAGGAGGATTTTTCCTGCACGATAGGGAAATTGTTTATCGAATAATTCTGTCTTCTATCCGCCGGAAACAGACGAAACCCCCCGCACAAGGAGGATGGGAACATGACGCGTATATTCCGGTGCGGCCTCTTCTGCCTCGCCCTGGCGGCGATGCTCCTCGCCCTGCCCGCCGCAGCCTTCGCCGACGGCATCTGGGTCACGACCGACAAAGGCTGCAAAGTATGGAACAGTCTGGGAATCTCCGACCATACCGCCACCTGGACCGGCGCCGCCGACGCCGACGGCTACGCCACCGGCAAAGGCATCCTGCAATGGTATGCCAACAACAAACCCCTCTATAAATACGAAGGGGAAATGCTGAAAGGCAAACGCGAAGGCCAGGGAACCGAAACCTTCGCCTCTTCGGCCGCCAGCTTCGCAGGCACCTGGCGGGGCGATAAAATGCACGGCCGCGGCGTCTACCGCATGGAAAACGGCGACATATACGACGGCAACTGGGTGGAAGGCTTCCGGACAGGCCGGGGCACCCTCACCTGCCCTAACGGCGACCGCTACGAAGGCGAATGGCTCAAAGGCGAACGCAACGGCAAAGGCATTTTCGCCTGGGCCAACGGCGACCGCTACGAAGGCGACTTCAAAAACAACGACTTCGCCGGCCGCGGCGTCTTCACCGGCGCCAACGGCGACCGCTACGAGGGCGACTGGGCCAACGGCAAACTGCATGGCAAAGGCACCTACTGGTGGGCCAACGGCATCCGCTACGAAGGCGAGTGGGCCAACGGCGCCATGAACGGCTACGGCGTCTGCTACTTTACCAACGGCGCCGTCCAGAAAGGCCAATGGGCCAACGGCAAATTCGTCGGCGACAAGACAAAATAGCGCAAAACCCTGCGCAAAACATGCGCAGGGTTTTTTGGTCTGCCGGTCCCGCCGGCGTCACAGGCCGAACTGGCAGCTGATGCCGGCGGCGAAAATATCCGCCATCATCAGCGCCTGCTTCTCGACCTTGTCGAACACCTCGATATCCCTGGCGTATTCGCCGGCGAGGCGGGCCACCGCCTCCGCCTTGGTCAGCGCCAGATGCTCGAACCACATCGCCTTCATCTCGTCCACCCGCCAGAACGGATTGAGGTGATTGAGAAAACGGACGATATCCTCGCCGTTCGCGTACCAGCGCCGTTCCGCCTGCGCGGCGGCCGCCTTGTCGCCGGCCTTCGCCGCGGTCACCAGCGCGGCGGCGATCGTCAGGTGGTCCCGGAACAGCCCCGCCAGCGCCACCGCCGCCTCCCGGCCGTAGCAGCGTCCGAACGGCCGCGCCATATCGGACGCGTTGCGCAGCAGCCGCGCCGTCGTCGCCTCCAGATCGGGCGCCCCGGCGGCGATACTGATGATAACCAGCCTAGTCCAATATACGTGCTGCTCCCACAGCAGGCGAAACCGCTCACGCAGCCTCACCGCCGCGCCACTCAAACACATTTCGCCCCTAAAGCAGCCGGGAGCTTCCCGCCATGTCCCGTTCACAGCCATCCCTCCCCTCATCTGCTACATACTATGCGAACGCCGGCGACCGCGCCACGCCCGGGCCCGCGCCCGCCCCATGCAAAAACCCCTGCGCCACTGCGCAGGGGTTCTCATCTTCCGGCTCTACGGATTGACCGTTGCCTTATACACCTGTTTGCCGTCCTTGAACTCGATAATCACCGCGCCCTTGACCGCGTCGTGGGACTCGTTCAGCGTCAGCTTGCCGGTCACGCCCTCGAAACCCTTGGTAGCGGCCAGCGCTTCCCGGATCTTGGCCGGCTCGGTGCTGTTGGCCCGTTTGATGGCGTCCACCAGTACACACGCCGCGTCATAGCCGAGCACTGCCATCGCGTCGGGCACCTGGCCGTATTCCTTCTTGTACGCCTCCACGAACGCCTTCGACTTCGGGCTGGTATCCTCGACCGAATAATGGTTCGTAAAATAAGCCCCGTTCAAAGCCGCCGCGCTGGCAATATCCGGCAGCTTGGGCGAATCCCAGCCGTCGCCGCCCACAACCGGAACGGTGATCCCCAATTCGCGGGCCTGCTTGATGATCTTACCAACCTCTTCGTAATAGCCGGGCACATAAATCATCTCGGGGTTGCCGGCCTTGACCTTGGTCAGAATGGGCTTGAAATCCTGGTCCTTCTGCTGGTAAGCCTCCTCGCCGAGAATCGTGCCGCCGCCCTTCACGAACGCCTCCTTGAAAAACTGCGACAGGCCCTTGCTGTAGTCGCTGGAGCTGTCGACCAGCACCGCCACCTTCTTAACCTTCAGCGTATTCAACGCGAAATTGGCGCCGACCGTCCCCTGGAACGGATCGATGAAGCATACGCGGAAGGTGTAATCCTTCACCTTGCCCGTTTTCTCGTCCACCGTAACCTTCGGATTGGTAGGAGCCGCGCCCACCAAGGGAATCTTGCTGGCCTCCGCCACCGTCGACGCGGCGATCGCGTTGGAACTCGTCGTAAACCCGGTCACCGCCACAACCTTATCCTGGGTGATGACCTTGGTAATGGCATTGGTCGACTCGGCCGGCTCGCCCTTATTGTCGGCCATAACCGCCTTGATCTGCTTGCCCAGCACGCCGCCGTTGGCATTGATCTCCTTGAACGCCAGCTTGGCGCCGTTGCTGGCCGCCTGGCCGAAAGTCGCGGTTCCGCCGGTAAGCTCGTACACAACGCCGATTTTAATCTCGTTACTGGTGCCGCCGCCGCAACCGGCGACCAGAGCGGCGAACAGGAAGATCGCGGCAACCGCCGCCGCCATTTTGCGATACTGTCTCCTCATTAACCATAACCCTCCCCAAAATTTGCTGCTTACGGATTCCCGGCCCCTGCCGCCCTTTCGACCTCCCTTCCCGCGCGATTAGCAAAAAAGAAAAGGCTTTTTAGCAAGCGATTGGCATCGCTTTCTAAAAAGCCGCGTTGCTTTTTAACAATTGTCCCTTATAGTTAGACATTCTATTACATTATTTTTGATAACGCAAGTATTTTTGCTAATATATTTTTTAGTTTACAAAAAGCGTTTTTCACAATCGCCCGCCCGTCCCTCCCGAAATCTTGACAAATCCCTATAACAACGTTATACTGATGCCATAATATAACAGCGTTATAGAGCCGCCACCCGCGGCCAAGGAGGCAAACCCATGGAAATCCTCGTGCTCAGCGGCAGCCCCAAGGGCGATCTCAGCGTCACCCTGCAGTACGTCGCCTACCTCGCCAAAAAAATCCCCGCCCATAAATTCTCCGTCGTCCATGTCGCCCAACAATGCCGGCAACTCGAAAACGACCCCGCCGCCTTCGCCGCCGTCGTCGACCGGGTCCGCCGGGCCGACGCCGTCCTGTGGGCCTTCCCCCTCTACTACCTCCTCGTCCACGGCTCGTACAAGCGCTTCATCGAGCTCATCGGCGAGCGCGGCGCGCAGGACGCCTTCCGCGGCAAATACGCCGCCTCCCTCTCCACCTCCATCCGCTTCTTCGACCACACCGCCCACAACTACATCAACGCCGTCGCCGACGACCTGGAAATGCGCTACTTCGGCCGCTACTCCGCCAAAATGAACGACCTCTTCGACCCGGCCGAGCGGGCCCGCCTTCTCGCCTTTACGGAAAACTTCCTCGCCGCCGCCGCCCACGGCCACCCCACCGCCCGCGCCTACCGGCCGCTCGACCCCGTCGCCCGCCGCTACACCCCCGGCCCGGCCGCCGCCCCTGTCGACACCGGCGGCAAAAAAGTCCTCATCGTCAGCGACGCCGGCCCCGACCAGCCCAACCTCACCGCCATGGTCGCGCGGCTGGCAGCCGCCTTCCGCGGCCCGGTCGAAACAATCAACCTCGGCGACCTCGACATCAAAGGCGGCTGCCTCGGCTGCTGCCGCTGCTCCTATGACAACACCTGCGTCTATCAAGGCAAGGACGGCTTCAACGCCTTCTACGACGAAAAAGTCCGCCCCGCCGACATCGTCGTCTACGCCGGCGCCATCCGCGACCGCTACCTCTCATCCCGCTGGAAGACCTACTTCGACCGCACCTTCTTCAACAACCACGTCTCCACCCTCAGCGGCAAACAATTCGCCTTCCTCGTCAGCGGCCCGCTAGCCCAGAACGCCAACCTCCGGCAAATCCTCGAAGCCTACGGCGAATTCCAGCAAACCGGCTTCCTCGGCATCGTCACCGACGAAGGCTCCTCCCCCGAAACCGACGCCCTCCTGGACCGCCTGGCCGCCGCCGCCGTCGAGCAGTCCGCGCGCGGCTACCTCCCGCCGCCTTCCTTCCTCGGCGTCGCCGGCCGCAAGCTCTTCCGCGACGAAATCTGGGCCAGGATGCGCTTCCCCTTCGTCGCCGACCACCGTTACTACCAAGCCAACGGCTACTACGACTTCCCCCAGCGCGAATGGGGCGTCCGCCTCCGCACCCTCTTCATGTACTGGCTGGCCCATATCCCCGCCGTCCGCAAAGAAATCTACGGCCCCAGAATGACCGAGCACATGGTCGCCCCCCTCAGAAAGCTGGTCGCCAAACTATGACCGCCCCCGGCAGCGACACCACCCGCGATGCCATCCTCGACGCCGCCCGCACCCTCTTCCTCACCCGCGGCTACCACAAAACCTCCATGCGCACCATCGCCGGGGCCGTCGGCATCTCCACCGGCCCGCTCTACTTCCACTTCGCCAGCAAGGCCGAAATCTTCTTTCACATCTGCACCCAGAGCTACAGCCGCCTCCTCGCCGCCTTCGCCGCCGCGGCAGGCAGCGGCGAACACGCCGGCCTCAGGCTCAGGGCCATGTTCCTCGCCTACTGGGACTTCTTCGCCACCGAGCCCGAGCTGTTCGCCATCCTCCACCTCGCCGAAAACCCCATGGCCGGCATCGACCTGCCGCCTGACCTGCGGCAAAAGCTCGCCGGCGGCCACCGCCGGATCATCGCCGTCATGGAAGACGTCATCGCCGAAGGCATCGCCGCCGGCCAGCTCAGGGCCTTCGACCCGTCCACCCTTGCCCTCTTCCTCCACGCCGTCGCCGAAGGCGTCTTTCAGGCCCTCCGCAGCGGCGCCCTCGACGACGCCGGCACCGGCCTCGACGCCATGATCGCCACCGCCGTCGGCGTCATCGGCCACGGCATGGTCCTCCTCCCCCCGCCGCCCGACAACGCCTGCTAAGGAGGGATAACGTGCCCCAGAAAAACACCATCTTCGGCGTCGGTCCCAAACTCGTCGCCGCCACCGCCGCCTACTTCCTCCTCGTCCTCTGGCTCGGCGCCCTCGCCGGCCTGCCGCCCATCGCCGCCGATCCCTATTGGCTGCGGGCCGCCGGCCTCCTCCTCCTCGCCGTCGCCGCCGTCCTGTGGCTCATCCTCGCCCGCACCGTCGTCAGAATCTACAAACTCGGCCGCCTCTACCGCCAAGGCTTCTACGCATACTGCCGCCACCCCCTCTACGCCAACTACATCCTCCTCGCCATCCCCGGCTTTGGCCTGCTCGCCAACTCCTGGGCCGCCCTCACCGCCATCCCCGTCGCCCTCCTCATCTTCCGCCGCCTCATCCGCGAAGAAGAACGAGGCCTCGTCGCCGCCTTCGGCGCGGAATACGAACAATACCGGCGCGAAGTCAACGCCCTCTTTCCCAAACTCTGACTAAGGAAGATATGATGAACGAAAAAATAACCGACGTCACCGCCGGCCGGGGCGGCAAAACCTTTCTCCTCGCCGGCCGGGACAAAACCGCCCTCGTCGACACCGGCATGGCCTTCTGCGCCCCCGCCCTCATCGCCGGCCTCAAAGCGCGCCTCGCCGGCCGGCCGCTCGACTACATCCTCGCCAGCCACTCCCACTACGACCACATCGGCGCCGTTCCCTACCTCCGCCGCGAATGGCCCGCCGTCAAAGTCCTCGGCGCCGAACACGCCGCTTACGTATTCACCCGCCGGCGGGCCCTCGAAACCATCCGCGCCCTCGGCGCCCAGGCCGCGGCCCTCTTCGGCGCCGGCGACCTCCCGCCCTACGACGACGCCCTGCTGAAAATCGACGCCGTCGTCGGCGAAGGCGGCAAACTCGACCTCGGCGGCCTCAGCGTAACAATCCTCGCCACCCCCGGCCACACCCGCTGCTCGCTCTCCTTCCTCGCCGCCGGCGGCACCCTCTTCGCCAGCGAATCCGCCGGCTACATGAGCGGCGGCCGGGTCTACCCCTCCTTCATCACCAGCAGCGCCGCCGCCCTCGCCGCCATCGAAAAATGCCGCCGTCTGAACCCCGCCGTCATCATCCCGCCCCATCACGGCCCCCTCGGCGACCGGGCCCGCGCCTCCTACTGGGACGACTGCGAGGCCGCCGTCCGCGCCGCCGTGGACTTCATCCTCCGCCACGCCCGCCAGGGCCGCGGCGAAGCAGAAATCCTCGTCGCCTACGAACGGGACATGCGCGACGAGGGCAGCCGCCGCGAGCAGCCCCTCGCCGCCTTCCGCCTCAACGCCGAAAACATGATCCGCACCGTCCTGCGCGAAAACGGCCTATCCGCCCCGCCCGGACGTTAATAAAGCCGCCATTATTTATGGCGGCTTTTGTCAATTCAATTCCTAAAAGTTATATCATGGAAAACAGAAATAAGCTATTATATAAAAGTAGACCGTTGCAAGAAAGGGAAAAGAGGTAAACAAAATTATCTCCTATAAAAATAGGCGCCGAACATGATTCTCAGGTTAACGTCAGAAATGAAAAGTATTTGAGTTATTCCTCCGAGGGCTTTCATCTCGATTTTATCGGCGGCGGTTACTATTCAGCCATGCATATGCGGGTTTACACGTCCGGCGCCGGCGGTTACCAGTACCATCCCAGCATAAGGTTCTGCAAACTCGGATACAGCCTGCCGGCGACTTTGGAAGACGCCGCCGGAGAAAGCGGGCTGGTACCGATAAAAGACATCCTCCCTCCCGAGCTTCGCTCCACCATCGACAGTCAAATACAAGCATACAGGGACGAATTCGACCGCACGGTAAAAAAGGAATCGGATAAAGACAAGCAGCGCATCTCCGAAGCCGACCTGACACTGCGCCGCGCCGGTGGCCGCTGGCGGTTGATGGTGCCGCTGCAATTCAGCAACTGGAAGTATTCCCATAACTATTTCGTCTCTTTTCATCAAATCGACTGCCCTCTGCCGGAAAGCCTCGTAGGCCATAACGAACTGTGCATCCCCCTCGACGAAATCCGCAAGCGAATCCCCGACGCAACAGACGCCGTTTCCTCTCCGGACAACTGGATGCTTGTCGTGCAGACCCCCGATTCCCTGAAGGTCTATATCGATCCGCTCAAAAGCATAGAGAAACCGGTATTCGTCATTCCAATCAGCGACAGGGAAAAAATAGTCCTCAATCAGTGGTCACATGGAAAAGCACTGGCGAAGTGGGACGAAGATCTGACCGGATTATTAGAATAAAATATCCACCGCCAAAAGACCGGCCGGATTACTCCGGCCGGTCTTCTTCCCTCATCACAGGTACTTGCTGCCCTCGCGCACGCTCAGCGGACTGAGCGGCTGGCCGGCGATAAACGCCCGCACCCACTCCCTGTCCGTCTTCGAATACTCGCGCAGCGCCCAGCCGATCGCCTTGTTGAGAAAAAACTCCTTCGTCCCGCACGTATTGCCGATCACCAGGCCGAGCACCGCCGTATCCGTCTTCTCCTTATATTTGAGCTGAAACAGGATCGCCGACCGCGCCAGCCAGAGGTTCTCCCCCGCCGACCATCCCACAATATGGCTGCCGACCAGTTCCGGATGCTTTGCGCACAAAGACCCAATAACGTGCGCCGCCAGGGCGTCCACCGTGTCCCACCACGACTTCGCCGTCACCAGCCCCGCCACCCGGCCGATATCGTCCGCCGCCAGCCGGCCGCTCAGCGCCGTCAGATAATCCACAGCCAGGTACTGGAACTCCCGCTCCGGCAAGCCCCACAGCCTGTCCACCAGCCCCCAATCCACGGCGGCCGCCTTCTTCGCCCGGCGGAGGAAATCGCGCGCCAGCGTCGCCCGCTCCGGCTTCGTCAGCCCCAGGAACGGAAACTTATCCTTCATATACGCCTTCATAAAAACGGCCTTCGCCTCGTCCCGGTGCGCGTAGAACGCCGCGATCAGTTCCCCGGACACAACACCACCGCCTATCGCCCGTATTATCACCTGCTTTCGCCGCCCCCGCGCCAAATCCTCCCGCGCCCGCCCCTGCCGAAAATCGCGCAAAATTTTGCCGTACGCCACAGGAGGTCCGCCCTCAAGAGAGAATAACTGATAATAGCCGTTCGCCGGCGGCCCCGCCGGCAAATAGCCGCAGCGCCACAGCAGCATTCGCCGCAGCGCCAGCATCCCGTACTCACCAAACGACGTCGAAAGGTCTGGTACAGTGAACTACATCCACAAAGACACCCCGCAGTATTGGCGGGCTATCTCCGCGTTGTTCCTCGGCACCCTCGCCTCGTTCGGCATCATGTACGCCACCCAGCCGCTCATCCCCGTTTTCTCGCGCGAATTCGGCCTCAGTCCCTCGGTCGCCAGCCTGTCCATGTCGGTCACCAGCGCCGGCCTGGCCGTGTCCATGTCGCTCATTGCCGTCCTGGCCGGCTTTCTCGACCGCAAACTGACGATGGCCGTCTCTCTGGTGGGCGCGACCGCCCTGACGGTAATCCTCGCCTTCACCGACAATTTCGCCGTCATCCTCCTCTGCCGGGCCCTGCAGGGCCTGCTGATCGCCGGCTTTCCCGCCATCGCCATGGCCTATGTCAACGAAGAATTCGCCCCGGGGATCATCGGTCTGGTCATCGGCATCTACATCAGCGGCACCACCGTCGGCGGGCTGTTCTCGCGGCTGTTCGTCAGCACGCTGACCGATTATTTCTCCTGGCATGCCGCCCTCGGCGCCCTCGGCCTCCTCGGCAGCGCCATCACCGTCTGGTTCTGGTTCAGCATCCCCCGCTCCCGCCATTTCACCCGCCAGCAAGAGCTGCCGCGCCATATCCTCGCCGGCCTGCGGCAGAACCTCCGCGATCCCCTGATTCTCAAGCTCTACCTCGTCGCCTTTGCCATCATGGGCGCCTTCATGGCGCTCTATAACTTCATCAGCTACCCGCTGATGGCCCCGCCGTACAACTTCAGCCACACAGCCGTCGGCAGCATCTTCCTCCTCTACCTCGTCGGCACCTTCAGCTCCACCTTCATGGGCGGCCTGGCCGACCGGCTCGGCAACGGCAAAATCCTCTGCTTCTCGATCGCCGTCATGCTGGCCGGCGCCGTTATCACCCTCGCCTTCAACCTCGTGCTGAAACTCCTCGGCGTGGCCATATTCACCTACGGCTTCTTCGCCAGCCATTCCGCCGCCTGCAGCTGGGTCGGCAAAAACTGCCCGGGCGACAAAGCCCAGGCCGCCTCCCTCTACCTGCTCTTCTACTACTTCGGCGCCAGCGTCGTCGGCACCGCCGGCGGCGTCTTCCTGTCAGGCTACGGCTGGCCCGGCGTCATCGCCCTCGTCGCCCTGATGCTGTCAGGCGCGCTTTTCCTCGCCGCCTGGTTGCTGACGGCCGCGCCGCGCCCCCGGCAGCAACCCGCCCCGCAAACGGCCGACCGGTCCGTTTGACTGTTCATAATTCCGCCCCGCCACCACCAACAAAGGAGTTGACAACAATGGCCGAAAATATCTGCGACAGCCTCCGGCGCCATGCCGGGGACTGGGCCCTGTACGAGCAGGCCAAAGACTGCGCCCTCGACTACATGCGCACCGTCCAGGACCGCCCCGTCTTCCCCGCCCCCGCGGCCATCGCCGCCCTCGCCGCCTTCCGCGAGCCGCTGCCCGACGCCCCCGCCGACCCCCGCGACCTCCTCGCCACTCTCCACCGCCTCGGCTCCCCGGCCACCGTCGCCCAGACCGGCGGCCGCTACTTCGGGTTCGTCAACGGCGGCATCATCCCCGCCGCCCTCGCCGCCAAATGGCTGGGCGACGCCTGGGACCAGAACGCCGGCCTGTACGTCATATCGCCCGTCGCCTCGGTCCTCGAGGAAGTCTGCGAAAACTGGCTCGTCGACCTGCTCGGCCTGCCCGCAGGCACCGCCGCCGGCTTCGTCAGCGGCACCTCGAACGCCAGCCTCTGCGGCCTCGCCGCCGGGCGCGACTTCCTCCTGAACCGCAAAGGCTGGGACGTCGGCTCCCGGGGCCTGTTCGGCGCCCCCGAGCTCCGCGTCGTCCTCGGCGCCGGCGCCCACTCCACCGTCTACAAAGCCCTCTCCATCCTCGGCCTCGGCAAAGACCGCCTCATAAAAGTGCCGGTCGACAACCAGGGCCGGATGCTGGCCGACAAGCTCCCGCCCCTCGACGACAACACCCTCCTCATCCTCCAGGCCGGCAACGTGAGCACCGGCTCCTTCGACCCCTTCGCCGCCATCCTCCCCCGCGCCCGCGCAGCCGGCGCCTGGGTGCACGTCGACGGCGCCTTCGGCCTGTGGGCCGCCGCCTCCCCCGCGCTCCGCCCCCTCACCGCCGGCCTCGAACTCGCCGACTCCTGGTCGGTCGACGCCCATAAAACCCTCAACGCCCCCTACGACAACGGCATTGTCCTCTGCCGCCACCGCGACGCCCTCGTCCGGGCGATGAGCATGACCGGCGCCTATATCGTCTACAGCGAAAACCGCGACGGCATGAACTTCACCGCCGACATGTCCCGGCGGGCGCGGGCCGTCGAGCTGTGGGCCTCGCTCAAGGCCCTCGGCCGCAGCGGCGCCGCCGGACTCGTCGAAGACCTCTGCCGCAAAGCCCGCCTCTTCGCCGCCGCCCTGCAAAACGCAGACTTCCGCATCCTCAACGACGTCTGCTTCAACCAGGTCCTCGTCGCCTGCCGCGACGAAGCTCTCACCAAAAAGACCCTCGAAAACCTCCAGCAGTCCGGCGAATGCTGGTGCGGCCCCACCCAGTGGCAAGGCGAAACCGTCATCCGCATCAGCGTCTGCTCCTACCGCACCACCGACGAAGATATCGAGCGATCAGTTCGAGCCTTCGTCAAGGCCCGCGACGACAGCGCGCACGCATAACGCACACACACAAAAGCCGCCATGCAGCCATGGCGGCTTTTCCTGTCGCTAGCGCCCCTTTTCCAGCAGCGCCTTTATCCTTGCAAGCTCCGCAACCCGGCCCTCCAGGGCCGCCAGCGACGCCCCCACGGCCGCCAGCAGCCGCTCGCGCTCCGCGTCCGCCAGCGCCGCTACGGCCTCCGGCGACAAAGCCGCAGCCGCCGGCACCGGCGCCAGCAGACCGGCCAGCTCCGCCGGCGCGCCGCCTCCCCAAGAGCCGGCGCCAGCCTCGGTCGCCGCACCGTCCCCAGCTTCCGCGTCCGCCGCGGCAGCCACAGCCGTCGCCGCCGCTTCAGTCACCGGCCCGGGCGCAGGCGCCACGGCCGCCGCCTTTGTCTCTGCCGTCTTTGCCAGCTCCTGGCGGCGCTCGCCGTCCACGCTCAAGGCCACCAACTCGTGGCAGGGCATCTTCAGAAACTTTTCCTTCGTCGGCGCGTCGAACTCCTCGCTCACAAACAAGCCGGCGATCCGCTTCGCGTCCCTGGCGCTCCGCTGGTCCTTGGCCACCTTCACCGCCAGCTGGTCGCGGTACGCCAGCGGCACGTCCTTCAGATTGAGCGCCTGCTCCTCCGACAGCCGCCCGGCGATTATCTCCGCCCCGCCGTGGATGATCCTCCTGACCTCCGCGCCGAACACCAGCAGGGCGAGCTTATTGGTGATATACTTCTCCGTCTTGCCCAACCGGCTGGACAGGTACTTCTTCGAAACCTTCCACTTCTCGCCGTCCAGCAGCTTCTGGAAGCCCTCCGCCTCCTCGACCGGCGTGAAATCCCGCCGCTGGATGTTCTCCGTCAGCTGCTCGAAATAAATATCCAGCTCGTCGGTGTTATCCGACAGAATGCACGGGATCTTCCGGAAGCCCAGCAGCTTCAGCGCCTTGTAGCGCCGGTTGCCGAACACGATCTTGTAACGGCCGTACTTCGCCTTGTAAACCTTGATCGGATTGAGCAGCCCCACCTCGCGGATGCTCTCCGCCAGTTCCTCGATCGCCGTCTTGTCGAACTCCCGGCGCGGCTGCTCCGTATCCTCGTCAATCAGATTGATATCGATCTCAACAAGCTTCACGGCAATATCCTCTCCCGTATCTCCCGTATCGCCACTCAATTCGACGGCTCCCGGCTTATTCCTGCCCGCCCGCCGGGGCGGCGGCGCGAAAATCGCAACACCTGCCTCATTTCATAAAATATCTTTCTTGTCGCTATCTGTCGGAAAAAAATTAAGTTTTTTGAAAAATCACTATTATATAAAAAGCAAATTGCCCCGAATATATTATTGGGTTATTTCCTTACCCATACCGCCCCGGTTGGCGCCGTTACCCGTCAACGCCTTTTCGGGTTACAGGTTTCGTTCGCCCCGGACTGCTCTCCCGACAGCAGACCCTGCACAGGTCTGCTGTCTCTTTTATTCCGGCAGCAATTGCGAAGCAATTCTATAAAAGCAAAGGAGTGACAGGCATGAAAAGCATCCAGACCAGACTAACGGTGGTTATCCTCCTGATCTTCCTGATTGCGCTCGGCGCGATGGGCGGGCTCAACTACTGGAAGGCCAGGGAGATCATCACCGCCAACATCGCCGCCGACATGGCCGACACGGCCGTCGGCGCCGCCGGCGACATCGGCGACTGGCTGGCGGCCCGCAAGGCGGAAGTTTCCATCATGGCGGTGGCGCCGGTGATCCGGAGCGGCAACGCCGACGCCATCCTCCCCTTCCTGCAGAACGTCGCCAAAGAAAATAAAGTCTACGACTCGATCGGCTACATCAGACCGGACGGCTCCTACATCAACTCGACCGGCGCGACCGGCAGCCTGGCCGACCGCGACTATTTCCCCAAAGCGATGCGCGGCGAAACGGTCATTTCCGACCCGGTCATCGCCAGATCCACCGGCCATCTCGTCGCCATCGTAGCCGTGCCGGTCAAGGCCGACGGCAAAGTCGCCGGCGTGATCTACGGCAGCGTCGACATGGAAGGCCTCGGCAAAAAAGTGCTGTCCATCAAGATCGGCCAGACGGGCTACGCCTATGTTATGCAGGAAAACGGCCTGACCATCATCCACCCCGACAAGGAAGTCGCCATGAAGATGAACGCCGTGAGCGAACCCAAGCTCCCTGAAGTGCTGCGGGCGGTCAACGCGCGGATCGTCAAGGGCGAGAAAGGCTTCTCCTCTTACGAGTACGGCGGGGCCACGAAAATGGTGTCGTTCGCCCCCATCGAGGGCGCCAAATGGTTCCTGGCCGTCAACGTCCCCGAAAAAGAAGTCACCGGCACCCTCGCGGCGCTGACGACCGTCTCGCTCGTCACCGTCGCCGTCGTCCTCATCATCACCGCCCTGGTCGTTGTCTGGTTCGCCCGCCGCATCGCCGGGCCCGTCCGGCAGCTCGAGGCGGCCGCCGACCGCATCGCCGCCGGCGACATCTCGCACGCCAGGCTCGCCATCGACAGCAACGACGAAATCGGCCGGCTGGGCCACAGCTTCGAGCAGATGACCCTCAACCTGCGCACCCTCATCCAGAAAATCCTCGGCGCCACCGAGCAGGTCGCCGCCTCCTCCCAAGAACTGACCGCCAGCGCCGAGCAATCGGCCCAGGCCGCCAACCAGATCGCCACCGCCATCACCGGCGTCGCCGCCGGCGCCGAGGAGCAGCTGTCCGCCGCCGGCGAAAGCGCGGCCATCGTCGAACAGATGACGGCCAGCATCCAGCAGATCGCCGCCAGCGCCAACCAGGCGGCTGCCCAGTCCTCCCAGGCGGCCGATACGGCCAAAGCCGGCGACCACAAGGTCGGGCAGGCCGTCACCCAGATGGGGCAGATCGAAACGGCGGTAACCACCTCCGCCGCCGTCGTCGCCAAGCTCGGCGAACGCTCCAAGGAAATCGGCGCGATCGTCGACACCATCGCCGGCATCGCCGGCCAGACCAACCTCCTCGCCCTCAACGCCGCCATCGAAGCGGCGCGCGCCGGCGAACAGGGCCGGGGCTTCGCCGTCGTCGCCGAGGAAGTGCGCAAACTCGCCGAGCAGTCCCAGGAAGCGGCCAAGCAGATCGCCGACCTCATCGGCGAAATCCAGGGCGACACCGATCAGGCGGTCGCGGCCATGAACGACGGCACCCGCGAAGTCAAAACCGGCGCCGAGGTCGTCAACGCCGCCGGCGCCGCCTTCCGGGAAATCGCCGGCCTCGTCGGCCAGGTCGCCGGCCGGGTCAAGGAAATCTCCGCCGCCATGCAGCAGCTCGCCGCCGGCAGCCAGAAAATCGTCGACGCCGTCAAACAAATCGATGAACTGGGCAAAAAAGCGGCCGGCGACTCCCAGAGTGTATCGGCGGCCGCCGAAGAACAACTCGCCTCCATGGAGGAAATCTCCTCCTCCAGCCAGGCGCTCGCCAAGCTCTCCCAGGACCTGCAGACCGCGGTCGCGCAATTCCGCATGTAGCGCCCGCGCGAAAATGTTTCCAAGGGGATTGACACCTAGCCCTCCCCGCTATATAATTTCCATAAATGCATACAAAAAATGCCATGAGCGGGAGAAGTAAGTCTTTCGGGCTTCCCAGAGAGCCGGTGGTTGGTGCGAACCGGCAGGCAGACTGACTGAAATACACCCGTGAGCAGCAGGTTGAACCGCCAGTAGACCGCGCCGGGACGCCCCCGTTACAGGGCTAGGGTATCGGAACCCCACGGTTCCCGCACCCGAAACGAGCGGCTTGCCCCAAGCAAGCAGGGTGGTACCACGGCTTCACATCCCGTCCCTGTAGAAATACAGTGACGGGATTTTTTATTTTCAAAAACGAAAAGGAGTGGTAACCAATGTCCCGCATCAACTTCTATCACGGCGAAACCATCCCCCTGGAGCTCCACAAGGTCCGCATCGTCCAAAAACTCTCCCTCGTCCCCGTCGAACGCCGCCTTGAGGCCATCGCCGCCGCCGGCAACAACACCTTCCTCCTCAAAAACAACGACGTCTTCCTCGACATGCTCACCGACAGCGGCGTCAACGCCATGAGCGACAGACAGCTCGCCGCCATGATGGAGGCCGACGACAGCTACGCCGGCTCGGCCACCTTCACCAAGCTCGAAGCGAAAATCCACGACATCTTCGGCCTGCAATACGTCCTCCCCGCCCATCAGGGCCGAGCATGCGAAAACATCATATCCCAGGCGTTCGTCCGCCCCGGCACCATCATCCCCATGAACTACCACTTCACCACCACCAAGGCCCACGTCGTATTGAACGGCGGCGCCGTCGAGGAACTCGTCATCGACGAAGGCACCAAAGTCACCAGCGACCACCCCTTCAAAGGCAACATGGACCCCGCCAAGCTCACCGCCCTCATCGACAAGCACGGTGCCGGCAAAATCGCCTTCCTCCGCATCGAAACAGGCACCAACCTCATCGGCGGCCAGCCCCACTCGCTCGCCAACCTCCGCGAAATCCGCGCCATCTGCGACAAACACGGCGTCATGATCGTCTTCGACGCCAGCCTCCTCGCCGACAACCTCCACTTCATCAAAACCCGCGAAGAAGCCTGCCGGGACATGTCCATCCGCGACATCTGCCGCGCCATCGCCAGCCTCGTCGACATCATGTACTTCTCCGCCCGCAAGCTCGGCTGCGCCCGCGGCGGCGTCATCTGCACCAACAGCGAAGCCGCCTACCTCAAAATGCGCGAACTCGTCACCCTCTACGAAGGCTTCCTCACCTACGGCGGCATGTCCGTCCGCGAAATCGAAGCAATCGCCGTCGGCCTCGAAGAAACCATGGACGAAGACATGGTCAGTCAGGGCCCGCAATTCATCGCCTTCCTGGTCGAGGAACTCAAAAAGCGCGGCGTCCCCGTCATCACCCCGCCGGGCGGCCTCGGCGGCCACATCGACGCCCGCCGCTTCCTCCCCCACGTCCCCCAGCAGCAATACACCGCCGCCGCCCTCGCCGCCGCCATCTATCTCGCCGGCGGCATCCGCGGCATGGAGCGCGGCACCATGTCCGAAGCCCGCGACGAACAGGGCAACGAAACCTTCGCCAAAATGGAACTCGTCCGCCTCGCCGTGCCGCGGCGCGTCTTCACCCTCTCCCAGATCATGTACGTCGTCGACCGCATCTCCTGGCTGTACGACAACCGGGCCCTCGTCGGCGGCCTCGCCTTCACCGAGGAACCCAAGCTCCTGCGGTTCTTCTTCGGCAAACTCGCCCCCGTCTCCGGCTGGCAGGCCGATCTCGCCGCCAAATTCAGGCAAGACTTCGGCGACAGCCTGTAATAATCCGCTTAAACGCCGCGACCGGCCGGAATTATCCGGCCGGTCGCGTGTACGTATTAGGCAAGTGCGGTTTCGACGACGGTCTGCGCCAGGATGGCGGTAGCGTCGTATTTTTCCAGGCCGCCGACAAAAGGAAAAAGCAGCGGCACCTCCGTGCACCCGGCCAGCATCGCCTGCGCACCAGCGGCGGCGAAGCGGTCGACCATCGCCTTCAGCTCTCTCAAATAAGGATTGTCCGCGACCGCGCCTGCTTTCACCTGCCTGACCGCGGCGTCCAGCGCCTTCTGCTCGGCCCCGTTCGGCGTCACGAGCGTCAGGCCGTAAACGGCGAACGCTTTCTGGTACAGACCCGTCCCGATGGTCGCCGCCGTGGCCAGCAGCAGCGTCGGTCCGGCGGACGCGCCCGGCCGCCGCGCGATATGGGCGGCCGCCGCGGCAATCATATCGATAACCGGCACCTTCACCGCCTGCCGCAACTCCGCGAGCCAATAATGGGCCGTGTTGCACGGCATGACGATAAAATCCGCCCCGGCCCGCTCCAGGAGGCGGGCGGAATCCGCCATGCCCGGCAGCGGGCTCTCCGCCCCGTTGAGAATGGCCTCCACCCGCGGCGGTATCTGGGGGTTGTTATCGATGATAATCCGCAAATGGTCCTGATCCACGGCGGCCGGGGTATGCTGCACAATCTTGGCGAACAGGTCGATTGTCGCCAGCGGCCCCATACCGCCCAGTATGCCGACCGTTTTTTTCATACGCCATTCCTCCCGCCGAATGCGAACCCGACAACCTAGAATATCGGCTGATAAGCGTACAGCGCGGGCGAGCCGCCCGTATGCACGAACAGGACGTTATCATCCTTTTGGAAGTGCTTTTGGCGGATGAGCCCGATAAGGCCGGCCATGGCCTTGCCCGTATACACCGGATCGAGCAGGATGCCCTCGGTCGTGGCCATCAGCTTCACCGCCTCGATCATTTCCGGCGTCGGCAGTGAGTAGCCCGGCCCGACATATTCTTCATAACAGACCACCGCCTCGCGGGGAATCGCCTGCTTGATGCCCAGCCTGACGGCGGTGCGCCCGACCAGCCCGTAGACCAGCTCCTCCTGCACGCTCTTTTTGCGGCTGATATTGATGCCGATCACCGGGATGTTGGTGTTATTGCCGTAAAACCCGGTCACGAGGCCGGCGTGGGTGCCGGCGCTGCCGCTCGTGGTGACGACATAATCGAGGTTCAGCCCTTTATCGAACGCCTGGGCGATTATCTCCTCGGCGCAGGCCACGTACCCGGTCGCGCCGATCTCGTTGGAACCGCCGCCGGGAATGATGTACGGCTTGCGGCCTTGAGCCGCCACGCCGTCCGCGACAACCTGCATCTCCTTCATCATATCCGACCCGCCGGGGACCACTTTTATCCCCTCGACGCCCAGCAGGCGGAAAAGGAAATTGTTGCCGCTGGCATCGGCCTTATAACTGCCGGCAACGCGTTCCTCCAGCACCAGCTGGCATTTGAGGCCCTCTTTCACCGCCGCCGCCAGGGTAAGGCGGCAATGATTCGACTGCACCGCGCCGCAAGTAATCAGCGTATCAGCCCCCTGGGCAAGGGCGTCAGCCACGAGGAACTCCAGCTTGCGGGTCTTATTGCCGCCTGAAGTCAAGCCGAGGAGATCGTCCCGCTTGATGAAAATGCGGGGCCCGCCGAGCGCGGCGGTAAAGCGGGGCAGAAACTCCAGCGGGGTTTGCCCCTCGGTATAACGTCTGCGGGGAAACTGTGCCAAGTTCATAATGACAACTCCTTCAAATATATATACCGTTGCCGGAAACGTCCTTCCCCTTAGGCGGACACGCCCGCTTTCTCCACCTTGTCTTCCGCCCTCTGAATGAATACTGACGCGACGGCGTCACCGGTAATGTTCAGCGTAGTGCGGGCCATATCCAGCACCCGGTCGATGCCGGCGATCAGCGCGATGCCCTCCAGGGGAAGACCTACCGACTGCAAGGTCAGGGTGAGCATTATCAGTCCCGCGCCGGGCACACCGGCCGCCCCGATGGAAGCGAGCGTTCCCGTGAGCACGATCACCAGCATCTGGCTGAGCGACAAATCGATGCCGTAGATCTGGGCCACGAACAACGCGGCAACGCCCTGATAAATCGCGGTGCCGTCCATATTGATCGTCGCGCCGAGAGGCAGGACAAAGCTGGACACTTCCTTCGACACCCCGAGATTCTCCTGGGTATTCTTCATCGTCACCGGCAGGGTAGCCGCGCTGCTGCAGGTCGAAAACGCGATCATCTGCGCGGGAAGGATGCCCTTGAAAAATCGGACGGGGCTAAAATCGACCAGCAGCTTCAGGATAGCCGAATAAGTTATGCTCATATGAATCAGGCAGCCGATATAGACGGCGGCGATTACCTTGGCCAAAGGGATCAGGACCTTAGGCCCGTTGGCTGCCACGACGGGCAGAATCAGCGCGAAAACGCCGATCGGCGCAAACGCCATGATCACGCCGACAATCTTATAGGTTACCTCGGCCAGCCCGTCAAAAAACGATTCGACCGGCTTCGCCCGCTCTCCCACCAGCGTAATGCCGATGCCGACAAACAGCGCGAAAACAATGATCTGGAGCATATCGGCGTTCAGCATGGCTTGGATAACGTTGGTCGGCACCATATTAACAAATACATCCATAAGCGGAGGAGCTTCCTTGCCCTTGTAAACCGCGTTGGCCGGCAGTTGCAGGCCCGAGCCGGGGCTCATCACCAACGACATGACGATCCCGATCACCACCGCCACCGCCGTCGTAACAAGATAGAACACTATCGTTTTGCCGCCGATGCGGCCAAGTTTGCGCACATCGCCGAGACTTGACGCGCCGACGACCAAGGAAGCGAGCACCAGGGGAACAATTATCATCTTGATCATGTTGATGAACAACGTGCCGAACGGGGCGATCCACTTCTTCACGACGCCCAGCCCCTCGGGACCTACGACCAGACCGGCCGCCACACCCAGTACCAGACCGATAAGAATCTTGTTGGACAGATTCATAAGGTGCCTCCTTCATGCAAAATATTGACGAAAGCGGTGCTACCCTGCCATCCTCAATTGACGAAAGCCATCACCTCGATTTCCACCCCGACATCCTTGGGCAGCCTGGCAACCTCCACGCAGGACCTGGCCGGAGGATCGGCCGGGAAAAACTCGGCATACACCGCGTTGACCCTGGCGAAATCATCCATGCTCCTGATAAACACCGTCGTCTTCACCACGGACTGAAGGCTGCTGCCCGCCGCCTCCAGGACGGCCTTCACATTTTGCAGGACCTGCCTGGTCTGTTCCTCGATAGTACCCGTGATCAACTGTCCGGAAACCGGCTCCAGGGGAATCTGCCCCGACGTGAAAACCAGATTTCCGATCCGGATTGCCTGTGAATAAGGTCCGATTGCCGCAGGCGCGGCCGGCGTCTGTACAATTTGCCGCATATCATCTCTCCTTTTTAGCTGCCAAGCCGATCAAAGGCCCGTCTGTTAATCCTGCTTTGAGTGTAAAATTATTTCAACTCCCTGTCAACATTTACTTAAAATTTTTTAAGTAAATTTAAAATTATTTTTAAGAACACGTATTGTAAGAGCCTGGATTTTCCGCTAAAATATAATTGGAAAATTTGCGTCACCCTTTGCGTTTATCGCCGAGCGCCGGCCATTCTAGGAGGTATCGCCGTGAGCGACATTCATGAGGAAGTCAGGAAATTCATACCCTTTATCGATGCCATACAAGCCACGGTCGGCCCGCACTGCGAGATCGTCCTGCACGACTTTGCCCGGCCCGAGCAATCGTTGGTCCACATCGCCGGCAACGTCACCGACCGCCGAATCGGCGCTCCCATCACCGACTTTGTCCTGGCAAGGCTCCGCCAACACGGCGATGGCTGCGAAAACTTCATGAACTACACGACGAACACGCAAACCGGCAAAACACTCCGCTGCTCCACCCTGTTTATCCGCAACGCCGCGGGAAAAATCGTCGGCTGCCTGTGCATCAACCTCGACATCTCCCCAATGCTGGCCTTAAAACACTTCGTCGACGCCAGCCTGTCGGTAAACAGCGTTCCCATGGAAGAAAACTTCTCCAACGACGTCTTCGAAGCATTGAACAGCATTATCAAAGATACCCTGGCGCCCTACCAAATTCCCGTCGCCAATCTGCCGAAAGAAGAAAAACTGAACATCGTCAGCCACCTTGACGAAAAAGGCGCCTTCCTCGTCAAGGGCGCGGTCGAACAGGTCGCAACCGCCCTCGGAGTATCGCGTTATTCCATCTACAACTACCTGGACGAAGTCCGCAGCCTCAGGAACGGCAAATAACCCGCCCGAAAACCGCGTTTGCCCATAAACACAAAACCGGCCGGAACAACACCGGCCGGTTTTCCATTTATCTCACCCGACGCCCGTCACCCTTCCCGCCCTGCGCGCCGCACGATTTCCGGCATACCCGCCCCGCCGGCGAATATACATATACCAGGCCGCGCACCGTGGCCAAAAAATACTACAGGGGGAGAGGACATGCGTCGGAAAGACAAGTTCGAACAAGGGGCCCTCCGCATTGAGCCGCTGACCTTCTGGGAAGCCGTCTGCATCATCGTCGGCGCCAACATCGGCGCCGGGATACTCAGCCTCGCCTTCGGCATCCGCAAAGCAGGCTGGCCGCTGCTCGTACTCTGGCTGCTCGTCGCCGGCGTCTTCACCACCATCTCCATGCTCTATGTGGCCGAAACCACCCTCCGCACCAAAAAACCGCTCCAGCTCAGCGGCCTGGCGGAAAAATACCTCGGCCAGTTCGGCTCCTGGGCGATGTTCGCCGCCGTCGCCATCAACTCCATCGGCTGCCTGATAGCCTACACCAACGGCAGCGGCAAAATCCTCAGCAGCCTGCTCGGCGTCGCGCCCACCGTCGGCAGCCTGCTGTTCTTCATCCCCGCCGTCGTCGTAATATGGTACGGCCTCAGAGTCACAGGCGTAGCCGAGAAATTCATCACCTTCGGCATGGTAGCGCTGGTATCCATCCTCATCATCGCCTCGATCGCCGGCCCCGGCCTCAAAACCGCCTTCCTCACCTACTTCAACTGGTATTATTCCATTCCCGTCTTCAACCTCGCCATCTTCTGCTACATCGCCCAATACGCCGTCCCCGAGCTCACGCGCGGCTTCGCCGAAAGCGACGTCAGCCAGCTGCCGCAAGCCATCACCACCGGGATGTTCCTCACCGGCATCCTCCTCGCCCTCGTGCCCATGTCGGCCCTCGGCCTGAGCGGCCCGGAGAAAGTCACCGAAGTCGCGACAATCGCCTGGGGTCAGGCGCTCGGGCAATGGGCCTTCTTCACCGCCAACACCTTTGCCCTCTGCGCCATGCTCACCTCCTTCTGGGCAGTCGGCGAAACCTTCCTCACCAACATCGTCGACCGGCTAAAATTCTCCTCGGAGTGGAACGTCAAAGACCGCCTCATCGCCCTCGCCCTTGTCGTCGTGCCGCCCTTCTGGCTCGCCTACAGCGGCCTGGTCGGCTTCGTCGGCGCCATCTACTTCGCCGGCTCCTTCGCCGGGGTCATCATGTCGATCGTCCCGGTCATGATGCTGCGGGAAGCGAGAAAAAGCGGCGACCGCGAGCCTGAGTGGACCTGCGGCGCCATCGCCCATCCCCTCGTCCAGACGCTGCTCATCGTCCTCTTCTGCGGCGGGGCGCTCTACGCCATCCTCGACTTCATCAAAGTGCTGCCGCACGGCTGGTAGGAGGTGCCCCGGTGCAGATAATCTCCCGAGACAAAGTCATCTACCGCTTCAGCCCCGCCAACCCGCCCGTAGCCACCGTCAGCCCCGGCGAAGAATTCTGGGTCGAAACCCGCGACTGCTACAGCGGCCAGATAAAAAGCGCAAAAGACCTCCGGCCCCATATCGACACCTCGATAATGAACGCCGCCACCGGGCCGATAGCGATCGCCGGCGCCCGCCCCGGCGACGTGCTGTGCGTGGAAATACGGGAAATCGAACTGGCCGGCTACGGCATCATGCCCACCAACCCCGGCCTCGGACCGCTCGGCGAGCGGATAACCGCCGCCGACACCAAAATAATCCCCATTGAGGGCGGCTTCGCCCACTTCTCGCCGGCGATAAGGCTCCCCCTCGCCCCGATGGTCGGCGTCCTCGGCGTGGCGCCGCCGGACGGCAAAATCCCCTGCGTCACCCCCGGCGACCACGGCGCAAACATGGACACCACCGACATCAAAGCCGGCAGCCGAGTCTACCTCCCCGTCTTCGTCCCCGGGGCCAACCTGGCCGTCGCCGACCTCCACGCCTGCATGGGCGACGGCGAACTCAGCGGCACCGGCATCGAAATCGCCGGCCGGGTGCGGCTCGCGGCCATGCTGGTCTCCGGCCTCGCGCTCGCCGGCCCGGTCGTCGAAACCGAAGCTGCCTTCCTGGTCGTCGCCAGCGGCCCAGAATTCCGCGAAACGGCCCGCACCGCCATCGCCCGCGCCGCCGACCTCATCGGCAAAGCGCTGGCCGCCCCCTTCCCCGACGCCTACCGGCTGGTCAGCGCCGCCTGCGACCTGAAAATCAGCCAGATCGTCAACCCGCTGCTGACCGTGCGCGTCGCCATCCCCAAATACCTCATGCCCCGCCTCGTCTAAAACTCGGTTGCCGATAAAGCCCCATCTGCGGCGTTGCTCCTCAAAGCGCTTGCTTGCGTACGTCCCGATGTACGCGGCGCGGCGCGCTTTTCCGGTGCGCCTTGCATCTGGGGCTTTCTAGGCAACCTTGGACTTTCTACACCGCCCGGTTGCCGAAAGCCCCGCCCGTCAACAACCTCCCGCCCGGCGAATACCATATAACATAAAAATCGCAAATTCGCTAAACGGGAGGAATGCCCCTTGGAAACCGACGCCCTGCGGCCTTACGTCCCGGCTGGCAAACACCGCCTGCCGCCCCTGCCCTACCCCTACGACGCCCTCGAACCCGTCATCAGCGCCGACACCCTCCGCAACCACCACGACCATCACCACAAAACCTACGTCGACGGCCTCAACAAAGCCGAGCTGGCCCTCGTCGACGCCCGGCGCGAAAACAACTTCGACTACATCAAATATTGGGAAAACGAGCTCGCCTTCAACGGCTCCGGCCACATCCTCCACAGCATCTACTGGACGGTCATGGCGCCCCCCGACTGCGGCGGCGAGCCCGGCCCGTGCGCCGCCCGCGAAATCGGCAAATACTTCGGCAGCCTCGGCGCCTTCCGCCGCCAGTTCGTCGCCGCCACCGTAAAAGTCGAAGCCTCCGGCTGGGGCATCCTCGCCTGGAACCCGGCCTGGGGTCGCCTTGAAATCCTCACCGCCGAAAAACACCAGAACCTCACCCAGTGGGGCGTCATCCCCGTCCTCGTCGCCGACGTCTGGGAACACGCCTATTACCTCGACTACCAGTACAAGCGCGACGAATTCGTCCGCGAGTGGCTCAAACTCGTCAACTGGTTCGAAGTCGAAAACCGCCTCTGCCTCGCCATGGAAGGCGAACTGCCCCTGCTCGCGACCGGCGAAGAATAAAACGCGAAACCGGCCGGAGATCTATTCTCCGGCCGGTTTGCCGTTTGCGCCTAGATTGTCTCATTGGGGGCGGGTGCCGCACCTGCGGACTTCGTCTTGAAAAACCTCGCCAAAGTAGCGTCGGAAGTGGGCGGAGCCAGATACGTAGCGATTATCGTCAGCGGCACCGTCACCAGCAGGGCGACCTGGATGTGGTACAACCCGAAGGGATTGCCCAGCAGATGCCAGCCGACGAACGTCACCGAACCGCAAACCATCGCCGTTATCACGCCGGCGGCGTTAAACCGCTTCCAATACAAGCCGCCGAAAAACACGATCGCGAATATCAGGCCCAGCACCCCCCAGGCGGGATAAAACAGCAGCGCGAGCAACTTCGGAGGATATAGGCCCCATATTACACTTATTATCCCGATCACGAGCGTCGTAAGCTGAGCGACCAGCACCCTCCTGCCGGGGCTCAGCGAATAACCCAGCGAATGCTTCAGAATATCGTTCTCGACCGTCGACGTACACACGATCAAGATCGAATCCATCGTCGACATCATAGCCGCGGCGAGCGCCGCCAGCGTTAAGCCCGCCCCGAACGGCGGCAGCAACTGCTTCATCATCGTCAGCACGGTCATATCCGAGTCCTTGAGCTCGGGGAAGAGCACTCTCCCGTACAGGCCCAACAGGACGATGACCACCTCCAGCACGCAAACGATGGTGATAATTATCACGAATCCCTGCTTTAACGCCTTGCCGCTTTTCAGGGCATAAAACCCGCGGATATAATTGGGCGCACCCAAAGCGCCGAAAAAAGTCAGCATCAGGAAAGCGAGGAAGAAAGCGGGCGAAACGGCCGAACTGGCATCCGGCCACGATATCGCCCCTCCCGGATTCAACGCCGCATACTGAACTCCCAGCAAACCGTTGGTCTTGATAAACGCCGCCCCCAGCAGGACGCTTATGCCCACCAGCATGATCAACCCCTGGGCAATATCGGTGTAAACGACGGCGAGATAGCCGCCAAAGGCTACATACAGGAACACGATCGCGCCGAACAGAATAACGGCGTAATCGTAGGGAATCCCCGTTATCATATTCACCATCAGACCGGCGGCTTTATACTGGGCCACCATCAGCGGGATCATAAAAACGATCAAGGCGACGCTGGCCACCAGCCGCGCAGCCTTGCTCTCAAACCGCGACTCCAGAAAATCCGGAATCGTATACATATTCAGCTCCTTCGACGTCCTCATAACCTTGGAGCCAAGGAAATACCAGCACAAAAAGGTCGACACGGTCACCGTCGTGGCCGCAAAGATAAAAAACATGCCCCATTTGTAGGATAAACTGGTCCATCCCACGAGTGCGCCGGCGCTGACCAAGCTTGCCATATAAGTGAAGGCGACCAGTATGCCGCCTAATTTCCGCCCGCCGACATAATAATCGTCCACGCTCTGCGTCTTCTTGTTCGCATACCAGCCGATAAAGAACAAACAGACAAAATACGCGAGCATCACGCCTAAAATAATCGTGTTCATCGATCGACACCCTTCCTGCAAAAGTTCATTCTTCTCCTCTGGTCATCTTATCCTTTAGCAACAGCATGAGTACGAAAACAAGCGCCTGAATACCGATCGCGACCCACCAGCCAAAAGTAAAACCCATTTACGCTCACCTCCTTGCTTATCTCATTGAATGCCAATAATTGCTATTACCATCATTTCTCGATTTTCGCCCGACATCCTTTACCGCAGGGCCGCAATCGATAATAAACCGCATCCCTTGACTTCCTTCCCCGGATGTGTTAATCTTAATAAGATTATTCGCCATCAATCTTAGAAAGCAAGGTAAAATCTGCCTCCCCAGGTTTTCTTCATTCTAGTGAACGGTTGGTAATAGTCTGAGGTAATTGCGGCTGATAGCGCCTGCGCGCTATAATTACCATCTCAGTAATCACGGAGGAAGAAAAATGGAGCTCAATATCATCAAACAGCTCGTCAAGCGCCTCGCTTGGCTCGGGTATACCGCCTTTGAAATCAGCGCCATCGTCAGGGACGCCATCGGCGACGACGAAATCGGCGACGGCATCTGCCCGGTCAAAGCCGGCCGGGTCATAAGCCACCTCAGGCGCTACGAACAGCTCGGCGCCGAATATCTGCTCACCTACAGCAAATAATTCGCGCACACAAAAAACGGAAGGGCGTATGCCCTTCCGTTTTTTGTGCCTTAAAAATTGATATCCAACTGCGTCGTGAACGTCTTCTTAAGATTCCGGTCATTATAAATATCATAGCCGATCAGCACCGACGCGTTCGGCGCAAAAGCGTAGGAAACCCCGAGGTTAAGCGCCCCCAGCGCGCTCTTGCCGCTCTGATAATCGACGCACACCCACCACTTGTCGTTCAGTTGCTTGTCGATGCTGGCCAGCACCATCTTGTTGTCGTCCCCCAGCGCCTCCTTGCGGCCAACGCCGTAGCCCAGCGAATAACGCCAGTTATTCGCGTCCGTCACGCTCGTCAGCAGATACTTCACCTCCTGGTTGGTGGTTTTTGTTGTGCCAATGTTATACACCCCGGCCACCACGTTCAAATCCGACGGCGCCTTGCCGGCCAGCCGGAATTTGACATTGAAATACAGCGGATCGTTCTGGCCGGCCACATAATCGAAGCCGGCCTCGCCGTTCTTGAAACCGAACGTCAGGCCATAAGTCGGCGTCGTGAAAGCGCCCGTCGCCTCGCCGGCGTTGAGCGGCTTGGCGGTGAAATAATTGTCCACGCCGAAATGGATTTTGTCCGCCGGCTGGATATCGGTCGAAGGAATCCAGACGGCGGTCGAAGGCGTGGCCGTCACGGGCGACGCGGCCACCAGCACGAACAGACAAACCATAAGCACCAACTTTTTCATATACACCCTCCCCAGCATTCGTTAATTCACCCCATTCAGGAAAACGCGACCAGCCGTTTCTCCCCCCTCCCGGTAAAAAAAAGACGCCCGCCGCCGCAGCGGAAGACGTCTTTGTCCAATATGCCCGACAAACAGACGCAGTCTTCCGAAAGAATCGGAAGACTGCGTTGTCATCGGCTGATATTGTTTGAACACATTATAAAGGTTTTTCCACCTCTTGGCAAGCGGTAATTGGCCAACCTTTCATATTTTTTCCTTCCCCCTCCGGCCCGCCGCCGCGCAGGTAGGTTGCCCCAGCTCCTCAAATATGGCACAATTTGTCGTATTATGTAAAATAAAGGAAATAGCAAAAAAACGGCGAAGGATACCTTTAGAAAAAAGATTATCGGCCGACAACCCCTTCCGCGTTGACATCGGCGAAAGCGAGCTGCCCACATGAGCGACGCACCGGTCCTTGACCGCAACCTCTTCAAAATCTTTGCCGACAACCCCGCCCTCATGGCCGTGACCAGCATGCCGGAAAGAAAATACGTCGAAATCAACAAAGCTTTTACCGCCAAGCTCGGTTACACCAGCCACGATATAATCGGCAAAACGGTCTTCGAAACGGACCTCATGCCCGCGGCGGACATAGACGCCATGATCGAAGCCGTTGGCCAAGCGGGCGGCATCTCCAGCCGGGAGCTGCGGGTGAAAGCCAAGGACGGCAGCCTGCACACCCTGCTCTTTTCCGGCAATATTCTCGAAGAAGGCGGCAACAAATTCTTTCTCATGGTCAGCGTCGACATAACCGGGCGGCGCTCCCGCCTCACCCGCGGCGGCACCGGCAGCGGTATCGCCGGCGAAAAGAACAGCCGCGCGGAGCTCGAGCGCCTCTTCTCCCTCAGCCTCGATCTCCTCTGCATCGCCGACCGCGACGGCAACCTCCTCAAAACCAACCCAGCCTGGACCGAAATCCTCGGCTACGCGGCCGCAGAGCTCGCGAGCCGCAAATACCGGCACTTCGTCCACCCCGGCGACCTCGACGCCACCCTGCGGGCGATGGAACGGCTGGCGGCCGGCGAACAGACGCTCAGCTTCGTCAACCGCTGCCGCGCCAAAGACGGCGCCTACCGCCACATCGAATGGCGCGCCCGCCCTTACGGCAAGCTGATATACGCCGCCGGCCGCGACATCACCGAGCGCATCGCCAGCGAAGAACGCATCAGGGAAATCGCCCTCCGCGACCCGCTCACCAACGCCTACAACCGCAAATACATCTTCGAACAGCTCGAAATCATCCTGGCGGAATACAAGCGGACCGGCCGCGTCTTCTCCGTCGCCCTCCTCGACATCGACTTCTTCAGGAACATCAACGACCAGCACGGCCACCAGGCCGGCGACTTCATCCTTACGGAATTCGCCGCCCTCCTCCGCAGCAACCTGAGGCCCTACGACCTGCTGGGGCGCTATGGCGGCGAAGAGTTCATCGTCATCTCTCCCAACGCCTGGACCGAACAGGCCAGGTCCATCATAAAACGCATCCTCGACAAAGTAAGAAACTCCTGCTTCGTCTACAACGGCACACCACTCGGCTTCACCTTCAGCGCCGGCATCGCCGACTGCTTCGAATGCGGGCCCGACACCCTCTCCGCCGGCAAAACCATCGAAATGATCATCGAAAAGGCCGACAGCCGGCTATACAAAGCCAAACGGACCGGCCGCGACAAAATCGTTCCCTGGCGCGTCACCGTCGGCCGCCTCCACACGGCAGGCCACTGACCGGCAAAACCGGCCGGGAAGTTTAATACCGGCATTGAGAATACTACATTCCGACAGCACAGCCCCTCGCCAGGAGGTAACGACGTGAAGCCCAAGGACAAAAAAGCCAAACCCCCGAAACCCGTCGCCGGCACCGACCTCGTATCCGTCCGCCGGCAGTGGAACAGTTGGGAAATCGCCCAGGTATACGTCGCCGACGTCGCCAACCCCCTCTGGGACATCGCCGGCGGCGGCACAAAAGAAACCGGCCCCGACGCCGAAATTTACGGCCACATCTGGTGCGACGCCATCGTCGCCGGCAGCGTCGCCCATTCCTGCCTCCACGGCACCGCCCCCCACAGCATCAAAATCTGCATCCTCCGCCGCGACAACCCGCCGCGCATCTACAACCACTTCCTCGCCCTCGTCGGCCCCAAACCGCCCCTGTGGCAGCGTTAAGCCCGTCCCGCACCAGCCCGCTCCGGCCCGCCGCCGGCGCGGGCTGCATTTTTCCGGGTGGTACTCAGTTATTTCAAAAAATGGCAGGATATTGTCACAATAGCAAAAATTACCATGGAAAAGAAACTTTCCTTGTCGACACGGAAGCAAAAAGGAAAGGTGTTCCGCGATGCGAAACATTCGCTTTACTAATCCCCCCAACCTTCCCGGCATTCTGCGGCTTCTTGCCCTCGCCCTGGGCCTCCTTATCCTTCTTCTCCCGGCTGGGCCGGCCTACGGCGAACAAGCCGCCCCACCGCCCGTCGACAAAAAAGTCCTCCTCCTCTACCCGCGGAGCATGGACTTCCCCTTCTACGCCGACTTCACCGCCGGCTTCAAACAGCGCCTGGCGGCGGAAGCCTCGCTGCGCATCGACTACAGCACCGAAAACCTCGAAATCCTCGCCTACACCTCCGACGACACCGTCGCCCGCGCCATCGCCGCAGCATTCCGCCAAAAATACCGCGATAACCGCCCCGACATCATCGTCGTCCACTCCCTTAACGGCGCCCGCTTCCTTGCCAACTACTGCGGCGACATCTTCGGCGACACGCCGGTAGTCGCCTTTAACACCAGGCCGGTCGAAATCGACCCGGCCTTGCGGCGCCCCCATTACACCTATTGCCATCCTGAGCTCGACCCGGCCAGGAACGCCGCGCTAATCCTCGACCTCCTGCCCGCCGTCCGGCAGTTGTACGTCGTCATGGGCCGCTCCGAAAGCGAATTGAAAGTGCTCGGCGACCTCCCCCGCCAGCTCGCCCCCTTCGCCGGGCAAGTGGCGATAACCTATCTCGACGGCCTGTCCTTGCCCGACCTCACCGCCCGCGTCGCCGCCATCGACGGGCCGGCCGCCGTCCTGTTCGTCGACTTCGCCCGCGACGCCGGCGGCGCCCTCCACTTCCCCGCCAAGGTCGTGCGCAGCCTCGCCGCCGTAGCGAAAGTGCCCGTCTTCGGCAGCTACACCACCCACATCGGCGCCGACGGCGCCGTCGGCGGCTACGTCCTCAACATGGGCAACCTCGGCAAGGCCGTCGGCGAACAAACCCTCGCCCTCCTCCAGGGCCGGGCCGCGCCCGGCGGAGTGGAAACCGTCGACATCGCCGAATACCGCTTCGACTGGCGCGGGCTAAACCGCTGGGCGATCGCCGCGGCCCGCCTCCCGGCCGGCAGCATCGTCGTCAATAAGCCGCCGTCCGTATGGCAAAGCTACAAAATGCCGCTCCTCGGCGCCCTTCTTTTCGCCGCCGCCATCATCGGCCTGCTCGTCGCGCTCATCGCCCTGCACAGCCGGCGGCGGCTGGAGGCCGAACGGCGGGCGCTCCTCCACGAAGTGCTCCTCGGCAAAAAAGAAGAAATAATCCGCGAACGCACCAGCGAACTCTACGAAGCCGAGGAACGCTTCCAGCGCATCTTCCACAACAGCCCGGCCATGATCGCCATCTACAGCATGGCGGACGACAAACACCTCGAAGTCAACCAGAAATACCTCGACGTCCTCGGCTACACCCGCGGCGAAGTCATCGGCCGCACCGCCAAGGAACTCCGCCTCCGCGCCGACCATACCGACCGCGAAGCGGAAGCCCGCCGGCACGACCTGTTGATCGCCGGCGAAATACCCCTCGCCGAGCAGAAATTCAGAACGAAATCCGGCGAAACCGTCACCGCCCTCACCACCGTCACCACCATCCAGATCGGCGACGAACAATGCCTCATCGCCATCATGCAGGACATCTCCGAAGAAAAGCGCCTCGAAGCCGACCTGGCCCGCCTCGACCGCCTCAACCTCATCGGCGAAATGGCCGCCGGCATCGGCCACGAGGTCCGCAACCCCATGACCACCGTCCGCGGCTACCTCCAGATGTTCCAGCTGCGGAAAGAATTCCACCGCTACAAAGAGCAGTTCGCCACCATGATCGAAGAACTCGACCGCGCCAACACCATCATCAGCGAATTCCTCTCCCTCGCCAAAAACAAAGTCGCCGACCTCAAACCCGGCCGCCTGAACGACTCCCTCGCCGCCATCCTGCCCCTCCTCCAGGCCGACGCCCTGCGCACCGGCCATTTCGTCGGGCTCAACGCCGGCCAGATCCCCGTCATCGACTTCGACGAAAAAGAACTGCGCCAGCTCGTCCTCAACCTCGTCCGCAACGCCCTCGAAGCCATGCCGGCCGGCGGCGCCGTAACCATCGCCACCTGCCGCGACGGCGACCACGTCGTCCTCGCCGTGCGCGACACCGGCCCCGGCATACCGAAACGCGTCATCAAAAAAATCGGCACCCCTTTCCTCACCACCAAGGAAAACGGCACCGGCCTAGGCCTGTCCGTCTGCTACCGCATCGCCGAACGCCACCGCGCCACAATCGACTTCACCACCGGCAAAAACGGCACCACCTTCTACGTCCGCTTCCCGCTCGCCCCCGACAGCGCCGGGGACTGAGCAGAAAGTTTCCGGCGGCGGTTGCCGCCGCCACCTGTTTCTGCCAGGCACAGCCTCCCCTGCATAAATTGCCCATAATCGTCAAAACCGCGATTCTCGCGGTTTTTTGTCTTTTTCGGGCGTTTGTCTTCCCCCCGGCCGAAAAGCTATAATGATTCTTGACCTCCGCCGCAGGCTCACAGCGTCCGGAGGCGCCGCCAAAACAGCGAGGAGCGCGCCGATGCACATATTAGCAGACCTGTTCGCCAACCGGCAATTTCAGACCATCGCCTTCGTGCAGATGACAATGGTCTTCGGCAATAACATGCTCAACCCCGTCCTCCCCATCCACTTCAAAATGATCGGCCTCAACGAAGCCCAGATCGGCTTCGCCATGGGCATCATCTCGCTCGGCGCCCTCGTCCTCAGGCCCTGGTCCGGAATGAGCGCCGACATCAAGGGCAGCCGCTTCACCCTCCTCCTCGGCCAGCTCCTCACCGGCGCCGGCATCGCCGCCTTCCTGTGGGCGTCCGGCTTCTGGGCCCTGCTGCTCGTGCGCTTCTTCCAGGGAATAGCCGTCTCCTTCTACGGCACCGGCGCCGTCACCTACGCCAGCTCCGTCGGCACGCGGGAAAATGCCTCCGCCGCCATCGCCTACTTCTCCCTCTTCACCATGATCGGCCTCGGCATCGGCACCAGCACCGGCCCCTTCATATACCAGTCCGTCGGCTTCACCCCCGTCGTCGCCGTCGCCCTCACCGCCGCCGTCTGCGCCACCGCCTTCATGTTCTTCCGCTCCGAGCCCTCTCCCCCCCGCGCCGCCGGCGCCCGGACCCCCTTCCGCGCCGTCCTGGCCGCCAAAGTAGTGCTGGCGCCCTCGGCCTGCCTGTTCGCCTCCAACTTCGCCCTCGGCACCATGTTCACCTTCGTGCCGCTGCTCGCGCTCGCCGCCGGCATCGGCGGCTTCTCCGCCTTCTTCGTCGCCTTCAGCATCGCCGTAGTCCTCGCCCGCCTCGGCGTCCAGACCATCAACGAACGGCTGAGCGCCGTCAAAATCTCCGTCGGCGCCAGCCTGTTGAACGCCGCCAGCACCCTTCTCGTGGCCGCCATCCCCTCCACCCACGTCTTCGCCGTGTCCGGCGTCCTCATCGGCTTCGGCTTCGGCATCATCTATCCCACCCTCGCCGGCTACCTCGTGCAAAACGTCAAGGAAGCCAACAAAGGCTCCGCCCTCAGCATCCTCTCCGGCGCGGGCGACATCGGCAACGCCCTCGGCGCCTCCGTTCTCGGCGTCGTCGCCCACACCCTCGGCTTCACCGCCGTCTTCTCGTCCGCCGGCGCCGTCATCCTCGTCTCCACCCTCTACTTCCACCTTGCCCTGCGGGGCCAGGCCGCCCCCCGATAACTCCCCCCGCAGCCCACCGCGGCACCCGTGGCCTCCCGCCACCGGGGCCGCTTATTTTTTCCCCGCCCCGGGCCGCGCGGCGGCGGACAAAGGCAGGAAATCCGCGCAAATTACCGAAATTAGTAACAAACAATGGCAGGAAAAGGCAAAACGGGCAATACCTGCCACCCCGCCCGTCATTCACAAGGAGGTTCCCCCTTGCCTACCCAGCAGCCGTCCCGCCCCGCGCCGTCCGAACCGGCCCGGGCCGTCGCCATCCGCGGCCTCTCCTTCCGCTACAAAGCCCGTCCCGACATCCCCGCCCTCGACGGCCTCGACCTCGACGTCGCCCCGGGCGAATTCGTCGTCCTCATGGGGCCGAGCGGCGCCGGCAAATCCACCCTCGCCGCCTGCCTCAACGGCCTCATCCCCCACTTCGTCAAAGGACGCTGCGACGGCAGCGTCCGCGTCCTCGGCCGCGACCCGGCCAAAGAAAAAGTCGGCGCGCTCGCCCGCGACATCGGCCTCGTCTTCCAGGACTTCGAAGCCCAGCTCTTCTCCACCAACACCAGGCTGGAAATTGCCTTCGGGCCGGAAAACTTCAACATCCCCCGCGCGGAAATGGACGCCATCATCGACAACGTCATCCGCACCGTCAACCTCGCCGGCCTCGAGGACCGTCCGCCGTCCACCCTCTCCGGCGGTGAAAAGCAGCGCCTGGCCATCGGCTCGGTGCTCGCCGTCCGCCCCCGGCTCATCTGCCTCGATGAACCCACCACCGACCTCGACCCCGTCGGCAAACTCGAAGTCTTCAAAATCGCCCGCGAACTCCATAAAGACAAAGGACTCACCGTCCTCATCATCGAGCACGAAACCGAAGAAGCCCTCGCCGCCGACCGCCTCGTCGTCCTGGCCAAAGGCCGCGTCATCGCCGACGGCAAACCCGCCGACCTCCTGCGGGAAGTCGCCTTCTTCCGCGACACCGGCCTCATGCCCCTCCAGGTGCCGCTCTACTTCGCCGCCGCCGGCCTGCCCAAGGACGCCCTGCCCCTCACCCCCGCCGCCGGCCGCGCCGCCTTCGCCGCAGCCGGGCTGAAGCTCGACGCCGGCAAATACGCCGCCCTCCTCGCCCGCGACGACGAGCGCGAACGCCGCTACGGCGCGCCCGTCCTCACCGTCCGCGGCCTCGAACACCGCTACTCCACCGGCAACCTTGCCCTCAAAGGCATCGACCTCGAAATCCGCGACGGCGAATTCCTCGCCGTCGTCGGCCCCAACGGCTGCGGCAAAACCACCCTCGTCAAACACTTCAACGGCCTCCTCCGCCCCACCGCCGGCCAAGTGCTGGTGGGCGGCCGCGACACCGCCCGCGCCACCATCTTCGACATCGGCCGCGACGTCGGCTATGTCTTCCAAAATCCCGACCACCAGATATCGGCCGACACCGTCTACGACGAAGTCGCCTTCAGTCCCAAGATGCGCGGCTTTCCCAAAAACGACATCGACCGCCTCGTCAGCGAAGCCCTCCAGGCCGTCGACCTGCAAGGCCACGGCCAGGAAGACCCCTTCTCCCTCACCAAAGGGGAGCGGCAGCGGGTCGCCGTCGCCTCCGTCCTCGCCGCCCAGCCCCGCCTCATCATCCTCGACGAACCCACCACCGGCCTCGACTACAAAGAACAGCGCCAAATGATGGAACTCATCAGGCGCCTCAACGATAACGGCCACACCATCGTCATCGTCACCCACACCATGTGGGTCGTAGCCGAATACGCCCACAGCGTCGCCGTCGTCGCCGACGGCCGCCTGGCGATGTGGGGCCGCACGCGCGACGTCTTCCGCGACGAAGCCGGCCTCGACGCCGCCTGCCTCAAACCGCCCCAGATCGTCAGCCTCGCCAACCTGCTCGGCCACACCGCATTGTCCGTCGACGAACTGCTCGCCTGCACGGCAAAGGCGGGTGAATAACCGATGGACATGTTCCTCTACCTCGACAAAGGCACCCTCGTCCACCGTCTCGACCCGCGCACCAAGCTCGCCGTCATGGTCGCCACCTTCGCCGCCGCCCTCGCGGCCGAAAGCCTCGCCGCCCTCGCCGTCCTAGCCGCGGCCGTCGCCGCCTACGGCCAGTGCGGACAAGTGCTCGGCAACCTGCGGCGGATAAAAATAATCCTCGCCATGATCTTCCTAGCCTCGGTCGCCCTCTGGTCCTTCCTCGGCCAGGGCGCGGACAAACTCCTCGGCCCCGTCACCGCCGAAGGCCTGCTCTACGGCGTCGCCACCGGCGTCAAGCTCAACATCATGATAATCGCCGGCATGATCTTCCTCAGCGCCACGAAAATCGAAGAAATCTCCCTCGGCCTCCAAAAGCTCAGAATCCCCTACCGGGCGGCGTTCGCCTTCTCCACCGCCATCCGCCTCGTGCCGACGATCGTCGGCACCTCCTACATCATCATCCAGGCCCAGCGGTCGCGCGGCCTCGACCTCGACTCGGGCGGCCCGCTCACCCGCATCAGGAAATACGTCCCCCTGCTTATCCCCGTCTTCGTCTCCGTCATCCGCGGCACCCACGTCTTCGCCATGGCGCTCGAATCCAAAGGCTTCGGCTACAGCGACCGGCGCACCAGCTACCTGGAAACCGCCTTCAAAACCGGCGACTACATCGTCTTCGCCGCCCTCATCCTCGCCGCCCTGGTCCTCAGAACGGCGTCCGTCCAGCCATTATCCGGAGGTGGCCTCTTGTGAAAGAAGTATTCGGCATGTGGAAATACACGAAAATGGTCGTCCTCGTCGCCCTCAGCGCCGCCATCTACGCCGCCCTGCTCATTCCCTTCAAGGCCCTCGTCCTCATCCCCGGCTTCACCGAAATCCGCCCGGCCAGCGCCTTCCCCGTCGTCCTCGGCCTGCTGTTCGGACCCGCCGGCGCCTGGGGCGCCGCCATCGGCAACCTCATCGGCGACTTCTTCGGCACATTGAGCATCGGCAGCATCCCCGGCTTCATCGGCAACTTCTTCTTCGCCTATGTCCCCTACAAGCTCTGGCGCAACCTCGGCCTCATCGACCGCGGCGACCCCGACCCCCTCCTCCTCAAAGGCGGGAAAAAATACCTCACCTACATCCTCGTCGCCGTCCTCGGCTCGATGGCCTGCGCCCTCATCATCGCCTGGGGCCTCGAAGTCCTCAGGCTCGTCCCCTTCGCCGCCCTCGCCACCATCATCTGCCTCAACAACTCTCTGCCCTCCGTCATCCTCGGCATCCCCCTGCTCATCGTCCTCTACCCGCGGATCAAGAAATGGGACCTCCTCTGGACCGACATCGTCGACGAAGAATACCTCGATAAAAACACCGCCCTAACGAAAATCGGCGCCCTCCTCATGGCCGCCGGCATCGTCGGCGGCTTCGCGACCGGCCTGGCAGCGGCCCTCGGCTTCAGCGGCCAGGCGGCCTTCGCCGGCGGCTTCGGCCAGGGGCAGATGGGCGGCGCCGGCGTGGCCCTCGCCGCCGGCCTCGGCATCCTGCTCGCCATCCTCGGCGGCCTCCTCCAACGTTGACCCTTCCTCATCAGGCGCGCCCGTCCGACAGCGAAAATAAAAATTCCCCGCACACCGGCCAAATCCAACTATATTCCAATAATTTCCGTCGAAATGATAATAGAACGTAAAATAACGCTGAAAGGAAGCATGCCCCATGAACCAGATCGCCGCCATCCAGACGAACGCGGGCGCCGCCGCTTCCCAGGCCGCCGCCGCGCAGACGAATAAACAGACCGAAGACGCCGCCCAGGCCCAGCAGACCGCCGCCGCCGGCGCGACCGCCGCCCAGCCCGTTTCCCAGCCCGGCACCGATTATTCCCCCGCCTACAAGGTAGAAATAAGCGAAGAAGGCTCGCAGCTGAACGCCGCCGCCAGCCAAACGGGCCAGGCAGGCGAAACCGGCGAAAGCGACGAAGACAGCGACACCACCAACCTCGCCACATACAGCGACACTCAGCTGGCGCAAATGCTCGCCAACGGCCAAATCACCCAGAGCCAGTACGCCCTCGAAATGGCCAGGCGCCAGGCCGAAAAACAGGCCGAAGACCTCGCCGCCGGCCAACAGCCCGCCAACAACATCGCCGAATAAACCCGCGCAAAACCCAAAGCGCCCTGCCGTCCATTGGACGGCAGGGCGCTTAATATTAACCCGCCGCTAATCAAGCTGCCTGGACAGATAATATTTTTTCCCGAAAGGCGCCAGCACGAACTTATTGCGGAGCCCGGCCAGGCTGGGGCCGAACTTCGCTTCGAGCTGGGGGCCGAATGCGGCCATGATCTCCATGATGTACATATCGTGAATGATGACCTCGGTTATCGGCATGACCAGCCCGGGATGGCCCGTCCAGGCGGCGCGGCTCTCCTCACCCAGCGAAACGATGCCGGCCACGATCTCCCGGTCGTCCACGCTCGCAACGATCCAGCGGCCGCCGTACTCGTCCGTTATCTCCCCCGGCAAGTGATGCCGGTAGACGGTCGCTAACGGAAAATCGAGCTCCCCGTAGGCGACGATCAAAACCTTCACCCCCCGCCGGGCCGCCTGTTCGAGCTCGCCGTGCAGCTCCCGCGCGTCCTCTTGCCACACCTCCAGCAGGACGCGGTGTGCGGCGCCGCGGATTACTTCCCGCACGCGGGCCATGATCTCCTCATGCCCGGAGATGTTCCAGATGCTCTCGCGGTTCTGCGCCGTCGCCGCAAAGCGCTGCAACGCCTGCCGCGCCGTCTGGTACGTCCTCTCCGCCTGGCGCTTCCGCCGGGCGATCAGCTCCTCGGGGGCAAGCGGCAGATAAAGCGGCGTGTTCTCCTGGCTGACCAGGATATCCCCGCGGGCCGCCATCCCGCCCAGCACCTCGTAAATCTTCGACCGCGGCACGCCGGACTGCAGCGAAATCGCGTACCCCGACAGCGGCGCCTTTTCCAGCAGCGCCAAATACGCCTTTGCCTCATACTCCGTGAAATTCAGCTCCTGCAAAATCGCCACGACGTCAGCCTTCATCAGCCTGAGTGCCTCCTTTACTATTAACACCGCTTTACTCTTGACAGGAAAGAAAAACCTTTCTATAATTACATTAATTATATTTAATAGCTACCTATGTAGCTACTATTATACGGCATTGCCGGCCAAAATGCAATCGCGGCCTCGCCGCGCAATCTCGCTGAAAGGAACGATTGGGAAATGACTGCCTCACCCTTAACCGAAACGCCGAACCGCTGCGTGATCGTCATGGACAAAGACCTGAGCGGCGGGATTCTCGCCAACGCCATCGCCGTTATCGCCCTCACCGCCGGCCAGCGGCACCCGGCGCTCGTCGGCGAACCGCTGGTCGACGCCTGCGGCTTCGCCCATCCGGGGCTGATCCCCACCGGCATCCCCATGCTGCGCGCCCCGCAGGCGGAACTCGCCCGGCTCCGCCAGGAGGCCCTCGCCAACGAATGCGACGTGGTGGCTTTCCCGGTGGAGGGCCAGCAAACGAAAAACTACGCGGAATTCCAGGACATGGTCGCCCAAATCCCCACCCCGGGCATAAAATACACCGGCTTGGCCCTCATCGGCCAACGGAAAACCGTCAGCAAGATCGTGAAAAAACTCGATCTGCTGAGTTGACCGTCCGCAGCCAAACAAGTCGATTTCCTGGAAATACATCCCATAAACAACCCCCCTGACGCCCTCAGCGCGTTAGGGTTTTTTCCTATCCCCTCTTCCCCTGCCCCCGTTCTGCCCCAGCCCCTCTCCCGTCCTCTCCGTCCTCCTTCCGCCCTCACTTCAGCCCTCTTCCCGTCCCTCGTCCTGCCTTTCTCCTGCTCTCTTCCCTCACTCTTCTCCCGCTCCTCTGCTTTCCCACCCCTTCTCCCACCCGTCCCTCCTTCGCTTCCCATCCCGTCCCTCACTTCGCCTCCACCCCGTCCCTCACCTTGCCTCCCACCCCGTCCCCCACTTCGTCCCCAACGCCCCGCCCTTTTCCCGCTCCACCTGCCGTCCTTCCCTCCCGCTCCTCGCCCACCATACCCTCCCCCATGTCTCTTCGATGTCTCCCCCCTATTTCCCGTGTAATGCCCAATCCGCACCGCCACGACCGGCCTAAAATAATTGATATCAGTTGCTAATCACTATAAATTTTGAGTTTTTTTATGTTACTGTTCAAATGTCCCCGGCCTTTCACGGGCGGAGACAAAGTTGCTTCCCTTGCTTCTTCGCCCTCGAAGCGACACCAGTTGCTGCCAGTTCGTGATATAATGGCCTCAAGAAGACTGCCTGCGAGGCAAGGCAGCCGACCGGCCAACTAAATCTGCGATTGGAGGAGCGGGAGATGAGAACCACCAATTCTCTGGCTGTTGTGACCTTCGTCGTGATCTTCGGTTCCGGTTGCTGGTACGCCTACAATCTCTACCGGGCTTCGGGCGGCGCGGAAGCCGCATTGCTCGCCGCCGGCTCTTTCCTCCTCGCCCTGTTTGCGGCAGCCGCCATCCAGGTGGCCGACCAGTGGGAAAAGGTCGTGGTGCTGCGGCTGGGCAAATTCCGGTCCCTGGAGGGGCCGGGCCTGTTCTTCATCATCCCGGTGATCGAAACCACCCCCTACTGGATCGACACCCGCGTAATCACCGCCGCGTTCAATGCCGAAAAGACGCTCACCAAGGACACCGTGCCCGTCGACGTCGATGCCGTCCTCTTCTGGAAGGTCGTCGCGCCGGTCAAAGCCGCCCTGGATGTGGCCGAATACAAAAGCGCCATCCACTGGGCTTCCCAGACGGCCCTCCGCGACGTCATCGGCAAGACCCTGCTCTCCAACATGCTCGAAGGCCGGGAGCAGATCGGCCACGAACTGCAGCGGATCATCGACGAGCGCACCGAACCGTGGGGCGTCAACGTCATCTCGGTGGAAATCAAGGACGTGCGCATCCCTCCCGCCCTGGAGGATGCCATGTCGATGCAGGCCCAAGCCGAGCGGGAACGCCAGGCGCGGGTCATCCTCGGCGATTCGGAACGGCAGATTGCCGAGAAGTTTGCCGACGCGGCCAAGACCTACGCCGGTGACCCGGTCGCCTTCCACCTGCGGGCCATGAACATGCTTTACGAGGGACTGAAGCAGAATTCCACTATCGTAATCGTCCCCAGCACCGCCCTGGAGACCATGGAACTCGGCGGCATGGCGGGCCTCACCGCCCTGACGATGGGAGTGGAAAGGAGCAAGCGCGGCCAGGATGCGGACACGGCGGCAGCCTCAGCCTGACCGTGGCCTCAGCCTGGCCGCGAGCGCCGCTCGGCGCGCTGGCATGACAAAACCAGGCCGGAGAATATCTCCGGCCTGGTTCTTCTTTCAGTCGAAAGCGTTATAGACTCGCCCGGCGCCCCGTTCCCGGCGGTTTCAGCGTCGACGCCAGCAGAAAGGCGGCAAAGAGCAGCGCCGCCGAAACGAGGTAGGCGACGACGTACTCGCCCGTCAAGTCCGCGGCCCGTCCGCCCAGGAGCGGCCCCAGCATCCCGGCTACCCCCCAGGAAGTGAGGATAATGCCGTAATTGGCGCCCATGTTCTTAAGCCCGAAGAATTCGGCGGTGATGAGGGCGATCAGGGAAGCGCCCGCGCCGTAGCACAGCCCGGTCAGCGCCGCGCCGAAGGCCAGCAGCAGGGGCGTGGTGTAGCTGGAGAAGAGCAGCAGGTTGGCGGCTATGATCAGGAACACCGCCCGCATCGTCGGCAGCCGGCCGAACCTGTCGGACAGGAACCCGCCCGTGATCCGCCCGCCGCTGTTGAAGACCGCCAGTAGCATGACGAGGTAAAAGCCGTTGTCCCAGTTCGCCTGGGCGGTGGCGATCGTGGCGATATGGCTGATGATCATCAGTCCGCCCGAGCTCATGAAAAAATACGCCAGCCAGAGTTTGTAGAATTCCGGCAGCCGCAGCATTTCACGCCAGGCGTATTCCGGCTTCCCCGGCGCGGCCGCCGCGGGCGGCGGCGCCTCCGTTCGGCTTCCGTCGCCTGGCACCCGCAGGAGCTGGGCCATCAGGACGATGACGATGAAAATGCCCGCACCGAGCCAGAAAAAGGCGGCGGAAATCCCCCAGCGGCCCAAAAGCCAGGTGGCCAGCGGCGAGATGTACGCGGGCGCCAGCCCGGCGCCGCCCATAACGATGCCGGTGATGAGGCCCCTTTGGGCGGGCGGGCAGCATTTCACGCAGGTCGGCACCGAGGTGGCCAACGACAGACCTGCGCCGGCGCCGGCGATGCCGTACGCCGCCATCATCGCCGGCGGGTCGGCGGAAACGCTGCAGGCCATCAGCCCGCCGCCGAGCAAAACGCCGCCGAGCGTAGCGACCATTCGCGGCCCGTACTTGTCCTGCAGCCTGCCGCCGAACACCGACGCCAGAGAAAAGACCGCCGTATACACCGTGTACGGCAGCGAAGCGTCCACATGCGTCCAGTGCCAGTCGGTGAGCAGCGCCTTTTTGAACACGCTCCAGGAATAGTGGGTCCCCAGCATGAGGTTGATTCCCAAGGCCGCGGCGATAACCAGCCAGGGCCTGAACTTCCGGGCTTCCTTGGTCATCGGTCTCCTTCCTTCCGGCACGGAGCCGCCTGCGGATACAACTAAATTATTCAATTTTCCACGCAAAACCGTCAAGCACTTTTTGCCAAAGCTGGCAATAGTGTTTACATATTCTCTTGACAAAAAATCGGCCGGGCAATGCTACCCGGCCGGCTTTCCTTGCTCCTTTTCCCCCCGCTAGCCCCTGCCCCGCGCGCGGAAAAGCAGCGACAGCGCCCACAGCCCGCCGAGGCCTACGACGGTATATATCACCCGGCTCATGAACGAATTCTGGCCGCCGAAGATGGCGGCGACGAGATCGAGCTGCAAGAGCCCCACAAGCAGCCAGTTTATCGCACCGGCGATGACGAGCAGCAACGCGATTCTATCCATGAATGATGCCCCCTTTTTGCCGAAATTTCAACGCCTTTTTAGTATGCCCACGGCAGTTCCAATTAGTACATGTACCACCGGCGAGTTTACAATGTTATAATGTTATGTGAAGTAAATTCGGTATCGGCACGCCCATACCTGACGGCATACTTAAAAGCAATCGCAGGGAGGTCCGCCATGAATTTCAAAAACGACAACCGGCTCATCTTCGTCATCGTCCTGGCGGTGACGGTGGCGACCCTGGTCGCCGGCCAGCTGCTGTGGCAGAAATACGCGGTCGCCAGGCCGCTGGACAACGGACTCAAGGGCATCGCCGGCGTGACCGCCGCCAGTTGGGATGAGAACAAAAACGGCGACATAACGATAACCGTCACCCTGGGCGGCGTCGACAACCTCGCCAAAACTTACGGCGAAATCGGCGAGACCGCCAGGAACACTTTCGGCCGGCGTCCGGCCCGCATCGTCATCGCCGACAGCCGCACCCCCGAGCTCGAAGCCCTGTATTACGGCCTCCAGTACAACATCCAGGAAGCGATCTTCACCGGCAATTTCGCGGCCATGGCCGACCGCGTCGCCGCCAGGGCCCGCGCCGGCGGCGCTGACGCCAGGGTGTACGTGGACGCCCGCAACGTTTACCTGCAGCTGACCAAGGCGGGCGCCGCCCTGTACGCCGTCGAGCCCCGCGGCGACGCCGCCCGGGAGGTGAAGCAATGATGCGCTATGCTCCGGTGGCCGCCGGCATCGGCGCCGGCATCGTGATTTATCTTGCCTGGCGGGGCACGGACGTCCTGCCCATCCTGTTTTTCGCCGGCATTATCGCCGTCCTCGCCTACTATGGCAACGGCAAGCTCGGCGGCAAGACCTCGTTCGCCGTGATGGGCGGCGACGGCGAGCGCCAGCCGGCGATCGTCTTCGAGGACATCGGCGGGCAGGAGGTGGCGAAAAACGAGCTGCGCGAGGCGCTGGAGTTCATCCGCGACCTCGACGGCATCCGCCGCCTCGGCATCCGCCCGCTGAAAGGCATCCTCCTCGCCGGCCCGCCGGGGACGGGCAAAACGTTGCTCGCCAAGGCGGCGGCCCGCTATACCGATTCGGCGTTCGTGGCCGCCAGCGGCTCGGAGTTCGTCGAGATGTACGTCGGCGTCGGCGCCCAGCGCGTCCGCCAGCTCTTCAAGCAGGCCCGCGGCCTGGCCCGCAAGCAGGGCAAGGCGTCGGCGATCGTGTTCATCGACGAGATCGAAGTGCTGGGCGGCAAGCGCGGCCAGAACGCCGGCCATCTCGAATACGATCAGACGCTCAACGAGCTGCTCGTCCAGATGGACGGCCTCGCCACCGACGACGCCGTGCGCGTGCTGCTGATCGCGGCCACCAACCGCGCCGATATGCTCGACCCCGCCCTCCTCCGCCCCGGCCGGTTCGACCGCCAAGTGCAGGTCGACCTGCCCGACAAGACCGGCCGCCTGCAGATCCTCAATCTGCATACCCGCAACAAGCCGCTGGCGGCCGACGCCGACCTGGAGGCCGTAGCCGCCGATACCTTCGGCTTCTCCGGCGCCCATCTGGAAAGCCTCGTCAACGAGGCGGCCATCGCCGCCCTGCGCGACGGGGCGCAGGAGGTTTCCGCCCGCCATCTCAAGGGAGCGATCGACAAGGTCATCCTCGGCGAAAAGCTCGACCGCCTGCCCGGCCCGGACGAGAAGCGGCGCATCGCCGTGCACGAGGCCGGTCACGCCATCGTCGGCGAGCTCCGCCGCCCCGGCTCGGTGGCGAGCGTCAACGTCGCCGCCCGCGGCAAGGCCCTCGGCTATGTGCGTCAGACCCAGGCCGACGACCTCTACCTCCACACCCTCGACCAGCTCAAGGACAAGATCGCCGTCGCCGTCGCCGGCGCGGTCGCCGAGGATATCGTCCTCGGCAGCCGCAGCACCGGCGCGGGCAGCGATTTCCAGCAGGCCGCCTCGCTGGCGCGCCAGATCGTCCTCGGCGGCATGTCCGAACTCGGCATCGTTTCGCCCGACGACTTGCCCCAGGGCACGCTGCACATGGCGGTCGCCGGCGTGCTCCGGGACGTGGAGGCGGACACTCTCGCCCTCCTCACCGCCCGGCGGGCGGTGCTGGCGGAGACGGCCGCCCTGCTCCTCGACCGGGAATCGCTTTCCGGCGAGGAATTCCGCGCCCTCCTGGCGGCGTGACATGATAAAGACAGGCGCCTCCCCCAGCCGGGGAGGCGCCTTTTTTGTTTCCATAAGCTTTTGACATATATCGACCGTTACGTCTACTAAACCTGGCATTTCCTCTGACATTTTCGTACATTTTCCCTGACGTTTTTTCTGACATTGCGGCGGCCGATATCTGGCATTTGTTCTGCCGGCGGACATTTTCGGGCATAGTATTGCCGGAAGAAAAAAACGCAGGAAGGCGGGAAGGAAAATGCACGGAGACGGACGGAGCGAGGCCGAGGCGCTGAAGGTGGTGGAGGCGCTCAAGGGCAACCGGTTCGAGGCGCGGTATCTAAGAACGGCGGCATTTGCCGCGGAGGAACTGCTGGCGGCCATCCCGCGGGCGGCGACGGTGGGGATCGGCGGGTCGTGGACGCTGATGCAACTGGATATCGCGGCGAAGCTGGAGGAGCGGGGCAATACGGTGTATTGCCACCACAAGAGCGGCCTCACGCCGGAGGAGATCCTGGCGATAAGGCGCAAGCAGCTGACCTGCGACGTTTTTCTGACGGGGACGAACGCGCTCACCGCCGACGGGCGGCTGGTGAACATGGACGCGACCGGCAACCGGGTGGCGGCGATGATGTTCGGCCCCAAGAAGGCGATCGTGCTGGCGGGGATAAACAAAATCGTGCCCGGCGTCCACGAGGCGATGGAGCGCATCCGCGCGACGGCGGCGCCGCAGAACAACCGGCGGCTGAACCGCCCCAACCCGTGCGTCGCGAGCGGGCATTGCATGGACTGCCAGGGGCCGACGCGGCTGTGCAATATCACGACGATCATCCACAAGAAGCCGCCGGCGTCGGATATCCATGTGTGGATAGTAGGCGAAGAGCTGGGCTATTGACGGTTATTTGACGAGGTCTTCGGCGATGGTGTCGAGTTCTTCGGCCAGGGCGCCGGTTTCCTGGATGGAAGCGGTGAAGCGGCCGATATCGGCGGCGATCCTGGCGAGCGTGTCGCGGATGTCGGCGATCGCCAGGTCGGTGGCCTGGCTGTCGTTTTTGACGGCGGTGATGATGTCGGTTATTTTGCCGATGGATTCGGCGCTGGTCGCGGCCAGCTTGCGGATTTCCTCGGCGACGACGCCGAAGCCCCGGCCCTGGTCGCCGACGCGGGCCGCTTCGATGGCGGCGTTGAGGCCGAGAAGGTTCGTCTGGCCGGCGATCGACCGGATTAGTCCCAGCACCTGGTCGGTCTCCGCGACCCGCTGCTGGGAATGGATATTGGCGGCGACCATGTCCTCGGCCACGGCGGTGATCTTTTCGGTGCGGCCGAGGATTTCCTCGGTGGTGGCCGCCAGGACGCCGAGGTCGCCGCTGAGCCTGCGGGCCAGTCCCTTGAGCTTGTCCTGGCGGTCGACGGGCTCGGTGACGGCGATGGTGCCGATAACGGCGCCCTGCTCGTCCTGCAGGGGAACGACGACGGTGATAAAGGGCTGGCCGCTGTAGGAGCTGTCTTTGCGCATGACGACCCGCCGCCGTTCGTGCATGGCGGTGTGGGAGGCCATGCCGGGCTTGACGGGCAGGCCGATCTGCATTTTGAGGTCGAAGGTGCTGCTCGGCCGGTAGTAGACGATTTGCTCGCGGTCGGTGACGAATACGCCCACGTCGAGGAGGTCGACGAGGCAGGCGGCGAAGCGCGTGTAATCATCAATGATGAGCGGCGAAACGGACAAAAATAATCCCCCCTTGCTTTTGGTAGCGGTGGTTTCAAGCCTGCAGACAAATTGGAATTACACCACTATTCCCCGCAAGGGCGGGATATTCCTCCATAATTTCGGCAAAATTGCCGATAATCCGCCGATTTTCCTGGCGATAGGCCGCGCCGGGCGGCGGCAGGGGCTTTCCCCGCCGCCGGTGTAGCGCTACAGGAGGTACTTGTAAAATTTGCTGTCCACCTTCATGACGGGGAAGGCGGCCGGCAGCTCGGCTTGGCTGATTTCGGCGAAGCCGGTTTTGGCGTAGAAGCGGTGGGCGGCGAGGAATTTGTCGGTGGTGCCGAGGTAGATCTCGCGCAGGCCCTTGGCCCGCGACCACTCGAACAGGGCGGCGAGCAGCCGGTCGGCGGCCTTGGGGGGGTTGCCGCGGTAGGCGGGGCGGACGAACATTTTCCGGAGCGCCGCCTGGCCATTGCCGATGTCGACGAGGGCGACGGTGCCGACGACCGCGCCAGCGTCGAGAGCCAGCCAGAAGTTGCCCGCCCCCTGCCGGTAGAAGGTCTCGATGGCATCGAGGTCGGGCTGGTCGGCGCGGGTGATGGCGATGGCGAATTCGTCCCGCTGGATGGCGAGGATGTGGGCGACGACCTTTTCCTTATACGGCGCGGTGTATTGCTCAATCGTTAGCATGGCTGCTTTCCTCCCCCCTGCCCTTTTTCAGTTCGCGCCATTCCGACTCGATGTTGGCGCGCATCCGCGCCAGGAGGGCGAGGGCGGCGGCCCGCTCGCTTTCGCTGAAACCGGCAAAGCAGACGTCGATGCTGCGGTTCTCCTCGGCGATGACGTCGGGGTAGACGGCCAGAGCGAGCTCGGACGGGACGAGCCGCCACATTCTTTTATCGGCAGCGTCGCGCTCTCGCTCCACATAGCCGGCGGCCATGAGCTTCTGAACGGCCTTGGTGGTGGTGGTCTTGTCGACCTTGAGCAGGTCGGACAGCTCGGCGAGGTTAAGCCCGGGGTGCTCGCAGATGCGGGTGAGGAAAATGAACTGCCCGCGCTGGAAGCTCAGCTCGCGGTACTTCAGGTCGAAAATGGTATGGACGCAGCGGGCCAGTGCCCCGACCTCGCGGAGGATTGCGCTGTTCAGGCCGGTGATGGTGAACACCTCTTTTGGACGGAATTAGTTGATGTTTCAACTAATTCCATTTTAAGGCGTGATAGTTGAAATGTCAACCAAAAAGAAAATTGCGCACCTCGTTGCAGTCCGGGTGTTTTACTAAATAGCAAGCATCATGCCCCGCGAAGAACGCAGGCGTTGTGCCGGAGCTGCGGCCACATTTCACTAGGCGGCTTCTCCCCGGCATTGGGTTCGCCCCCCCGTTGCGGCGACGGCCTTACTTGAAGGGGGCAGCACCCAACGCCGGGAATACGCTGCCTACCTTTGTATTAGGACGCCGGAGGCGGCGGAGAACGCAGGCGTAGCGCCGTTGCGGAGGACGAATACGCGCCGTTGGCGCAGCGACTACCCGACGCCACACGCCCGTCCATGGACGGACGGGCGAGGAGCCACCTGTCACGGATGACAGTTGGCGACGGTGGTCGCGGTCGAGTAGTCCGAGCCGTACGGCGCGTTCGGCCGGAGCTCCGGCGCGTAGCCTGCGTTCTCCGCGGAGGACGTGGCATATATAAGTAAAAGCAGCGCAAAGTATAAAAGGGAGCGCCGTAATGGCGCTCCCTTTGGCGTTTAGTGCGCCGCCCCTTTCAGGTTCAGCAGCGCTACGCCGGCGACGATCAGGATTATCCCGACGGCGCTGTGGATGTTGAAAGGCTCTTTCCAGATAAACACGGCTACCAACGCTGTCAAGACTGTTCCCAAGCCCGCCCAGATGGCATACGCCACGTTCAACGGGATGGAAGCCATGGCCTGGGCAACCGTATAAAACGACGCACCCATGCCGACGATAAAGGCGAGGCTCGGCAGGAGCTTGGAAAAACCGGCGGACGCTTTGAGCATTGACGTGGAGAATACTTCGCAGGCAATTGCCACACCTAAAAAGACATATCCGTTCATGGGGTTTCCTCCTTGGTTAAACGAATCAAGCGGTTGAAGACTTTGTTACGGACGTCTTCTTCCAGGTGCATGCCGTACAGCTCGTTAAAGTACAGACCGTCGACGGCAAGCCTGACGATTGTGGAAACGACCGGGTCAATATCGTCATCCGCAATATGGGTTTGCAGACCGCGCAAATGCTGCGACATGGCTTTCACCATGCCCGGATCTGTCGCGGCGGCGGCCAGAAAGGCGACATTCATGGCGAAGTCGCCGGCTAGGTGAGTAAACGTTGTCGTTGTGTAGGCCCTGGTCCACCTTCCTTTTGCGCAGGGGTCGCCGTTAGCGGCTCTTTTCACTTCCGCGATGAAGCTTCGCATTAAATAGTCGTTCATGCCTTTCAGCAAGGCCTCCTTGCTGGGGAAGTGATAAAGCAGGCCACCCTTGCTGATCTTCGCTTCCTTGGCAACGGCTTCCAGGGTTAACGCCAATACGCCGGCCGTGTTGATAATTTGCGCGGCGGCCCGCAGTATTTTTTGCCTGGTGTCAATAGTTTCAAGGGCTGCCTGTTCTTTCACGGGCTTTACCTCCGTCGCGGTTCTCAATTCGATTATATACCGTCCGGACGGTATAGTAAAGATAATTTAAAACCACCGTTTTCACGGTGGTTTTGTAGGCTTATTCGTTTGTTACCGGGACAAGACCCTCGTCCGCTGCCGCTTCGGGGGCGGGGTTTTTGTCGTTTTGGATGAGGGCGGCGGCGAGGACGCCCAGGACGGCGAGGAGGGCGACGATTTTGAAGACGTCGCCGTAGGCCATGATGGCGGCCTGTTTGGCGATCATGCCCTGGAGGACGGCGAGGGCCGCGCCCTTGGCCTGGACGGCCGGCATGCCGCTCTGCGCGAACCCTCCCTGGAGGGCGGCGAGCAGTTGGGAGGCGGCGGCCGAGGAGGTGTTGACGTATTCGCCGAGGACGGCGGCGTGGAAGGTGCTGCGCGTGTCGAGGACGGTGCCGAAGATGGCGATGCCGACGCTGCCGCCGACGTTTTTGAAGAGGTTGAAGACGCCGGAGCCGACGCCCATTTTATCTTTCGGCAGGGTGGCCATGGCCGCGTTCGACAGCGGCGACATGGTGAGGGCCAGGCCGAGGCCCATGAGGACGAGGCGGACGGCGATGAAGGGATAGGCCGTGTCGCCGGTCATGGTGTGGAAGGAGTACATGGCGACGGCGAGAATGAGCATGCCGAGCATGGTCATCGCCCTCCCCCCCGTCCGGTCGGCGAGTTTGCCGCCGAGGGGGGCCATGACGATCATGGCGCCGATGAGCGGGAAGAGGGCCAGGCCGGCGTGGATGGGGGTGTAGCCGAGGATATTGCGGAGGAAGAAGGGGATGAGGAAGAGACCGCCCATGAGGGTCATGAACGTGATGAAGCCGACGAGGTTGGCGACGGTGAAGGTGGCGCTGCGGAAGAGGCCGAGGTCGACGAGCGGCTCGTCGGCGCGGCTTTCGATGTAAAGGAAGGCCGCGAGGCTGAGGGCGGTGACGGCGAACAGGCCGAGGATGTAGAGGGAGGTCCAGCCTTCCTTGCCGCCGCGGCTGAGGGCGACGATGAGGGCGCTGAGGCCGGTGACGAGGGTGAGGCCGCCGAAGTAGTCGATTTTCTGCGATACTGCCCGGGGCGATTCCTTGAGGAAGAGGACGGCGAGGAGGATGCCGGCGGCGGAGATGGGGACGATGCTGTCGAAGAGCATCCGCCAGTTGACGTATTGGACGATGTAGCCGCCGACGGTGGGGCCGAGGACGGCGCCGGCGGCGGCGAAGGCCCCCCACATGCCCATGGCCTGGCCGCGTTCCTCGGGCGGGAAGGCGTCGGCGACGAGGGTCATGGCGTTGGGGAAGAACATGGCCGCGCCGAGGCCCTGGAGGATGCGGAAGGCGATGACGGACGAACTGCTCCACGCAAGGCCGACCAGCATGGTGGCGGCGGTGAAGACGACGAGGCCGGCGACGTAGACTTTTTTGCGGCCGAACTGGTCGCCGAGCTTGCCCATGATGGGCAGGGTGGCGCCGTAGGGGATGGAGTAGGCGAGCAGCACCCAGGTGACGTTGTCCATGGTGAAGCCGAAGGTGTTCATGATGTTGGTGAGGGCGATGTCGAGGGAGCTGGCGACGTAGCCGCTGAGGACGGTGCCGAGGGAGACGATGAAG
>JARKNV010000013.1 GCA_029976065.1 Selenomonadales bacterium
AGATGGTGAGGCCGACGGCGTAGTCGGCGTCGTAGCCTTTCTGCTTCATGGCGGGGATCATGACCGAGCCGACGGAGGCGGCGTCGGCGCCCGCCGAGCCGGAGATGTTGCCGAAGAACATGCAGGCGATGCAGTTGACGAGGGCGAGGCCGCCGCGGATCCTGCCGACGCTGAGGCTGGCGAGGTTGACGAGCCGCTGGGCGAGCCCCCCCTCCCCCATTATCTGGCCGGTGAGGATGAAGAAGGGGATGGCGAGCAGGGAGAAGGTTTTGACGCCGTTGATCATCTGCTGGCCGATGGTGGGCAGGGGGACTTCGAGCCAGGTCATGGTGAGGAGCGAGGAGGCGAACAGGGCCTGGGCGACGGGGAGTTTGAAGAGGGTGAAGGCTACGAAGGATGTGGCGAGGATGATGATGGCGATGTCGTTGATGTCCATTATTTTTTGGCCTCCGCGTCGCCGCCGCCGATTTCGATGTCCGCGCCTTTGTGCCGCCTGGTGTCGACGCCGCAGAGCTGCAGGAGCGAGTAGACGCAGACCATGAGGCCGCTGACCGGCATGACGGCGTAGACGACGCCGCTGGGCAGCTTGGTGGCGGGCAGGGTGGATTCGAACATGAGGAGGGTGAATTCCCAGCCGTAGATGACGAAGTATGCCCCGTAGAGGAGGCCCATGAGGTTGACCCAGGTGTCGATGTATCTGTTGGCACGGGCCGAGAGGCGGTCGGTGAGGGCTTCGACGCCCATGTGGACGCCTTCGCGGAAGCCGACGGCGATGCCCATGAAGGCGAACCATACGAGGCAGATGAGGATGCCTTCCTCCGACCAGAAGAAGACGAAGTTGAAGAGTTTGCGGGTCGCGACCTGGATGGCCATGATGATGATGACGGCCAGCAGGGCGAAGATGGCACAGCTTTCGAACAGGGTGTCGATTTTCAGGGCGAGGCGTTTCAGTTGTTCCAAGTTATTTTCCCCCTCCGGTGCGGGTTGCCTTGTCTCTAGACATTGTCTTTTATACGCCGGCGTAGGCCATGAAGCCGCCGTCGACGGGAACGACGATGCCGTTGACGAAGCCGGAGGCGTCTTCGTCAACCAGCCAGATGAGGGTGCCGAGAAGTTCTTCGGGTTTGCCGAACCGCCGCAGGGGGGTGTGGGCGATGACTTTTTCGGCCCTGGGCGTGAGCGAGCCGTCGGGGTTGGTGAGCAGGGTGCGGTTTTGCTCGGTGAGGAAGAAGCCGGGGGCGATGGCGTTGACCCGGATGCCGACGTCGGCCAGGTGGACGGCGAGCCAGTTGGTGAAGTTGCTGACGGCCGCTTTGGCGGCGCTGTAGGCGGGTACTTTGGTGAGCGGGCTGTAGGCGCTCATGGAGGAGATGTTGATGATGGTGGCGCCCGGCCGGCCGATCATTTGGGCGGCGAATACCTGGGTGGGAATGAAGGTGCCCATGAAGTTGAGGCGCATGACGTAGTCGAAGCCTTCGGTGGCCATGTCGAAGAAGGTTCGGACGGCTTCGTCCTTCTTTTCCAGGTCGGCGAACTGGAGGGTTTCCTTGCTGGTGGTGCCGCGCGGGTCGTTGCCGCCGGCGCCGTTTATGAGGATGTCGCAGGGGCCGAGTTCGCTTTGGACGATGGCGGCGGCTTTGTTGACGCTGTCGCGGTTTAAGACGTCGCAGGATATGCCGATGGCTTGGCCGCCGGCGCCGGTGATGCCGGCGGCGACTTGCCGGGCTTTTTCTTCGCTCCGGCCGAGGATGGCGACTTTGACGCCGCGACGGGCCAGTTCGCGGGCCATGGGGGCGCACAGTATGCCGCTGCCGCCGGTGACGACCGCTACTCTTCCTTGCAGTTTGCTGTTCATGCTTGTTTCCCCCCGCTCATTTTTTTGATGGCATCCCAGAGTCCGTGGAGGTATACGGCGCCCAGCGCCCGGTCGTAGAGGCCGTAGCCGGGCATGCCTTCTTCGCCCCAGATCATCCGCCCGTGGTCGGGACGGATGGGGCCGGTGAAGCCGATGTCGTGGTAGGCTTTCATTACTTCGAACATGCTTATGGCGCCGGCGTCGTCCTTGTGGGCGGTTTCGTAGAAGACGCCGGGGCTTTCGACGATGATGTTGCGGACGTGGCCGAAGTGGATGCGGCCCATTTTGCCGAAGTGGCGGATTATGGCGGGAATGTCGTTGCCGAGGTCGGCGCCGAGGGCGCCGCTGCAGAGGGTGAGGCCGTTGGCCGGGCTGTCGACGAGGCCGACGATGCGTTCGAGGTTGGCTTTGCTTATGACGATGCGGGGCAGGCCGAATACGGGCCAGGGCGGATCGTCGGGATGGATGGCCATTTTGACGCCGCATTCCTCGGCGGTGGGGATTATGCCTTCGAGGAAGTATTTGAGGTTGGCGAAGAGTTTTTCTTCGTCGACGTCTTTGTAGAGGACGAAGAGTTTTTTGATGTGGGCGAGGCGTTCTTTTTCCCAGCCGGGAAGTTCGAAGCCGTTGGCGCCCTGTTCCATCTGTTCGACGAGTTTTGCCGGGTCGAGGCCGCGGATTTTTGCGTCTTCGTAGAAGAGGGCGGTGGATGCGTCGGGGAGGACTTTGGCGAGGTCGGTGCGCATCCAGTCGAAGACGGGCATGAAGTTGTAGCAGACGACTTCGACGCCGGCTTGGGCGAGGTTCCTGAGGGTGGCGCGGTAGTTTTCTATGTAGCGGTCCCGCGTCGGCAGGCCGAGTTTGATGTCTTCGTGGACGTTGACGCTTTCGACGGTTTTGAAGGCGAGGCCGGCGGCCTCGATCCGGTTTTTGAGGGCGAGGATGTCTTCCAAGGGCCAGGTTTCGCCGACGGGGATGTGGTAGATGGCGCTGACGATGTTGGTGACGCCCGGGATTTGGCGGATGTGCTTGAGCGGGATGCTGTCGAGTTTTTCTCCGTACCATCTGAAGGACATTTGCATGGTTTCTTATCTCTCCCGTGTGTTTCTTATTTCGCTGTTTTGTCGTCCTGGGCGCCGGTTTTGCGGGGGAGGAAGTAGTGGCTGTATTCGCCGCGCAGGTATTCGAGGTCGACGACGACTTTGTTGAGGTGGAGGTCGATCGTTCTTTTGGCGAGGGCTTTGTCTTTTTCGCGGATGGCGCGGACGAGGTCCTTGTGCTGGAGGATGAGCTGCTCCCAGTCGTAGCCGACGGCGAGGTTGAGCATTCTGACGCGGTTGTAGTGGGCGTTCATTTGCTGCAGCATGAACCAGGCGCGGGCTTTTTTGCAGCCTTTGAAGATGGTGGCGTGCATGTTTTCGTCGAGTTCGAAGAATTTGTGGTAGTTTTTTTCGGTGATGCACAGTTCCTGCAGAGCGACGCAGGAGGCGAGCTGGAAGAGTTCCTCGCCGGGAAAGGATACGCAGGCGAGCTTGATGACTTCTTTTTCGAGGGTTTCGCGGACGAATTTGGATTCTTCGACTTGGTCGGTGTCGATGAGGGATACGTAGGTGCCTTTTTGGGGATATATGTCGAGAAGTTTCTCCTGGGCGAGTTTGATGAAGGCTTCGCGGACAGGGGTGCGGCTGACGTGGAGCCGTTCGGCGATTTCCTGCTCCGAGATGCTTTGGCCGGGCTGGAGGGTGAGATTGATTATGTTGGCTTTTAGCAGCCGGTAAACGTATTCACGGGCCGATTCCTGCTGAAGGCGTTCAATGGCAATCAATTCTCCGTTTACCCCCTTTGTTATTTCACGAAAATTCTACCATACTACCATACTAGTGTAAATAGTATACTTCCAAATTTTCTGAAGAAATTTTGCATCGTGATACGGGCTTTTGCGGGATGATGCCTGCTTTTTTGTTGCGTTGCGTCCGGTTTTGCGCCCGGGGCGCGGTTGTTTGTTTTTCCAGGGGTTGGCTGGGAAACGGGCGGCCGAAAGAGTATCCGTCCATGGTTCGTTCGGCACTAGCCTCTTCCGTGGGGCGTCGCGGGCGAAGACAAAGAAACGGCGCACCGCGAGGGTGCGCCGTGCCGGAATATGGGTTGGCCGGTGTTGCGGGTTATTTGGGGATGAACCAGCTCATGGGTGTGAGCACGAGTTCGGGGAAGAAGGTGAGCAGGAGGAGCAGGATGATCTCGATCCACAGGTACGGCATGACTTTGCTGATGATTTCTTCCATGGAGACCTTGCCGACGCCGGCGGCGACGTTGAGGACGGTGCCGACGGGCGGGGTTAGGACGCCGATCATGTTGTTGAAGACGAACATGAAGCCGAAGTAGATCGGGTTGATGCCGGCTTTCTGGATGATGGGCATGAGCACGGGGGTGAGGATGAGGATGGTGGGGGTGGCGTCCATGGCGGTGCCGACGAGGAGAACGATGATGTTGATGACGAACATGAGGATTATTTTGTTTTCCATCATCGGCGCCAGCATGTTGGCGATCCACTGCGGGATGTTGGCGACGGCGATGAGCCACGACGATACCATGGCGGCCGCGCACAGGAACATGACGATGCTGGTTACCTTGGCGGCGGAGACGAGGACGTCGCAGATATGGTTGAGCTTGAGCTCCCGGTAGATGAATACGCCTACGAACAGGGCGTAGAAGACGGCGATGGAGGCGGCTTCGGTGGGAGTGAAGACGCCGCCGCGCAGGCCGACGATGATGATGCCGGGGAGGATGAAGGCCCAGATGGCGTCGCGGGCCGTTTTAAGTACGACGGAGAGCGGCTGCTTGGGCTGCATTTTGAATTGCTTTTTGCGGGCCAGCCATGTCCAGGTGGCGGCCAGGAAGAGACAGAGCAGCAGGCCGGGCACGATGCCGGACATGAAGAGTTTGGGGATGGAGACGTTGCCGGTGACGCCGAAGATGATCATGGGGACGCTGAGGGGCATGATGGGGGGGATGATGGCCGCTGAGGCGATGAGGGCGGCGGACATGCCCCGGTCGTAGCCGGCTTCGACCATGATGGGGATGAGGATGGCGCTGAGGGCGGCGGTGTCGGCGACGGCCGAGCCGGAGAGGCCGGCGAAGATGAGGCTGGCGATGATGGCGACGTAGCCGAGGCCGCCGCGGACGTGGCCGACGAGGGCCATGGCGAAGGCGATGATCCGTTTGGAGACGCCGCCGGCGTTCATGAGTTCGCCGGCGAGGATGAAGAAGGCGATGGCCATGAGCGGGAAGTTGTCGGCGCCGTCGACGAGGGTGGTGGCGAGGATCTGGGTATCGAACATATTCATTTGTATCAGCAGGCAGACGCCGCTGATGATGAGCGAGTGGGCGATGGGGATTCCCAAGGCCATGGCGAAGAGGAGCGAGCCGAGGAATACCAGCATGATCATTGTCATGATTTTTTCGCTCCTTCCTCAGATTCGCCCAGCGCTTCGATCAGCTGCGTGTCTTCGTTGTCGGATGTCATTACCAGTTCGCTGTCGGATATTTTGTTGGTGATGAGGCGGTAGAGGTTGTAGAGAGAGATGAGCACCATGGCGGCGCTGCAGATGAAGCCCGAGACGTATACGAGGGCCATGGGTATCTGCATGGAGGAGGATACCTGGTCGCCGGTGAGGATGGTGATTTTCCATGCGCCATGGGTGCAGAGGCCCATGGTGACGACGAGGATGATGTTGTTGATGATGAAGAGTTTGCGTTTGCCCTTTGCCGATAGTCTTTTGACCAGGGTGTCGACGCCGAGGTGAACGTTTTCCTGGTAGGCGACGATGGCGCCCAGGAATATAAGCCATATGAAGAGATAACGGGAGGCTTCCTCGGCCCAGGTGAGCCCCTGGTTGAAGAAGTAGCGCAGGATGACGTTTGCGAAGACAAACGTGGCCATGCAGGTGAGGCAGACCGCTATCGCTCCGTGGAGCAGGCGGTTTATCTGTTTGCTCAAGCTGCCCATATTCCGGCTTCCTTTCGGGGGAGTCTTTGTCCCCGCTTTCATTTTGTGCGCCCGGCGGATGATGGCGGACGTGCAAAAAAACAGGCGGGACTGTTGAAAGCAGCGCTTTCACGGATACTTGCCGACAGTCCCGCCGCTCGCTCAGCTATTACTTGACTTTGGCGATTTCCGCTTTTACTTGGTCGATGATGTCTTTGCCGATTTCTTTTTCAAACTGGGTAGCTATGTCTTTGGTGGCGTCCATGAAGGCTTTTTGCTGTTCGGGGGTGAGGCGGGTGACCTTCATGCCGGCTTTTTCGAGGCCCTGGACGGCTTCGGCGTCAACCTTGCGGTTGTATTCGCGCTGCCATTTGCTGGCTTCTTTGCCGGTTTTGATGAGGAGGTCCTGGTCAGCCTTGGGCAGGGTGTCCCACATCTTCTTGCTGTACATGATGACAAACGGGGTGTAGACGTGCTGGCTCAGGGTGGTGAATTTCTGCACTTCGTGGAATTTCTGCAGGAAGTTGGTGGTGTTGGGGTTTTCCTGGCCGTCGATGGTCTTCTGCTGCATGGCGTTGAAGACTTCGCTGAACGGCATCGGGGTGGGGTTGGCGCCGAGGGCTCTCCAGGCGGCGAGGTGGACGGGGTTTTCCATCGTCCTGATCTTCAGGCCTTTGACGTCAGCCGGGGCCTTGATTTCGTGCTTGCTGTTGGTTACCTGGCGGTAGCCGTTTTCCATGTACATGATGCCGACCAGGCCATGGGCGGAGAGGGAGTCGAGCATTTTCTGGCCGAACGGGCCGTCAAGAACGGCGTCGACTACTTTCTCGTTGGCAAACAGGAACGGCAGGTCGAATACCATCCATTTTTTGTCGATGGTGGCGATCGGGGAGCTCGAGGGACCGGACATTTCCAGGGTGCCGGCGCGCAGGGCGGTCATGGTTTTGATGTCGTCGCCGAGCTGGGCGCTGGGGAAGATCTGAATCTCAAGACGGCCGTTGGATTCCTTGGCGACAAGTTCCTTCCATTTTTCCAGGCCCTTGTATTCCGGGCTGGCGTCGTTCAGGCCGATGGAAACTCTGATGACTTTTTTCTCGGCTTTCTGCTCGGCAGGCTTTTTGTCGCCGCCGCCGCATCCTGCCAGCAGGGATACTGCCATCGCGATGACGAGCAGTACGCTGGCGACTTTGAGAGCTTTTTTCATCCTTCTTCCCTCCACTTTTAATATGCAAAACACCAGGTCGGGTGGTCGCACCCGGCATTTTGTCCGGTGCTATCGGGGGCCGTCCGCCCCTGGGCCCGAGAGCGGCACGGTGTTGGCCGCCTGGGTCATTACGGTGATGGTGTGGTCGTCGCGGCCGAGATGCCGACAGGCAAGGCTGTAGGCTTCGTCGAAGCCGGTGACGGGGGTGAGGCCGGCTTCGCGCATGACGGCGAAGTTTTCCGGCCGGGTGACGGCAAAGAAGGCCGCCTGTTTGGTCATGTCCTGGAGCCGAAAGGCGGAGTAGCCGGGAACGGTGAATTTTTTCCGCACGGCGAGCTCGAAGGCGAGCGGGTCTTTGTATTTCATCCATTCCATGTATTCGGGGGGTTCGTTGATGTCTTCGCATTCGAGGAAGCAGATGACGGCGCCGCCGGGCTTGACCGCCATGAAGGCGTTGTCGAGGGCTTTGATGGCCTGGTAGAGGTTGATGTCTTTGGGGAAGCCGCCGGCCGAGGCGACGACCAGGTCGGCGCGGGCGGCAATGGGCACGCCGTAGGTTTGCTCGACGATCCGGCAGCCTTCCTGCCAGGCCTGGTTCCAGTGGCCGGCGACGAAGGCGCCGATCCTGCCTTGGGGGGTGAGGATGGCGTGAAGCAGGAAGGCGGGGTTGACCATGGCGGCCATTTCGGTCATGTCTTCGTGCATTTCGTTGCCGAGGGTGCGGCCGGACTGGCAGTTGGGGTTGAGGCCCCGGCCGATTTCGGCGCTGAGGCAGAAGCGGTGGTTGCCCTGGATGGTGTCGTAGCCGCTGACGCCGGGCATGATGCCTTTGCGGCCGCCGCCGAAGCCGGCCATGAGGTGGAAGGCGACGCCGCCGGTGAGGATGACTTTGTCGGCTGCCATGACGGCTTTGTTGATGTATGTGGCGACGCCGCGGCTGGTGGTGCCGACGTAGACGAGGTTTTCCGCGTCGTGGGCGTCGTGCTGGAGCATTCTGACGCGGTGGCAGACGGTTTCGCCGCACAGGAGGGCGAGTTCTTCGCCGGTGTTGCGGCGGTGGGCGCCGAGGGCGACGATGATGGTGATGTCGTCGTCGGGGACGCCGCCGCGGTTGAGTTCGTCGAGCAGGACGGGGAGAAAGGCGTCGAACTGCACCCAGGCGCGGGTGATGTCGCTTACGGTTATGACGACTTTGTCGCCGGGGGCGATGATTTGCCTGAGGGGCGGGGTGCCGACGGGCGCCGCGAGCGCGGCCCGCACGGCGGCGGGGATGTCGGCGAGGGCGGGCAGGTGGCCGCCTTTGATGTCGTAGAGTATTTTGCCGGTCGGCAGCGGAACGGAGATGGTGCGTTTGCCGTAGAGAAAGTCGAAGGTTTGTGTGGTCACTTGTGGTCCCCCTGGTATGATTCGTTCGCTGTCGCGGCGTCCGGACTTTGGTCCGGAACGCAGGCGCGGAAGGAGACAACGATATTGATAATATTCTGGAATCGATGCCTCTTTCCTGCGTGTTTGTTTGACGATATGGAACGATATTTCTCCAGGCTGCGGTATCCTGCGGCAAACTACAGGATGTTGATGTTATTGTTTGCGGGCTTCGAACTGGGCAAGTTTTTCGTAGAACTGGACGATGCCGCTGTGGTCGTTCTGGCCTTTGCCGTCGACTTTGAGGGCTTGCATGATTTCCATGACCTGGCTGGTGAGGAAGAGGGGCGCGCCTACTTCTTTGGCGGTTTCGAGGGCGTTGTTCAGGTCTTTGATATGGAGGTCGATTTTGAAGCCGGGCTTGAAGTTGCCGGCGAGGACCATGGGGGCTTTGGCGTCGAGGACGGTGCTGCCGGCAAGGCCGCCGCGGATGGCCTGATAGATGACTTCGGGGTCGACGCCGGCTTTGGCGCCGAGGACGAGGGCTTCGCTCATGGCGGCGATGTTGAGGGCGACGATGATCTGGTTGGCGAGTTTGGTGGTGTTGCCTGCGCCGATGTCGCCGCAGCGGACGACGGATTTGCCCATTGTGGCGAGGATGTCCCGGCAGCGGTCGAAGATTTCCTGTTTGCCGCCGACCATGATGGAGAGGGTGCCGTCGATGGCTTTGGGTTCGCCGCCGCTGACGGGGGCGTCGATCATTTCGACGCCTTTTTCGGCGGCTTTGGCGGCGACTTCCTGGGCGGCGAGGGGAGCGATGGAGCTCATGTCGATGATGATGTCGCCGGCTTGGGCGCCTTCGAGGAGGCCTTTGTCGCCGGTGACGACGGTTTTGACGTGGGGTGAGTTGGGGAGCATGGTGACGACGATGCGCGTTTTTTCGGCGACTTCTTTAGGCGAAGAGGCGGCTTCGGCGCCGGCGGCGACCACTTCGGCGACGGCGTCTTTGTTAATGTCGTATACGACGAGGGAGTACCCGGCTTTGAGGAGGTTTTTGGACATGGGCTTGCCCATGATCCCCAGGCCGACGAATCCGAGTTTCATTTGCATCTACTCCTTACCGATGAGTTTTTTTATCCGGGCCTTGACGGCGTCGGCCGTGAGGCCGTAGTAGACGAGGAGTTCGTCGTAGTTGGTGGCGGAGGTGCCGAAGCGGTCTTCGATGCCGACCATGCCGAGGGGAATGTCCTTGACTTCGGCGAGGGCTTCGGCGATGGCGCTGCCGAGGCCGCCGACGACGCTGTGCTCTTCGGCGGTGACGACGGCTTTCATGCCTTTGGCGGCGGCGATGACGCCTTGTTTGTCGAGGGGTTTGACGGTGCTGACGTTGACGACTTTGACGGAGATGCCTTCGCCGGCGAGGGCTTCGGCGGCTTCGACTGCTTTGGAGACCATGACGCCGTTTGCGAAGACGACGACGTCGCGGCCGTCGCGGATGGGATAGAGTTTGCCGATGGTGAATTCGCCCGCTTCGTCGGTGAAGAAGGGCAGGTCGTTGCGATTGACGCGTATGTAGCAGGGTCCGGGGGCGGCGGCCATGGCGCGCACCATTTTGCGGGTTTCGATGGCGTCGACGGGGACGAGGACGGTCATGCCGGGGATGGAGCGCATGGTGGCCATGTCTTCGACGGATTGGTGGGTGGAGCCGTCGCCGAAGTCGGACAGGCCGGCGCTGGAGCCGCAGATGTTGACATTGAGGCCGGCGATGGAGATGGTCTGGCGGAGCTGGTCGAAGCAGCGTCCGGTGGCGAAGACGGCGAAGGAGTTTATGAAGGGGATTTTGCCGGTGAGGGCGAGACCGGCGGCGGTCGATGCCATGTTGGCTTCGGCGATGCCCATTTCGAAATAACGCTCGGGGTATTCTTTCTGGAAGAGGATGGACATGGTGGATTTGCCGAGGTCGGCTTCGAGGACGACGATTTTCTTGTTGTCCCTGCCCAGCTCTACCAGCGCTTCCCCGTAGGCTTGACGTTGACTTTTGGTGGTCATCTCTTCTACCTCCGCAGCTTGTTGAGGTCGGAGTTGGCGATTTCGAGCTGTTCGGCCGTCATGGAGCCGTTGTGGAAGGCGGCGTTGTGTTCGGCGAACGAGATGCATTTGCCTTTGACGGTTTCGGCGATTATGACGGTGGGTTGGCCTTTGATTTGGTCGGCTTTGTCGAGGGCGTCGAGGATGGTGGGAAGATCGTGGCCGTCGATTTCGATGGTCGCCCAGCCGAAGGCTTCCCATTTGGGGGCGACGGGGCCGCTGTCGAACCGCTCTTTGATGGGGCCGGTGGCCTGAAGGTGGTTGCGGTCGACGATGGCGACGAGGTTGTCGATTTTGTAGCAGGCGGCGGCCATGGCGGCTTCCCAGATCTGGCCTTCGGCGAGTTCGCCGTCGCCGATGAGGACGTATACTTTGCTGGCCAGGCCGTCGAGCTTGAGGCCGAGGGCCATGCCGCAGGCGATGGAGAGGCCCTGGCCCAAAGAGCCGGTGTTGGCTTCGATGCCGGGGGTCCGGGTCATGTCGGGGTGGCCCTGGAGCATGGCGCCGAGAGTTTTGACCTTTTTCATTTCTTCTTTGGGGAAGTAGCCGGCTTCGGCGAGGGCGGCGTACTGGACGAGGGCGGCGTGGCCCTTGCTGAGGAGGAAGCGGTCCCTGTCTGGCAGGGCCGGGTTTTTGGGGTCGTGCTTCATTTTATGGAAGTAGAGGGCGGCAACGATTTCGGCGCTGGAGCAGGAGCCGCCGAGGTGGCCGACTTTGCCGACGCCGATGAGGTCGTTGACGATGTGTTCCCTGAGGGTGAGGGCCTTCTGGGCGAGAAGGTCGATTGTCGCCTGGGATGCCAATTTGATTCCTCCCTTGGTCTTTTGTCAGTCGATGGGAGTGAGCACGATTTTGAGGCCTTGCTTGGATTCCATGAGTTCGAAGCTTTCCGCCCATTTATCGAGGGGCAGTTCGTGGGTGATGAGGCCGTTGACGTCGAAGGTTTTTTCGGCCATGAGGATGAGGCTCTTTTCCCAGACGTCCCAGGTGTGGCTGAAGGTCCCCTGGAGGGTGACGACTTTGGCGATGAGGGGGTCGAGGGAGAAGCCGACAGGGCCCGGGCCCCAGCCGATTTTGGTGATCTGGCCGTAGGGGCGGACGACGTCCATGGAGAGTTTGAGGGTCGGGGAGAAGCCGGCGCAGTCGACGACGGTGTGGGCGCCGTATTTGTCGCGCATGCCCAGGATGATGGGCACGGGGTCCTGTTTGGAGCTGTTGATGGTCATGGTGGCGCCGAATTTTTCGGCGATTTTGAGGCGGTCTTCGTCGCCGTCGGTGCCGACGACGACGATGTCGGCGGCGCCGAGGATGCTGGCCATTCTGGTGCAGAGGATGCCGATGGGGCCGGGGCCGATGATGACGACGAGGTCGCCGGGGGCTATTTTGGAGTTTTTGACGAGGGCGTTGTAGGCGACGCAGACGGGCTCGGTGCAGGAGGCTTCCTTGAGGGTGACGCCGTCCGGCACTTTGTGGAGGATGCGGCTGGGAACCTTGACGTATTTGGCGAAGGCGCCGTCGGCCTGGAAGCCGAAGCCTTTGCGCTCGCGGCAGACCTGATAGTGGTTGGTGCGGCACATTTCGCATTTGCCGCAGTAGTCGGCGTGGGTTTCGCAGGTGACTTTGTCGCCGACGGCCCAGCCGCTGACGTTGGCGCCGAGTTTTTCGATCGTGCCCGAGAATTCGTGGCCGAGGATGAGCGGCACGTTGACCTTGTAGGAGACGCGGTTGTGGTGCATGTGGGGGTCGCTGCCGCAGACGCCGATGTAGGCGACTTTGACGAGGACGTCGTCCGGGCCGATTTCCGGCACGGGCACTTCTCTGACCTCGGTGGCGCCGGCGACGTTGTCGTACTTGACGACGGCTTTCATTTTCAAAATGATTCCTCCTTCTCCGGTTGGGAAGTATTACGGCAAAAAAGACAAAAGGAGGCTACCGGCGTACGGTGTGGTGTTATGATACGCGGATAGCACCCCGGTCGAAGACATCCATGATGTGCGCTCTGATCGCGGCCTTGGCTTTGTCGACGTCGCGCTCCTCCAGGATGTCGAGGAGTAGTTTGTGGTCTTCGTAGACCTGATCCTGCTTGTGTTCGATCTGCGGGTGGACGATGTTGATGAAGCGGCGCACATGGCCGTTGAGCATCGTCCAGATGCGATTGTAGGCCCCTATGCCGCTCCAGCCGACGATGGTGCGGTGGAATTCGATGTCGAGGGCGGAGATGACCGAGTAATCGGCCTGGCTGCGCTGTTTCTCGCCCATGGCGTCGACGATGTCGTGGAGGGCGCCGAAGTCCTTCCGGGAGAGGGTCGGCAGGGTGAGTTCGAGGGCGGTCGCTTCTATGTAGGTGCGCAGCAGGTGCATATGATACATTTCCTTGTTGTCGATCTCGGTGACGAAGGAGCCGGTGTATTTGACCGACTTGACGAGTCCTTCCTCCTCGAGGCCGCACAGCGCTTCGCGCACGGGTATCTGGCTGACCTTCAGCTCGCGGGCGATTTCCGTTTCCACGATCCTTTGCCCCGGCTGGAGCTTGTTTTCGATTATCCTGGTGCGGATATGCTGTTTGATGGTGTCTTTCAAAGGATTGCTCTCCCCGTCGCCGCGAAAGGCTTGATTCATCGCCACACCTCCGAAATAATATATAATTCCATAGATTATATATTATCATGCTCATTATATATAGTTCTGATTATTGTGTCAATGCCGGGAAAACCCTCTTATCAGTCATCCGCGGCTAAAAACTCCCCATGGCGCGGACAGGTTTCAGATGACGGAACATCGCATTTTTTTGATCCGCATTTGGCTCCAGAAACCCTCTTTGTCCCGACGGACAAAGAGGGTTTCTGGACCGCCAGGGGCGTTGAAGCCGCCTGGGCAAAGAAAAACACCGCCAATATTATTGGGCGGTGTTTTTCGCAGCAATTATTTACGGGCCTTGTCGATAGCAGCCAGCACGTCTTTAAAGTCGGCGCCGTATTTTTCGATTACCGGTTTAACGGCCGCCTGCCAGGGCTTGAGATCTTTCACTTCAGTGATTGTCACGCCGCTTGCGCGAATTTTATCGCCGGCTTCTTTCACGCTTTTATCCCAGACTTCCCGTTGATAGGCTATCGAATCCAAAGCCGCTTTTTTAATGAGTTTTTGGTCGTCGGGCGACAGCTTATCCCAGACAACCTTGCTGATCAGCAGAACTTCCGGAATCCGCTGGTGCCCGTCGACTATATAGTGCTTGGCTATCTGATAGTGGTTCTGGGTAAGGAACGTCGGATAATTATTTTCGGCGCCGTCAATTACACCGGTTTGCAAAGCGCTGAATATTTGGCCGGCCGGCATGGGAGTGGCGCTTGCGCCTAAGGCGGCAACCATTTCCATGTTTATCCTGTTTTGCATAACCCGGATTTTCAGGCCTTTAAGGCTGTCGATGCCGGTAAGCGGCTTAATCGAGTAGAAGCTGCGGGCGCCGCTGGTATAATAACACAGGCCTTTCATTTTGGACTGCTGCAAATCGTCCAGCATTTTTTCGCCCATTTCGCCCAGCAGGAATTTCCACATGTGGTCTTCATTATCAAAAATATAGGGCAAGGAAAATACGCTCATTTGTTTGTTGAATTCGCCCAAGGGCGACGAGCTTACGCGGGTAAACTCGAGGGCGCCCAATTGTATTTGCTCAAGAACAGCTTTTTCTTCCCCCAGCGCCGCGCCGGGGAAAACGTCGACGGTGATCCGGCCATTCGAACGTTGCGCCACCAACTCGGCAAATTTTCTGTCGGCCTGAGTTACCGGATGATCAGCCGGGTTGCTCTCCGCCAGACGGAATTTGTACTTCGGCGCTTCGCCAGCCGGCTTGGCGTCCTTTTGCCCGCCACAACCGGCCAGCAGCATGGACCCGGCTACGATTACACATAATACCGCGCCTAAAAGCCTTTTGACATTCATTATATTACCGACCCCCTTGTTTTTTTTGGGAGTTATCCCCGAATAAAAAAACGGCTAAAAAGATAAGGTATTCCCGGCCAAATGTCTACAAATATTTATATAAAGCATTTATTATCACCTTTCCGGCTTGTTCCAACTAGCGAAATATTTCACAGTTTGGGCCAGTTAGTTCATAGGGTAAAACGGCGCAGTACGCGCCGGAAAGGCGGCCCCGATGCAGGGCATAATATGTTCCAGTAGATGTCATTTGTTTTCGTCTTGACTAATCCTAGATATTATTTTATTATGTCTATGTATTCAATAGACGTTTTGCGAGGTGTTTGATATGCATGATGTTTCCGAGCTGTTTTGGCAGGCGTCGCTGGGCGAGATAAAACGGGGGTACCGTTATGACGGCGAGGCCGGGACATATACGTGCCTGATCTGCGGCCAGATGTTCGCGGACGGCGAGGTTTTCGCCCACGGGGAGAGGCTGTACGAGGCGCGAAAGTACGCGGCGGTGCACGTCGCCGCGAGCCACCGCTCCCCTTTCCACTTCCTCGTCGGCCTGAACAAGAAGCTGACGGGGCTGACCGACCACCAGAAGGGTATCCTGGAGCTTTTCTACGACGGCCGGAGCGACAACGAGGTGGCGAAGGAGCTGGGCGCCGGCAGCACGTCGACGGTCCGCAACCACCGCTTCGCGCTGCGGGAGCGGCAGAAGCAGGCCAAGGTCTTCCTGGCGATAATGGAGCTGCTGGCGGAGCGGGCGCCAAAGAAAAGCGGCTTTATCGATCTGCCGCTGAATACGCGCAATGTCGACGAACGGTTCGCGATCACGGCGGAAGAGAACGCGAAGATTCTCGCTTCCTGCCTCCCGAACGGCCCGGACGGCCCGCTGGCGATTTTCCCCGCCAAGGAGAAGAAGCGGCTGGCTGTCCTGCGGCATATCGTGAAGTATTTCGACCCGGCGGCGCAGTACGCCGAGAAGGAGGTCAACGCAGTGCTGAAACGGTTCTACGACGATTATGTGCTGCTGCGCCGCTATTTGATCGATTACGGCTTCATGGACCGGACGACGGACGGGAGCAAGTATTGGGTGAAGCCATAAAGGAAATGGCTTCTCGGGCGGATGATGCACGTTCCGCTACCAAGCCAGTAACTGAGGTACACTAAAAAGGAGATGATCAAAATGGACAGACGCAAGGAATTGAAGCTTGCTTATAAGGAGACGCCCCGTCCGATGGGGGTGTATGCCATCAGGAACAACGCGAACGGCAAGGTGCTGGTGGGCGGAACGATGAATCTGCCGGCGGCGTTCAACGCGCAGAGCTTCCAGCTGCGGATGAATTCGCACCGCAGCAAGGAGCTGCAGCGGGATTGGGACAGCTTCGGCGGCGAGGCGTTCGCGTTCGAGGTGCTGGAGGAGATCGACGCGGCGAAGGTGCCGGCCGACGAGTGGCGCGAGGCGGTGGCGGCGCTGGAGGAGAAGTGGCTGGATAAGCTGCAGCCGTACGATGATAAGGGTTACAACACGCGCCGCAAGGAAAAAGCGGCGCGGTAAGAAATGAGGCGGCCCGAATCCCCATGAATGGGATTCGGGCCGTTTTGTGCTTAATTGGCTACGCGGCGGGGAACGCAGGCTACCGCGCCGGAACTGCGGCCGAACGCGCCGTAGGGCTCGGGCCGACACTGCCGTACCGTCGCCAACTGTCATCCGTGACAGGTGGCTCCTCGCCCGTCCGTCCATGGCCGGGCGTAACGTTGTGTTACCGGCCTGCTACGCCAACGGCGCGTAACGGCCTCCGTAACGGCGCAGCACGCCTGCGCTCCCCGCCGCGGCGTTCCCGGCTTTGGGTGACGCCCCCTTCAAGCGAGACGGCGGGCGTACTATGCAGGGCAAAAACACACGCGAAATCAA
>JARKNV010000016.1 GCA_029976065.1 Selenomonadales bacterium
GTCAAAAGCGTCTTCATCGAACGCAACCTCCGCCTCGTCGTCTACATCGCCCGCAAATTCGAAAACACCGGGGTCGGCATCGAAGACCTCGTCAGCATCGGCACCATCGGCCTCATCAAAGCCGTCAACACCTTCGACCCCATCAAGCGGATAAAACTCGCCACCTACGCCTCCCGCTGCATCGAAAACGAAATCCTCATGTACCTCCGCCGCAACAGCAAAACCAGAGCCGAAGTCTCCTTCGACGAACCCCTCAACATCGACTGGGACGGCAACGAACTCCTCCTCTCCGACGTCCTCGGCACCGACAACGACATCATCTACAAATCCGTCGAAGAAGAAGTCGACAAAGACCTCCTCTACACCGCCATCAACAAACTCTCCGGCCGTGAGCAGAAAATCATGGAACTGCGCTTCGGCCTCGCCGGCGACGGCCTGGAAAGAACCCAAAAAGAAGTCGCCGACCTCCTCGGCATCAGTCAATCCTACATCTCCCGCCTCGAAAAGCGCATCATTAAGCGCCTCCGCAAAGAAATCTCCCGCCTCGAATAAGGCGGCCGTTGATAAGCGAAACTTGGCTCGGCCGATTCGCCCGAGCCTTAGTTGAGCTATCCGCGCCTGACGGCGCGGGAAAGCGCCCATCTGCGGCGTTGCTCCTCCGGTGCGCCTTGCATCTGGACGGTTCTGAACGGCCGCTGCATCCAAGTAACGGGAATTCGCGCCCCCTCCGCGGGGGCTTTTTTTGTTGCCCGAATAAAACCGCCCCTCCGTGGCAATAATGCTGATAGGAAATTAACAGGGTTGGAAGCTTGTGGGAGGGACAGACATGCTAGTAAACAAAGTCGAAATCTGCGGTGTCAACACAGCCAAGCTCCCCGTCCTGCCGGCCGCGCGCATGCGTGAACTCTTCGAAATCATGCAGACAGGCGGCGCCGATGCCCGCGAACAGCTCATCTACGGCAACCTCAGGCTCGTCCTCAGCGTCATCCAGCGGTTCAACAACCGCGGCGAATTCGTCGACGACCTCTTCCAGGTAGGCTGCATCGGCCTCATGAAAGCCATCGACAACTTCGACCTCTCCCAGAACGTCAAATTCTCCACCTACGCCGTCCCCATGATCATCGGCGAAATCCGCCGCTACCTGCGCGACAACAACCCCATCCGCGTCAGCCGCTCCATGCGCGACGTAGCCTACAAAGCACTCCAGGTGCGCGACTCGCTTGTCAACAAATACTCCCGCGAACCCTCCATCAACGAAATCGCCGACGAACTCAAAATCCCCCGCGAAGAAATCGTCTTCGCCCTCGACGCCATCCAGGAACCCATCTCCCTCTTCGAACCCATCTACCACGACGGCGGCGACCCCATCTTCGTCATGGACCAGATCGGCGACGACCGCAACCACGACTTCAACTGGCTCGAAGGCGTCGCCATCAAGGAAGCCCTCCGCAAACTCAGCGACCGCGAAAAACACATCCTCACCCTGCGCTTCTTCGAAGGCAAAACCCAAATGGAAGTAGCCGAAGAGATCGGCATATCCCAGGCCCAGGTGTCGCGCCTAGAGAAGGCCGCCCTTGGACATATGCGTAAATATGTATAGGGGGAGGCCGCCTGGGAAGTCCATCTGCGGCGTTGCTCCTCGGCTGCCATCCTCAGCGTACGTCCGTGTACGCTTCCGGTGTCAGCCTCCGGTGCGCCTTGCATCTGGAGCTTCCGAGGCGGCCTCCGGCAAATCATAGAGAACGAGAAGAACCAAGAATCAATTATTTGGAGAGGAATCAAAAATGACTAGAACCTTGACCCGCATTCTCGTGCCCGTCCTCCTATTCGTCTTCGTCACCGGCGGCTGGAGCCTGCTCCTCGCCGGCGACAGCAGGGGGGAGGAGGCGTCCCCCGACAGCCTCATCCGCCTCCACATCGTCGCCAACAGCGACAGCGATGCCGACCAGCAGCTCAAATACCGCGTCCGCGACGCCGTCACCGCCTACCTCGCCCCCCGGCTGACCGCCGCCGCCTCCGTCGACGACGCCCGGCAAATAGTCGCCGCCAATCGCGACCAGCTCCTCGCCGTCGCCCGTCAGACCGTCGCCGCTGGCGGCGCCTCCTACCCCGTAGCCCTCGAAACAGGCTGGTTCGAATTCCCGCTCCGCACTTACGGCACCCTCGTCCTGCCGCCCGGCCGCTACGAAAGCGTTCGCATCCTCCTCGGCGCCGCCGCAGGCAAAAACTGGTGGTGCGTCCTCTTTCCGCCCCTCTGCTTCGTCGACGGCACCACCGTCACCGCCGTTCCCGCCGTCGCCGGCAAAACCGACAAAGCCCCCGAAAAGCAGCAAACGATCGAGATCCGCTGGAAACTCGCCGAAATCCTCGGTCGCCCATAAAGCCCCCCAAAATTTTCCCCTAAACAAATTCGCCCTTCCTGCCGATATAATCACTGAAAGGAAAAATCGGCGGGGGAGGGCGTACCCATGCTCATCATCACCACCAAGGTGCAGCAGGCCGACAACCAGAACCGCGACAAACGCCGCGCCGTCGGCAAAGACAAAAACAAAAAACAGCCGTCGTTCAATAAAGTGCTGGCCACTGAAATGACCCAACCACCCAAAAAATAGCGGTCGCCGCAAATATATCGTCTCTCTCCCGGCCGCACGGCCTCCCGCCGTGCGGCCTTTGCTGTTCCTCCTCCCGGCGGGCGGAAAATTCGCACCGTTCAAAAAATTCTTGCAAGTGCAGGAAATGAACGTTTTTTGTCCAATGGAAAATATCAGGATACTAGTTGTATCAATACGGAACGGTTTGGAGGAGTAATCATGCATGACGAACAGGCCCACGCCGCCTGGGAGCACTTCATCACCCACCGGGAAATCGAGCCCGGCAGCGTCAGGGCGGACGTCGTCCGCTCCTGGCTCAGATGCGAACAGCAGGGCGTCGACCATCGCAGCGGCGGCAGCAGCGTCATCGTCAACGGCAAAGAACTCGAAGCCCTCCTGGCCCGCAACGCCACCATCATCAACGCCGCCCGGCCCTTCATGCGCAGCCTCTACGAACTCATGGAAAACTCCGGCTTCGCCGTCATCCTCGTCGACCGCGACGGCTTCGTCATCGAAGTCATCGGCGACGCCGTCGTCCTCGAATCCCACCGCGGCATCCAGTACGTCAACGGCGTCAAATGGACCGAAGACCTCGTCGGCACGACCGCCATCAGCCTCGCCCTCCTCGGCAGCGGCCCCATCCAGGTCGCCGGCTACGAACACTACTGCCAGAAGCACCAGGACTGGGCCTGCTCCGCCGCCCCCCTCACCGACCCCGACGGCCACCTCCTCGGCGTCCTCAGCGTCACCGGCCGCAAAGAACTCGTCCACGTCCATACCCTCGGCATGGTCGTCTCCGCCGCCGCCGCCGTCAGCAACTACCTCGCCGTCCAGAAAGCCCAGAAAGAACTCGAGCAGACCGCCAGCATCCACTCCACCATCGTCAACAAAGTCTCCGACGGCCTCCTCATGATCGACGCCCAGGGCATCGTCACCTTCATCAACCCCACCGGCGCCAAAATCCTCAACATCAACGCCGCCGAAGCCCTCGGCAAACACATCTCCACCCTCGTCGACTTCCGGCCCGTAGTCCTCCGCGTCCTTGAGACCGGCCAGGGCTACACCGACAAAGAATTCGTCATCGAAACAAAGCGCGGCATCCTCCACTTCATCAAAAGCGCCATCCCCCTCAAGAACAGCAAAGGCGAACTCGAAGGCGTCATCGACATCTTCCGCGAAATCAAAAGAATCCGCCAGCTCGTCACCAAAATGGTCGGCGCCACCGCCCAGTTCAGCTTCGAAGACATCGTCGGCAACAGCCTCGCCATGAAAGAATGCGTCCGCCTCGCCAAAATCGCCGCCAACAGCGCCGCCACCGTCCTCATCCAGGGCGAAAGCGGCACAGGCAAAGAACTCATCGCCCAGGCCATCCACAACGCCAGCCTCCGCGCCGAAGGCCCCTTCATCGCCATCAACTGCGGCGCCATCCCCCGCAACCTCGTCGAAAGCGAACTCTTCGGCTACGAAGACGGCGCCTTCACCGGCGCCAAGCAGGGCGGCCGGCCGGGCAAATTCGAACTCGCCCAGGGCGGCACCATCTTCCTCGACGAAATCGGCGAAATGCCGCTCGACATCCAGGTCAAGCTTCTCCGCGTCCTCCAGGAAAAGCGCATCACCAGGGTCGGCGGCCAGCGCTACCTCGACATCGACGTCCGCGTCGTCGCCGCCACCAACCGCGACGTCGCCCTCGAAGTCAGGGAAGGCAACTTCCGCCACGACCTCTACTACCGCCTCAACGTCCTGCCCATCGTCGTCCCGCCACTCAGGGAACGGCTCGAAGACATCCCGCCCCTCCTCGACTACCTCCTCCACAAAATGTGCCGCCAGCTCGACGTCGACGACAAACACTTCAGCGCCGAAGCCATCGAGCGCATCATGACCTACGAATGGCCCGGCAACGTCCGCGAACTCGAAAACGTCGTCGAACGGGCCGTCAACATCTGCGAAAACACCGTAATCGGCGCCGAATACCTGCCGCGCACCATGGGCGAAAAAACCGCGCCCGCCGGGTGGGGTCCGCTCTCGCTCCGCGACGCCGAAAAACAGATCATCCAGGAAACCCTCGCCAAAACCCACGGCAACATCTCCCAGACCGCCAAACTCCTCGGCATCGGCCGCAACACCCTCTACAGCAAAATCCGCGAATACAGCATCAGCGACGTCAAAACCAACATGTTCACAAATTAAGCACCCTGTTCGGAAACGGAGCAGGCAAATTAATGGCCTGTAGTCGAAACAAGCGACCGCAGGCCATTTCTTGTCCTGGTACGAAACTTGCATAATAACAAAAACGATGCACTAATTGTAGCAACCGGACACGGCTTTGACTTTATCGTTCATCGTCAGGAGGTGAGTGCGGGCTCCGGAACCCGGTAACCAGCGGCCGACGATGGCCGCCAACCAGGAACAATAAAAGGAGGTGGGGCACCCTAGCGGGTGCACGGTATGAAAAAAACGGGACTGCGTTTACTGGCTCTTCTCGTCGTCATTTCCTTCGTCATGGTGCAGGCCGGCTGCGGCGGCGGCGAAAAGAAACCGGCTGCGGCCGACTTCAAATTCAAGGACGAATACAAACTCACCATGAACGTCACCCCGCAGACCATGTGGGGTCAGGGCGCCACCAAATTCGCCGAACTCGCCAAAGAGTACACCAAAGGCAAAGTCAACATCAAAGTCTACCCCAACGCCATGCTGACCGGCGGCGACCAGATGCGCCAGGTCGAAATGGTCCAGAACGGCTCCATCGACTTCATGGTAAACTCCACCATCAACATCGCCCCCACCGTGCCGGAATTCGACGTCTGGGGCCTGCCCTTCCTGTTCCCCAGCTACAAGGCCGTTGACGCCGCCATGGCGTCGCCCGCCGCCAACGACCTCTTCAAAACCCTCGAAAAACGCAACATGATCGGCCTCGCCTGGGGCGAAAACGGCTTCCGCGAAGTCACCAACAACAAAAAACCCATCAAATCTCCCGACGACATGAAAGGCCTCAAAATGCGCGTCGTCACCCCGATGTACATCGACATCATGCGGGCCCTCGGCGCCAACGCCGTCTCCATGAACTGGGGCGAAGTCTTCACCTCGCTGCAGCAGGGCGTCATCGACGGCCAGGAAAACCCGATCGCCGGCATAATCATCCCCAACAGAGTCTACGAAGTCCAGAAACACCTCACCAACTGGCACTACTCCTACGACGCCCTCGCCGTCGTCGCCAACAAGAAAACCTTCGACAGCTTCCCGCCCGAAATCCGCGACCAGCTGAAAAAAGCCGCCGTCGACGCCATGAAATGGGAAGTCGCCGAAAGCCGCAAGGCGCTCGATCAGGGCATCGTCCTCCTCAAGGAAAAAGGCATGACCGTCACCGACCTCACGCCGGACGAACTGGCGAAATTCCGCGAGCTGACCAAGCCGGTGTACGACAAATACGCCCCGAAGGTCGGCCCTCAGGTTGTCAAATCCTTCGAAGACGCCGTAGCCAAGGCCAAATAACAACCGGACAAAGCGGGCGGGTGCTGCGGCCAACCGCAGCGCCCACCCTCTCTTACCGGCCAGGGGGGAAAACCGTTGCGCTACCTTGACCTGTTCGAGGAATACCTGTGCGCGTTCCTGATCGCGCTGATGGCGACCCTGGCGTTCGCCAACGTCATTGTCCGCTACCTCACCGATCAGTCGCTCGCCTTCACCGAGGAACTCATCATCAACCTGTTCGTGCTCGCGACCCTGCTTGGGACCTCTATGGCCTTCAAGCGCGGCGCCCATCTGGGCATGACCTTCATCGACACCGTGCTGTCGCCCAAAGCGCTGCGCTGGGTCGCCGGCCTCGTCGCCGTCTGCGGCATAGCCCTCTTCGTCGTCCTGTTCTACTACGGCGTGGATATGGTCATACAGGAATACGAAAGCGAAATGGTCACCTACTCCATGGCTCTGCCCATGTGGTGGTTCGGCCTGTCCGTCCCGGTCGGCAGCTTCATCGTCGTAATCAGAGTCGTCCAGGCCGCGGTTCAGGAACTCCGCGCCCTGAACGCCAAGATAGGGGGCTAGGCCATGGACTTCATCAACCCCGGAGCCTTGCTCCTTGGAATGTTCGCCCTCCTCATCTTCCTGCGCGTGCCCATCGCCGTCGCCCTCGGCATATCGGGGATCACCGTCATCATCGTCGCCGACCTCGGCGCGCAGATGTTCGCGCCCGTCTTCTTCGCCAACATCTCCAAATTCTCGCTGCTGGCCATCCCCTTCTTCATCCTTGCCGGCATCCTCATGGGCCGGGCCCAGATCTCCGAGCGCATCATCCGGCTCGTCTCCCTCATCGCCGGGCCGTTCAGAGGCGGACTGGCCATCGTCACCGTCGTCACCGCCTGCTTCTGGGGCGCTGTCTCCGGCTCCGGGCCGGCCACCGTCGCCGCCCTCGGCACCATCCTCATCCCCGGCATGATAAAAGCGGGCTACGACAAAGGCTTCGCCGCCGCCATAATGTCGGCATCCAGCGGCATCGCCATCATCATCCCGCCCAGCATCGCCTTCATCGTCTACGGCGTCATCACCGGCGCCTCCATCAGCAAACTGTTCGCCGCCGGCTTCCTGCCCGGCATCCTCGTCGGCGCCGCCCTCATCGTACCCGCCTACATCATCTCCGTCAAGCGCGGCTATGGCGGCGAAAAGGCGGGAACCCTCAAAGAAATAATCGTCGCCACTAAAGACGCCGCCTGGGGCCTCATCGCCCCCGTCATCATCCTCGGCGGCATCTACGGCGGCATTTTCACCCCCACCGAAGCGGCCGCGGTCGGCGTCTTCTACGGCCTGTTCGTCGGCGTCTTCGTCTACAAAACCCTCAAATTCCAGGACATTGTCGACCTGCTTGTCGAGACCGGCGTAGCCTCGGCCGTCGTCATGCTCGTCGTCGCCTTCGCCGGCATCTTCGGCTGGGCCATGACCACCCTCGGCGTCGTCGAAAAGATCTCCCAGCTCGCCCTCGCCGTTACCGACAACCCCGTCGTCCTGCTGCTCATCATCAACTTCCTCCTCCTCATCGCCGGCATGCTCCTCGACGCCATCTCCATCATGTACCTTCTCCTGCCGCTCCTCATGCCCATCATGGCCCACTACGGCTGGGATCTCGTCTGGTTCGGCGTCATGATGACCGTCAACCTCGCCATCGGCCAGATAACCCCGCCGGTCGCCGTCAACCTCTACGTCGGCGCCAACATCGCCAAGATATCCATGGACGCCATCAGCCGCGCCGTCTGGCCGTTCGTTTTCGCCTCGATCGTCGCGCTGCTGCTCATCACCTTCGTACCGGAAATCTCCCTGATCGTACCCAAACTTCTCCTGAAATAAGGCGTCCGGCAGACCGTATATGCCAGGACCCGGGCATTTTATTGCCCAAAAACCGCCATTCGTGCTAGGAGGTGCAGACATGAAATACGATCGCGACACCCTCCGCCGTCTCTACCGGCGGATGCTCACCATCAGATTCTTCGAGGACAAAATCGGCGAACTCTTCCTCGGCGGCGAGATCCCCGGCTTCGTCCACCTGTACATCGGCGAGGAAGCCATCGCCGTCGGCGTATGCGAAAACCTCACCGACCGCGACTACATCACAAGCACCCATCGCGGCCACGGCCACTGCATCGCCAAAGGCGCCCAGCCCAAAGCGATGATGGCCGAAATCTTCGGCAAGAAAACCGGCTACTGCAAAGGCAAAGGCGGCTCCATGCACATCGCCGACTTCTCTGTAGGCATGCTCGGCGCCAACGGCGTCGTCGGCGGCGGCTACAACCTCGCCGTCGGCGCGGCCCTCGCCGCCCAGATGCGCAAAACCGGCCAGGTGGCCGTCTGCTTCTTCGGCGACGGCGCCTCCAACCGCGGCACCTTCCACGAAGGCCTCAACATGGCCTCCGCCTGGACACTGCCCGTCATCTTCGTCAACGAAAACAACCAGTGGGCCTCCACGACCCCCTACCGCACCACCAACAACATCGAAGACATCGCCGACCGCGCCCGCGCCTACGGCATCCCTGGCGTCGTCGTCGACGGCAACGACGTCTTCGCCGTCCTCGAAACCGCCAAGGCGGCCGTCGAACGGGCCCGCGCCGGCGGCGGCCCCACCCTCATCGAAGCCAAGACCTACCGCATCAAAGGCCACTTCGTCGGCGACCCCGAGATGTACCGCACCAAAGAAGAAGTCCAGAAACACTTCGACGAAAACGACCCCATCAAAAACTTCACCCAAAAGGTTCTCGCCGCCAAACTGCTCACCCAGGCCGACCTCGACGCCATCCGCGCCGAAGCCGCCGCCGAAATCGAGCAGGCCATCGGCGAAGCCCGCCAGGCGCCCTATCCGGACGCAGCCGCACTATACGAAGATCTGTATGAGGAAGGGGTGAAATAAAATGCGGGAAATATCCTTTTCCGAAGCCACCCTCGAAGCCATGTCCGAAGAAATGTCCCGCGACGAACGCGTCTTCGTCATGGGTGAAGACATCGCCCGCCAGGGCGGCATCTTCGGCCAATTCAAAGGCCTTCCCCAGAAATTCGGCCCCGACCGGGTCCGCGACACCCCCATATCCGAAACCGCCATCGTCGGCGCCGGCGTAGGCGCAGCCCTCGCCGGCATGCGCCCCGTCGTCGACATGCACTTCGCCGACTTCATCACTGTCTGCATGGACGAAGTCGTCAACCAGATGGCCAAAATCCGCTACATGTTCGGCGGCCAATGCACCATGCCCATCGTCCTCCGCGCCCCCGACGGCATCATCCGCTCGGCGGCCGCCCAGCACTCCCAGAGCCTCGAATCCTGGTTCCTCCACGTCCCCGGCCTCAAAGTCGTCATCCCCTCCAACCCCGCCGACGCCAAAGGGCTCCTCAAAGCCGCCATCCGCAGCGACGACCCCGTCCTCTACTTCGAACACAAAGCCCTCTTTCCCACCAAAGGCCCCGTCCCCGAAGGCGACCACCTCACCCCCATCGGCAAAGCCGGCGTCGTCCGTCCTGGCCGCGACATCACCATCGTCTCCTACTCCATGATAATGCACCGCGTCCGCGAAGCCGCCGACAAACTGGCAGGGGAGGGGATCGACGCCGAAGTCATCGACCTTCGGACCATCTCGCCCATCGACACCGAAACCATCTTCGCCTCCCTCGTCAAAACCCACCGGCTGCTCATCGTCCACGAAGCCGTCAAAACCGGCGGCGTCGGCGCCGAAATCGCCGCCCGCGTCGCCGAAGACGCCCTCGACCTCCTCGACGCCCCCGTCGCCCGTCTCGGCGCCCCCTTCGTCCCCATTCCCTTCAGCCCCGCGCTCGAAAGCCTCGTCAAAATCGACGCCGAAAAAATCGCCCAAAAAGCACGGGAAATCTGCCAATAATCAGCCTCGCGTGCGGGGGAGCCGGCCCGGCCGAAACGCCGGCGCCCCTGCGGGACGGGACAACCATGGCCGGCGACAACTTATTGGAGGTGCTCAGCGTGAGCCAGTGCCAGACCATACTTGACTGCTTCCGGCGAGTGCTGCCCTTCCTGGGCGACATCCTCACCGCCGACGTCGGCGTATGTCTCACCGACTGCGAGAAAGTCCTCCTCTACAAACCCGGCAAGAGCGTCGACCTCAAAATCCAGGTCGGCAGGGAGCTCGTCCCCCAAATGGCCGCCTACCAGGCCATCCACGAGCAGCGGCGCATCTTCACCCGCATCGACGCCTCCCTCCACGGCATACCCTTCGTCGCCGTCGCCGCCCCCATCCATGATGAAAGCGGCACAATCGTCGGCGCCGCCATCCTTACCGAATCGATCGAGCGGCAGGACGCCCTGCGGCAGGTCGCCGACAAACTCAACGACAGCATCGCCACCCTCGCCGGCGGCACCCGGCAGATCGCCGCCCAGACCGAGGAAATCGCCGCCCTCAGCGGCGAACTCGCCGGCAGCGCCCGCCAGTCGCAAGCCAAGGTCGACCAGACCGACCAAGTCCTCAGCCTCATAAAAAACGTCGCCGGCCAGACCAACCTCCTCGGCCTCAACGCCGCCATCGAAGCCGCCCGCGTCGGCGACCTCGGCCGCGGCTTCGGCGTCGTCGCCGAAGAAATCCGCAAACTCGCCGCCGGCAGCGCCGACTCCATCAAACAGATCGAAGGCGTCATCAAAGAAATAAAACACGACAGCAACACCGTCGCCCGGCAGCTTGAGGTCATCGACGGCCTCATCGCCGGCATCGCCGGGGAAGTGCAGACCATCGCCGCCGCCGCCCAGGCAACCAGCACCCTGTCCAGAGAACTGGAAAAAATGGCCGCCGATATCGCCGGCAGCTGACATAACAGCGCATACCACCCCCTCCCGCGGGCTCGCGGCGGACCCGGTCGGCCGTCCCGGCCGCCGGTTCCGCCCGTCCCCGTCTATCCATCCGCCCCGACTTATCCACGAGGCTGGTGCATAAACATGAATACAAGCAAATATAGCCTGGAAACCCTGCTGCGCTTCTACCGCGAAATGCAGCGCATCCGGCAGTTCGATCTCAAAGCCGCCGCACTCTTCGCCCAGGGCCGCCTGGCCGGCAACATCCACACCTGCGTCGGCCAGGAAGCCACCGCCGTCGGCGCCTGCCAGGCCCTCGAACCCGGCGACCTCATCACCTCCACCCACCGCGGCCACGGCCACTGCCTCGCCAAAGGCTGCCGGGCCGCCGTCATGATGGCCGAACTCTTCGGCAAAGCCACCGGCTACTGCAAAGGCAAAGGCGGCTCCATGCACATCGCCGACCTCGGCCTCGGCATCCTCGGCGCCAACGGCATCGTCGGCGCCGGCATCCCCATCGCCGCCGGCTCGGCCCTCGCCACCAAAATCAAAGGCGGCCGCGAAGTCACCCTCGCCTTCTTCGGCGACGGCGCCGCCAACGAAGGCGTCTGCCACGAAGCCCTCAACATAGCCTCCGCCTGGTCCCTGCCCGCCATCTTCCTGTGCGAAAACAACAAATACGGCGTCTCCGTCGCCATCGACCGCGTCACCAACATCGCCGACCTCGCCGACCGCGCCCGGGCCTACGGCATCCCCGGCCTCGTCGTCGACGGCAACGACGCCGTCGCCGTCCACGAAGCCGTCGCCGCCGCCGCCGCCCGCGCCAGGGCAGGGGAGGGGCCCACCCTCATCGAGGCCAAAACCTACCGCCACCGCGGCCACTACGAAGGCGACCCGCAAACCTACAAACCCGCCGACGAAGCCGCCGCCTGGAAAAAACGCGACCCCCTCGCCATCCTCGCACACGCCGTCCTCGCCCTCCGGCCCGACGCCGCCGGCGACCTGGCCGCCATCGAAGAAAGCGTCGCCCGGGAAATCGAGGACGCCGTCGCCTTCGCCGAACAGTCGCCCTACCCCGACCCGGCCGAAGCCGTCCGCGACGTCTACGCCGCCGACAACGAAAGGAGCGTGGCGCGATGAGGACCATCACCTACGGCCAGGCCGTCAGCGAAGCCCTCCGCGAAGAAATGCGCCGCGACGAAAACGTCTTCGTCATGGGCGAAGACATGGCCGTCATGGGCAGCGTCTTCGGCCTCACCAAAGGCTTCCTCGAAGACTTCGGCCCCCAGCGGGTCCTCGACACCCCCATCTCCGAAGCCGGCTTCACCGCCATGGCCGTCGGCGCCGCCCTGCGCGGCCTCCGGCCGGTCGTCGAAATAATGTACGTCGACTTCACCCCCGTCTGCTTCGACCCCCTCGCCAACCAGGCCGCCAAAATGCGCTACATGACCGGCGGCCAGGCCTCCGTCCCCCTCGTCCTCCGCTGCCCCGGCGGCGCCGGCCGGCGCAACGCCGGCCAGCACTCCCAGAGCCTCGAAGCCCTCTTCACCCACATCCCCGGCCTCAAAGTCATCGCCCCGTCCACCCCGGCCGACATCAAAGGCCTTCTCAAAACCGCCATCCGTGACGACGACCCCGTCGTCTGCATCGAGCATAAACTCCTCTACGCCACCAAAGGCGAAGTACCCGACGGCGAACACCTCGTCCCCCTCGGCGCCGCCGCCGTCAAGCGTCCCGGCCGCCACGTCACCCTCGTCGCCTGGTCCCGCCAGGTCCACTCCGCCCTCGCAGCCGCCGACATCCTCGCCGGCCAGGACATCGACGCCGAAGTCCTCGACCTCAGGAGCCTCGTCCCCCTCGACTGGGACGCCCTCGCCGCCTCCGTCCGCAAAACCCACCGCGTCCTCGTCGTCCATGAAGCCGTCAAACGCGGCGGCTACGGCGCCGAGCTCGCCGCCCAGATCGGCGAGGAGCTCTTCGATTACCTCGACGCCCCCGTCACAAGAGTCGCCGGCCTCAACGTCGTCCCGCCCTTCAGCCCGGCGCTCGAAGACCTCGTCTACCCCAACCCCGGCGGCATCGCCGCCGCCGTCTCCGCAACCCTCGGCCGGCAACCGGCGTAAACCATAAACAATTTCCGAGGAGGAAGAAATATGGCGACAAACTTCGCAATGCCCCAGCTTGGGCTCACCATGACAGAAGGCACCGTCAGCAAGTGGTTCAAACAAGTCGGGGAAAAGGTAGCCGCCGGCGAAGTCCTCGCCGAAATCTCCACCGACAAAATCACCAACCAGATCGAAGCCCCCGCTGACGGCGTCCTGCTGGCCGTCTTCGTCCCCGAAGGCGGCGTCGCCCCCGTCAAAGCCGTTCTCGCCGTCATCGGCGCCTCCGGCGAAAAAGTCGATCTCGCCGCCCCGGAAGTCGCCGCCGCTGCCGCCCCTGCCTCCGCCGCTCCGGCCCAGGCGCCCGCCGCCGGCCCCGCAGTCGCCGCCGCCGAAGCGGGCGGCCGCGTCATCGCCTCGCCCCTCGCCAAAAAACTCGCCAAAGAAAAAGGCCTCGACCTTGCCCTCATCACCGGCACCGGCCCCAATGGCCGCATCGTCGAACAGGACATCCTCGACTACGCCGCCCGCCAGGCCGCGGCCCCCAAAGCCTCGCCCCTGGCCGCCAAAATAGCCGCCGAGCGCGGCGTCAGCCTCGCCGCCATCGGCAAAGACAGCCGCATCATGGCCGCCGACGTCCTCGCCGCCCTGCCGGCCCAGGCGCCCGCCGCCGCCGTTCCCCTCACCGGCATGCGCAAAATCATCTCCGACCGCATGAGCCGCAGCTGGCAGACCACCCCCCACGTCCACCACACCGTCGAAGTCGATATGTCCGCAGCCTTGAGCCTCAAAGACAAGCTCGCCGGGATGGGGACCAAGCTTTCCCTCACCGAACTCATCGTCAAATGCACCGCCCAAGCGCTCACCGAATACCCCATGGTCAACAACGCCTTCGTCGACGGCGCGCTCGTCATCAACCAAGCCATCAACATCGGCGTCGCCGTCGCCCTCGAAAACGGCCTTATCGTACCCGTCGTCCGCGACGCCGACAAGAAAACCCTCGGCCAGCTGCGGACCGAAATCGCCGACCTTGCCGCCAAGGCGCGGGAAGGCAGGCTGCTACCCGACGAATACAGCGGCGGCACCTTCACCGTCAGCAACCTCGGCATGTACGGCGTCGACCACTTCACCCCCATCATCAACCCGCCCGAAAGCGGCATCTTCGGTGTCTGCCGCACCGTGGAACGCCCTGTCGTCGTCGCCGGCGCCATTGTCATCCGCCCGATGATGAACCTCTGCCTCGGCTACAACCACCGCGTCGTCGACGGCGCCCTGGCCGGCAAATTCACCGCCCGCGTCCGCGAACTCCTCGAACAGCCGCTGCTGCTGCTGGTCTAGATAGAATGTCCCCCAGGAGGTTAATATGCGCATAATCGTCATTGGCGGCGGACCAGGCGGCTACGTCGCCGCCATCCGCGCCGCCCAGCTCGGCGCCGAAGTCCACCTCGTCGAAAACGAGCACATCGGCGGCACCTGCCTCAACGTCGGCTGTATCCCCACCAAAGCCCTCCTCCACACCGCCGAACTCTACCACGCCGTCACCCACGGCGCCTCCCTCGGCCTCAAAGCCGACAATGTCACCATCGACTGGCCGGCCGTCATGGCCCGCAAGCGCGCCGTCGTCACCCGCCTCGTCCGCGGCATCGAAGGCCTCCTCAAAGCCAATGGCGTCGTCGTCCACCGCGGCCCCGGCGCCCTCAAAGGCCCGCGCGCCGTCGAAGTAGGCGGCGACGCCCCGGCTATACTCGAAGCCGACGCCGTCATCCTCGCCACCGGCTCCGAGCCCGTGCGCCTCAATTTCCCCGGCGCCGACCTGCCCGGGGTCATCGACAGCACCGCCGCCCTCTCCCTGGCGGCCGTGCCCGCCTCCCTCGCCATCATCGGCGGCGGCGTCATCGGCGTCGAATTCGCCGCCATGTACAGCGCCTTCGGCGCCGCCGTCACCGTCATCGAAATGCTCCCCGAAATCCTGCCCCCCGTCGACGGCGAAATCGCCGCCCTCGTCCGCGGCCACCTCGCCAAGCAGGGCGTCAAATTCCTCACCGGCGCCCGCCTGAGCGAAGTCAAGAAGACAGCCGCCGGCCTCGCCTGCGTCGTCGCCGCCGGCGACAAAACCCAGGAAATAACCGCCGAACAGGTCCTCGTCGGCGTCGGCCGCCGGCCGCGCACCCAAGGCCTTGGCCTTGAGAACGCCGGCATCGCCGCCGAGCGCGGCCGCATCAAAGTCGACGCCAACTTCGCCACCAACATTGCCGGCGTTTACGCCGTCGGCGACGTCAACGGCCTCACCATGCTCGCCCACGCCGCCTCCGCCCAGGGCATCGCCGCCGTCGAGCACGCCCTCGGCCACAAAAGCGCCTACCACGGCCACACCATCCCGTCCTGCATCTACACCAGCCCCGAAGTCGCCGGCGTCGGCCTCACCGAAGAACAAGCCAAGGCCCAGGGCCTCGCCTATAAAACCGGCGTCTTCCCCCTGGCCGGCAACGGCAAAGCCCTCATCGAAAGCGGCGGCACCGGCCAGATCAAAATCCTCACCGGCGCCAAACACGGCGAAATCCTCGGCGTCCACATCTTCGGCCCCCGCGCCACCGACCTCATCGCCGAAGCCGCCCTCGCCCTCAGGCTCGAAGCCACCGTCGACGAACTCGTCACAACCATCCACGCCCATCCCACCGTCAGCGAAGCCATGGGCGAAGCCGCCCTCGCCGTCTCCGGCGCCGCCATCCACTGGCCGCCGGCCCGCAAAAGCTGATGCGCCGCTGCCTCCTCCTCCAGCCCGGTCTCGTTAACTACGACACCGGGCTGGTTCTGCAGAACGAAGCCCGCTCCCTCGTAGAAAGCGGCCGCTACGACGGCATCCTCATCCTCCTTGAGCACCCCGCCGTCGTCACCATCGGCCGCGGCGGCGGCGACGAAAACCTCGTCGCCCACCCCGCCTGGTTCCAGGCCAAGGGCATCGCCGTCGCCCATACCGACCGCGGCGGCAACGTCACCGGCCACAACCCCGGCCAGCTCGTCGGCTACCCCATCTTCAACCTCGCCAAATGGCGGCAGGACGTCCACTGGTACGTCCACACCCTCGAGGAAGCCGTCATCCGCACCCTCGCCCGCTACGGACTAAAAGCCGGCCGCAAAGCAAAATACACCGGCGTCTGGCTCGCCGACGACAAAATCGCCGCCATCGGCGTCAGCGTCCGGCGGTGGATCACCGGCCACGGCCTCGCCCTCAACGTCGCCAACGACCTCGCCCTCTTCGACGCCATCGTCCCCTGCGGCATCAGCGAATTCGGCGTCACCAGCCTCCAAAAGGCCGGCGCCGCCGCCGCCCTCCCCGCCGTCGCCGCCGCCCTCGCCGAGGAAATAGCCGCCCTCTTCGAGCTTGAATACGTCCAACCCCAAGGAGATGAAAACCAGTGACCACCGCGGAAGCCCCGCGCCCGCCCTGGCTCGTCCAGCGCGTCGCCCCCGGCGCCTTCGAAAAAGTAAGCGCCCTCCTCGGCGGCCTCGGCCTTCATACCGTCTGCCAGAGCGCCCATTGCCCCAACATCGGCGAATGCTTCGGCCACGGCACCGCCACCTTCCTCGTCCTCGGCGGCGTCTGCACCCGCGGCTGCACCTTCTGCGCCGTCCCCAAAGGCGTCCCCGTCCACGCCGACCCCGGTGAGCCCGCCCGCGTCGCCCAGGCTGCCGCCGCTTTAGGCCTCCGCCACGCCGTCGTCACCTCCGTCACCCGCGACGACCTCCCCGACGGCGGCGCCGCTCACTTCGCCGCTGTCATCCATGCCCTGCGCACCGCCTGCCCCGGCATCAGCGTCGAAGTCCTCACCCCTGACTTCGCCGGCAGCGAAGCCGCCCTCGGCGTCGTCCTCGCCGCCCGCCCCGACGTCTTCAACCACAACCTCGAAACCGTCCCCCGCCTCTATCCCGCCGTCCGGCCCGGCGCCGGCTACCAACGCTCCCTCGCCCTCCTCGCCGCCGCCGCCCGCGAACCCCTCCTCGTCAAAAGCGGCCTCATGCTCGGCCTCGGCGAACAGGCAAGCGAAATCCACGCCGTCCTCGCCGACCTCGCCGCCGCCGGCGTCCGCGCCGTCACTCTCGGCCAGTACCTCCGGCCCTCGCCCCGCCACCTCCCGGTCGTCGAATACCTCCACCCCGACCAATTCCGCCGCTACGAGGAAGCCGCCCGCGCCATAGGCTTCAGCCACGTCGCCGCCGGCCCCCTCGTCCGCAGCTCCTACCACACCGCCGCCTTCGTGAACGGCCCGAAAAATTGTAACCCTTGACACAAACGCCTCGTCTGTTATTAAATAGATGTAATATCGGTTTCCGCCCTCCGCGGACACCTAAACACTGACGAGGTGATCCCATGTTTTCCGCACTCAATGACCTGGTAATATTCCGCAGCCTCCTCGACGACCCGGTCGTCAAACAGCTCCTGGCCCGCGACGAAAGGGCGGGGGAGGGGGGAACCCTGTCGCCTGCCACCGTCGGCGCCCTCATCGCCCTCGCCGAGCAATACGGCCTCGCCGGCAACATCCTCGGCGACTATCTCATCTATCTCCTCGTCGTCGACGAGAATCCCTTCAGCATCACCGCCGAAAAACAGCGCGGCCAGGTCGGCGCAAGCCTTCTCGCCGCCGGTGCCCACGACCTCGCCATCTTAAGGCGTCTTTACGACCGCGCCGCCGCCCTCGCCGGCGGTCTCCTCGCCGGCTACCGGCCCACCGTCGCCAGCGACCTCCTCGCCTTCACCGCCCTCAAACAAAGCTGGGCCGATCCCGCCGCCGCCGACCCCGCCGCCTGCGCCGCCCTGCTCGCCCGCCACTACGGCGTCTACGGCTGTGGACAGATGGCCAACCACGTCGCCTTCCGCTGGGACCGCAAAAACGGCCTCATCGGCATAACCCAATACGACAAAACCACCTTCGACGACATCATCGGCTACGAGCGCCAGAAAAACACCCTCAAAGAAAACACCGAAGCCTTCCTCGCCGGCCGCCCCGCCAACAACGTCCTCCTCATCGGCCCCCGCGGCACCGGCAAATCCTCCACCGTCAAAGCCCTCGTCAACGCTTATGCCATCAGAGGCCTGCGCCTCGTCGAAGTCGCCAAGAGCGACCTTCTCCACCTTCAGGACGTCAGCGACCTCCTCGGCAGCCGCGGCAAAAAATGCATCCTCTTCCTCGACGACCTCTCCTTCGAAGAATCCGACGGCGACTTCAAGCACCTCAAAACCGTCATCGACGGCTCCCTCCAGACCAGGCCGGCCAACGTCCTCATCTACGCCACCTCCAACCGCCGCCACCTCGTCAAGGAAACGTGGCAGGACCGCCAGGGCGGCGACGACGAAATCCACCGCTTCGACTCCCTCAACGAAAAAATCGCCCTCGCCGACCGCTTCGGCCTTACAATTACCTTCCCGTCCCCCGACCAGCAGGAATACCTCAACATCGTCCACAAACTCGCCCAGAAGCACAAAATCACCCTCGGCGAAGAACAACTCAACAAAGAAGCCCTGCAGTGGGAATTCAGCCATTCGGGGAGGTCGGGCCGAGTGGCCCGCCAATTCATCCAGCATCTTCTAGGCAAAATAGTTTAGCGTACGTTGATAAGCCCCCATCTGCGTTGTTGTTCCGCCTGGCGCTTGCTAGCGTACGGCCCGAGTACGCGTCGCGGCACGCCAGGCGGAGCCGCCTAGCATCTGGGGACTTCTGAACGCCCGCTCGCAGATAGGGGCCGATATTAACAAGAGCTCTATCAAGGCCCGGGCTATGCCCGCGCCTTGATAGAGCTGCCGCGCCCGACGGCGCGGAAACCTTCTATCCCGAATAATAAAACTGCCGTAAGGCAGTTTTTTCGTTTTCCGAAGGTTTTTGCCATACCTTGACGAAATTTTCTACTTCGACAGAACTTGGGAGGTGGAACGGTGATTCCCTATCGGCGGCTTGCGGCAATCGTCGTCGCGCTCATCCTCGTCCTGGCGGTTCAGGCCACGGCCTTCGCCGCCATCCTGGTCATCCCCGAGCCGGGCGCCGACCCGGCCCACGTCGCCCTCGTCCGGGAAGCCGCCGACGCCTTCACCGCCATCGTCGCCGCCGAACTGGGCGTCACCCTCGACAACGACGTGCGCCTCTTCGTCTGCCCCACCGGCGAAAGCTACCGCGCCGTCCTCGTCCGCGAACTGCGCCAGCGCCCCGACCTCGCCGCACGCGCCGCCGAAGTCACCGCCGGCATGTCCGGCGGGCGCATCAAAGCCGTCGCCGTCAACTTCGGCGCTTTAAACGGCGGCACGGCCGGCGTCCGCGCCTGCAAAACCGCCGCCCACGAACTCTTCCACCAATTGCAGTACCAACTCGCCGGCCACAACCTCGGCAAATCCTTCTACTGGCTCAAAGAAGGCGCCGCCGACCTCTTCGGCGCCGCCGTCGCCGAAAAGCTCGGCTACCAGAGCCTCGACCAATGGAAGCTCGACCGGCTCGACACCCTCCGCCAAGCCGGCGACCACGTATCCCCGCAGGAAATCCTCGCCACCAATCTCGACAAATGGACCGGGCTGCTCGAAGACAATCGGCACCCCTACGAAATAGCCGACCTCCTGGTCCTCTGCCTCATGGACCGGACGCAACCCGGCGGCCGCCGCGCCATCGGCGAATACTACCGCCTCCTCGGCCAGGGCCTCGAAAACGGCCAAGCCTTCGAGCGGGCTTTCGCCATCCGCCCGGAAAACCTCGTCGCCGGCTTCCGGACCTGGTTCGCCCACACCTCCGCCCGGGCGGCCGGCAACAAGCTCCCCGCCAACGCCGCCAACTGAAAAACCGCCGGTCGACCGGCGGTTTTCCTCATTCTTTCACTTCTTATCGATATCCAGCACCCCTTCGATGCCGCACAACTCCCTGATCACCTGGTCGAGCTCGTTCTTCTCCGACAGCTTCACCGTCACCGGAATATAAATCTTTCCCGGCTCCTCCGCGTCCTCGATCTGGATCTGGAGGATACCCACCCCCAGACCGCCCAGGCACGAGCCGATGCGGCCGATCTGTCCCGGCTTGTCGAGCGACTTGATCAACAGGTCCCTCACCCGCGGACTGCGCTTCGCGTACAACTGGTCGATCTTCGGCAGCACCTCCAGCGCCAGCACCACCAGCACCGTCGTCGCCACCGCGCCCACCAGCGCGCCCACCCCGGCCGCGATGCCCACGCTCGCCACCACCCATAGGCTGGCGGCCGTCGTCAGGCCCTTGATCGTCGGCCCCTCCTTCATAATCGCCCCGGCGCCGAGGAAACCGATCCCGCTCACCACCTGGGCGGCCAGGCGGGCCGGGTCGGCATTCGTCATCCCCTGCACGTTGTAGTACAGGTTAAGCGACAAAACCGCCACCAGGCACGACCCCAGACACACCAGGATATGCGTCCTCAGGCCCGCCGTCTTGCCGCGGTGCTGCCGCTCGAAACCGATGATCCCGCCCAGGACAACCGAAAGCACCAGGCGCATCACCATCGTATAATCGTCAACCAAGCGTGTCGCCTCCTCCCGGGCCCTTCTTCTTCATCGGCTCGCCCTCGACGATATAATAAACCAGCTCGGCGATATTCGTCGCCCGGTCGGCCACCCGCTCGATATAGCGGATCGCCACATGGTAATCCATGATCGTCTCCTGTATCCAGGGGTGGACCGACAGCACGCACACCATATCGCGGAACAAATCGCGGTTGCTCTTGTCCACCGAAGTATCCTTATCGATAACCGGCCACGTAAGCGAACAATCCAGCGTATCATAGCAGCGCAGCGACCCGCGCAGCATCTCCAGCGACTTCTCCCGCATGACCGCCACCGGCTCGGCCAGCTGTCCCAGCGGCTCCATATTCATCGCCGCAAACTTCTTCTGCACCAGCTTCGCGATCTGGTTCGCATAATCGCAGATCCGCTCCAGCTCCATCGCGATCTTCAGACTGCTTGTCAGAAAATTCACCTCGTCGCGGCTGTACAGCTTCGCGGCCAGGCTTGCCAGGCAATGCTCGTTGATCTCTTGATACATCGCGTCGACCTGCTTCTCGATATCCCGGGCGCCGGCCGCCGTCGCCGCGTCGTTATCCACCAGCGCGCGCACCGCCAAGCTCACCGCTTCCGTCGTCTTGTCCCCCATGGCCAGCACCCGGTTCTTCAGCCAGGGGAAACCATGGCGTAAATCGTAGTCCATACGAGTCACCTCTTTGGTATACCGGATATCCGTAATATATTCAACACAAAACATGAATTTTCATGCAACTTTCAAAAAAAATATCCGGACATCTAGACGACTTTTTGCATAATTTTCCGCAAAAAGAGAGGATTGCCAGCCCCGCTTAGCGAAATAAACCCCGATGAAAACCACCCTGACCCAAGAGTGATAACGCCATGCGCAACCTTCGCGACCTTCGCTGTTTTCTCCTCGACATGGACGGCACCTTCTACCTCGGCGAACGACTATTGCCGGGGTCGCTCGACTTTATGCGCTACCTGGAGCATAGCGGCAGGGACCACCTCTTCCTCACAAATAACTCGTCCCGGTCCGCTGTTTTTTATGCCGAAAAACTGACCGCCATGGGCTGGCCTGCCGAGCCCCGCGACATCCTCACCTCCGGCGAAGCCGCCGCCCGCCACCTTGCCGGCCTCGGCTCCGCCCGGCGCGTCTGCCTCCTCGGCACCCCCGACCTCGAAGCCGAATTCGCCGCCCACGGCTTCATTCTCACCGCCGCCAACCCCGACTACGTCGTCCTCGGCTTCGACAAAACCCTCACCTACGACAAACTCGCCACCGCCTGTGCCCTCATCCGCGGCGGCGTCCCCTTCGTCGCCACCCACCCCGACATCAACTGCCCCACCGAAACCGGCTTCATCCCCGACTGCGGCGCCATGATCGAACTCATCGCCGCCTCCACCGGCGTGCGGCCCCTCATCATCGGCAAACCGCACCGCGCCATCATCGACGCCGTCCTCGCCCAAACAAACCACCCCCCGGCCGCCATCGCCATCGTCGGCGACCGCCTCTACACCGACATCGCCACCGGCAAAAACGCCGGCATCACCTCCATCCTCGTCCTCAGCGGCGAAACCAAGGCCGCCGACCTCGGCGGCGCCTCCGTCGCCCCCGACTACATCTTCGCCGACCTCGGCACCCTGCAGCTGGCCCTGGCCGCCGACGACCAACGGGAAGGCCCTTCCCGGTCCGGCGGCTGACCATAGTTTCACACCTATTTTATTTAGGGAGGTAGCACCGTGAAAAAACCCGTCCGTCTCCTTATCGCGCTCCTCGTAATCGCCGCCATGGCCCTCGTCCTCGTGGCCGGCTGCGGCGGGGGCGACAAAAAACCGGCGGAAACCCCCAAAGCCAAAGGTCCCTCCGGCACCGTAATGATCTACACCTCCATCTACCCCGATATCATCGAGCTCATCAAACCCGCCCTCAAAAAGCAGTTCCCCGACCTCGAAGTCCAATGGTTCCAGGCCGGCACCGAAAAAGTAATGGCCAAAATCGCCGGCGAAATCGAAGCCAAGAAAATCCAGGCCGACCTCATCATGGTCGCCGACCCCTCCTACTACCTCACCCTCAAAAATCAGGGCCTGCTCCTCAAATACGAATCCCCCAACCGCAAAGACGTCAAAATCAATAAAGACGCCGAAGGCTACTGGACCGGCGTCCGCATCTCCAACATGATCATCGCCTACAACCCCGAAAAGACCCCCAATCCCCCCAAAACCTGGAAAGAACTCCTCGACCCGCAATGGAAAGGCAAAATCTCCATGCCCAGCCCGCTGCTCTCCGGCACCGCCTACGTCGCCGCCGGCGAACTGTCCGACAAATACGGCTGGAAATACTTCGAAGACCTCAAAGCCAACGGCCTGAAAGTCGAAGAAGGCAACGCCGCCATCCAGAACAAACTCCTCCGCGGCGAATACGCCGCCGTCATGATCCTTGAGGAAAACATCCTCAAAATGGCCGGCAAAGGCGAACCCGTCAAGGTCATGTACCCCGAAGACGGCACCATCGTAGTCCCCAGCCCGATCGCCATCTTCAACACCTCCAAGAACCAGGAAGCCGCCAAGGCCGTCCTCGACTTCTTCCTCTCCAAGGAAGGCCAGGAAGTCATCGTCAAAGGCTGGATGCACTCCGTCCGCGACGACGTCCAGCCGCCCAAAGGCGCTCCCGCCCTCAGCACCTTTATCGACAAAGCCATCAAGCCCAACTGGGAAAAACTCTCCAAAGAAAACGAAAAGACCAAGGAGACCTTCCGCAGCAAAGTGCTCGAAAAATAACCCTAACCAAAGCAGGGGAGGGGGGAGGACTCTTCCCCCTCCTTCAGTGGGACCGCTGATAAACCCCCATCTGCGTTGTTGCTCCTCGGCTGGCCCACTCGACGTACGCAACCAAGTACGCCGTCGTGGGCCAGCCTCCGGTGCGCCTAGCATCTGGGGGTTTCTGAACGGTACGTACAATCCAGAATAATCCTGGGCAATTCATAATTCTTAAATCCGGGGAGCGTATGCCTCCCCCATACTCAGGGGGTTCCCGTGAACAAACCGAGCATCCTCCGCAACATCGACGCCAAATGGGCGGCCATCGCCGCCGCCGTAGGCGTCCTTCTGCTGTTCGTCGTCTTCCCCATGCTCTACCTCATCTGGCGCAGCATCTTCGTGAACGGCGCCTTCGACCTCGCCACCTACGAAAAGGTCTACGCCCAGTCGGCCAACTGGAAGGCCTTCATCAACACCATCTACGTCTCGCTGGCCGTCACCTTCGTCAGCGTCGCCGTCTCCTTCCCCCTCGCCTGGCTCGTCGGCCGCACCGACCTTCCCGGCAAGGGCTTCTTCCGCACGACCTTCATCGCCTCCTACATGATCCCCCCCTACGTCGGCGCCATCGCCTGGACGCAGCTCGCCAGCCCCAACGCCGGCTACCTCAACGACTGGCTCGTGGTCACCTTCGGCCTCGCCAAATCTCCCTTCGACATCTACGGCATGGGCGGGCTCATCTGGTGCCTCACCCTCTTCTACTCGCCCTTCGCCTTCATCACCATCTCGCGGGCCCTCGAAAAAATGGATCCCAGCCTCGAAGAAGCCTCGCGGGTTGCCGGCGCCTCGCCCCTCGGCACCCTCTGGCGGGTCACCCTGCCCCTCATGTTCCCCAGCATCATCGCCGGCGGCGTCCTCGTCTTCATCGGCGTCGGCTCGGCCTTCGGCATCCCGGCCATCATCGGCATGCCCGCCCAGATCGAAGTCCTCACCACCCGCATCGTCACCTACGTCTACCTCGGCACCGGCGCCGGCGTCCGCGACGCCACCGCCCTCGCCGTCTCCCTCATGCTCGCCGCCAACTTCATCCTCTACGCCTCCACCTGGCTGATAGCCCGCAAAGACTACGTCACCATCAGCGGCAAGAGCACCCGCCCCGTCCTCGTCGAGCTCGGCAAATGGCGCTGGCCGCTCGCCGGCCTCGTCAGCCTCTACGGCTTCATCGCCATCATCCTGCCCATGGGCTCCATCGTCATAACCTCCATGATCAAATCCCTCTCCCGGCCCATCACCCTCAGCAACCTCACCTTCCGCAACTGGCTCGCCGCCCTGGAAAACGACCAATACATGACGCCGCTGTGGACCAGCTTCGTCTGCGCCGCCGTCGCCGCCACCGTCGCCACCGCCATCGCCCTCTTCGTCGCCTACCTGCTCGTCAAAACCAGGATGCGCGGCCGCACCATCCCCGACAGCCTCTCCACCCTCGGCGGCGCCACCCCCAGCATCGTCATCGCCCTCGCCCTCATCATCACCTTCTCGGGCGAATTCGGCCTCAACCTCTACAACACCCTCGCCATCCTCATCGTCGCCTACATGGTCAAATACCTCACCATGGCCGTGCGCACCATCGCCGCCTCCATGAGCCAGGTCCACTCCTCCCTCGAAGAAGCCGCCCTCAACTCCGGCGCCACCTGGCTCCAGTCCCTGCGCGACATCATGATGCCCCTCATCGGCCCCTCCCTCGTCGCCGGCTGGTTCCTGGTATTCATGCCCTCCTTCTACGAACTGACCATGTCCATCATCCTCTACGGCTCCAAAACCAAAACCATCGGCGTCCTCCTCTACGAACTCCAGACCTACGCCGACCCGCAGGACGCCTCCGTCCTCGCGGTCATCATCCTCTTCATCATCCTCGTCGGCAACATCATCCTGCGCAAAGTATCCAAGGGCGCCATCGGCATATAACCAGAAACCGGCAAAGGAGTACAGAACATGGCGGAAATCAAAATTCAATCTGTTACGAAACAATTCGGCGACGTCAAAGCCGTCGACAACTTCGTCGCCACCGTCGGCGACGGCGAATTCGTCTCCATCCTCGGCCCCTCCGGCTGCGGCAAAACCACCATGCTCCGCATGGTCGCCGGCTTCGAAAAACCCACCGCCGGCGAAATCTACATCGGCGACAAACTCGTCAGCTCGCCCGCCAAAGGCATCTTCGTCCCCCCCGAAAAGCGCAGCATCGGCATGGTCTTCCAATCCTACGCCGTCTGGCCGCACATGACCGTCTTCGAAAACGTCGGCTACCCCCTTAAAATCAAAGGCTTGCCCAAACACGAAATCGCCGACCGCACAAATAAAGCCCTCGAACTCGTCCACCTCGGCGGCCTCGCCCAGCGCCTGCCCAGCCAGCTCTCCGGCGGCCAGCAGCAGCGCGTCGCCCTCGCCCGCGCCCTCGTCGCCGAGCCCGACCTCCTGCTCCTCGACGAACCCCTCTCCAACCTCGACGCCAAACTCCGCGAAAGCATGCGCTTCGAAATAAAGGAACTGCAGAAAAAACTCGGCGTCACCGTCATCTACGTCACCCACGACCAGGCCGAAGCCATGGCCATGTCCGACCGCATCATCGTCATGAACGCCGGCGTCATCCACCAGATCGGCAACCCCGCCGAAGTCTACGAAACCCCGGCCGACAAAACCATCGCCGACTTCATCGGCCTCGTCAACTTCCTCCGGGCCGAAGCAGGGGAGGGGGGAGTCACCATCCCCGCCCTCGGCCGCACCGTGCCCGCCCCCGCCGGCCTCGCCGCCGGCCAAGCCGTCGCCGCCGTCCGTCCCGAACACATCGCCCTTGCCGCCCCCGGCCAAGGCCTCACCGGCACCGTCGTCCACAAATCCTACCTCGGCGACGCCGTCGACTGGCGCATCGAAATCGGCGGCGAAGAACTCCGCGTCATCGCCCCCGCAGCCGCCTTCAACGAATACGGCCCCGGCGGCCAAATCGGCCTGGAAGTCGACAAAGTAATGATCTTCCCCGCCTAGTTGTTGCCGTTTACAGGGGCAGGCCGTTGATGACCCCCATCTGCGTTGTTGTTCCGCCAAGCGCTTGCTAGCGTACTAACGTGTACGCGTCGCGGCGCGCTTGACGGAGCCGCCTAGCATCTGGGGGCCCTGAACGGCCTGCGCACAGTCCATAAGTCCACGAGGAAAAAGGAGTGAGGCCACGATGGCCAACCTCATCGCCAATCTCTGCCCCGGTCCCGTCGTCCCCGCCGCCCGCAACTACGACGACTTCCGCCACGCCCTCGCCCACACCGCCGCCCCCGGCATCATCCTCCTCTTCGGCGACATCAACTCCCTCCCCGGCCTGCTCGCCGAAGCCAAGAAGCACGGCAAGCGCCTCCTCGTCCACCTCGACCTCCTCGACGGCGTCGGCAAAGACCGGGCCGGCCTCAAATGCCTTGCCAGGCTGGGCGTCACCGCCCTCATCACCACCAAGCAGCAGCTCGTCAAACCGGCGCGGGACGAAGGCATGATCGTCGTCCAGCGCCTCTTTATCATGGACAGCGAAGCCCTGCGCACCGCCGTCAAAATCCTCGCCCAGGCCAAACCCGACGCCGTCGAAATCCTGCCGGCCTCCGTGCCCTCCTGGGTATTCCGCGACCTCAGCAGCCACACCGGCCTGCCCCTCCTGGCCGGCGGCCTCGTCGCCACCCGCGCCGACATCGACGCCGCCATCGCCGCCGGCGTCTGCGCCGTCAGCACCTCCAACCGCGACCTCTGGCAATAACCCGACAACGGAGGAAACAAATGTCAGCCTTCGCCCTTGCCCTCGTCCTCGCGGCCGCCTTCGCCCACGCCGCCTGGAACTACCTCGCCAAAAAAATCTGCGGCGGCACCCCCTTCGTCTGGATGATGGCCGTCATGTCCGCCATCATCTACGCCCCCGTCGCCGCCTGGATCTACCATACATACCAGCCCGCCGTCGGCCTGCCGCAGCTCGGCCTCATCGCCGGCACCGCTGTCCTCCACGCCATCTACTTCGTCCTCCTCGACAAAGGCTACCAGATCGGCGACCTCTCCGTCATCTACCCCCTCGCCCGCGGCACCGGGCCGCTACTCGCCATGCTCGCCGCCATCCTCCTCCTCGGCGAGCGGCCCTCCTGGCTCGCCATCGCCGGCGGCCTCGCCATCGGCGCCGGCATCCTCGTCCTCACCGGCAACCCCGCCAAACTCGGCGACCCCGCCAACCGGCGGCCCGTCATTTTCGCCATACTATGCGGCACCGTCGTCGCCGCCTACACCATCTGGGACAAAGTAGCCGTCAGCACCTTCCTCATCCCGCCCCTCCTCTACGACTGGGCCGCCAACCTCGGCCGCGTCCTCATCCTCACCCCCGCCGCCCTGCGCGACAAAGACGGCATCCGCGAACAATGGCGGCGCAACAAACTCCCCATCGCCGGCGTCGCCGTCCTCTCGCCCCTGGCCTACATCCTCGTCCTCACCGCCATGGTCTTCAGCCCCGTCAGCTACATCGCCCCCGCCCGCGAAATCAGCATCCTCATCGGCACCCTCGCCGGCACCCACATCCTCCACGAAGGCAACGCCGGACCGCGCCTCGCCGCCGCCGGCGTCATGGTCGCCGGCCTCGTCGCCCTCGCCCTCGGCTGAACCGCCGCCGCCCCATCGCTTCCCCCAGGCAAAAAAGCCCCCTGTCCCGCATATACTGTGACAAGCGGGCCAGGGCCGAAAGCGAAAAATCCGCAGCCTGTCGCGCACCGCCGGCAGGCTCGTATAATCTCCGCGAGGAGGGACCAGCCATGGAAATCTTCAGGAGCGCGTCAAAGCCTGACAAAACCTCGGCCTGGAAAACCTTCGTCACCTCGGGAGAAATCATCGCCGGCGCCGTCTCCGCCCTCATCGCCGAATCGTGGCGCAAATGCGCCCGCACCGGCGTAAACCCCGCCAACGGCACCGGCCGCATCGTCCTCGAAAACGCCGCCCTCAAACGCCTCGTCGACAAAAACCGTATCCTCGTCAGCCTCGCCAAACCCTTCATGCAAAACCTCTACCAATTCTTCCGCGCCTCCGGCTTCATCATCGTCCTCACCGACGCCGCCGGCTACATCCTCGAAAGCTTCGGCGACAGCGACCCCCTCAAAAACGCCCGCGCCATCAACTTCCTCCCCGGCGCCGACTGGCAGGACGTCAGCGTCGGCACCAACGCCATCGGCACCGCCCTCGCCACCGGCGCCCCCATCCAGGTCTCCGGCTCAGAGCACTTCTGCCTGCGCCACCACGCCTGGACCTGCTCCGCCGCACCCATCACCGGACAAGGCGGCAAAATCATCGCCGTCCTCGACCTCTCCGGCCCCGCCGACGCCTGCACCCCCCACACCCTCGCCATGGTCGTCGCCGCCGCCGAAGCCATCTCCATGCAGCTCGCCCTCCGCGAAAAAAACCGCGAACTCGCCCTGGCCAACAAACGCCTCACCAGCATCTTCAACACCATGTCCGAAGGCGTCATCCTCGTCGACCGCCACGGCGTCGTCGACGAAATCAACGCCGTCGCCGGCCGGATAATCGACCGCCCCAACGCCGACCTCGTCGGCCGGCCCATCGAAAAACTCCTCGGCGGCTCCGCCCCCTTCACCCGCCGCATGCTCGCCGAAAAACAACCCTACGCCGACGTCGAACTCCTGCTTCCCGGCCAACACGGCCCCAGCCACTGCCTCCTCTCCGGCGAACCCGTCACCGACGGCCAGGGGGAAGTAAGCGGCGGCGTAATCGTCGTCCGGCCCATCAAACAAGTCCGCAGCCTCGTCAACCGCTTCAGCGGCTACTTCACCACCTTCTCCTTCGGCGACATCATCGGCCGCAGCCCCGCAATCCTCGAAACCGTGCACCTCGCCCGCCTCGCCGCCGCCGGCGCCGCCAACGTCCTCCTCCAGGGCGAAAGCGGCACAGGCAAAGAACTTTTCGCCCAGGCCATCCACCACCACGGCCCCCGCAGCGACGGCCCCTTCGTCGTCGTCAACTGCGGCGCCGTCCCCCGCGAACTCATCGGCAGCGAACTGTTCGGCTACGAAGAAGGCGCCTTCACCGGCGCCGCGCGCGGCGGCCGGCCCGGCAAATTCGAACTCGCCGGCGGCGGCACCATCTTCCTCGACGAAATCGGCGACATGCCTCTCGAACACCAGGCCGCCCTCCTCAGAGTCCTCCAGGAACGCCGCCTCGTCCGCATCGGCGGCAGCCGCGTCATCCCCGCCGACGTCCGCGTCATCTGCGCCACAAATAAAAACCTCGCCGCCGAAGTCGGCAAAGGCACCTTCCGCCACGACCTCTACTACCGCCTCAACGTCATCGCCCTCACCATCCCGCCCCTCAGAGACCGCGGCGACGACGCCGGCCTCCTCTTCGGCCACTTTCTCGCCAGGCTCGGCCGCGAGCGCGGCCGCACCTTCGCCGCCGAATCCGCCGTCCTCGACGCCGTCCGCGCCTACCACTGGCCCGGAAATGTCCGCGAGCTCCACAACGCCGCCGAACGGGCCGTCAGCCTCGCCGAAGGCGACGCCATCCTCCTCCGGCACCTGCCCCCCGAAACGTACGCCGGCGGCGGTCCGCTCGCCCACCGGGGGGTCCACGGCCTTGCCGCCGCCGTCCATATGGGCTCTTTACGCGAGCAAACCCGCCGGCAAATGGACGACCGCGCCCGCCGGGAACTCGCCGCCCTCCTCGGCGAATGCGGCGGCAACATCAGCCGGCTCGCCAAGCGTCTCGGCATCGCCCGCAGCACCGTATACCGCCGCCTGCGCCACCTCGGCTTTGGTCCATGAGGCAGTGTAGCGGGGGCGTATTGCGTGCTAATACATAAACGCTACACCCCCGCTACACAACAGGGGCGGCCGTTGATAAAGGCCCATCTGCGGCCTACCCTTTACGGGTGCAGCGTACGTCTCGTGTACGCTTCCGGTGTCAGCCTCCGGTGCGCCTAGCATCTGGACCTTTCTGAACGGCCGCTGCTCATTATACGAACACTCGCCACCCTCACGGGTGGTTTTTTCATTTTCAGTGGCTTGGCACGCCCCATGCAATAACAATCCCCGTAAGGGCCCGGCCTCGCCCTGCCGCCCCGGGGGCAGGCGACACCGTCTCCAGCGCCGTCGGCTCCTGAACGGGCCCCCCGCTGCCATTAAGAAGGAGGGAAAGAAATGCAACCGACCAAAGAAAACCTGCTTGCCTTCTATCAAACCATGGTAACCATCAGAACCTTCGAAACCAAAGCCGCCGAACTCTTCGCCGCCGGCAAACTGCCCGGCTTCGTCCACCTCTACATCGGCGAAGAAGCCGTCGCCACCGGCGTCTGCGCCAACCTCACCGCCCAAGACTACATCACCAGCACCCATCGCGGCCACGGCCACCTCATCGCCAAAGGCGGCAAAGTCGACCTCATGATGGCCGAACTCTACGGCAAAGCCACCGGCTACTGCAAAGGCAAAGGCGGCTCCATGCACATCGCCGACGTCGACCTCGGCATCCTCGGCGCCAACGGCATCGTCGGCGCCGGCCAGCCCATCGCCGCCGGCGCCGCCTTCGCCTGCAAGTACAAGCAAAACGGCGCCGTCGTCGTCTGCTTCTTCGGCGACGGCGCCGCCAATCGCGGCACCTTTCACGAAGCCATGAACCTCGCCTCCATCTGGAAACTGCCCGTAGTCTTCGTCTGCGAAAACAACATGTACGGCATCTCCAACTGCCAGCGCGACCACATGAACATCTGCGACATCGCCGACCGCGCCGCCGCCTACGGCATCCCCGGCGTCACCGTCGACGGCAACGACGTCGTCGCCGTCTTCGAAGCCGCCGCCGAAGCCGTCAAGCGGGCCAGGAGCGGCGACGGCCCCAGCCTCGTCGAATGCAAAACCTGGCGGTGGCGCGGCCACTTCGAAGGCGACCCCGCCACCTACAAAAACCCCGCAGAACAAAAAGCCTGGATCGGGAAAGACCCCATCCCCCGGCTGGCGCAAAAAATCCTCGACCTCAAACACGCCACCGACGCCGACCTGGCCAAAATCGGCGCCGCCGTCCAAGCACGGGTCGCCGCCGCCGTAGCCTTCGCCGAAGGCAGCCCCGACCCCGACCCCGCAGAAGTGCTCAGCGACGTCTATGCCGGTTGAGCAGCGAAAAGAAAGGGTGACGAAAATGACAACCATGACCTACGCCGAAGCCGTCCGCGACGGCATCAGAGTGGAAATGAAGCGCGACCCCGCCGTCTACCTCTGCGGCGAAGACGTCGGCAAATTCGGCGGCTGTTTCGGCGTCACCGCCGGCCTCGTCGACGAATTTCCCGGCCGGGTACTCGACACGCCCATCACCGAAACCGCCATCATCGGCTCCGCCGTCGGCGCGGCCGCCGTCGGCCTCCGCCCTGTGGCGGAAATAATGTTCATCGACTTCACCGGCGTCTGCATGGACGAACTCTTCAACCAGGCCGTCAAAATGCGCTACATGTTCGGCGGCAAAGCCAAAGTCCCCCTCGTCCTCAAACCCAGGGGCGGCGGCGGCGTCGCCGCCGCCGCCCAGCACTCCCAATGCCTGGAAGCCTGGTTCACCCACATCCCCGGCCTCAAGACCGTCCTGCCCGCCACCCCCGCCGACGCCAAAGGCCTCATGGCCGCCGCCATCCGCGACGACAACCCCGTCATCTTCATCGAACACAAACAGCTCCTCGGCATCAGCGGCGACGTCCCCGCAGGCGAATACCTCGTCCCCCTCGGCAAAGCCGACATCAAGCGTCCCGGCAGCGACGTCACCATCGTCGCCTGGTCGTGGATGGTCCACCGCGCCCTCGCCGCCGCCGCCGCTCTCGCCAACGACGGCATAAACGCCGAAGTCATCGACCTCCGCACCCTCGTCCCCCTCGACAAAGACGCCATCCTGGGTTCTCTCGCCAAAACCAACAAACTCGTCATCGTCCACGAAGCCGTCAGGACGGGCGGCTTCGGCGGCGAAATCGCCGCCGTCGTCGCCGAAGAAGGCTTCGACCTCCTCGACGCCCCGATAAAACGCGTCACCGCCCCCGACACCCCCGTCCCCTTCAGCCCCGTCCTCGAAAAAGCCTTCCTCCCCGGTGAAGGAAAAATCATCCAGGCTGTCAAAGAAATGTTCTAAGCAAACTAAGCCCGGCGGACGGGACGCCTTCCCGCCCGCCGGGCCATCCCCGCACTCCAAGGAGGACCAGCGTGACAACGGTAGGAATCATCGCCAACCCCGCCTCGGGCAAGGACATCCGCCGCCTCGTCGCCCACGGCACCGTCTTCGACAACCTCGAAAAAGTCAACATCGTCCGGCGGATACTCCTCGGCCTCGCAGCCGCCGGCGTCGACAAAGTAATCTACATGCCCGACTACTACGGCATCGTCCCCCGCGCCGTCGACGGCCTCGGCAGCCGCGACCGCCCGCCGCTCGACATCGTCCCCGCCGACATCCCCCTCACCTGCACCCAGCAGGACTCTGCCGCCGCCGCAGCCGCCATGCGCGACCGCGGCGCCGGCTGCATCGTCACCCTCGGCGGCGACGGCACCAACCGCATGGTCGCCAAAGGCTGCGGCGACGTCCCGCTCCTGGCCGTCTCCACCGGCACCAATAACGTCTTTCCCGCCATGATGGAAGGCACCATCGCCGGCCTCGCCGCCGGCGCCGTCGCCAGCAGCCGCGCCGCCGGCCCCGCCGTCCTGCGCCGCAGCAAAAAACTCCTCGTCAGCCTCGACGGCCGGCTCGCCGACATCGCCCTCGTCGACGCCGTCGTCCTTGACGGCAGCTTCATCGGCTCGCGCGCCATCTGGGACCTCGCCTCCGTCACCCAAATCGTCCTCACCCGCGGCGAACCCCACACCATCGGCATATCCGCCATCGGCGGCCACCTCGCCCCCGTCGGCCCCTGCGAAGACCGGGGCCTCGCCCTCGAACTCGGCGACAACGCCGCCGGCGTAATGGCCCCCATAGCCCCCGGCGTCATCGTCCCCGTCCGCGTCAAAAACTGCCGCTACCTCGCTCTCGGCGAGCGCGTCCCCGTCGCCGGCGCCCCCTGCGTCATCGCCCTCGACGGCGAGCGGGAAGTCGAGGTCAGGGCCGGCCAAACCGCCGCAATAGAGCTCACCTTCGCCGGCCCGCTCGTCGTCGACGCCCGCACCGCCCTCGCCGCGGCCGCCGCCGCCGGCGCCTTCAGCATCCCCGCCGCCGAATAAAAAACCGAAGGAGGAAAACCATGAGCCTCAAAGCAGCCTTCATCTTCGTCGCCCCCGACGCCGACCCCGCCGTCCATCGCGCCCTCGTCGACACCCCCGCCGTCAAACTCACCGCCGTCGGCGTTAAAAATTACCCCCAAGCCGTAGAAATCGCCCGCCAGCTCGTCGCCGAAGGCATCCTCGCCATCGAACTCTGCGGCGGCTTCGGCCACGAAGGCGCCGCCCTCGTCCGCCAGGCCGTCGCCGGCCAAGCCGCCGTCGGCGTCGTCCGCTTCGACAACCATCCCGGCCTCGGCGGCCAAAGCGGCGACGAAATCTTCCGCTGAAATCCGCCTGGGGCACAATAAAAGCCGGGGCAGGCGAGCGGCCTGCCCCGGCTGAAATAGCCCCGTTGCTATGCATCGATATCGAGCTCAAAATTGTCACCCGATATTTGCAGATGAAATTCACTGTCATTGTCTTTATGCCATTGATACCACTCGCGCCACTCGCGGGCGTGAGCCTCCCGCCAGCGCCTGTCGCCGCGATGCTCCTTCCACTCTCGGTCGTATTCCTTCCATTCCCGTTCGTGCGCTTTCCATACCTGCTTGTGATGGTCCTTGCGAACCTGGTAATGGTGAGCGGCCTGAGGGCCATGGTGCGCATCCGCGTACGCGACTACGGGAAAGATGCCGGTAGCTACGACAACCGCCAGGAAAACCAGAAACTTTTTCATCGACGAAACACCGTCCCTTGATATGTATTTGCCTTAATGATAATGCAAAATAATGACAAAGATTAGACAAAAAATGGACCAACGGCCAGAAACTGAACTGGCCGGCCCCAAAATAATGTATTCAGGCCAAAGGAAAAGAGCGGGACAATACCCGCTCTTTTCCTTTGGCCTTAGCCGTCCGCGGCCCGCCCCCTCCAGGCCCCGCCCGGACGGCTACCCCCTTGTCCGCAAAAACGTTACCAGCGTTTGCGCCGACAAAACACCCCGTCCGGCAGGGGAGGCCGCCGGCTTGGGTGGCGACGGGGCCATTGGCGCCGTCAATCAGAGGTCGGCCTTTTTGGCGTAATCGACAAAATCGCCAACAAGGCTCTTGACCTTCCGGGAAAAAGTCGCTGTGGCCGGTTCCGGCCCGCCGGCCTCGGCCGGCGGCGCGCCCTCCGGCTGGTCGGCGGGGTTGCCGGCGGCGGGTTCGTCGGGAGCGGATAGCGGCGAAAATTCTTTTTCCGGCACGGTAATCACCCCTCGGCTAGTTCTCCACCCCGGGTAAAACACGACAATTTGCAAGACAACAAATACAATATATGGAAAAAATTTACTGTTGGTTTTATAATATAAATGACGGCCGTTTGCGTCAACATTTTGAAAATATTGAACTTTTTTCGGGAAGGGTGAGGACCTATCGCCGCCATCACGCAGATTCTCGAGGCGATAAAAGCCGAGGTCAACAAAGGAGCGGTCGCCGAACTGGCCAGCGCCGGCGAGCCCGCATCCTACCTGCGGATGGCGGACGACGAACTCGAAACCGAGTTCGAAGGCATGACCCAGGCGGTCATCGACACCGTCAGCCGCGACTCCTTCGCCCACCTGAAAAGCCACCTCAGCTGGCTGTGCAAGCTCCGTCTTGAGCAAGGAGTGAGGCTCGCCGACATCATGGCCGTCTTCGACCTCTACGAAAAATCCCTCAAAGACGCCATGTCGAGCTTCCTGCGCGACGACCTCGTCACCCTCAACAGCCTGCGGCGGGAAATAGACGCCTTGCTCGACCGGGCCAGGGTATACGTGACCGACTACTTCTTCGTCCTGTACGAGGAAACGGTCTTCAAACAACTGGAACAGCTGCGCATCATCAACGAAATATCCACCAGGCTCGTATCCTCCCTCGACCTCGACCGGGTGCTCAACTTCATCGTCAAAAACGCCCTCCGCCTCTTCAAAGCCAACTGCGGCAGCGTATCACTCATCAGCAACGGCGGCGATTTCGTCACCAAGGCCGCCCACGGGTGGAAGGCGAAGGGCTCGCCCCGGCTCATCGCCCAGTGCGCCCTGCCGGCGCCGGACATGCTTATCGCCACGAGCCGCGACGCCGACGGCTCCTGCCTCAAGGACGTAATCGGGCTGGAAGGGCTGGAGATAATAATCCTCCTTAAACTGCGGGTCGAAACGCGGGTCATCGGGCTTCTGGCAATAGGCTTCCACGCCTTGCGCAAATTTACTCCCGCCGACCAGCGGGTGCTGCTCACCTTCGCCAACCACGCCGCCATCGCCGTCCACAACGCCCAGATGTACGGCCACACCGACCGCAAACTGCAGGAACGCATCCAGGAGGCCAGCATCCTGCTCGAACAAAACCGGGCGCTGCTCCACTCGATGCGCGAAGGAGTCATCGCCATCGACGCGGCCGGCACCGTCACCCTCGCCAATCAGGAAGCCGTCCGCCTCCTGGGCCGGACCGGCGATCCCGTCGGCAGGCACATAAACGAAATAATCGCCGACTCCCGGCTGCCGGCCGTCGTCGTCTCCCGAACGGCCGAATACGACCGGGAGCACAAGCTCGGCGACACGGTGGTCATCACCAACCGCGTGCCAGTGATCGTCAACGGCGAGGTTATCGGCGCCATCGCCACCTTCCGCGACAAGCAGGACGTCAAGCACATGGCCGAAGAGCTGATCGGCGTGAAAAACCTTCTCGAATCCATGCGCGCCCAGTCCCACGAGTTCATCAACAAACTCCACGCCATCTCCGGCCTCATCCAGATGGAGCAGTACGACAAGGTGGTCGAGCTCGTCCAGCAGATCTACGAAGCCAAACAGGAACTCATCGGCTTCATCGTGCAGCGCATCCGGGACAAAGCCACGGCCGGGCTGTTGCTGGGCAAGGTCAGCCAGGCATCGGAAAAGGGCGTCACCCTCAGGATCGCCCCGCGCAGCCGGCTTGCGAAACTGCCGGATCAGTTTTCCAGCGCCGCGATGGTCACCGTGCTCGGCAACCTGATCGCCAACGCCATGGAAGCCGTCGTCGACCAGGCGGTGGACAGGCGGTTCATTGAAGTCCGCATCGCCCAGGGGAAGAAATACCTCAACATTGTTGTCGCCGACCGCGGCTGCGGCATCCCGCGCTCGATCATCCGCCAGGTCTTCAAGCGCGGCTTTTCGACCAAGCAGGGCAACCGCGGCATCGGCCTGGCCCTCGTCCGGCAGGAAGTCGAGGCGAGCGGCGGCAAGGTGGCCGTCCATTCCCGCGAAAACCAGGGCAGCACCTTTGCCGTGAAAATACCCGTAAAACGAGGTGAGTAAACGGTGGCCACGGAAAAAACGATCGGCGTCGTTATTCTCGAAGACGACCCGATGGTGCTGGAACTGCACCGCCAGTACATCGGCAGGGTCGACGGCTTCGGCCTGCTGGGGTGCGCCGCCGACGGCGACGCCGGCCTCAGGCTCATCGGCCGGCAGCGGCCGCACCTGGCGGTCGTCGACATCTATATGCCGGGCCTCAGCGGCCTGGAAATACTCAAGCACATCCGCAGGCAAGGCTGGAACACCGACGTCCTCCTCGTCACCGCCGCCCACGATACCGACTCGGTGCAGCAGGGCATCCAATACGGCGCCGTCGACTACATCATCAAACCGTTCACCTTCCCCCGCTTCAAAAAAGCGCTCGACCATTACCGCCGCTACTTCGAAAAACTGCGGAACGGCGACAGATCGGTCTCCCAGCAGGATATCGACACCCTGAAGGCCGCCGCCGGGCAGACCGTCAAAAAAGGTGCCCTGCCCAAAGGGCTGCAGCGGAGCACCCTCGACCTCATCCTCGAACTCCTCAGCCACAAAAGCAGCTACTTCACCGCCCCCGAAATCGCCGCCTCCCTCGGCATCTCCCGCATCACCGTCAAGCGCTACCTCAACTTTCTCCACGAAAGCGGCTATTTGCAGGAAACCCTTGCCTACGGCCCGGTCGGCCGGCCGCAGCAGAAATTCCAGGTGACCAAAGGGCTGACCAACTGAGCTGCAGCCACAAACATAGCGGCATTCTGCCGTTATGTTTTTTTTGTGCATAGGGCTTGTTCGTGAACTGTATTTACAATAAGAACCTAATTTTACAAATAGTGTAAATATTGCCGCGACTTATTTATAATCGGGGCAAGGGAGCAACGATCTCTAGAGGAGGGCACCGGTTTGGACAACGACAAAACCCAGTCCTTTAGAGTGGCCGACGCGATGCCGGAAGACGTCGGCCAGGGATATATCCGGCTCGACAACGAGGACATGGATAAGCTGGGCCTGATAATCGGCGACATCGCCGAGATCCAGGGACGGAAAACCACCGTCGCCAAGGTCGTTCCCTGCTACACGCCCTTCAAGCGCCAAAACCTCGCCCAGCTCGAAGCCGTCATCCGCCAGAACGCCGGGGTGGGCCTCGACGAGCGGATCGTCATCCGCAAAACCGCCCACAAAGGCGCCCAGACCCTTGTCCTCAGTCCGCTGGACACCACGATAGATTTCAGCGCCGGCCAGGATATCAAGCATCTCGAGCGAATCCTCAACGGCCTGCCGGTGATCATCGGCGACAAAGTCAAGGTAACGCTCGCCGGAGCCCGCGCCCAGTACTTCACCGTCCTCGGCACGGCTCCCCAGGGAGCGGTGGTCGTCAACGCCGCCACCAAAATCACCGTCACCAAGCCCGACGCCCAGGAAGACCTCAGCTACTGCGCCTCATACGAAGACGTTGGCGGACTCGACAAAGAACTGCAGCGCGTCCGCGAGATGATCGAGCTGCCGCTCAAATACCCCGAGATATTCCGGCAGCTGGGGGTGGAAGCGCCCAAAGGCGTGCTGCTGTACGGCCCGCCCGGCACCGGCAAAACGCTGATGGCGCGGGCGGTGGCCAGCGAGAGCCGGGCGGCCTTCCTCCACGTCAACGGCCCGGAAATCGTCAACAAGTTTTACGGCGAAAGCGAAGCCAGGCTGCGCGAACTGTTCGAGACCGCCCAACGGCGGGCCCCGGCGATCATCTTCATCGACGAAATCGACGCCATTGCCCCCAAGCGCACCGAAGTCATCGGCGACGTCGAAAAGCGGATCGTCGCCCAGCTGCTGGCCCTCATGGACGGGCTCAAGAGCCGGGGCGAGGTAATCGTCATCGGCGCCACCAACGTGCCGGACATGGTCGATCCCGCCCTGCGGCGGCCCGGACGCTTCGACCGCGAGATATCCACCAATCCCCCCGACTGGCAGGGGCGGCTCACCATCCTCAAGATCCATACCCGCACCATGAAGCTCGACGGCTCGGTGGACCTCGACCGGCTGGCCCGCGTCACCCACGGCTTCGTCGGCGCCGACCTCGCCATCCTCTGCAAAGAGGCCGGCATGAACGCCATCCGCCGCATCCTGCCTGTGCTCGACTTCGGCGCCGACCGGCTCCGGCCCGACGAGCTCGACAAGTGCAACATCACGGCCGACGACTTCCTCCAGGCCTTCCGCGAGGTCGAGCCCACGGCCACGCGGGAATTCTTCGGCGACCGGCCCACCACCCAGTGGCATCAGGTCGGCGGCCTGGACGGCATCAAAGAAAAACTCCAGGCCGTCATCGAACTGCCGCTGGCCTTCCCCGACCTCTTCCGCCGCACACGGCAGCGCATGCCCAAAGGCGTGCTCCTCACAGGCGGGCCGGGCACCGGCAAAACGCTCGTCGTCCGCGCCCTGGCCGGCTCCAGCGGCGCCCACTTCATCGCCGTCGACGCCTCCACCCTCCACTCCCGCTGGCTGGGCGAAGCCGAAAAAGGCCTGCGGCAAATATTCAAACGGGCCAAGCAAGTCGCCCCCTGCATCCTCTTCTTCGACGAAATCGACGCCCTCGCCCCCGTCCGCGCCGGCGACCGGCAGGGAGGGGGAAGGCTCGTCAGTCAGCTCCTGCTGGAGCTCGACAACCTCATGGACGCCGCCGGCGTAGTCGTCGTCGCCGCCACCAACCGGCCCGACCTCCTCGACCCCGCCCTCATGCGCTCCGGGCGCTTCGACTACCGCATCGAACTGCCGAAACCCGGCCCGGCCGAGCGGGAGGAAATCTTCCGCATCCACACCGACGGCGTCCCGCTCGGCGCCGACATCGACTTATCCCTGCTGGCCGGGCGCACCGACGGCCTGGTGGGCGCCGACATCGAAACACTGTGCAAACACGCCGCCATGGCGGCCATCAAACGCTACATCGCCGCCGGCCGCGAGAGCGGCGAAGAGGGGCCGGTCGTGCGGGCCGACGACTTCACGGCCGCCTTCCGGGAAACGGGTGCGTCTTCGCAAACGGAATTAAAAGGGGGTGGCACATGGTAGTGGGCATAATCCCCGGCGATCATTACCAAAGCAAAAAGGAGGAGAAAAAATGACACTGGCGGTTGCTATCGACCCCAACATGCTGGAAGTCACCGTATGGACGAGAGGCGTAACCCTGGCGAAGGAGGCCCGCGACACCGCCACCCTGCTGGCCAAGGCCGGCAAAGCGGAGGGCAAATACGTCCAATCGTTCGACAACTACGTCGACCTGCCCGACCGGATCGGCGTCCCCTGCAAGAGCTACGCCCGCCTAAGTCCCGACCCCATCGAAACCTTCTATGAATACGAGAACTACCGTCCCGACATCGTCGTGCTGGCCGAGGAAACGCTCGTCAAAGGCCACAACATCCTCAAAGGGGCCAAGCCGGGCTGCGTCGTCGTCATCAACACCGCCCGCGACCCCGAGAAACTGCTCAAATGGATCTCGCCCAAAGAAAACCTGAAGCACCTCAAAGCCGTGGCCTGCATCGACGCCAACGCCCTCGGGGCCGGCGTAATGCTCACCTTCGACGGCACCGAAGGCTCGGGCGACGACACCAAGATCGGCGCCGGCGTCGGCGCGGCCATCGCCGGGGCGGTCGCCAAGGCCACCGGCTGCGTCAGGCTCGAATCGCTCGTCGGCGTCGCCGAAAACAAAGCGGCCGTCAAGCAAGGCTACGAAAAAGCGACCGTCCTGCCGGTGTGCCGGGGCGAAGCCTTCGCCTGCGGCCTGCCGGAAGACCCTCAGGAAATCAAGTGGAAATAACCCGGGCCCGGAAATTTTACTAGGAGGTGCCTACATGTCGAAGACTTACAAACAAGTCCCCTTTGCGGCCATAGTACCTTCGCCCACCGTGGCCAACGAGCACATGGTGACAGGCAACTGGCGTTACCTGCGCCCCGTCATCGACAAAGGCCAGTGCACCCAGTGCAAGACCTGCTGGATATTCTGCCCCGATGCCTGCGTCAACTTCTCCCCGGACGACGGAGTCGACTTCAACCTCAAATACTGCAAAGGCTGCGGCGTATGCAGCAGCGTCTGCCCGGTCGGCGCGATCAGCCGGGTGCCCGAGCTGGATTTTGACGAATAGGGAGTGAAAAAAATGCCGATCAAGAAAAGAGGTACCGGTTTAACGGCCGTAGCCGACGCCTGGCAACTGGCCGACATCGACGTCACCGCTTCCTACCCCATCCGGCCGTATACCGCCGTCATGGCCGAGGTCGCCAAACGCATCGCCAACGGCCTTATGAACTGCGAAATGGTCCACGGCGAAGGCGAGCACGCCCAGTTCTCCATCGCCCACGGCGCTTCCATGGCCGGCGCGCGCGCCACCACCGGCTCCTCCGGCGTCGGCGTCGCCTACGCCTTCGAAACATATTCCCCCATCGCCGGCGGCCGCTGCCCCATCCAGGCCCTGATCGCCGACCGCACCCTAGACCCCCCCGGCGACTTCGGCTCCGAACATACCGAATGTCTCAACCTCCGCGACAACGGCTGGATCTACGGCTGGGCCGAAAACGCCCAGGAATCTATTGACAACAGCCTGATGTACTTCCGCATCGGCGAAGACCCCGACATCATGCTGCCGCAGATCGTCGCCATGGACGGCTACTTCGTCAGCCACATCGCCCAGGACTACGAAATGCCTGACCAGGAGCAGGTCGACAAATTCCTGCCCCCCTTCAAGCCCCAGTTCCGGCTCGACGTCAACAACCCCGTCATCATGGGCCCGCAGATCGAGCCCGAGATGGGGCCGCCCCTGGAGTGGGACCGCAACGTTGTCATGGACCGGGTCAAAGAAAAAATCGTCGCCGTCACCGCCGAATTCAACAAAATCTTCGGCCGCAAATACGCGCCGTTCGTTGAAGAATACATGACCGACGACGCCGACATGGTCTTCCTGCTGCAGGGCGCCCACGCCGTCACCTGCCGCAGCGCCATCCGCTACCTCAGGCAGGCCGGCTACAAAGTCGGCATGTGTCGGCTCCGCTGGTTCCGTCCCTTCCCCGACATGGCCCTCAAAGCCATCCTCCCCAAATTCAAAGTCGTCGGCGTCGTCGACACCAACACCTCCTACGGCGCGGCCGGCGGCAGCGGCGTGCTGCTCGTCGAAACGCGGGCCTCGGTCTCCGAGGTGCCGGACAAACCGCTCATCCAGGGCTTCACCTCCGGCCTGGGCGGCGAAACCATCACCCACGAAGAATTCTTCAAGATGGCCGAAATGATGAAGATGACCCTCGAAGCGGGGCGGATCATCCAGGACGCCGTCTGGGTCAACTTTAACGACTACCTCCCGGCCGTCGCCGAAGTGAAGGCCGCCGAACAACAAGTCGCCCAGACCAAGGAATGAGAAGGGGGAAAAGACAATGGCAACTGCCGAAATGATCAAATCGATCGCGCAGGCGCCGGATAAGGAGTTTTATCTCCCCGGCCACCGCACCTGCGCGGGCTGCGGCCCGGCTCTGGCCTACCGGCTCATCGCCAAGGCCGCGGGCAAGAACACCATCTTCATCGGCCCCACCGGCTGCATGTACGTCGCCAACACCAGCTACGCCTGCGGCCCGTGGGCCGTGCCCTGGACCCACGCCCAGATCACCAACGGCGGGGCGGTCGCCTCCGGCATCGCCGAAGCCTTCAAAATGATGATCAAAAAAGGCAAAATCAAGGACGAATACCCGAACGTCATCTGCATGGCCGGCGACGGCGGCTCCATCGACATCGGCCTCCAGGCCGCCTCGGCCATGATGTACCGCGGCCACGACGTGCTGTTCGTCATGTACGACAACGAATCCTACGCCAACACCGGCATTCAGACCTCGCCCATGACCCCCTACGGAGCGGCCACCATGTTCACCCCGCCCGGCCCGGAGATCCCCGAAGCCAAGAAATTCTTCCCCAAAGACCCGATGGCCATCTTCTGCGGCGGCGGCCATCCCGCCGTCAAATACGGCGCAACCGCCTCCGTCGCCTACCCGGTCGACCTCATGAACAAGGTCCGCAAGGGACTGGCCCAGGAAGGACCGGCCTTCCTCCACGTCCAGTGTCCCTGCCCCAAAGGCTGGACCTTCCCGGCCAACCGCACCATCGAACTCGGCCGGCTGGCGGTCGAGACCGGCATGTGGTTCATGTACGAGCTCGAAGACGGCGTCAAGAAATGGAGCATCCTGCCCAAAAAACTCAAACCGGTCGAAGAATATCTGCAGACCCAGGGCAGGTTCGCCCACCTCAAACCGGAGCATGTCGCCAAGCTGCAGGCCTGGGTCAACGCCCGCGTCCAGACCCTCGGCCTCGAAGTGCCGCTGCCGCCGGCCCAATAGCGCCGGCCAAACAGCAGGCGGACACAGTCCCTGGCGCCCCCGTGAACAAAAGGCGCCGGGGGCTTTCTCTTCTCGTTCTTCAGTGTTAGCTAGGCAAGAAAGGGAGATGCCAAGTGCAAGGTTTGCCAGAACTGACAATTGGACGCTGGCTCGTCGCCTGGATCCCCATTTTCCTCGTCCTCGTCCTCATGATGGGTCTACGGATGAGCGGCGGTAAATCCGGCGCGGTGTCCTGGGTGGCTTCTTTGCTGATTGGCGCCTATTTCTTTGGCGGCGACCTGAAGCTCCTCGCTTCGGGCACCGTCAAAGGCTTATGGACGACAGTCTGGGTCCTCTACATCATCTGGGGGGCGATGACCCTCTACAATGTCGTCGACGTAACCGGCAGCTTCAAAGTGATCGCCTCCACCTTCACCCGCCTGACGCACGGCAACAAACTCCTCCAACTGCTCGTGCTCGGCTGGGCCTTCCCGTCCTTCATCCAGGGCGTATGCGGCTTCGGCGTGCCTGTCGCGGTAAGCGCGCCCCTGCTCGTCGGCCTGGGCTTCGACCCCATCCTCGCCGTCGTCACCGCCCTCATCGGCCACTCCTGGGCCGTGACCTTCGGCTCGCTCGGGTCCTCCTACTCCGTCCTCGTGCGCCTCACCGACCTCGACCCCACCAGGCTGGCCACCTTCGGCGCCTTATTCCTCGGCATCGCCTGCGTCATGGTCGGTTTCTCCATCGCCCACTACTACGGTGGCTGGCGGGCCATGAAGGAATCGGTGCCCGCCGTCCTCTGCCTCGGCCTGTCGATGGGCGCCATGCTCAACATCATGTGCAACTTCGTCACCCCCTACGTCGCCTCGTTCACCGCCGGCATGGTCGGCCTCCTCGTCGGCGGCCTCGTCGTCACCAAACTCGGCGCCTACCGGCCCAAGGACGGCCTGCTCCTCCAGGAGGCCGGGGCCGAGCCGTTCGGCTTCCACCGGGCCTTTTCAGCCTACTACCTGCTCATCGGCGTCGTCTTCGTCGTCTACCTCGTCCCGCCCCTCAAGAACTGGCTCAACACCCTGTGGGAGATCGGCATGCCCTATCCCGAGACGAGGACCGTCTTCGGCTACACCAACAAAGCGGTCAAAACCTACGCCGGCATCAAAATGTTCACCGCCCCCGGCACGCTCATCTTCGCCTCCGCCTTCCTCGCCTACCTCTACTACCGGCTGGCGAAACTGTGGCCCAAAGGCGGCGGCAAAACCGTCCTCAACAAATCGGTCAAGCAGGCCATCGGCGCCACCCTCACCGTCATGACCATGAGCATGATGGCGGTCGTAATGATGGAAACCGGCATGACCAGCTACCTCGCCAACGGCATGGCCAAATACTTCGGGGTGGCCTACGCCGTCGTCTCGCCCTTCATCGGCGTCCTCGGCGCCTTCATGACCGGCAGCAACACCAACTCCAACATCCTCTTCACCGGCCTGCAGCGCGAAGTCGCCACCCTGCTGTCCGTCAGCCCGTTCGTCATCCTCGGCCTGCAGACGGCCGGCGGCGCCATCGGCAACATGTTTTGCCCGATGAACGTCGCCCTCGGCACCGGGGTGACCAACACCGTCGGCCGCGAAGGCGAATGCCTCAAAGCGACGACGCTGTATACCGTCGTCCAATGCCTGGTGATCGGCGCGATCGCCTGGCTGATGCTGTACGTGCTCTTCCCGGGCATCAAGTAGGAGGTGGCGGCAATGACTCAGGCGAATCCGCAGACAAGCGCGCCGCAGGTATCGAAAGCGGCCGCATTCAAGAAAGAGTACAAACTCGCGGGCATGGTCATTTCGGTTATCGTCATGTGGCTCGATTACTTCCTGATCCACCAGGGCCTGATCGGCAACGACCTGGGCATCGTCAGCGGCGGCATGGTCGTCATGCTCGTCGCCGCGGCGATAGCCTACTACTTCGGTTAGTCATCCGCCCTGCGGGCGGATGACGGCGGGGACTCGCCCGGCCCGGCCGCGCGGGTCCCGATTCTTTTCCGGGAAGGGGCTGGGGAAAATGCGTTTCCTGCTGGCCGGCGGCGCCGGCGAGGTGGGCAGGCACGTGAGCCGCTACATACTGGAACATGGGCATGAAGTCGTAGTGTTCGACAAAGCGCCCTGGGCGGAGGCGGGCGGGCTCGGCCCCCCGGCCGTCATCCGCGGCGATCTGCAGGACAAAAAGCTCCTTGCGGACGCCCTCGCGGGCACCGACATCGTCGTCAACCTCGCCTGGAGCTTCGCCGACGATGCCGCCACCATCTTCCGCGACGACCTCGGCGGCCACATCAGCCTCCTCGAAGCCGCCGCCGGCCGGTGCCAACGCTTCATCTACGCCAGCACGGCCGCCGTCTACGGCGTTCCCCCGGGCGAACCGGTCACCGAAGAACACCCCTGCCTGCCCCTCAAAGCCCGCAAGCCGCTCTACGCCCTCGGCAAGTTCGCCGCCGAGCAGCTTTGCCATATCTATCATCACGGCAAGGGGCTGCCGGCCACCGTCGTCCGCTTCTGGTGGGCGTTCGGCGACACCATCGGCGGCCGGCACCTGCGGGACATGATCGCCGCCGCCGAACGCAACGAACCGCTCAAGGTCGTTTCCGGCGCCGGCGGCACCTTCGTCACCATGGACGACCTCGCGGCCTTCATCCTCGCCGCCGCAGACGCGCCCGCCACCGCCGGCGGCGTCTACAACCTCGGCAGCCTGTTTCTAACCTGGGCGGAGATCGCCGCCACGATCATCGACCTCGTCGGCTCGCGCTCCCTCCTCGTCGAATCGTCCGGCGGCGCCTGGCAGGGGCCGGCCTTCCTCAACGAACGCTGGCGGCTCAGCTGGGAAAAGGCCGCCCGGCACACCGGCTACAAGCCCCTGCTGGAAAATGGCGCCCTCCGCCGGGCCTTCGCCCGGGCCCTCGCCGGCTGCGCCGGCCGGGCCGCCCTGGGGGTGGTCCGGTGAACGGCGAGCGGGAGGGCGGTTGCCCGCCGCCGCCTTCCCCGCGGGCCGGCCTGCGCATCTTCTGCGGCGCCACCCTCGGCACGGCGGTCCTCACCTCCCTAGCCATGACCGCCGCCGTCCCCGTGCTGATCGCCTCCTTCGGCGCCTCCGCCTGCCTCATCTTCGCCGTGCCCCACGGCCCCTTCTCCCGGCCGCGCAACGTCATCCTCGGCCACGCCCTCGCCGCCCTCGTCGGCGTTGCCGTCGTCAACACCCTCGGCTGCACCTGGTACGGCGCCGCCCTCGCCGTCGGCGGCGCCGTCGCCGCCATGCTCTACAGCGGCACCCTCCATCCGCCGGCCGCCGCCACCGCCCTCATCGCCGTACTCACCAACCAGGGCCTCCTCTACCCCTTGGTGCCGGTGGCCGCCGGCGCCGCCGTCCTGTCGCTCGCCGGGCTGGTATTCAACCGCCTTGCCGAGGCCGCCGCCGCCAAGCACAGCCGCACCGCAGGCCGGGGAGGGTGAAAACATGCCCCTCAGCGACCTAACGCCGTCCGGGTCGGGAGCATGGTACTCCGGCCTGGTGCTGCTCGGGCTGGTCACCGGCGTTCTGACCGGCCTGCTTGGCATCGGCGGCGGCTTTCTCACCACCCCGGCCCTCAATATCCTCTTCGGCATCGCCTACCCGGTGGCGGTGGGCACCAGCCTCGCGCAGATCATGGCCGCAACCCTGCTTTCCACCCTGGGGCACTGGCGGCGGAAGAACGTCGACCTCAAGCTTGGCCTGCTCATGGCCGCCGGCAGCCTGGCCGGCGCCGAGATCGGCGTACGGCTGCTGCAGGCGATAACCGCCCTCGAACCGGTAACAATAAGCGGCCGGCCGCAGCCGCTCGTCGACCTCGTCCTCAACAGCTGCTACCTTGTCCTCATGGCCGGCGTAGCCGCCTTCATGCTGCGGGAAAGCCTGGCCTGCCGGTCCGGGGAACCGCAAACCGCGCTGGCCGACCAACTGCGAACCTTAACCATCCGGCCCGTCATCTCCCTCCCCGCGTCCGGCATCGAACAAATAAGCATCTGGGTACCCGGCGGCATAAGCCTCGCCGTTGGCTGCCTGGCCGGCCTGCTCGGCATCGGCGGCGGCTTCGTCGGCCTGCCGCTGATGCTCTACCTCATGGGCCTGCCCACCCGCCAGGCGGTGGGCACGAGCACCCTCCAGGTCTTCGTCGCCAGCGCTTACGGCGGCCTCCGCCACTGGCAGCAGGGCCACGCCGACCTTTTCGTCGCCTTATGGCTGATCCTCGGCGCGGTTATCGGCATAAGAATAGGCCTGAAGCTATGCGCCCGCGTCGACGCGCGCGCAATCAGACAAGGCTTCGCCGTCCTGCTGCTCCTGGCCGCCCTGCTGGTCGCCTCCCGGTTATAGAAACAAAAATCGATCCTCCGGTCGCGGAAAATCTAAATAATTTCCTTGGCACACTTTCCCCTTGTCCCTCATATACTGTTAGCGAAACAAGCAGGGAAGGGCGGAGGGGGCACCATGATTAAAACCAGCGACCTTAAAATCAAAGAAGTGGTCAATGTCATCGACGGCAAGCGGCTGGGAGCCATCACCGACATCGAGATCGACATCGAAAGCGGCCGTCTCACCGCCATCGTCGTGCCCGGCCCCGGCCGCTTCCTCGGCCTGTTCGGCCGCAACGAAGACATCGTCATCCCCTGGGACAAAATCAGCAAAATCGGCGTCGACTGCATCCTCGTCGAAAGCCCGCAGTTTGCGGACCTAAAACACATCGAAAAATGATTGAAAAAAGCGGCGCAAGCCGCTTTTTCCTTTTCCCCTCGCAAAAAAACTTCCGCCCCGACAGGGAACCCGCGGCAAAAATGAGAATAATAGCCTTATAAAATACCCTCCCGGAGGCAACAACAATGACCGACAAATACGACCTCGCCCTCATCGGCCTCGCCGTCATGGGCGAAAACCTCGCCCGCAACATCGCCGGCCGCGGCCACCGCATCGCCGTCTACAATCGCACCGCCGACCGCACCCGCGCCTTCCTCGCCGGCCCCGCCGCCGGCCTGCCCATCGGCGCCGCCTACACCCTCGCCGACCTCGCCGCCATGCTCGCCAGGCCCCGCAAAATCTTCCTCATGGTCAAAGCCGGCCAGCCCGTCGACGACATGCTCGCCGCCCTCCGGCCCCACCTCGAGCCCGGCGACATCGTCATGGACGGCGGCAACTCCCACTACCCCGACACCCGCCGCCGCCACGCCGCCCTTGCCGCCGAAGGCATCCGCTACCTCGGCGTCGGCGTATCCGGCGGAGAGGAGGGCGCCCTCACCGGCCCCAGCATCATGCCCGGCGGCGACCCCGACGCCTACGCCGCCGTCGCCCCCGTCCTCACCTCCATCGCCGCCCGCGCCGCCGGCCGTCCCTGCTGCGCCTACGTCGGCCCCGACGGCGCCGGCCACTACGTCAAAATGGTCCACAACGGCATCGAATACGGCGACATGCAGCTCATCGCCGAAGCCTACGCCACCATGAAAGACCTCCTCGGCATGAGCGCCGCCGAAATGCAGCCGGTCTTCGCCGCCTGGAACGCCGGCCGCCTCCAATCCTACCTCATCGAAATCACCGCCGCCATCCTCGGCCACGCCGACCCCCTCACCGGCCGGCCCCTCGTCGACCTCATCCTCGACAAAGCCGGGCAGAAGGGCACCGGCAAATGGACCTCCCAGGACGCCCTCGACCTCGGCGTCCCCGTGCCCACCATCACCGAAGCCGTCTTCGCCCGCTGCCTCTCCGCCTACAAAGACGAGCGCGTCGCCGCCGCCGGCCTCCTCGCCGGCCCGCGGGACACCTGGCAGGGCGACCGGGCCGCCTTCCTCGCCGCCCTCGAAGCCGCCCTCTACGCCGCCAAAATCTGTTCCTACGCCCAGGGCTTCGCCCTCCTCCGCGCCGCCGCGCAGAACTACGCCTGGGACCTCAAATACGGCGAAATCGCCCTCCTCTGGCGGGGCGGCTGCATTATCCGCGCCGCCTTCCTCGAAGACATCGCCGCCGCCTACGGCCGCAACCCCGCCCTGGCCAACCTCCTCACCGACCCCTTCTTCACCGCCGCCCTCGAAAACAGCCACGCCGGCCTGCGCGAAGTCGTCGCCGCCTGCCAGACCCGCGGCATCCCCGTCCCCGCCTTCAGCGCCTCCCTCGCCTACTACGACGGCTACCGCCGCGCCGTCCTGCCCGCCAACCTCATCCAGGCCCAGCGCGACTACTTCGGCGCCCATACCTACGAACGGACCGACCGGGAGGGAACATTTCATACGGATTGGATGAAGAAATAGGTTCATTTGCGGCCAATAGTCTTGCTCGGAAAACGCAGGCTAATGCGCCGGAGCTACGGCCGAACGCGCCGTAGGCTTGGGCCGACACAGCCGTACCGTCGCCAACTGTCGTCCGTGACAGGTTGCTCCTCGCCCGTCCGTACATGGCCGGGCGTACGTTGTGTTACCGGCTCCTTCGCCAACGGCGCGTAACGGCCTCCGCACGGCGCAACCGCCTGCGTTTTCCGCCGCCTACGGCGGTCCCCTCAAATAATGAACTGCCGCGGCCGTTCAGAAAGGTCCAGATGCAAGGCGCACCGGATAAGCAGACACACAACGTTTTAGCGTTGATGTGGTCGCTTATGCCCGAAAAGGTGCGAGCGCGCCGCGACGCGTACTGGGACGTACGCTAGCAAGCGCTCTGAGGAGCAACGCCGCAGATGGGCCTTTATCAACGGCTGCCCATTAAAGAAGGCGTGACCATAGGTCACGCCTTTTTCTCCTGCAACTTAGCCACCGCCGCGAACTCCGGCGCCAGCTTCGCCGCCAGCTCCTCGAACAGCCGGTACTGCTCCCGGTACACGCGGTGGTTCGCCGCGTCCGGCTCGTAGCGCGCCGCCGCCTTCACCAGCCCCGCCGCCGCGTCTAGGTCGGGAATCAGTCCCTGGGCGTACAGCCCCAACAGCGCCGCCCCGTACACCGACCCCGTCGGCTCCGCGGCCACCTCCACCGGCTGGTTGAACACATCGGCCATAATCTGCAGCCACAGTGGCGAACGGCTGAAACTCCCCGCAGCTCGCACCCCGGAAACCTCCCCGGCCGCCTCGCGCACCGGGCGGTAGATTCCGTACAGGCAGAACATCACGCCCTCCAGCATCGCCCGCACCAGGTGGGCCCGCGTATGGCTCAGCCCCAGGCCGAAGAAAACGCCCCGCGCCCGCGCGCTCCACAGCGTCGCCCGCTCCCCGGCCAAAAACGGCAGCGCCACCAGCCCCTCCGCGCCGGCCGGCACCGTCGCCGCCATCGCCGTCAGCAAATCGTACGCGTCCCCGCCTTTAGCGCGGGCCGCCTCCTTTTCCGGCTCACCCAGCGTATCGCGCACCCAGCGGAGTGCGATCCCGCCGCTGTTCATCGCCACCCCCGCCAACCAGTGGCGGTCCGTCAGGTTATAGCACCACGTCAGGCACTCCGGATGCACATACGGCGCAGCCTTCACCGTCCGCACCGCCCCGCTCGTGCCCACCATCGCCGCCACCCGGCCGGGCGACACCGCCCCCGCCCCCAGGTTCGACAGCGCCCCGTCGCCCGCCCCCAGCACCACCGGCAGGGAAGGGGGGACCCCCATCGCCGCCGTCGCCTCGGGGGTAAGCCCCGTCTCGATATGCGTCGTCGGAAAAACCGGCGAAAGCTGCTCCGGCCTCAGTCCGAGAAGCTCCAGCAGCTCCGGGTCCCAGCGCCAGGCGTGGATATCGTACAGCCCCGTCCCCGACGCGATCGACCGGTCCACCACGAACCGCCCCAGCATCCGGAAAAGAATATACTCCTTGATCGAAACGAACCTCGCCGTCCGCCGAAAAATATCCGGCCGCTCCTCCTTGAACCACATGATCTTCACCAGCGGGTACTGCGGGCTCAGCATGCAGCCCGTCCGCGCATAAATCGCCCGCTCGTCGCGCTCGCGGCCGATCCGCTCCACATACCGCTGGCCGCGCGTATCCGCCCAGATCAGCAGCCGGTACAGCGGCTGCCCCGCCTCGTCCACCGGCATGATGCTATGAAAAAAAGTGCTGAAGCACATGCTCGCCTGCGTGCCCGCCGGCAGCGCCGCCGCCGCCAGCGCCTCGCGCACCGTCGCCGTCAGCGCCCGGTAAATCTCCTCCGCGTCCTGCTCCGCCCAGCCCGGCTGCGGCGTATACAGCGCATACTCGCGGCTCCGGCCCGCGATCACCGTTCCGTCCGCGCGGTACACCACCGCCCGGCAGCCCGTAGTGCCTACATCCGCGCCGATTATAACCTTTTCGCTCATAATAGGCCTCCCGGTGTTAAGGCCGTTGATAAGCGCCCATCTGCGGCGTTGCTCCTCAAAGCTCTTGCTAGCGTACATCCGAGTACGCGTCGCGGCGCGCTTTTCCGGTGCGCCTTGCATCTGGGCACTTCTGAACGGCCTATTTTCATTCTACCTTAACAGGCCCGACCGATAACTCGATCTTGCCCTCTCTTACACATCTCCTTCAATTATAAAACGTCGTCCCCCGCGCGGCAACCCAAGCCCTCCACCGCCCAACCCAAATCATATGCGCCGCCCTCCCGGCCCATGCCCGGACCCCGGCCGCAAATACCCGCATTATGTAACAGCGGCCGCCCTCCTTCGCCTGACGAAAAAAGTCGAACCCGCCCGCGCCGCCGTCAGCGAAAAAAAGATAACCGCTAACCATGCCAGACAGTTAGCGGCTATTTGTCGGAAATTAAATTTGTAAAATATTCAAATATTGTGTAGAAATTTCTTCAGCAAGCAGGATTTACACAATATGTGGCGTAAATATTACTAGGACCTACTAAATATAGTAGTCCTCTTTTAGACTCTGGCCCCGTTCCCCATGTTCCGGAAGCCATTTTACCACACCCCGGATCAAACGGAAATAGGAGGGACAAGCCCATGCGTTGCCCATTCTGCAGCTATGGCGAAAGCAAAGTGATCGACTCGCGGGCCGCCGAAGAAGGCAGCTCCATCCGGCGCCGGCGCGAATGTCTGCAATGCATGCGCCGCTTCACCACCTATGAAGTAGTCGAAGAATCGCCCCTCATGGTCATCAAAAAAGACGGCCGCCGCGAACTCTTCGACCGCAGCAAACTTCTCAACGGCATCCTCCGGGCCTGCGAAAAGCGGCCCATCCCCCTCAGCGTCGTCGAAACCGTCGTCGACAAAGTCGAGAAAGAACTGCGCAACCTCATGGAGAGGGAAGTATCCTCCCGACACATCGGCGAAACAGTAATGCGCCATATCAAGGACATCGACCAGGTCGCCTACGTCAGGTTCGCCTCGGTCTACCGGCAGTTCGCCGACATCAACAACTTTATGCAAGAACTGGAAACACTCATGAAAACGCAGTCGGTGAAAAGCCACAACTAAATGAGGTGAAGAACAAATGATGTTCGCAAAAATCCTGAAACGCGACGGACGAGAAGTACAATTCGACGAATCAAAAATCACTGAAGCCATCTTCAAAGCAGCCAAAGCAGTCGGCGGCGCAGACAAAGAAATGGCCATCCAGCTCACCCTGGACGTCCTCAAATACCTCAAACAGAAATACAACGGCGGCCTCTTCGGCGTCGAAGACGTCCAGGACGCCGTCGAAAAAGTTCTCATCGAACAAGGCCACGCCCGCACCGCCAAGGCCTACATCATCTACCGCAACCAGCGCACCCGCATCCGCGACGCCAAATCCGACCTCATGGACGCCGTCGCCGAAATCCTCGTCGAAACCAACCGCGAAAACGCCAACGTCTCCAACTCCCCCTCCGCCAAAATGCTCCAGATAGCCAGCGCCGCCAGCAAAGCCTACTACCTCAACCGCCTCATCCCCGAAAACATGGCCATCGCCCACAAGCGCGGCGACATCCACATCCACGACCTCGACTTCTACGGCAAAACCCTCACCTGCATCCAGATACCTTTAGGCAAACTCCTCACAAATGGCTTCAACAACGGCCACGGCTTCATCCGTCCGCCCAAGCGGCCCTCGTCCGCCACCGCCCTCGCCGCCATCATCCTCCAATCCTCCCAGAACGACATGCACGGCGGCCAATCCTTCGGCTTCTTCGACCGCGACATGGCCCACTTCATGGCCAAAGCCGACGACGACGAAGTCTTCCAGGCCATGGAAGCCCTCATCTACAACCTCAACTCCATGCACAGCCGCGCCGGCGCCCAGGTGCCCTTCTCCAGCCTCAACATCGGCTGCGACACTTCCCCCGCCGGCCGCTCCGTCGCCAAAAACATCCTCCTCGCCTTCGAAAAAGGCCTCGGCCGCGGCGAAAACCCCATCTTTCCCAACATCATCTTCCGCGTCAAAGAAGGCGTCAACCTCAATCCCGGCGACCCCAACTACGACCTCTTCAAACTCGCCATCCGCGTCGCCGCCAAACGCCTCAACCCCACCTTCAGCTTCATGGACGCCTCCTTCAACGCCCCCTTCGCCGACCAGGTCGCCTACATGGGCTGCCGCACCCGCGTCATGGCCAACCGGCGCGGTCCCGAAGTCACCGAAGGCCGCGGCAACCTCAGCTTCACCTCCATCAACCTCCCGCGCCTCGCCATCAAAGCCGAGCGCAACCTCATGAAATTCTACCAGGGCCTCGCCGAAATCGTCGAACTCACCGCCGACCAGCTCTACCACCGCTACCGCGTCCAGGCCGCCCTCAAAGTCAAGGACATGCCCTTCCTAATGGGCCAGGGCCTGTGGATCGAATCCGACAAACTCCGCACCTGCGACTACATAGAAGACGTCATCAAACACGGCACCCTCTCCGTGGGCTTCATCGGCCTCGCCGAAACCCTCGTCGCCCTCACCGGCTCGCACCACGGCCAAAGCGAGGAATCCCAGGCCCTCGGCGAAGAAATCGTCGCCTTCCTCCGCAACCAGATCGACAAAGCCTGCGACCGCTACGACCTCAACTACACCCTCCTCGCCACCCCCGCCGAAGGCCTCTCCGGCCGCTTCCTCGGCATCGACCGCAAAGAATACGGCATCATCCCCGGCGTCACCGACAAAGACTACTACACCAACTCCTTCCACATCCCCGTAAGCTTCCCCATCAGCGCCTACGACAAAATGCGCCTCGAAGGCGTCTACCACAAATACACCAACGCCGGCCACATCAGCTACGTCGAATTCGACGCCCCCCCCGTCAACAACCTCGGCGCCATCGAAGACATCATCCGCCACATGAAAGCCTGCGACCTCGGCCTCGGCGCCATCAACTTCCCCATCGACTTCTGCGACTCCTGCGGCCACCTCGGCGTCATCGACACCGACGCCTGCCCCGTCTGCGGCACCACCTCCATCCGCCGCGTCCGCCGCATCACCGGCTACCTCAGCACCGTCGACCGCTTCAACGACGCCAAAGTCTCCGAGCTCAAACACCGCGTCATCCATAAAATCCAATCATAAGAAGGGTATCCTCATGAAAATCCGTCTCGCAGGCTACGCCCCCGAAAGCGTCGTCGACGGTCCCGGCATCCGCTTCGTCCTCTTCGCCCAGGGCTGCGAACATGGCTGCCCCGGCTTATCTGTAAAAAGTAGATATGAGACAACGAGGAGTAGAGACCCTGTATTTATGAGTAATACAAAGCGTTGATTACTGAACGGGTGGATGTTCAGTAATATAACTAGCTGTTGTGCGAACCTATTGTTAAATTAATAAGTATTGTAACTATCCTAATACCCTGAAAAAATTCACTATAAATTAATTGAAGTTACAAGGTTCTTACAAGCATAATTGTTCGCGCATCTTTTATTGGTGATAGTATTGCTCAGAAATATTTGTCGGTGGAGGAAATATGATCCGGTATGCGAAAATATTACTAGAATCTGTAGTGGATGGCCCCGGAATTCGTATAGTTGCTTTCCTTCAAGGATGCGTCAGGCATTGTGAAGGGTGTCATAACCCCGAGCTTTTGCCAATGGCGGGAGGAAATGAGATTGGCGAACGAGAATTTGCCGAGTTTTTGCTGAGCAAAGTTAATGGTCTTCATCGCGGCATTACGTTTTCGGGTGGAGACCCGCTTGCACAGGCTGACGCGCTTACAAAGGTAATTTCAGTTATTAAACAAAAGAAACCTCAACTTAACATCTGGGTGTATACTGGATTTACTTTTGAAGCAGTAAAGCATCTCCCTGTTATGAAATTAATCGATGTATTGGTCGACGGACCGTTCGTCATGGCGGAAAGGGATCTAAGCTTAGCATTTCGCGGTTCTTCTAATCAACGAATAATTGATGTGAAAACCTCGCTTGCTCTAAATCGGGCTGTCGAAATTAGCATCGATTACGAAGCTAAAGTAGGTTAATTGTTAAGACTACAAAAGTTCAAGACCAAACCATTAGGTTTGGTCTTTTTTTTATTGGACGTTTCTAACAATAATTGGTAAAATTATAGCGAAGTAAGTCGGAAAAAAGAAGGCCGGATTTAGAATGATTAGTAAAGAACAGATAGATATATATATTAATAAAACGATATCTGGACTCCATTATGTTCGGCTTGTTAAAAATGAACAGGGCAAAATGAAAGGGTTTTTGTTGATTGATAATAATAACAAACCGATTCTCGATGTTTATCTATACATCAAAAGATGTATTATGCTGGGAGCGGCGTTTAATACATTTAAGCGATATATTTACGACCTGATGCATTTTTACGACTTTATGCTTATCAACAACTTATCTCCCCGGTCAATAACGATAAACCATCTAAATAATTTTGCAGGGGTTTACCTTCGAATCGTTGATAAGACTTTCACAGCTCGCGATCCGCTCGAAAGGTCTATGTTGAAGTCAATACCTATTAGGAAAGTATACGAGTCATCGAAGACAGTGGATATAAGCTGGCAAGGCCCTGATGCCTTTGCGCTAAATGCAATTCAAAGGATGTTATCCAGTGTTAAAGAATACTTCAGATTTTTGGTTGAGTCAAACAAGGTATCTCAGGCACAGTATGATTCTTTATTTTTCCGTAACTCGGCAATCTATATACTGAAAGCGTCTAAAGTTCCTTTTCGAAAAAACGAAACAACCCCGATAGAGTATTCGCAAGTATTTCAACCTGATGAAATGAAAACAATTTTTGAGTATCTGCAGAGAAGTAAAGAAAACCCGTGCTCAAAACTGTATTTTTATTTACTCAGAATCACGGGTATGCGAGAGAGCGATCCAAGGCGGCTTAGGTTTAGCTCGGTGGGTAAAAAGAAAAATGATGCCGGAACTATTACTTACGATTTCACATCATTGAAAGCAGATATTATGTTGATTGATCCCAAAGAGAAAATCTGGCGTATTCAAATAAAGTACCATCCAGATGATCCGATAGATTTGGCATTAAAACGGCGGAAGGAACGTTACGTAGAGTTCTCTGATAAACTGGGCCAGTTCGAATTTCTAATGACAAGAGCCCTAATATATCGGGAAACAGTAATGAGGAGAAACGACAAAAATCATCCGTATTTATTAGTGGGACGTAGCGGGAATCGCTTGCTTAGCCGTAATATGAGTGTATTATTTAACAAGGTGCTTCATCAGTGCGGATTAGAAAAACGAACAGGAAGAAGCCAATTGGTACTGCATTCTTTTAGACACACTTTTGCTTCCAATTGGATAAAAAGGATTAATCAAGGGCTAAAAAAAGACATTGAACTGCATCTTTTAAGTAAAATTCTTGGACATGCATCTTATAAATATACATTGGAACAATATTGCCATTTTTTTGAGGAAGACTATCGAACGATTCTTAAAAGAATGGAGCACGTGCAATTTAATGATTCCAGTGCATATCGCGTTGAATAAGATTACCAGTTTATCAAAAGGACTAATCAGAACCATTTATGCTGGAGAATGGGAAAGACAAAATAGACGCCTCGCCGATGATCTAAAATGGATAGTCAAAAACATGGATTCTGTAGAGGCAATTATTGAGCTGCCACCTGATGAATGGCCAAACAGAAAGACTTTTCCAAAAATAATCATGTTATTAGCTATCCATTATCATATTCCCATCAAGCCAGATACTGCAGCCCGGTTGCATTTGTTCAAAGCAAAAGAAATATGTCTTTTATTTGAGCTGATAAGTGACAAAGATGTAGCGTTGATAGAAAGAACGATAAAAGAAAAGCATCAGACCGACTGTTATGTTTTGGTTCTTAAAGCCATTATGGTTCTCGGCCTGAAAAATTTCTCGGAAATCACATTCGCGCATATAGAGCAATTAAGAATACAGATGAAAGGCATCATCGGACGTATTGAATATATCCTGTTTGCCCGAGCGGAAGAGAATCACGTGCCATATTTGGAGTTTCTAGATTTCGCAATGACTATATATTCTTTCAACATTAGAATGATAATGTGTTTGTACAGATCCGTTTTACGGCAATACCCAAAACATGAAGATTTCATTCTTAGCGCATCTCAAGCTGACATTTTGGGAAAACACTCATGCTTCATTTTTTGGGCACGATATCACATGCGTCCGCTTGCTGGGAGGCAGTTTCCAGTCTTATTAGGAATACATAACGCTCCTCAAATATTGCAATACTTTAAGATGGCTGATTCCCCTTTTTTTGAAGTAGCGGCAAATAAGCTTAAAGGTTCAAGTAAACGGATAGAAGGATTTTATAAATTCGTTGTGCGGGCTATATTATATTTCGGTGCCAAGAATGTTTATGATTTAGCTGAAATTAATTTGAGAGATTCTCAAATGGACAAGTATCAATCTAATAACGAAAGTTATGAAGTTATTCTTTATAAAATTTTGCAGTCAATTACTAAAAAGGAAATTAAGTATCTTAGAAACTTGAAAATGTTTGGATATAATCAAAAGCAGCAACCGCAATTGACTACACCCAGTGACCCCTTAATAGAACAATTCATAAATGTTAAATATAAAGATTGGACGAGAAATAAAGCAGCTGTGTTATTAAGTCTAAAGATTTTTGAGGAATGGAGTAGATATAAATATAATTTCTTCGGTATCGAGAATATTCCTGACACCGTTATACTCGAGTACAAGGAGTATTTGAAGGTACAAGAGTGTAGTCAGAGGGTCAAAAATTTGAGATATAACGTGGCCTGCATGTTTTTGAAGTGGTACAAGAAAGGACATCCCAATTCTAAGTTAATTATTCCCAAGAACTACACGCGCGAGTTCGTTGGTTTGGCTGTGCCAAGAATGTTTAATAATCGTGAACATGCAACAAAAATTCTTCGTGAAGCATTCAAATACGAACCGAAAGATGAGTATAGATACTTAGCAAAACAGGCGATAATAATTGGCTTTGCCACTGGGATTAGGATAAGTGAAATCATTTGGTTAGGACCCGATTGTTACGTAGAAGGAGAAATTTTTGTACAAGTTAGAGAGAAACAAAATCAAGTTAACAAACCTGCATCAGTCTATCCCTACGGTATTCCAGTCCTTCAGGAGCTCATTCATAGATTTGGATTAAGAACGAAATTCCAATGTTTTAATGAAAAGAAGAATCAACACTTCTATATTCTTTTCGAGATTGAACAACGCCCGTTAGAGCATCGCTACATTTACGAAGTTATGAGAGAGCTAATTACTAATGCGGGGCTGAGCGATGATTTGGGTAATGCTGTACACTATAAAAACATAAAAATGCATGCCGCCAGGCATCAAAAGCTTTCAGATATATACGAAATAAGCGATTGCAGTCTCACCGCAACCAAAATGGAAAGTGGTCATAGAAGTATCGAGATGTTAGAGGTATATACCCAGCAACAGCGTAACAAAATGATGCGAGAAATTGCTCAGGCTCTTGAACGCGGGCGTATTACCGGTAAAGGTGCCAGGATCGTGGAAGCTTTCTATTCGAGTACGATTTCACCAAATCGATTTACTGAAGTTCTTGCGAAAATGAATATTGCGGAGCATAAGTCAATAAATAGCTTAATGATAAAGGATTTGGGGTTTGGTTTCTGTATTGATAGTCAATGCTCCGCAGGGATATGTGTATCGTGTGATTGGTACTTTGCCTGTACAGAAAACATTCCGGACTTAATAAAACTGTATAAAAATAATCAAATACTTCTGGCTCTTTCGCTTGAACAAAGCTCAATAAATAAGGACAGTAGCGTAAATCTTGAAGTATTAACACTATCACTGTTATATGCCCGTAAATGGCTCGTTGACCTTGGGGTAAATGAAGATTCACTTGAAAATTTAAGTGCTGAATCTGGAGATGAAAATGGATGCGGGATTGATACTTAAAAAGCAAGCACAAAATGAATTTTATTCTCTGGATTATTATGAAGAAGTAGCGAATTTCGTTTTAAGAAGCGTTAATTCTGGACGCAAACGTATTTATATAAACAAAACAACATTTTTCCGCCAACTGTCCTCAATAATTTCGGGAAAAATTGAAATGCAGGCTCCTCATGAAGAATTTCTCAAACGGAACAGAAACTTGTATTATACTGGCATAGTTTTGCATCTTACCGGACACACAACACTTTCCCAAGAGTATTTAAACCAACATGAGCCTTTGCCAAAACAGTACTCTGGCGAAGAAGCGGCAGAATATCTTAGCATTGGAAAAATGCTTCATTATTCCAATACAGTTATAATACAGTCTCTTCGGGCACTGAACAAAGTGCTTCTCTGGGAACGAATTTCACTCAAAGATATTAGCATTGATAAAATTATTGCTATCCCGGATTTTAATAAATGTATTCTTAACATTTTGACTGGAATGGGGATAATTCAGCGAATTCCTGCAAATACGAGTGTTATAGATTTTTCCTCTATCTTAATTTGTTCTCCGGAATTGGAAGAATTATATCTAGAATATCTGGGAAAAATTAGCGGCGATATTGAAGGGACAAAACGGAAAAAGGAAAAGGGCGCTCGATTCTTATTAGACTTTTTGGCGCTGCAAAATGTTACGAATATTAAACAGATTGATGTAAGTCACATTATCAACTTTATTAATTGGCTGAAAGACAAAGCGCCCGCTAAGTTTGGAAGTTCACGCTCAAGCGAAACTATTATTACTGATATATCCCGATTAAAATCGTTTTTGACTTTTATGGACGAAAAGCAATTACTTTCCGAAAGCTTGAGAGAGTTTATCCTTGATCCCAATGAAGGTCTAGACAGTTTTCGGCAAAAAAAAATAGACAAGCGCCATAAACCGATACCAAAAAGCGAAATTGAAAGAATCGAACGTATGCTGTATGAGATGGATGAAACCGGAGAGAATTGGCTTGTGAAGAGAGCCCTAATACTCGCATATTTATCTGCTGGCCGGCCATCTGAGATTCTTTCCCTCTGGTTGGATTGTATTCGCGGCACTCCAGAAGTACCCTTGTTATATTTTCACCGAGGAAAGCATTTTACTGAAAGATACGTTCCGATGACCGAAGAAATGTCGAGAATTGTACAAGAAGTATTAAACAACGGCCTATTAAGACTACCAATAGAAATCGAATACGACAATTATTCCGTGAAGAGGCTTTTCGGTTACCGGGGGAACATCCCGACGAATGCCCATCTAAATAGAGTGTTTAATAGACTACAACTATCTGCTTCGCCACCTCTTGTTAGCTCTCGGGGGCAGGGGAAATATAGTATTTACGTCCTTCGCAGGATAAGGATTACAAAATGGCTCGAAGCTGGCATTCCGGAGACCGAGGTGGCCCAAATGGCGGGACACTTTTCCGGTGTCGATAATCACAATGCGTATTTGGTAGGAGCCGAAACGCGAAAGATTAATTGCATGAGGGCTTATAACAAATTCTATAAGGAACAATTGAATCCCTCGGAAGAGAATAGTTATGGGGACAAGCCTCTTGAAACCGTTTTTTCTGCAGAGAATTTTATAGCGGAATTAGCTGCTGTTGCCGAAAGAATTGAAAACACAGGACTACGAAACGTATTGATGGAAGAAGTGATGCTGAGGCAACCGGAAGTTTTACTTCCCGTCCCCTGTGGATTCTGTATGTATGGATCTGAATCACCTTCCTGTAACCTTATAGATAAATGCCTATCATGCAAAAAAATACTAATAGATTTGGAACAAGTGAGGCAGTGGGCTGAACGGCTGTATAAGATAAGAAAGCGTCAGGAAAAAAAGGGAATGGCAGTATTTTTGAGTAAAACCGATGTTATCTTATCACGGCTAAAAGCACTATGCATTACGAAACTAAGCATGACTCTTAAAGAGATTTCGGAGCAGTTCAAGGAAATAAAAGTCAAGTGTGAAAACTAGAAGGCGAGTGTGGTCCTAATGAGTAAAAGAAGAATAGTAATAGAGCAGCCCCGAAGAGGCCAAGCCGGCGCACAGGCATTACGTCGCCATAAGCAGGAAGTTGTTGCCGAAAATAAGCGGAAGGTGCTCGAAGGGTTAAAGCGTCTTAAGGATCAGGGAATACCGTTAGTTGTGGAGGAATTTGCTCGCAACATAGAGTTGTCGATATCAACCCTCAACAGACCACCATATTCATTTCTAATAAAGCAATATCGAGATGACGAAAGAACATGGTTGGCACCAAATACTGCCCATACTATTGCGGAACTTACGGCAAAGTTACGCAAAGCTGAGGAAGATCGTAAAATAGCTGAAGAGAAATATCTGCGATTAAAAAAAGAAATTACCTCGTTCCATAGGTTATTTGACCAGTTATAATAATGCGCTATTTCTTTCGTTTCCGATCTGCAATTTTTTGTTACGAGACCTAGCCCCCAATTAAATTTCTCCATAAAGAAAAAGTAGACTGGAATATTCCAGCCTACTTTTTTTGCTCAGATTCAAACAGCAGGTTTGATGGTTCCATATCTAATCCTTTAGCTATCAAAAATAGAACTTCGAGAGAAAATGACTTGTAGCTTTGGGCCGCTTCAATCTTAGAAAGATAACTTTTACTTATTCCAATTTTATCTGCAAAAAAATCTTGTGTCCAACCACGTTTAGTTCTATAAAACGCGATCCGGCGGCCGATAGCCCGGTATCGCTCAGTAAACTCGCCCTTGGCCAAATGGCTCACCTCAATATAATTGTAGAGCCATTATGACAAGCCATGTTGCACCTATGGTGCAACATGTGGTATATTCATTGTGTTATTTGCTTTCCCAGAAGTGGTGGGATAAAGATATCTTTCAAATGGGAAGGAAATATTTTGATAAGAGTTTGCCCCGGATCGATGTAGCTTTTAGAGTTAGACATAGCAGAGGAGGGGCATTAATGTGGCTAGTTGATGCTTTGGTCCAGGAGTACGTCAGAGCAGGCGTAAAAATTGAGGCCTATGAAAAAAAACTTGATGATAGTAACATAGATGAATACATTAGAAGGGAATTCAGGGGGTTTCTGGTATTCCTATACCGGCAGCGCAGGTTAATTGAAAAAGCTTTGGCGGTCAATGGGTACGACCTCGAAAAGTCATTGCTAGAGAGGACGGCCGAAGACGCAATCACCAAGGCTTACAGGGATGGATTTGTCACGCCCCATGGCGATGTTGATAAAGAATGAAGTAAAACATAGAAAAGGGCAGATGGATACACCAGAAGTACGTAGCTTCCTTGGAGGGCTCCGCCCTGGCGCTAGAGGTATTAACGTTTCTACGGGCGGCTGAAAGAGTCAAATACGAAGGAGAGAGAGCAAATAATCCCCCCGATGTTGATTGACTCCGAACTATTGGTAGACCTAGTTGTGTAATCGATCCGGATACCCGGGCTTTAATTAGACTGAAAAAAATATACTGGCCGAGCTAAATTTTTCTTATCCTGACAGGAAATGGTTCGACAATAATAGAAGCTGCACATAGCTACATTTTGTAAGCTGTGGCAGCTTTTGTCGTTTCGCCGATATTATGGAATATGGCTTCAGAAAAGGCAGAATGGTTAGTCTTTAGGGGTGAAGGAAAATCTCTGACAAACGGGTGAAATCCAAGGAATCCGCGAACATTTCGCTAGTAACGAAGGTTACTGGCTACGTATAAACCATCTTATTAATTTGAGAGGGTGAAATCGTGAAGCTAAATAGAGTAAAGGTAAATAATTACCGCACGCTGGACGGTCTAGAGATCAAACTACATGATTCATGTAATTTCCTTGTTGGCGAAAATAATCTCGGCAAATCTAATTTTTTAGATCTTCTTTATACGATTTTTAGTGAATATAAGTTTCGCGAAACTGATTTTCAAGATGAAAATAATCCTATTTTCATAGAAATCACTTTTGCCCTAAATGATGTTGAAATAGGTATATTACGTGATTTATTTGATCCACTTGATGACAGCAAGCTAAACTTGATCGTTGAACAAGCCTCTCCTGATGACAACATTGTATTCGTTCATAAGGAAACCAATCAAAACATACCGGCATCGGAAGCTAGATGCCTTAATTATATAGGATACGATTCTCTTAGAAATCCTTCCAATGAATTGAGCTTTACTGGTAAAAAAGGTGTTGCGGCATTTCTTAATTTCCTGGTAAACAATTACCTGGAGACTAACAGTCTTATTAATACCTCCTTTCTTAAGGAAGTGGAACTGGAAAAACTAATTACATATCTTAATGGCAAACTCAATAAGGTTAAGCCTCTTAAAGATTTCTCCATAAAAGCGATGATTGATCCCGAACCACAAAATATTCTGACCAAACTAGTTTTACTATGTGACAGTAATAAGTTGAGTTTGACAGAAGTTGGCTGCAGCGGCGTTCAATTTTCGGCTCTAATTATACTTTCCATCCTGGAAAGAATTCTGCGTATTAATAAAAGCAAATTAAAAAAGAACATATTAGATGATGGTAACGGTAAAAAACATATACCTGTCGTTCTCGGGGTAGATGAACCCGAAATTCATTTGCATCCTTTCATGCAACGCACGCTCATCAAATATTTGATACGAATTATAGATAATAAAGAAGCAGATTTTCTCGAATTACTGAAACACTGTTTTGATATAGACGGTTTTATTGGACAAATTATTATGGTTACACACTCCCCACACATGATATTAAATGATTACAAGCAGATTATTAGGCTACATAAAGATGCAACTGGCAAACTGACTGTAAAAAACGGTTCTCAGATAGCTCTGACTCATGGTCAAGAAAAACATTTGCTAATGAACATGCATTATATAAAAGAGGCTTTTTTTGCCAGGGGTGTAATTGTTGTCGAGGGGGAGACAGAATTTGGGGCATTACCCTTGTTTTCCGAGAGGATGAGTGTTGATTTTGATAATAAAGGAATCAGTGTTATAAAGGCTGGTGGAGCTGAGTCCATCCCTGTTATTATGGAACTACTCGACAAATTTGGAATTAGCACTGTAGGGATTGTGGATAAAGATCAATGTGAACTAAAACCTGATAAGTATAATGGAATCCCAAATTTATTTATCACTAGTAAATGGGATTTCGAAGAGGAATTAGTACAACATCTACTCACCAAAGATGATTTAGCCCCACTTCAAAAGATACTTCTCGACTATGACAGTCGAGGAACTGAGCGTACAATAAATCAGAACAAACTTCAGCAGACTCTTAACGATTACGGTTACGCCTGGCCAAGGGCAGTATCTGATACCAAGTTTTCTGAAGCAACTGATGCGACAGAAATGGCCATCTTATACTTGGCATGGATGGACATCAATAAAGGGGCCATTCTAGGAAGGACGATAGGCAGTATTCTTGCCGAGGATGAAATACCAGAAGTCTACAAGCAAGCGATAATAAAAATAAGGGATTTGGTGGCTTGCTATGATGCTTGATCCATTAGTAACGATAGAGGAAAAAATTGCGATGCTTCACCAGGGAGATGGCTGCCAACTTGAGGCCATATTTTCTGAGAGCCAAAGAATTCTAATAGAAGCTCCGGCAGGCTATGGTAAGACAAAAACTATGGTAAGCAAGCTTGCATATTTACTCGCAAGTAACAAGGTTCCAAATCCGAAGAGGATATTAGCTCTTACTTTTAGTGTAAACGGTGCATACAAAATAAAAAAAGATGTTGCGGAACAAATTCCGCTTTTGCTTAATGGGCATAGTGGTTATAGTCCGCTTAAGGTAGGAGAAAAAATAACAGTTTCGAACTATCACGGATTCTCCAGAAGAATACTAAGGCTTTATGGCTATCTTCTTCATCCAGCACTACGTTCAATTGATAGCTTCAAAGTTGTTGATGATTCGCAGGCCAAGAGTATTCATGAATTGAAACTCGGCGTCAATCTAGATGAAGCATTAACGCTTGTTAAATTTAATGAGGCTGTACGAAATATAAATGTTGAATATGCAAATAAATCATTTAGGAAATATGCTGATATTGTTCTACGGTATCTGGTTCCTAATCAGCACATCACATATGACGCAATTCTTGTATTAACTATTATTTTATTTAGAAGTTTCCCTAAGATTCTCTTGTTTTATCAGAAATATTATACTGTAATAATTGTTGATGAATTCCAAGATACGAATGTATTAAGTTGGGCGTTACTTCGTTTATTATTTAATGATAATTGCAAAGTTGTACTTATGGGCGATTCCCTTCAAAGAATTTATGGGTTCATCGGCGCCTTACCAAAACTATTAGAAACTGCAGAACAAAAATACGGAATGGAAAAAATCACTTTAGAGAAGAACTACAGGTTTAAGGATAATCTAAGCATGTTGAAATTAGACAAGAATATAAGACTCAACGCAGAAAATCCGTTTAATCCACAGATTGCTGAAAACGCCGAGATTAACTTATTCGTATTAGACAATCAGGAAGAGGAAGCCGGATGGGTTGCCTCCAAGATCGAAGATTTGCGAAGCCAAGACTCTGAATCCCAAATAGCTGTCCTGTTTAGAGCACGTGCTGGTAACGCCGATATTGTTGTCTCAGAACTGAGGGCCCGTGGCATCGATTTCTTTTACGGTTTATTTACAGATGAAGAGCCCGACTATGTTTTTTTTCATCTAAAGTGTTTAGAAGAATTTAATGCGCTTATCCAAGATGGCAAGAGAGTAACAAAACGGCTTGCTGATAGACTGATAAAAAACATAGAAAATCAATTTAAAGCATATAAAGGTAATAAAGAGACGTTTTCTTCTTTGACGCAGTTACTAAAAATATTTCTCGACCGGGTTATTACAGAGTATGGTTTTCTCGAACCAGAGGAACAAGTGTCTTTTGTCAGGGATATGCTGCAAAGTAGGGCGCTTAAACAGAATATGGAGTATATATCAAGTAACGTGCTTTTATCTACCGTGCATGCAGCTAAAGGGTTAGAATGGAGCTATGTTATACTGGCTGATATGGAGCAATGCTGCTTTCCTACTTATATGGGCCTTTGTAGCAAATGCCAGACCCGGGATGTTGTTGACGGCTTTTGCAAATTTAAGTTATCGGTGGATAGAGAGGCGGAGTTTCTTGATGAGTTGAGCGTTTTTTACGTAGGGGTTACCCGAGCCAAAAAACAGGTTTTCTTTTCAGCTAGCATGGAAAGGGTCAATTGGAAGGGAGATCGTTTCCCAACAGTAATTAGTTGTTTCTTGGGATTAAAGGGCATTTCAGTCTGTTGAGGTAAAATATGAAAACAAAATTCACTGAATTACTCCGTAAGGTTAATAGACAGGGTATAGATACCCTAATTGAATATCTTATCAGTACCGATTTTTTTACAGCTCCAGCTAGTACAAACTATCATTGTAATTATGCAGGGGGATTGGTGGAACATTCGTTGGCGGTGCACGATAGCCTTAAGGTAATCAACGATTCGTTTGATCTGAGATTGGCACTCGATAGCATGATTATTTGCGGGTTGCTTCATGATATCTGCAAGGCAAATTTCTACAAGGAGAGCTATAGAAACCAGAAAAACCCTGTTAGTGGTCAATGGGAAAAAGTTCCGTACTATCAGGTTCAAGATGAATTTCCGTTTGGGCACGGAGAGAAATCAGTTGTTATCATTCAACAATTTATTGCTTTATCACGTGAAGAGATATTGGCCATCCGATGGCATATGGGAGGATTTGACGATTCGGCTCAGGCCTATGCCGGGGCCAGGAGTTTGGCGGCAGCAATGAAAGCACACAGGCTTGTTGCAGCTTTACATCTAGCCGATATGGCGGCTAGTTACCTGCATGGGAAGTAGATTGCCTCAGAGATTTTAATATAATCATGAGCACCAGATAGGCGGCACTTCTCTGGCGCTTTCTTTGCTTTTTCGGTTATTATCCCCCCAAGCTACCCCGTTCCCAATTTAACTGCGCTTTAACTGGTAAGAATTATCCTAACCTAGCCCCAATCGGTCATTGAAAGGATAACAAGGTTTTTGTGGTTACAAAGAGAATCTAAAACGTGTGAGGGAAGAACAGCCTTGGAGGAAAACAATGGAGCTTGAGCATTCGCTGGCTCAATTAATAATCGAACATTTAGATACTGTCGCCGTGACCGACGCGGAGGGACGATATATCTATGTAAATAAGGGCTGGGTTGACTGGATGGGAATGCAGCCCGAAGAAGTTATAGGCAAATATATCAGAGACGTTGTCCCAAACACGAAAATCGATTTGGCGTTGAAGACGGGAGAACCTTTGATAGCTCAATTGCTTGTCGAAAAGAAGTCAGTAAACGAAAATCAGCCGAGTGTAGTTACTTATTATCCCATTAAGAAAGACGGCAAAGTTATTGCGGGCTTCGTATTTAGTATTTTTAAGGACTTTGATACCGCTCTCGGTTTTCAACAGAGATTAGGGCATCTTACACAGGAACTGAATTATGTTAAAGATGAGCTTCGAAAATTAAGAGGTGCCCGCTACGGGATTGAAAGTGTAATTGGCGACAGTACCGCCATGCGGAAAGTACGTGAACGAATTATCCAGGCGGCTCGTACAAACTCTACCGTCCTTATTGACGGGGAAACGGGAACCGGAAAAGAGTTGGTTGCGCATGCAATTCATAGTTCTAGTCCGCGCAGTGTTTGTAATTTCGTAAAAATCAATTGTGCAGCAATTCCAAACGAACTTTTGGAGTCCGAGCTTTTCGGATTTGAAGAAGGTGCCTTTACGGGCGCCGCAAAAGGCGGCCGGCGTGGCAAGTTTGAAATGGCCAATATGGGAAGTCTTTTTTTAGATGAGATAAATCAATTGCCTTTGGGACTCCAGCCGAAATTACTTAGGGTGCTTCAGGAACGCGAGATCGATAGACTCGGAGGCAAGAAAAGCATTGAAATCGATGTCAGGGTCATTGCTGCAGCCAATGCATCGCTGGAAAAAATGGTTAAGGAGCGGGAATTTCGCAGCGATCTCTTCTATCGGCTGAACGTTATGCGCATTACTCTACCCCCTCTTCGTGAACGAAGAGAAGATATACCTCAACTAGTGCAAGCCTTACTAAAAAAGCTTAATCATCAGCTTGGCGTTGAAGTCAAGTCGGTTACTCCCGCGGTCGAAAAACTTCTTATGAAGTATGAATGGCCCGGTAATGTACGGGAATTGCAAAATGTGTTGGAGCGGGCGATGAACGTCGCTTGGGGCGAAATATTGGAGGCTAAGCATTTTGAATGGTTCATAGATAAGAAGCGCAATTTCGGCGGCGCTAGTGCTATCACTAACGGCGAGGCCGATTCACTAAGGGAGATTAAACATACAGTTGAGAAAGAAGTCGTCCTGGAAGCATTAAAGAAAAACGGTGGCAACAAGGTCCTCGCTGCTAGAGAGCTGAAAATTTCCCGGACAATGTTATACAAAAAGATTCGGAATCTAGGCATTACGATGTAAACAAAAATTTACAGAAAACAAAAGTTTACATGCCGGATTTTCTCTGCCGCTATGCGGGTCGGAGAGATGAATGTAAACATTTGTTGACATGATTTTTAGGGACATCAATAAAAGGCTTGTAATATTAGGGGCTACAAACCCTTATATTACAAGCCTTTGTTAGTTTTTTAGAAGTTGGCATATAAATTGCAATTTAAAGTGTGGGAAAAAGGGCGGGTGGTATATGAATTCAAATTGCAGCGGGCGGCGAACTAGAAAGAGTTCTCCCAAGCGGGGGAAAACGAAACTGTAAAGGATGATAGGGATTGAAAATTGTCGACTTAAGTAACGCTATTGAACATAATACCCCTTGTGATCCCCCGACCATGCCGACAAAGATTGATTACTGGGATCATGCTAAAAGTGCGGAACAGATGATAGGATTTTTCCCGGGTAGCAGCCGGGCTGACCTTCCCAAAGGTTGCGGTTGGGCTATTGAATATGTTAATCTCACCACCCATAGCGGAACTCATTTAGATGCCCCGTGGCATTATCATCCGACGATGAATAACGGCGAAGCGGCGCGGACTATCGACCAACTGCCCCTTGAGTGGTGTATCGCAGACGGAGTTGTCGTTGATTTCAGCAATAAGCCAGATGGTTATAGAGTTTCTGCAGATGATTTTGACCGCGCATTTGCTAAAATGGGATATCGGCTAAAGCCATTAGACATTGTTTTAGTTCGTTCGGGTGCTGACAAATATTACGGATCAGCGGAGTATCTCGTCCGCGGTTGCGGTATGGGGAGGGAAGCCACTCTTTGGCTGTTGAATAGAGGCGTGAAGATCGTTGGAACGGATGCCTGGAGTTGGGATCGACCCCTTTCGTTTATTGCCGAGGATTATTCAATAACCAAGGACGCATCTCTGATCTGGGAAGGGCATTTCGCCGGGATCGAAAAAGAGTATTACCATATGGAAAAAATGGCAAACCTGGACAAACTTCCGCCATTTGGGTTTAAGGTTATCTGTCTTCCGATTAATATAAAAGCAGCCAGCGCCGGTTGGGTTAGACCGGTAGCATTACTGGAAGAGTAGCGTAACGGTGAAGAAGGCATAGACTTCCTCGGTGAAGGGATGAAAGATATATGTCAAAGCTGGAGGCCCTGATTCAAAGTGCCGATCTCATCAAACAAGCGGTAGTCGTTGATTGCGCCATTTATGTGGTAGATAATGCAGGGATAATCAGGGCCTACGCACCGGCCGAGTATATGAAAGCGGCGGGAATTAAAGCGTTGGTCGGAGAACCGATGCCACAAAGTTCACCGGCAATAAAGTGCTTGGAGACCAAGCAACCTGCTACAGCTATTTTGCCGAAATCGGCTTTCGGCTTTAGCGTAAAATCACACGCGTGCCCAATTTTTGATGATGCTGGTGATTTTGTCGGCGTAATAGGTACGTCGATAAGCATGGATATACAAAATACGCTTCAGTCTGCTGCGGAGAACGTCGTTGCCGTCGCCGAGGAAGTAACCGCTACAACGGAGGAACTGGGAACTACAGCCGGGCATCTGACCGAAGAGTTGGGCAAAGTTAAAACAGCCGGTGAAAGGGTTCTTAACCAAATAGACAAGACGGATGAGATTTTGCGGTTTGTCAGTGATGTTGCTGCCAACTCAAACTTGCTTGGACTTAACGCCGCCATTGAGGCTGCGAGGGCGGGCGAGCACGGACGAGGGTTTTCTGTTGTTGCCGAAGAAATTCGCAAAATGGCGGTAAACTGCGCAAATTCGGTCAGTGAGATAAAAAGGCTTCTCCATGATATTTCCAGGGAAGCCGAAGAAGTTGTTAAAATAATAATGCGGACTTCTGAACATAGCGAGAGGCAGGCTGCGGGAACTGAAGAAATTGCGGCAACTATGCAATCTTTGTCAGCCGCTGCAGCGGAGGTAAAGACAACAGCGGACCGATTATAGCAGAGTATATTCTGCCAGGGCGGATAACCTATTAAACCTCCACGTAAACCGAGAGTTAAGGAGAGTGATCCGATGAACATCGATACCCATTTGCATTTCATTCCAGAGGAATATCTCGAGGTAATTTCCAAACCTGACTCCGGGTGGCAGGCAAAATTGGAAAGGAGAGGAGATAAAACCTGGCTAGTGCAGGATACAGGATATACTTATCCTCTATCTCCCGGCTTCTATGATATGGACACCCGCCTAGAGGATATGGCGAAAATGAAGCTGGATATGGCGGTGGTATCAGTATCGCCAACTCTATATTATTACTGGGCTGAGCCGCAATTGGCGCTGGATATCGCCAAAGTAATCAATAACGCTATATACAAGATGGTTAAGGAGCATCCCGATAAATTCATCGGTATGGCGACAGTCCCGTTGCAGGATATAGGCCTGGCGATAAAGGAATTGCGCCGGTGCGTGACCGATTTGGGGATAAAATCTATTCAAATCGGTTCTAATGTCGAGGGAGTTCAGTATGACGATCCGCGCTTCCTGCCGTTTTTCCAAGAATGCAGCGCCCTCGGTGTCGTCGTTCTGATGCACCCTTACTATGTTGTGGCGAAGGAAGTCTTCAGGAAGTATTATCTGAGCAATTTTTACGGTTTCCCGCTTGATGGAGCAATGGCCTGTGTCAGCCTTATTTTCGGCGGGGTACTTGACAAGTGCCCAGATCTAAAAGTCATTTTAACTCACGGCGCCGGTTTCTTTCCGTATTTATTCGGACGGCTGACGCATGGGTACAATGTAAGGCTAGAGCCAAAAGTGAACGGTGCTAAATCTCCGGATCATTATCTTAACCAGCTCTATTTTGACACAATGGTATATGGCGAAAAACAACTTCGTTTTCTTGTGGAATTCGCCGGCGCTGATCATGTCATTATGGGGACTGACTACGCTTTTGATATGGCAGAGGCCGCGCCGGTTGATTTAGTGAAAAGAATCGGATTACCTCCGAGAGATCAGGATTTAATACTCGGGGGCAATCTCCGCAGACTGCTCGGTATTTAGCTTATGCAGGTAATAGTCAAAACAATTGGCATTTTTCGTGAGCATTTCGGTACGGAGAAAATAATCGAAATAAACGCTCCTCCTTATACTGTGGGGCATCTTTTAGATATCTTAAAGGAAATATACGGCGTGGACTTCGCTCATCTGGTAATGCCGCCAGAAGGTGAAGATAGTGGGATACTACTTATGGTTAATGGACGAAATATTAGTAGCCAAAACGGCTTAGAGACACTCCTGAGCGACGGTAGTAAAGTGTATTTTACTATTATGATGAGTGGCGGTTAAGGCGGTAATTGGGAGGGAGTAATATGTTCGGTTATGCAAATAGGCTCCTTGACGTAGATCTATCGACAAAAAGCATCACGGTATTTAATCCTGGTGAAGACCTTTATGAAAAGTATTTGGGGGGCCGTGGATTAGGTGCCCGGTTATTGTATGATCTTTTACCTCCAGGAGCTGATCCGCTCGGCCGGGAAAACATTTTTTTGCTTCTTGCGGGACCTTTTGCCGGCACTATTGTGCCTGGATCCGGGAAATACGTCGTCATCACAAAATCACCGGCCACTAAAGGATATGTGGATTCTTATGCTAGCGGCCGCATAGCCGTTGAATTGAAGTTTGCCGGCTACGACGGCATAATCCTAAGAGGCAGCACGGCGACGCCCTCTTACCTTTACATCCATAATGATATCGTAGAAATAAGAGATGCTGGATTCATTTGGGGAAAGAACACACTTGAGACGGAAGACCTGATTCGTGAGGCGATAAATGACCGTGAGGTGGGTATCGCCTGCATAGGGCCAGCGGGTGAGAGATTGGTCAAATTCGCTACGGTAAACAGCGATTATTTCCGCCAGGCAGCTCGCGGCGGGGTGGGCGCCGTCATGGGTTCCAAGAACATCAAGGCGATAGTTGTGAAAGGGAGCGGCGGAGTTAAGTCCCACGACACGCAAACAGTGATGGAACTGGTTAAACAGCATATCGACAGGATTCAGGACAGTCCTGTCGCTAAAATCAGGATTATTCACGGTACGCCACTAACCTTGAATCTAACTAACGCCGCAGGCATGCTTCCAACAAGTAACTTCCGCAAGGGGGTATTTGAGGAGGCCGATAAGATCAATGCCGAGGGGGTCAAGGACTCGACGATAAAAAGCCGCGGCTGTTATGGCTGCATACTGGCCTGCAGCCAGATTACCAAAGCAAAGGAAGGAAAGTACAAAGGGACTGTTTTGGAGGGACCGGAGTACGAATCTTTGGGACTATTAGGCTCAAATCTAGAGGTTAGCAACCTGTCAGATATAATTCAATCCAATCTCCTATGCGATCAGTTGGGGCTTGATACGATATCCACCGGGGGCGTGATCGGCTTTTTGATGGAGTGTATGGAAAAGGGGTTCATTACGCCGGCGGATGTAAATGGGCTGCAGCTTAGATTCGGTGATTCGGAGGCTGTGCATGAACTGATACATGACATCGCTTATAGACAAGGTGTCGGTAATTTATTAGCGGAAGGAGTTCAGGCAACTGCCGAAAAAATCGGGCATAACTCCAGCGAATTTGCCATGCACGTCAAGGGGCTGGAGTTTGCAGCCTACGATCCCCGAATCGGGTACGGTACTGCTTTATCGTATGCTGTAAACACACGTGGCGCGTGCCACCGAAGAGCGTGGCCGCCGATGGTCGAGGTTTTGGGCAAAGAAAATCCTTACGGTATTGAAGGTAAGGCACAACTCATAAAAGACCTTTATAATGACAACTGTGTTATGCATTCCCTGCTTGTTTGCGATTTCCCCGGGAAAATGATTCCTATTAAAAATCCAGAGTATGCGCAATATTATCAGGCGGTGACCGGTAGACCTACTACCGCTGAGGACCTACTGGAGGCGGCCGACAGGATTGAATCAACAATTCGGCTTTTTAATAACCGGGAAGGGTTCACCCGGGACAAAGATACATTGCCGCCGCGAGCGTTCAAGGAAGGCCTACTAAATGGGCCTGCGGAGGGCCGTTACATTCCTAAGGAAGCTCTGGACACAATTATCAGTGAATATTATGCACTCCGGGGCTGGGACGAACAGGGCGTTCCGCGAGAAGATACACTTGACCGACTAGAAGTGGCTGCTGAAAGGAGGAATCCCTTTGCGCCTGTCAGTGGACAGTAAGAAGTGTGTTGGTTGCGAGGCTTGTGTGATTGCTTGTGCAGCAGCGCACTCACCAACCGGAGAATTTAATCCGTTGCGGGCTAATATCCGGGTGCCTTTTACTCATCCTTTGCCGAGTGCCCCGGTGATATGCCTGCAATGCCCCAAACCGGCATGCGTGGAAGTTTGCCAAGAAAATGCGCTCCTCAGAAAGGAAGAGCTGGGTATAGTCTTATTGGATAGGCAAAGGTGTATCGGGTGTGGCAAGTGTGTTGAAGTCTGCAAGTTTCATGCGATTTTTATAGACCAGATTGATAAGCGGGCCAGAAAGTGCGACGTTTGCGGAGGGAAACCGCAATGCAAAGAATTCTGCCAGAAGGAGGCGTTAAGTATAAAATAGTGAACTCGCCTGAAAACTGAATAGCTCCAAATAAACAAGGGTATTTGCGATAGGAGTAGTCTGTCTCAAAATAAAAAACAGAAAATTCTGAAAATAGTTTACCTGAGGTGAAGAAATGGATAAAGTGATTATTACCGTTGCGCCTACCGGGGCCTGGCCATCCAAAAAGGATAACCCCAATATTCCCCTTACGCCCCAGGAGATTGCTGAGGACGTGTACCAATGCTGGCAGGCCGGGGCGGCTGTCGCCCACCTGCACATGCGCGATGATCAGGGACGCGGTACAATGAGCCTCGAAAAGTTCCGGGAGACGGTGGCACTCATCAGAAAGAAGTGCGATATAGTGCTTAATTGCACTACTTCCGGGGATTTGAATGCGACCGATGAAACGCGGATGGCGCATTTGATCGAACTGAAGCCTGAACTGGCATCATATGATGCTGGCTCAATGAACTGGATGCATAATAGCGTCTTTCTCAATACTCCGCAATTCCTGGAGAAGCTCGGCAAGACCATGTTGGAGAATAGCGTGAAACCGGAAATTGAGATTTTTGATGCCGGGATGGTCTATAATTCGTTCTTTTATCAAAGAAAAGGCGTGCTAAAGGCGCCGCTTCATTATCAATTCGTACTGGGCGCCGCCGGCGGCTCCGCGGCAACGGTCGAGAACCTTGTGTACTTAAAAAACCTTATTTCTCCTGAAGCTACATGGTCGGCTCTGGGGATTGGTTCGGGACACATCCCCATCATGCTTGCGGCAATTGCGATGGGCGGTCATATCAGGGTCGGCATGGAGGATAATGTCTTCTACGCTAAAAATCGGTTGGCGGAGTCGAATGCCGAATTGGTCGCGCGGGCGGCAAGGATTGTCCGCGACGCAAACAGGGAAGTGGCTAGCCCCAATGAAGCCAGAAACATTCTGGGAGTGTAAAAGTTTGTGACTTATATTTTCTAGGAGGTCTACAAGTGAAAGATACTGCAGCTAACATTAAGACAATAACGACACAATGGTCGTCTCAGCGTCCCGAGGACCTCTTTGCAGTCGAAAACCCTGCTACCGGTCAGATTATAGCCTATGTGCAGGGAGCGTCCCCGTCTAATGTCGACTCCGCTGTACTGGCGGCAGATAAGGCTTGGCGGACTGGTTGGCGATGGACTACTCCACGGGAACGCGGCCGTTTGCTGTTGGAGTGTGCGCGAGTACTGCGGGAACACGCCGATGAGATCGGGCGAATCGAGTCCGAAGAAATCGGAAAGCCATTTACTCAAGCCAGAATGCTTGACGTCGAGTTCTGCATCGGGGCTTTTGAACAATTCGGCGGCTTGGTGGCGGCAATGCCGAGCAACGTACAAGAACAGGGGCCTATTTTGGGGATCAGTACGTTGGAGCCTTATGGTGTTGTGGGTGGGATCATTCCGTTCAATTGGCCACCAATTCACACTGCAGGTAAAACTGCGCCTGCACTGGCCGCGGGAAACTGTGTTGTGCTGAAACCGCCTGAGCAGGGACCCTTCACCATCATGCGCATCGTTGAACTGCTAAATACGGTGCTGCCGCCGGGGGTAGTGTCGGTCGTTCCGGGGCTGGGGACTTGCGGAGAGGCCCTGGCGAGCAACCCTCTTGTCCGAAAGGTCTCTTTCACCGGAGCGCCAACAACAGGTATGGCGGTGTTGCGGACTTTAGCCAAAAATCTCACACCGGCGTTGATGGAGCTCGGTGGTAAAAATCCGCTGATTATTTTCGAAGATGCGGATATTGATCAGGCAGTTCGTGGTGTAATTGACGGAGCATTCTTCAACCAGGGGGAAGCCTGTACGGCGGCGTCGAGGATACTAGTCCACACTTCGTTACATGACAGAGTTGTGCAGAGAATCAAAGAAGCTGTTCCTAAACTACGAGTTGGAGATCCGGCCGACCCGGCCACCCATGTTGGGCCGCTGGTGACCGCTGCGCAACGCAAGCGAGTGCTGGATTATATCGATATTGGCGTTGCCGAAGGAGCGAAGATTGCGGCTCAAGCGCCGCTGCCTACCGATGAGCGGCTTGCCGGGGGCTTTTGGGTGGCACCGACTTTGTTTGTCGATGTCGATCCGACTATGCGGATAGCACGGGAAGAAATATTTGGGCCTGTGACTGTGATTATACCCTTTAACACATACGAAGAAGCCATTGAAATTGCGAACGGCACCAATTTCGGCTTGGTGGCGGGTATCTATACCCGAGATTTTGCCAAAGCATGGCGCGCAAGTCGTGAGATTGATGCCGGAATTGTGTTCGTTAATAACTATTCGCGCAACTTCCTTGGTACTGCTTTTGGGGGCACTAAACACAGCGGATTTGGCCGTGAGCATGCGTTGGAGACATTGCGGGAATTTGGACACACCAAAACTGTGCGGATCACAACCGGATTGGGAAATGTACCCGAATGGTTTGCGGTATCAGATGTTCTCGGCCCCGAAAAATAGGATGGGCACCAACCTGTAGATAGGCTCTTAAGCTCCGTATAAGCGCTTAACTACAACGCAATTATTGGCCAATGAAGGAGGGAATGCTCGGCAAAAATGAGGTAATCAGACGAAGTCATTTTAAGGAGGGGATATATTTAGGTTCTCAGCTTGTGATTGAGCTTGTATTGTATTGGAGCTCAGATTCAATTGCCCGATTTACTCTACAATAAGGGGGCTGGATTAATGTCAGAAACATCTTTAAACACCCAAACATCAATGAGTACGTCTCCAAACAGGTTGCCTCTAGCAATCTCAGTTTCTTGCCTATTAGTATTTATGCTGGCTTTTACAACAAACTCGATGGATCGACTGATCTTTCCGGTGCTGCTTACCTTTATTAGTAAAACTTATGGGTTCGCCCTGAAAGATGCCGGACTTTTGTCTACCGTCTTTACGTTGGGTATAGGTCTAGCTGCAGTGGCAACCGAGTATATGTTCGACAAGTGGTCGCGTAAAACGGTCATGGTCGCAGGGATGGTCATTTATTCTGTGTTTACGTTAGCGACGATTATGGCTCATGGATTCGCCGATATGTTGATATACCGGGCCTTGACCGGTGTTGGCGAGGCCATGCAAATGGCTGCCCTGTACTCGGCAGCGGGAAGCTACTTCTATAAGGACAAAGGCCTTGCAATCGGAACCGTAAACATGGGGTTCGGGCTTGGGGGATTTTTGGGACCATCCGTTGGGATGAAATTGACATTGGCTACAAACGATTGGCATACGCCCTTTATCGTGTTTACTATTCTCGGCTTGGTTATTGCTAGTATCATCTGGTTTTTGGTTCCGCGGCTCTTTACTGAGTCCGTACCGGAAACAGCCGGTGAAAAACAGGAAGCTGACGTATCGAACATGCCAGAAGCGTTCTGGAATAGGAATTTAATCGCATGTGCGATTGCCGCAGTAGCGTGGGGGGGAACAATTTACGGTTTTATCGGGTTATACCCCACTTTCCTGATAAAGCATCTCAACTTTCCGCCAATGACGGCCAGTTACACAATGAGTATCTACGGATTAGGCTGCGCTCTGTCCATAGTGGGCGGATGGATTGGTGACCGGCTATCGCAGCGCTGGGCGGTTGTAGCTTCTTGGATTGGGTCAATAGTATGCGGGTATTTGATATTCAATGTAGTTACTGGTGTTTGGCAACAAAACGTATTAGCTTTCCTTATGGGTATTTTTAGCAGCAGCCTCTATGTTCCTAACCTTATTTCGACCTTCCAAAGAAGCGTCCGTCCCCATCTTGTCGGTAAAGCATCGAGCGTTTATCTTGCCGGCGGGTATCTGGGGGGCGCATTCTCCGGATATTTACTCGGTTGGCTGGTTGGCTTATATGGCTGGGGTGGAGCCGGCTTGATTCAATTGTCGATACTACCGATGATTGGCGTAATTGCGTTACTGTGTATGAAAAATAGGGAGTTATTCCAGGTAAGGTAAGGTCTGCGGCATTACCCGAGATAAGTTAAGGATATTTTATGGTGAAGAATCGGGTGCGCACTAAGAAAAGGGCTGCGCACCCGAGCTTTACCCTTACGACTGTATGTAACTATAGCATATCAGGAAAGAAACAGGGGTGTATAGCTTGGCAAAAAACATAACTCAAAATAAGGCACTTGAAATGATATGCGACGGCATGACGCTTATGATTGGCGGTTTCTTAGGCGTCGGTACGCCAGAAGCGTTGATTGACGCAATGGTCGCGCGAGGCGTAAAACGACTCACTTTAATTGCCAACGACACCGCTTTTCCCGATAAAGGAATTGGCAAACTTGTCGTTAATCGACAGGTAAAAAAAGCGGTCGTTTCCCACATCGGCACCAACCCGGAAACCGGTCGCCAGATGAACGCCGGTGAAATGGCCGTCGACCTAGTTCCCCAGGGCACACTGGCGGAAAGAATCCGCGCCGGCGGCGCTGGATTAGGCGGTATACTTACTCCCACCGGCATTGGTACCGTAGTGGCCGAAGGGAAGCAAGTAATTACAGTCGACGGCCGTGAATTTCTCCTGGAAAAGCCGCTCCGCGCCGACGTAGCTCTTCTAAAGGCGCGTACCGCCGACAAGGCCGGCAATCTCGTCTTCCGACGTTCGGCAAGGAACTTCAACCCCTTAATGGGTATGGCGGCGGACATCGTTATCGCCGAAGCGGAGAATATCGTTGAAGTCGGCGCCATCGACCCTGACGCGGTTATGTTGCCGGGCATTCTCGTCAATTACGTTGTTAAAGGATAGGGTGAAGCGAAATGGATTCAAAGACTATCATCGCTAACCGAGTCGCCTGCGAATTCAAAAGCGGCGACCTCGTCAACCTCGGCATCGGCATCCCAACACTTATCGCCAACCATATTCCCGCGGGCGTCCACATCATTCTCCACTCGGAAAACGGTTTCGTCGGGCTGGGCTCGGCTCCGGGCGAAGAAGATCCGGATTTGGTCAATGCCGGCGGCAAACCTGCAGGCATTATCCCAGGCGGCGCCACTTTTGATAGCGCTATGTCCTTCGCCATCATCCGCGGAGGCCACTTGGACGCCACCGTCCTCGGCGCCCTCGAAGTGGACCAAGAAGGCAACCTGGCCAACTGGATGGTGCCTGGGAAGATTGTGCCGGGCATGGGAGGCGCTATGGACCTTGTCGTCGGCGCCAAGCGGGTCATCGTGGCCATGGAGCATACCGCTAAAGACGGTTCGCCTAAGATCCTCAAGAAATGCACTCTGCCCCTCACCGCCAAGAAGGAAGTCGACATGATTGTCACCGAACTAGCCGTGTTCAAGGTGACTCAAGATGGTCTTGTTCTGGAAGAGATTGCGCCTGATGTTACGCTGGAAGTGTTGAAGCGCAAAACGGCCGCCCAATTTGCAATCAGCCATGACTTGAAAGATATGACGATCAGCTAAGGAGGATAAATTATGAGAAACGTAGTCATTGCCAGCGCCGCCCGCACCGCCATCGGCAGCTTCAACGGCGCACTGGCCACCCTCTCCGCCCCCGAAATGGGCGCCATAGTCATCAAGGAAGCGCTTGCCCGCGCCGGCGTCAAAGCTGAAAACGTCGACGAACTCATATTTGGCAACGTCCTTCAGGCCGGCCTCGGCCAGAACCCCGCCCGCCAGGCGGCCATCAAAGCCGGCCTGCCGGCCGAAGTTCCCTCCTTCACCATCAACAAGGTCTGCGGCTCTGGCCTCAAAACCGTCAACCTCGCCGCCCAGGCCATCATGTGTGGCGACGCCGACATCGTCGTCGCCGGCGGCATGGAAAGCATGTCCCAGGCCCCGTACCTCCTGTCCAGCAAAGCCCGCTGGGGCTACCGCATGGGTCCCGACAAAGTCGTCGACGTTATGATCCAGGACGGTCTGTGGTGCGCCTTCAACGACTACCACATGGGCATCACCGCCGAAAACGTCGCCGCGAAGTTCGGCGTCAGCCGCGAAATGCAGGACCAGCTCGCCTACGAATCGCAGACCAAAGCCGTCAAGGCCATCGAAAGCGGCGCCTTTAAGAAAGAGATCGTCCCCGTCACAATTAAAGGCAAAAAAGGCGACGTAATCTTCGACACCGATGAATACCCCAGAGCCGACACCACCCTTGAAACCCTCGCCAAACTCAAGCCAGCCTTCAGAAAAGACGGCACAGTCACCGCCGGCAACGCCTCCGGCATCAACGACGGCGCCGCCGCCCTCGTCGTCATGAGCGCCGACAAAGCCAAAGCCCTCGGCGTGAGGCCGCTGGCCAAAATCGTCGGCTTCGGCTCCGGCGGCGTCGATCCGTCCATCATGGGCATGGGCCCGGTACCGGCTACGTGCAAGGCGCTTGCTAAAGCCGGGTTTACAATGTTCGACATCGACCTCATCGAAGCCAACTAAGCCTTCGCCGCCCAGTTCCTGGCCGTCGGCAACGAACTGGGCTTCGACAAGGAAAAAGTCAACGTCAAAGGCGGCGCCGTCGCCCTTGGCCACCCCATCGGCGCCAGTGGCGCGCGCATCCTCGTCACATTGCTGCATACCATGCAGGAGCGCGGCGCCAAGCGCGGCCTAGCCACCTTATGCATCGGCGGCGGCCAGGGCGTGGCCACCATCGTCGAAAGACTTTAGAACGATATAAACGCTCGCTGAATGGCTATGGCCACAGTCTGTGGAGGGAGTAACAGAGGTGAAAAACGATCGTAAGATTGTCGATAAAAGGTTGTCAAGGATAGATGCAATGGCCGAGGCGTTGAGTTTTCCGAGTTTTAATATCAGCTCTGCAATGCTACAATAAAAATAATACTAAATATATCGTCCTAAGCTTTGTTTATTAACACATCCTTATTTATGAAAAGCTAACTTTTTACGGATAAAAGGAATGCCACAACCCCCAAACCCATGACAAAGAAGGCGGCGACCTCGTCGACATCGCCGAAATCTTCGACCGCATCAAAAAAGCCAAACTCATCCGCGGCGTCACCTTCTCCGGCGGCGAACCCTTCCTCCAGCCGGCCCCCCTGGCCCAGCTCGCCCGGCAGGTCAAAGCCCTCGGCCTCGGCCTCGTCACCTTCAGCGGCTACCGCTTCGAGGAACTCTACGCCATGGCCGCCCGCGACAAAGCCGTCAAAGACCTCCTCGCCGCCAGCGACATATTAGTCGACGGCAAATACATCGCCGCCCAGCGGGATATCAGTCTCGCGTTTCGCGGGTCCGCCAATCAGCGCCTGATTGACGTACCGCGGAGCATGCTCGCGGGACAGGCGGTTCTCTGGGATGAACTCGATACAGGGGACAAGCTGTTCGCTTAGTTCGTCCCGCTGTGCTACTTTAGGGCCGCCCATAAGCGCCCATCTGCGGCGTTGCTCCTCAAAGCTCTTGCTAGCGTACATCCGAGTACGCGTCGCGGCGCGCTTTTCCGGTGCGCCTTGCATCTGGGCACTTCTGAACGGCCCCGGCAATTCAAAGTAGATACGATAAGTACGACGGATAAGATTTTCAGCCGACGTATTCTCTGCTAAAACAAAGCCTAAGCGCCGGAAGGTGCTTAGGCTTTTGATATATCCATAACTAGATCGCCGATGTTTTTCCCAATATAAAAGGAGGGAAGAGTCAATGAGTAAAGACCATGTCGATGCACTACTAAAACGTGCGACACAACAGCTTAATAGGATAAGGGATGAATACCAAAATTCATTGAATAACCAGTTAGTCTCCAATGACTTAAAAATAGATATCACAGAATACTGCATGAAAATTAGGGCTGCTCTAGATTATGTAGGTCAAGATATTAGTCGAAAATACTGTTCTGTTCCTCCTAAGCATAAAGTATACTTCCCTATAATAAAAAACCAAAAGCAATTTTACGAATGTATGAAGAAGTGGTATCCAGGTCTAGATACTACGTGCCCCACGGTATGGAGTTATCTTGATTCCATACAACCATATAACTCTTCGTTTCAATGGCTCGAATTATTTAATCAAATTACAAATGCCAATAAACATGTCGACTTTGTTGAACAAGTACGAAAACAAAGCGTAGAAATCAGAGTTTCCGGACCCGCTAAGGCTACGGTGGAACCCAATACTGTTACGATAGTTGCAAAAAAAATCATATACACCGGATCGATAGATGCTGACAAAGTTATATTATACGCAGATGAAATCACATTCGGGCCAGGTGCGTATATTAACGGTGTACCGATAGATGTAGATAAAATGCTACCCAAACCCCATCCTGAGCAGAAGGTAGACTATATAAAATGGGTAGATTTTCTTTTTAAGGATTTCAATGTATCTGTATTAGGTCTACTAAGCCAGACATTAAGTGGTGTATCTCATGTAGTTGATGATATATATAAGTTGTTATGAAAGGAAAGAGGGGGACGGTACTTCCATATCGCGAAAGAGCCGGGAAACAGCCGGCCTTAAGCAGGGCAGGGAGAGGGGGGCGGCTTTACGCCGGCCCCCTTGCTTTTTCCGTGTCCGGACGCGGGCCTGTTCAACAGGGTATTCGCGATTACCTGCCGAATATTGTTAGTAGAGCAAGAAGCCCCCTCTTAAGGGAAACAAGCCCAATACAAAGGAGGCTGTACATGACTAAGAAAAATGCCCCGAAGCTGCCGGGGTGGCAGGAATTTCAGGCGGCGCTGGTTTATCGGGCCATCAAGGAAGACGCTTTCCGCCGCGAGCTGCTGGCCGATCCTACGGCGGCGGTGGCCAAGGAGCTCGGCCGGATCGCCCCCGGCGCGGAGCTTAAGAGCAACTTCAAAGTCAAGGTCGTGCAGCAGCAGCCCGACGAGCTGCTGATAATCCTCCCGCCCGCCGGCGCGGTCCTCGGCGAGGCCGACCTCGACAACGTCGCCGGCGGCAGAGCGTCGTCCGACATCGTCATGACCGGCGGCGGCCCCGGCCCTAATTCTCAACCGTTTGTCTTCAAGCTCGAAAATATATCGAGGGCATAAAATAGCGGGGCAGGGGAGAGGGGGGCCGGCGAAAAGCCGGCCGAGCATTGACCGGCAACTACGCGGATGTGTTCAGAACTCTGGGTGCCTTCTGTAATGAATCGGTTGACCGAAAATTATTTTTGGAGTAACATATAGATGAATATATGTATATCTATATATTATAATAGCAAAGAATTGCTGAAAGCCAAACGGTTTTCCGCATTTCCGGCAAAGCTATTTCCAGGGTAGTAAAAGGGAAGGCGGGAAGGAACAATGGCATCCGTACACGAGCAGCTCAAGGCGCTGGGGGATCCGATCAGGCTCGATATCGTCAAGATGCTTGCCGGCAAAGAACTGTGCGTCTGCGAAATCATCGCAGCTTTCCAGGTAACGCAGCCGACAATATCCCATCATCTCAAAGTGCTCCGCTACGCCAAGCTGGTGCTGGACAGAAAAGAAGGCAAGTGGATTTACTACCGGCTTAACAACGAAGCGATAGCAGCCATAACCGCGTTTTTCGCCCCCCTGCGGGCGGACGGCGAGGTGCCAAGAAGCAATGCATGCAGTCAGGAGGAATTTAGCGCATGTCCGATACCAAGAGGCTCAACTTCTTCGAACGCTACCTGAGCTTATGGGTGGGAGCGTGCATCGTCGCCGGCGTCATCCTCGGCAAGCTCTTCCCGGAGGCGGTCGGGGCCCTCAGCAAGCTGGAGGTCAGTCACGTCAACCTTCCCATCGCCGTTCTCATCTGGCTGATGATTTACCCGATGATGGTCAAGATCGATTTCAGCGCCGTCCGCAAGGTCGGCGACAAGCCCAAGGGCCTGTTCATCACCCTCTTTGTCAACTGGATTGTCAAGCCGTTCAGCATGGCCTTCCTCGGCTGGCTGTTCTTCAAGCACGTGTTTATCGGCCTGCTGGGCGCCCAATTGGCCAACGAATACATGGCCGGCGTCATCATCCTGGCCGCCGCGCCCTGCACCGCCATGGTCTTCGTCTGGAGCTACCTCACCGACGGCGACCCCGCCTACACCCTCGTCCAGGTGGCCATCAACGACCTCGTCATGCTGGCCCTGTTCGCGCCTATCATCATGCTGCTGCTCGGCGTGTCCGACATCGTCGTCCCCAAGGACGTCCTCTTCATGTCCGTCTTCCTCTACATCGTCATCCCGCTGGCGGCCGGCTACTTCACCCGCCGCTATCTCTTGAGCGCCAAAGGGGAGAAATGGTTCAACGAGAGCTTTTTGGCTCCCCTGAAGCCAGTCACCATCATCGCCCTGCTGGCCACCCTTGTCATCATCTTCGCCTTCCAGGGCGAGGTTATCCTCGGCAACTGGTTCAACATCGTCCTCATCGCCGTGCCGATCACCATCCAGGTCTACTTCAACGCCTCGTTGGCCTACGGATTGGCCAAGTGGCTCAAGGTCCCCCACGCCATCGCCGCCCCCGGCGCCCTCATCGGCGCCAGCAACTTCTTCGAACTGGCGGTGGCGGTAACCATTTCCCTGTTCGGCCTGCAGTCGGGAGCGACGCTGGCCACGGTCGTCGGCGTCCTGGTCGAGGTGCCGGTGATGCTGTCGGTGTGCGACTTCTGCAATAGCACCAGGCACTGGTTCGGGCCGGAAAGCAGGGTTGCCGGCCCGAAGACAACTCATAATCAAGTAAAAGGAGTGTAGCGCCTTGAAGAAAATTGCGATTTACGACCCGCCGATGTGTTGTTCGACAGGGGTGTGCGGCGCCAGTGTCGACCAGGAACTGCTGCGGGTCGCCTTGGTTATTGACAGCCTCAAGCAAGGCGGAGCGGACATCAGTCGTTACAACCTTTCCGGTCAGCCCCAGGCTTTTGTGGAGAACGAATTGGTCAGCGAGCACCTGCGGAAAAACGGTCCGGAGATATTGCCGATTACCGTGGTCGACGGGCAAATAGCCAAGACGAAGCTTTATCCGACCAATGAGGAGCTTGCCGAATGGACGGGGATTGCCCTTGGCAACGGGCCGAAGAAAGGTGGCGGCTGCTGCGACGATGGATGCTGTTAGCCGGTCGGCGGAAGCGGGATTAATGCGGCCTTACGACCCAACCGGCCTCACGCGGACCAAATACTTCTTTTTTACCGGCAAGGGCGGCGTCGGCAAAACGTCGGTAGCGTGCGCAACAGCGGTCACCTTGGCCGACAGCGGCAAAAACGTCATGCTGATCAGCACCGATCCCGCCTCGAATTTGCAGGATGTCTTCGGTATTGAACTTGATAACCAAGGCACACCTATACCTGAAGTGCCGAACCTTACCGTAGTAAACCTGGACCCCATCGAGGCGGCGCAGGCATATAAAGAGAAAGTGATCGGGCCGTACAAAGGAATATTGCCCGATGCTGCCATTGCCAGCATGGAGGAACAGTTGTCCGGGTCGTGCACGGTCGAAATCGCCGCCTTTAATGAATTTTCGCATTATCTAACGGATGAAGGAATCAAAGACAAGTACGACCATGTCATATTTGACACCGCACCCACCGGTCATACCCTCCGGATGCTGCAGCTCCCCTCCGCCTGGAGCAGCTTCATCAGCGAAAATACCCATGGGGCTTCGTGCCTCGGGCAGCTATCCGGCCTGGAAAATAACCGGCAGATGTATGCCACTGCTGTTGCCACATTGGCTGACAGGGCCATGACAACCGTCGTTCTGGTCGCCAGACCGGAAAAAACCCCGCTGGAGGAAGCCGGACGGGCGGCGGCCGAACTAAGAGAGTTGGGCGTCAATAATCAGACGATGATCGTCAACGGGGTAATGGAACCCGATCCGGCCGGTGATGAAACGGCGCTAAGCCTGTACCGGAAGCAACGGGAGGCGCTGCGGAACATACCCGCCTTGCTGGCTGATATCCCCGCTTACTCTATTCCCCTGCGGGCTTACAATGTGTACGGCGTGAAAAATATCCGCCGCCTGTTGACCGACGACGGCTGGGACGAGGCTGGCTCGGCGGCGCAAATAAGCGGCGTATACCCGCTGAAAGCCTTGATAGACGAGGTTTATCTTACTCGCAAAAAGGTCATTTTTACGATGGGGAAAGGCGGCGTCGGCAAAACCACGCTGGCGGCGGCGATCGCTTCGGGGCTGGCGGCCAAGGGGGCCAAAGTCCACCTCACGACCACCGATCCGGCTCATCATTTGCAGTTTCTGCTCAGCGACGGCGGGAATTTAAAGGTAAGCCATATCGATGAAGAGGCCGAAGTGGCAAAATACCGGGAAGAAGTGCTCGCTAAAGCCAGGGAGTCGATGGGAGATGCGGACTTGGCCTATATCGAGGAAGATCTGCGGTCGCCGTGTACGCAAGAGATAGCGGTGTTCAGGGCTTTTGCCGACATCGTCGAACAAGCCACCGACGACCAGACTGTGGTTATTGATACCGCCCCGACCGGCCATACCCTGCTGCTACTCGATGCCACCCAGAGTTATCACAAGCAGATTCAAAAAAGTCAGGGCGATATACCGGAGAGCGTAAAACGGCTTCTCCCCCGCTTAAGAAATGCCGACGAAACCGAAGTCGTCATTGTGACCCTCCCCGAAGCGACGCCGGTCCATGAAGCCCTGAGGCTTACCGAAGACCTTGCGCGGGCTGGTATTCATTCAAAATGGTGGGTGATAAACTCCAGCCTTTATCTGACCGATACCAAGCACCTCCTGCTAAAAGCCAAGGCACAGAGCGAGGTCGGGTGGATAAACCGGGTGGCGGCGATTTCCCAGGGCAATACGGTCTTGATCAAATGGCACGGTCAGGACCTGAAGGGTAAAGAATTATTAGCTTTATAACCGCTTCCGCCCAAGCCTGAAAACGGTCGCTCTCGCTTGCTCCGAGCGGCGTGCGATCTCCCCGCATATTTTCTCGGTCAGTTCGGGGGAGGGGATGGTTTTTCCCTTTTCCAGGCCCAGCTTGGTTAAGAAAAAAGCTTGAGGCTCGATACCGATGTTTTCGATGACTTTCTTGGCGCACCCCGTTTCGCGCCCGTCGACCGTGACTACCATGCCGGTGGCTTTCGCCGCGTCGATGAACGGCTGAAGCCCGGCGCCGATGCCGGCGAGGCAGCTGGCTTTACCGTGGCGAAGCCGGCCGGCCTTAGTTTGCGGCTGACAGCAGGCCGCCTCGCCAGGGCGCGATTACCCGAGATGACTTTCCGGGCAAGAAAATATTTACACTCCATAATTTTTATAATATTATAAAGGTATAATGTAACAAGAAGGAGAGCGTATGGCTGAAGACATCATGACAAGGCTGACGGCAGAATTCCTGAAATCTCTTTCCCATCCAGCCCGCATCAGAATTCTGCGGTTATTGGCGCCCGGAGAGCGCTGCGTCTGCGAACTGATAGCCGAAATCGATATCGAGCAGTCGAACTTGTCGCAGCATTTGAGTGTGCTCAAGAAGCAGGGGATCATCGATTCACGCAAAGAGGGGACTAAGGTTATCTACCGGATCATGCACCCTTCCGTGCTTGAAGTAATCAACGCGGTGGAAAAGACGATCGGCGATCAGCTCACGGAAAGCCGGAAGCTTCTCAGCCAACTGGGAAAGGGCGGGATACCCAATGAAAATTGAAATCCTCGGCATGGGGTGCCAGAAGTGCGCCAACCTTTACGAGAACACGAAGCAGGCGGTTGCCGAGCTTGGCCTGTCCGCAGAGATCGTCAAGGTTGAAAACATCAAGGATATCATGAATTATGGGGTAATGTCGACGCCCGCCCTTGTTGTCGACGGGGTGGTAAAGGTATCCGGCAAGGTTCCCGGCAAGGACGAAATCAAGGGATACTTGAAATAGAGGGGCTTCGCACCACAGCCACCCGGGCGTCTGCCGGGGCGGCTGTTTCTTTTGGTGGAAGGTATTTACAAGATTTAATATATATGATAAATTTATAATATAATAAAAATATAAAATAATTGGACGAGGTGGTAACCCGTGTCGGAGGCCCAGAAGCTTTTGGCGATTGTCGCCGTATTCTTGCTTGCGTATTTTATGCCAGCCGAAAGCGGACGTTTTCAAGGAGCGCTACTTGAAGCCTTCAGGATGCTGAACGAGTATGCGCGCCTGCACGTCCTGTTGTGCCTGGTGCCGGCCCTGTTTATCGCCGGCGCAATCTCGACCTTTATCCGCCAGCAGGCGGTCATGCGTTATCTCGGCGCCGAGGCGAACAAGGTTCTGGCGTACTGCGTCGCCTCGGTGTCGGGAACGATTCTGGCCGTATGTTCCTGTACCGTGTTGCCCCTTTTTGCGGGGATATACTCGCGGGGGGCCGGTATCGGCCCGGCGACGGCCTTTCTTTATTCTGGTCCGGCCATCAATGTTTTGGCGATCATCCTCACGGCCAGGATACTGGGCTTTGAGATGGGGGTGGCCAGAGCGGTCGGCGCGGTGGCCTTTTCGATTGTCATCGGCCTGATCATGGCGTTTATTTACAGGAAGGAGGAGGCCGCTAAGAAGGAGGCGTTTGTAGCGCCGGCAGCCGATGCGCCTTCGCGGGCGCTTTGGCAGGAGATCGTCTACTTCGGCGGAATGGTGGCATTCCTGGTATTTGCCAACTGGGCCACGCCTGTCGATTCCACCGGCCTATACGCCTCCGTGTACGCTTATAAGTGGATGCTGGCCGGCATCAGCCTTGCCCTGGTGGTGTATACATCCCTGGCGTGGTTCGTAAAGAGCGAACTGATTGAATGGCGCGAGAGCACCTGGTTCTTCACCAAGCAGATAATGCCGCTGCTGCTGGGCGGCGTTCTCGTCGCCGGCTTTTTGATGGGGCGTCCGGGTATGGATTCGGGCATTATCCCGGACGAGTATATTATTATGCTGGTCGGCGGCAATAGTCTGTGGGCCAATCTATTCGCGAGCGTGGTCGGCGCCTTCATGTACTTTGCGACGCTTACCGAGGTCCCGATTCTCCAGGGACTGATGGGCTCGGGGATGGGGAAGGGGCCCGCGCTCGCGCTACTTCTGGCCGGACCCGCGCTCAGTCTGCCGAGTATGATAGTTCTGCGCCAGATCATGGGCACGGAAAAAACGGCTGTGTATGTGTCGCTGGTCGTGATTATGGCGACGATAACGGGGATGATGTACGGTGCCTGGTTTTGATTTAATGTTTCTATTCCTGATTCCTATTTTTTGCCGGCCAATTGGCCGGCTGGCAGACCTTGACAACCGGCCTCATTCGGTCTATGATACCTGGAGAAAGGGGGCATGAAACATGTCTAAAAAGTTTGATTCGGCCATTGTGTCCGTCGCGGAGGGAAAAGAGACGGACTAAAGGCTGTTTTCCCTCCAAAAGCGCCAATACGATTTTTGGAGGAAAAAATGGAAAATATAAATTTGGCCCACTACGGCCTAACCCCGCGGTTCGCCCAGGAAGCCGCCCTCTACGGCGGCCTGCATATCGCCCGGGTTTCGCAGCAGCACCGCGACCTCTACAAAGTCATCGGCGAAGCGGGGGAGTACTCCGCCGCCGTTTCCGGCAAGCTGGCCTACGACGCCGCCGGCGGCGAGGACTTCCCGGCGGTCGGCGACTGGGTCATGACCGACCGGCCGGACGACCGCTCCGGCAGCGCCGTCATTCACCACATCCTCACGCGCAAGAGCCTGTTCGCCCGCAAAGCCGCCGGCACGGCCGCCGCCACGCAGATCATCGCCGCCAACATCGACACCATCTTCATCTGCATGGCCTTGGGCACCGACTTCAACCTGCGCCGCCTGGAACGCTACCTCACCGTAGCATGGGGCAGCATGGCCACCCCGGTCGTCGTCCTCACCAAGGCCGACCTGTGCGCCGACCTGGCCGCCCGCCTCGCCGAGGTCGCCGCCGTCGCCGTCGGCACCGCCGTCGTTGTCTGCTCCGGCAAAGAGGACGGCGGCCACCGGGACATTCTCCCCTATATCGCAGCAGGCAAAACGATCGCCTTCATCGGCTCGTCCGGCGTCGGCAAATCCACCCTCATCAACCGCCTGCTCGGCCGCGAGCTCCTGGCCACCAACGCCATCCGCGAAGACGACGGCCGCGGGCGGCACACCACCACCCACCGCCAGCTATTGCTGCTGCCCGGCGGAGGCGTCGTCATCGACACCCCCGGCATGCGCGAGCTTCAGCTCGACAGCGGCGATCTCGCCGGCGCCTTCGACGACATCGAAGCCTTGGCCGCGAACTGCAAATACAACGACTGTTCCCACAGCGGCGAACCGGGCTGCGCCGTCCGCCGAGCCGTCGAAGACGGCCAACTGTCCGCGGAGCGCCTCCTGAGCTTCGCCAAGCTCCGCAAAGAGCTTGGCTACGAAGGCCTGAACTTCCGCCAGCTGGAACAGGAAAAAATCAAAAGAATGTTCGGCAGCCGCGGCGAAATGAAACAACTCATACGCCACGCGAAAAACAAAAACAGGCGTTGAGCCTAGCGGAACAACAGGGGCCGGCAACAAGCCGGCCCCTGTGAATTATGAGCATCGCTGCCCCCCTGCCAAAAGAGGCCGCCGCATTTGCGGCAGCCTCTTTTCAGCCTCACTGCTCGGTAGCGAAAACCTCGACCGGCAGCCTGAACTCTGTCCTGAACTTGTTGGTGAGCAATTCGACCGCTTCGGAAAGCCCCACCGTCTTTTCGGTGTCGAAAACGAAATTCCCCAAATATTTGCCGCTCTCCACCGACAGCACCGTTATATCGTCCTTTACCCTGTAGGTTATACCCCCAAAGCTGGTTCCCTGTTCGCTGAAATACATTCTGAACAATACCACGGTACGATAGCCGGCATCTTTACCGTACTTCAGCAAATGCTCCTTTTTGACGACCAGGGCCTTTTGCATCGCGCTGTCGTCCGCAACCTTGGCGATAAACTCCACATATTCCGGCGATTTGGACTGGTAATCGCCATTATTGGTAATATCCGCATTGCCTATCTTGTCGGCGATCGACTTCGTTACCGCGGCGAAATGCTCGGGCTTATTGATAATTTCGCGCGGCAATAACGTCAATACCGCGATGCTGTTGGCCGGAGCGCGCCTGCTTTCCTCCGCGTCTGCCGGCGTCCACTTGAAGTCGCTCTGCAGCTGGTCCGCCGCCCGCTGGGCGCTCTCCCGGAACGGTAACAGGTTCTCGCCGGTGTCGATAATTTTATTCAGGATAACCTTCCTGGCTTTTACCGAGAACACGGTGATATTCGTCTTTATCCGCGTTTTTTGCCGGGCGTCCCAGCCTCCGCGGTCATACTCGCCCGAACTGATGGAGACAAACAAAACATGGCTGGCGCTGGTGTCTTCCCCGTACTTGTAGAAGAATTTGTGGGGGACCACCATCACCGCCTTTTCGTTGGCGGGGTACGACTGAATACTCTCCACGAACTCCAGGAAGGCCGGCGATTTCGGGCTGCTGCCGCCGAAAATCATCACATTGCCGGCGCCGAACCTTTGCTCCAGACCCTTGGTCAGAATTTCCGTGCACCTGTTATCATCCCGGTAGAGCCTATCCAAAAAGACGATCACGAATAGCTTGACCTGGTCGGCCGTATTTTCCGCCGGATTTGCCGAAGCGGTCAGGCCCGTCGAGAAAACCGATAGCAATACAAACGTCGCGATGACCAGAATTCGCATTCTCGCGCCTCCTTTTCCAACAATGAGAATATTATACATATCTGCCGTGATTCCTTTTTTGCGCGCCCGCAGGCGCTCCATCGGTGATCCGCGGGATCACGGCGGCAAAAAAGGAGGCCGGCATAAAACCGGCCCCCTTTGAATCACCCTAGCGTCTCTTGTTCCGCGCGCGGAGCAGGGGGATCGCCATATACACCCCCGACAGCGTCAGCACCACCAGCCCGCCGCCGGAAATATCGACCACCCAGCCCAGATTCACGTCGCCCACCTTGCCCTGGTGGAGCCCCTTGGCGACCCCGTACAGGCTGAACGACCCCGGCGCCGCCCCCGGCTGCCGTCCCGGCCCGGCCGGCGGCCCGCCCTGCGCCGCCTGAAGTCCCGGCGGCTTGCCCTTAGCCTGGCCGAACCACTCCGGCTCCGCCAGGATAAGGCCGGTCACGGCCTCGACCACCAACACTACGGCCAGGAGCAACCCGACCCACAAATGCACCCTGCGGACAAACTGCTGCAAACCGGCACCTCCTGCAATAACCCCTGCCGCACTCCGCCGCCCGCCCCGCGCCCGGGGCGCCGTGTCAGCTTCTCCGGCAAGAAGAACGGTATTCAAAACATTATAGCACAATGAATATTGGAATCTAATTGGAAAATAAATAATTCCATAGGGGGAGAGGCCCGCCCCGCCGTCCCTCAAGCACAGCCCCGCACCCCGGCGGCAAATCCGGCAAAAAATTTTGCAGGGATTTCCCATCATTCCTGGAATAGGAAAAAAATACCCCGCAACGTCCTGCCGGCGGCGACGGTAGCCGCCTGACCCTGGAACAATACCGCCACCGGAGGAATCAACATGCGCAACCCCGTCCAAACCATCGGCAACCTCATCGACAAAAGCGGCGTCGCCTTCATCGGCTCCGTCGACGGCGACGGCTTCCCCAACATGAAAGCCATGCTGCCCCCGCGCTGCCGCGAAGGCATCCGCACCCTCTACTTCACCACAAATACCTCCTCTATGCGCGTCCGCCAGTACCGCGCCAACCCCAAAGCCTGCGTCTACTTCTGCGACCGCCGCTTCTTCCGCGGCGTCATGCTCACCGGCACCATGGAAATCCTCGCAGACAGCGCCAGCAAACAACTCATCTGGCGCGACGGCGACACCCTCTACTACCCCCTCGGCATCACCGACCCCGACTACTGCGTCCTCAGGTTCACCGCCCAAGCCGGCCGCTACTACAGCGACTTCAAATCGGAAAATTTCCCCGTATAACGGAGCTGCCCATGGAAATCACCATCAGACCGGCCGCCGAGGCCGACAGCGTCGCCCTTACCGACATCGCCTTCGCCGCCAAGCGCCACTGGAACTACCCGCCCGAATACATCGACAAATGGCGGCACGAACTCACCATCACCCCCGCCTACATCCGGGCCAACACCGTCCGCGTCGCCGAAGCCGGCGGGCGCCCCGTCGGCTTCGGCGCCCTCGTCCGGGTCGAGGCCGGCTTCCGGGTCGGCCAAACCTTCGTCGCCAAAGGCTACTGGCTCGACCACATCTTCCTCCTGCCCGCATACATCGGCCGCGGCATCGGCTCCCGGCTCGTCGCCGACCTCACACAACAATGCCGCCAGCGGCGCATCGGCAAAATCCACATCTTCGCCGACCCCCACGCCCGCGGCTTCTACGACAAACTCGGCGCCGTCTACCAGGGCGAATTCCCCTCCAGCATCCCCGGCCGCACCGTCCCCAAATACATCCTCGAAATATGAAAGAAACCATCGGCGATGCGCCGATGGTTTCTTCGCCTCACTGCGTATTGTACATCCCGTGGCTGCTCAGATAATTGTAAATACCCTCGCCGTGCTGCTGCTCCTCCTTCTGGATATGGTTCAGCGCCTGGCGCACGCTCGCGTCCGTAAACTCGAAAATCGCCGTATCGTACGCCCCGGAAACATACTTCTCCGTCATCAGCATATCCTTGCACAGCATCGCGTCAGCCTGGCTCGCCTGCTGCGACCCCGTCAGCGTCGTCCCCTGCGAAGCGCTCTGCCCGCCGCTCTGGCTGCCCGCCTGACCCTGCATCCCCTGTTGCGACTGCCCGCCGCTTTGGCTCTGCATGCCCTGCTGCCCCTGTCCGCCCGCCTGGCTCTGGCCCTGCTGGCTCATGCTCGGCGCCTGGCCGTTCAGCACGGAATTGATCGTATCCAGGTGCGTCTCCTCCTGCTGGGCGAACGACCGGAAAAGCTGCTTAAGCTGCGGATCCTGAGCCTTCCCGGCGTACTCGCGGTACTTCTGGATACAAACCTTCTCGTGGGTCGTCTGGTCCTGCAGGAGCTGCTGCTCTTTCTGCGTCAACTGTAGCGTCATCCATCTGCCTCCTTCGGTTTTTCCCTAGTCTGCCCCGCGCCGCGCCGTTCCATTCCTCCGCGCCGGCAATAAAAGCCCGCTTCCGGATAGCGGCAGCCGCGCCCCCGGCATAGCGAAATAGGGACCATAAAAAGGAAATTCGTTATCGATCGCGAACAATAAAAATTATCCGCTAACCTGGAGTTGATACAATGCCCTCCCTCGCCGCAAAAATCGAAAAACGGCTCGAACCGCGGCTCGAAGAACGCCTTGAGCAGGCCTACCGGACGCGCTACCTGCACAGCGACACCATCATCGCCAAGCTGATGGCCGCCTTCTGGGTAGCGGTCAACCTCTTCTTCGTCTCGGTCGATTTCGTCGTCCTCGGCCTCGGGCCGACGCTTCTCCAGGCGCTCATCGTCAGAGCCGTCATCCTCCTGTTCGTCAGCCTCTATATCCTCAGGCTAAGCCGCTCCATCAGCCCGGCCGACTACGACCGCTCCACCCTCGTCATCTGGCTCATCGCCTCCGCCTGCGTCCTATACCTCCAGGCCTTCACGCGCCCCCCCACCTACATCAACTACTACACCGTCGACATCCTCATCGTCATGAGCATGTACGTCGTCGTTCCCGGCACCTTCTGGAACCGCGTCATCCCGGCGCTGCTCTACACCGTCGGCCATTTCGCCATCTTCCTCCTCGTCAAGAAAGTGGACCAGCCGGCCGTCTACCTCATCTTCTTCGCATCCTTCCTCATCGTCAACGTCATCGGCCTCTACTTCTCCACCCGCTACTACACATCACGGCGCCAGGAATTCCTCGGCCGCCGGCAGGACGCCGCCACCCGCGAAAAACTCGCCGAACTCGCCAACCGCGACGAACTTACCGGCGCCCTCAACCGCCGCGGCTTCTTCAGCCGCGCCGAAGAAGAATTCGCCGTCCGCGCCCTTCAGGACACGCCCCTGACCATCTGCGCCATCGACATCGACTACTTCAAAGCCGTCAACGACACCTTCGGCCACCATGCCGGCGACGAAGCCCTCAAAACCTTCAGCGCCCATGTCCGCGGCGCCAGCCGCGAAGGCGACTGCTTCGGCCGCACCGGCGGCGAAGAATTCGCCCTCCTGTTGCCCCGCACCGACGGCAAAAAAGCCCTCGCCATCGCCGAGCGCCTCCGCCGCCAGTGCCGCCGCCTCTTTAACACCTCGGAAAACCCCGGCCTCGGCTTCACCGTCAGCATCGGCGTCGCCCAAGCCATCCCCGGCGACAAAACCGTCTACGACCTCTACCGCCGCGCCGACAAAGCCCTGTACGCCGCCAAAGGCGGCGGCCGCGATCAGGTCCGCCTCTCCGCCGAACAATAAAAGCCGGCCATGGACAAAACCGGCCATGACCAGGGCAGGGGAGAAACAAAAAAGCCCGCATCCGTCAGGACGCGGGCTTCAGCTTGCCGGTCACAGCCTAACCCCGGTAATTCACCAGGATCAGCCCCGCCAGGCACAGCGCGATCCCCAGCGCGTTCACCGCCGTCAGCGACTCGCGGAAAAACAGCAGCCCCACCGGGATCAGCAGCAGCGACACCGTCGTGCTCGACACCAGGCCGGCCAGCGTGATATTCCACCCCGCCCGGTACGCCAGCATGAACCCCACCTCCAGGCCCACGATCGCCACCCCCAGCGCGTAACTCGCCCAGTTCAGCTCCTTCAGCCCGGCCGCCAGCCCCGCCTTATCCGGCGAAAAAAAGTAAATCGCCGCCGTCGCCGCCGCCGCCGTCAGATACGTCACAATCAGCGACAAAAGCGGATTGACCGTCGCCGGCGTAACCTTCAGAAAAACGTGGTAAAGAACATTCGCGACCACCGTAAGGCCGATTGCCAAATAAAATAACATCATCTGCTCCTATAATCAATATTAGTCCTGCAGCTTCCCCTCACGGCGCCAGCTCGCCCTTCACCGTGAACCTTACCGCCGTCCCGGCCGGATAAACCTTCACATACTGGCCCTCGGCCTTCAGCTTGGCGTCCGTCGCCAGCGTCCCGGCCGTCACCAGCCCCGCAGGCGTGAAACTGATCGCCGTGCCCTTCTTGAACCTCAGGAACCCCGCGCCGCCGTTCACCGCCAGAATCTCCTGCCAGCCCGTCGGCCGCAGCCACGTATCGCCGTTCAGCGTCCCCGCGGCCACCACCCCGTTATCGTGGAAAGACAGCGCCGTATCGTCCCGGTAGCCCACAAACCCCTCCTTATCGTCCACCAGCCTGATATACGCCGCCTTGTCCAGCGTCCCGGAAGCCACCTCGCCGCGGGCGTTGAAAGTCACCGCCTGCCCGCCCTTGAAATGCAGGTACTTCTCGCCTGGCACCGCATAGCTGTACGACCCCCCGCCGTAGCTGAAGCCGCCGCCCGACGACGACGACGTCACCGGCGCATAGCCGCTCTCCATCGTATAATCGAACATCACCCGCTGCCAGCCGGCCGGCCGCAGGCGCGTATCCCGCGCCAGCACCCCGCTCACCGCCTCGCCGTACTCGTTCGTCACCACCTGGGTATCCTTCTTGAACTTCACCGTCCCGGCGGCCCAATTCACCGGATGCAGCTCGGTATCCTCCGTCAGCGTAACCGTCCCCGCCGCCGCCGGCGCCGCCAGCAAACTCAGCGCCACCACCGCCGCCAGCAGCCCCGCCATAACCCGTCCAAGCATAAAAATCCCCTCCGTGTCATCACTATTCTACTCGTATTTCCACCCCCCGCCGCGAAATCCTGCCACCCTTCGCAACCGGCCGCAAAACCATTCCCGGCGGCGCCTTGCCCCCTCATCCCGTCTCGGCCCGGACCCGCTCTCGCCGGAAAGCAAAAGCTCCCGGAGCTGTTCGCCTCCGGGAGCCTTCGCGCGGACTCGTTATTTGATTACCATCATTTCCGTGGCCTTGACCAGCGCCGTTACCTTATCGCCCGCCTTAAGGCCCAAGTCTTCCACCGAATCCACCGTAATCGCCGCCACAAGCTCGGTTCCCTTGTAATCCATAACTACCTTGGCCATAACTTGTCCCATGACAACCTGCTTGACCGTCGCTTCCAGCTTATTCCTGCCGCTGATTTTCATTGCTATGCCTCCTTGGAATTTGTTTCCCAAGTAAATAATAACAATAATTAATAATATTGTAAAGATAATTAGCGTTATTATTTTGTTAAATAATTAATTTTTTAGGAAACGGTTAAACAAATAAAAGCAAAAACAACCAAAGACAAAACGACTGCCGGTTTGTTGCCATTGAGCGACGTTATGGCAAAGAAACGCGAAATCCAGAAAACCTCCCCCCAAACTTATTCGCCGCTAAATCACCCTAAAACCAGCCCTCACTGGCCGCGATCAGCAAAACCAACCCTAACCCCACCATTATCCCCGAAATCCACACCAACAGCTCGACAAGCTTGTCCTGTCTCTGGGCAAGCTCCGTGGACATAGCACAAAAGCAGATAATCGTCAGAATCAGTCCCGTTACCAGAATAATTCCCGAAAACAATATGCCGAGATTCATGTTATCAACCGTCCATTCCGCCTGCCTGATAGTTCGGCCGCGCCGGGATACGGCCCCTCGACCTCATAAAAAACTAAACCCCTGCCCGGAAAAGAGGGCAAGGGTAATAAACACCCTGCATCTTTCCTTTTCCACGCGGAAGGCGCGTCCGTTTCCCGGCGCACCCCGTGGGCTCGGGGCCCAGGCCGTCATGCCGTGGCAAACGCTTTAGGCAAGCGGCTCGAAAAGATGGGAACAGGCTTTCGGCGGCTCCGCTGAGCCGCTGTTTCCATTATATTCCCCGCCCGTTGCCGCGTCAACGAGCGCGCGCGATATCCACCTCGCCTTCACAATCCCCCCGGCGCCGGCCGCACCCGCTCCGGCCCAATCCATCTCAGCCAGCCCGCGTAATACATACAATAATAACAATAATTACAAACACGCCCGGGGATAATATTGCCGGCCGGCAGGGAAATACCGCCATACCGGCGAAAAAGGCAGAGGAAAACCCGCCCGGGCGGCTCCTGATGAAAACAGCTGCCTCCCCCGCATTCTGGTTCCCAAAATAACGATAGGGGAGGGGAGACCCATAAACGACGGCACCAGATACGTCCATACCAACCTCATCGCCCGCGATTGGCGGCAGCTGGCCCGCTTCTACTGCGACGTCTTCGGCTGCACGCCCGTCGACCCCGAGCGCGACCTCCAAGGCGACTGGCTCGACAAAATCACCGCCATTCCCGGCGCCAGGATCACCGGCATCCACCTCCGTCTGCCCGGCTGCGGCGACGGCGGCCCCACCCTCGAAATATTCGCCTACGAACCCGCCAACCACGCCGACGTTCCGCCGGCCATCAACCGCCAGGGGCTCGGGCATCTGGCCTTCCATGTCGCCTCCGTCGAAAACACTCTCCAAAGCCTGCTCGCCCACGGCGGCAGCCAACTCGGCGGCCTCATCGTCCGCGACTACGGCGCCCCCGGCACCCTCACCGCCGTCTACGCCCGCGACCCCGAAGGCAACATCATCGAAATACAAAACTGGCGGCAATGACCCCCGCGCCGCAGCAACGGCCGCCCCGTTGACAACCCCCGCAGAACGGCTATACTGAAAACAGCGCCACCAATCGACCTCGGAAGGGGATACATATGGAATCCTTATTCGCCCTCGCCGGCATCCTCCTTGCCTGCATGCTCGGAGCCATGAGCCCCGGCCCCAGCTTCCTGTTCGTCGCCCGCACCTCCATGGCCGCCTCCCGGCAAAACGGCCTCGCCGCCGCCGCCGGCATGGGCCTCGGCGGCTTCGCCTACGCCGTGCTCGCCATCCTCGGCCTCAAAGCCGTATTCGCCAGCCTGCCCTGGCTCTACAGCCTCGTCAAACTCGGCGGCGGCGCCTACCTGCTCTACATCGGCGTCCAGCTGTGGCGCGGCGCCAGCCGCCCCCTCGACGACCGGCCGGCCGGCGACAGCGGGCCGGGCACCCGGCTGCGCGCCTTCGCCATGGCCTCCGCCACCCAGCTCAGCAACCCCAAAACCGCCGTCTTCTACGGCAGCATCTTCGCCGCCCTTCTGCCCGCCGACCCCGGGATGCTCTTCACCGTCCTCCTGCCGCTGGCCGTCTTCCTCATCGAAATATCCTGGTACAGCATCGTCGCCCTCGTCCTGTCCGCCGCCGGCCCCCGCGCCGTCTACCTGAAGGCCAAGGCCTCCCTCGACCGCGCCGCCGGCGCCGTCATGGGGCTGCTGGGCGTAAAGCTCATCACCGCCGCCGACAACGTTGTCTAAGTACCGGCCGTCCATAAGCGCCCATCTGCTGTGTACCCGCAAGGTGCAGCGTACGTCCCGTGTACGCGCGATGCCGTTGAACTAATCCGTGCAAACAACCTCTATAAACGTTGTCGCGGAGGAAACGGTGGTGCCATCCTCCGGTGCGCCTTGCATCCGGGCACTTCTGAACGGCCTTTACTCGAAAACCCCATGCAGCAAAGCTGTATGGGGTTTTTTCGTCGCTCCCGTCGCCACTCGCGCCGCCCCGGCGGCTGACCGCCGCCCCCTTCACAAACCTACACAAAAATTCACCGCCCCTGGCAGGAATTTCTCCACGTGCCCAGAAATGGTATATTGTATAATGTATACAATATACCGACACCGCGTGATGAAAATTGCCTGGCAAGGAAATAACTAGTAAAAAGAAATCGCGGAAAAGAGAACAACAAGGAGGAAAAATCATGGCCGGCAACTACAACCCCTACCAAAACATGCTCGACGTCCTCGACGAAGCCGCCCAAAAACTCGGACTCGTCCAAAACGACTACGTCACCCTGCGCACCCCGGAACGCGAACTCATCGTCTCCGTGCCTGTCGTCATGGACGACGGCCGCACCGAAGTCTTCGAAGGCTATCGCGTCCAGCACAGCAGCACCCGCGGCCCCTGCAAGGGCGGGATACGCTTCCACCCCTCGGCCGACCTCGACGAAGTCAAGGCCCTCGCCGCCTGGATGACCTGGAAATGCGCCGTCGTCAACATCCCCTACGGCGGTGCCAAAGGCGGCGTAAAAGTCGACCCCGCCAAACTCTCCCAGGACGAACTGCGCAAGCTCACCCGCCGCTACACCGCGATGATCCTGCCCATCCTCGGCCCCGAACGCGACGTCCCCGCCCCCGACGTCAACACCGACGCCAACGTCATGGCCTGGATAATGGACACCTTCAGCATGTTCAAAGGCTACGCCGTTCCCGCCGTCGTCACCGGCAAGCCCCTCGAGCTCGGCGGCTCGCTCGGCCGCAAGGAAGCCACCGGCCGCGGCGCGATGTTCTCCCTCCTAAACCTCCTCGACAAACTCGGCCACAAACCCGAAGGCATGACCGTCGCCGTCCAGGGCTTCGGCAACGTCGGCAGCATCGGCGCCCTCCTCATGCAGGAAAAGGGCTTCAAAATCGCCGCCATCAGCGACGCCTTCACCGCCCTCTACAAAAAAGACGGCCTCGACGTCCGCGCCGCCATGGCCTACGCCGAAAAGAACAACCGCTCCATCAAAGGCTACAGCGAGCCCGGCCTCCAGGTCATCACCAACGCCGAACTGCTCGCCCTCGACGTCGACATCCTCTTCCCCGCGGCCCTCGAAAACCAGATCAACAAAGACAACGCCGCCGCCGTCCGCGCCAAAATCATCGTCGAAGGCGCCAACGGCCCCACCACCAAGGACGCCGACGACATCCTCAACCAAAAAGGCGTCGTAGTCATTCCCGACATCCTCGCCAACGCCGGCGGCGTCATCGTCTCCTACTTCGAATGGGTGCAGAACCAGGAATCCTTCATGTGGGACGAAGACTTCATCAACAACAACCTCGAAAAACTCATGAAAAAATCCTTCGACGACGTCTGGCGCGTCCACGCCGCCGCCGGCGTCCCCCTCCGCATGGCCGCCTATATGGTGGCGCTGGAGAGGGTAGTCAAAGCCAAAAAACTCCGCGGCGTCTTCCCCTAATAGTCCCGGCCGTTGATAAGCCCCCATCTACGTTGTTGGCCCTGCGGGCGCTAGCTAGCGTACTAACGTGTACGCGTCGCGTCGCGTCCTCGGTCCGCCTAGTATCTGGGGGCTTCTGAACGGCCTCCGGCCTGGTGCAAATCCCGGCCGTCCATAAGCGCCCGACGGAGCCGCCTTGCATCTGGGCACTTCTGAACGGCCTCCGGCTTGGTACAAATCTGGCCGCGCGCGCCCCATTAAAAAACACACCTCCGGGCACACTAAACCCGGAGGTGTTGTACATGGCCAAAGACAAAAAAGCGCTCTCCAAGAACGACCGGAACCTCTCGGCGGCGATCTCCGACCACAACGCCCTCATGGAAAGCGACGCCGACGAGCAGTGGACCCCGGCGCGCGGCTATCAGAAAACAAACGATTAATCCATACTCCGCTCCCCATAGACAGGCCCTACTCGCGGGGGCCTTTCTCTTTTTCCTCCACTGGCCGCGCGGCCCGCTTCTCCTCCGGGGCAAAATCCTCCGCCAGCTCCAACTGCAGCCGCAGCAGCGGCGCGCGTTCCCCGGCCGGCCGCGTCGCCAGGCGCTTCTTCACCTGGTATGCCGCCGTGAACGCCGCCAGCAGCGCCAGCCCGGCCGCCAGCCCCGCCCCCTGGCCGGGCACCAGCGGCATGCTGGCGATAATCGCCACGCACCCGCCCAACGCCAGCCACGACGTGTACGGGTAGCCCGGCAGCTGGCAATTGCCCTGTGGCGGGCAGCCGTGCGTCTGGCGGAACTTGTAATGGGTCGCCAGAATCACCACATACGCCAGCAGCAGTGAAAACCCGCCGGCGCTCACCAGGAAAAGGTAAACCTGCGCCGGCAGCACCAGCCCCAGCGCCAGCCCGGCCAGCATCGCCGCTCCGGAAAACAGTATTCCCCGGCGGGGGATATCGCCCCCGTCTTTGAGCCACGCCGGCGCGTGCCCCTCCTCGGCCAGCGACCGCATCATCCGCCCCAGGCCGAACATCGCCGCCAGCATCGTCGACAGGATCGCCGACACCAGCACGATATTCATCGCATTGCCGGCCCACGCCAGCCGCCACGCCGCCAAAGCCGCCACCAACGGGCTCACCTCCGTCGTCAGCGCCTCCGTCGGCACCAGCGGCAGCAGCGCCGCCATCGCCAGCACATACAGCCCCACCAGGCCCGCCACCGTCATGCCGATCGCCCGCGGCACCGTGCGGTGCGGGTCGCGCGCCTCCGACGCCGCCAGGCCGATAACCTCGAACCCCGCATACGAAAAAACCACGATCAGCATACTCCCGGCCACGCCCCCCACGCCGGCCGGCAGCAGCGGCTCCGCCGCCACCGCCCCCGCGCCCACCGGCGGCATACCCGGCATCAGCCCGGCGACCAGCGCCGCCCCCAGAGCGATAAACCCGGCGATCGCCAGCAGCTTCAGCGCCGCCAGGCCGCTCTCCAGGCGGCTGAGCCTGTCCGCCCCCAGCAGATTCAGCAGCGTAACCGCCACGATAATCGCCGACCCCAGCAGCGGGATCGACACCCCTGGCAGCCAGCTCCGTACGAATATCGACACCGCCGTCGCCTCGCTCGACATCGCCAGCACCAGGCCCGTCCAGTAAACCCAGCCCACCGTGAATCCCGCTCCCGGGCCAAAAGCCCGCTCGGCAAACGTGCGGAACGAGCCGGGAGCCGCGTCCGCCACCGTCATCTCCGACAGCGCGAACAAAATCACGTACACCAGCGCCCCGCCCAACAGAAAAGCGGCGATCACCGCCGGTCCCGCGCTGCGGATCGCCACCGCCGACCCGAGAAAAAACGACCCCCCGATAACCGTTCCCAGCGCCAGCATCGTAAGCTGCCACGCCGTCAGTCCGCCTTCCGTCCGCATCAGCACGCTACCTCCGTTTCCCTTTGCTATAAGTATGGCCGGCCCGCCGGCCGTGTATCCCGCCCCGCCGGGCCCGCGCCCGCTGTCGAATCGCGCGCCGGCCTGGAAGGAATTTCCGCGGAGCGCTAGAAAATAATACAAGGGAATAAACCGGGGAAGTGATGCCATGCCAACAAGCAGACAAACCCGCTTATGCCTTGCCGTCATCCTCCTCCTGCTCCTCTGGGCCGCCCACGCCTCCGCCGCTGCCGATCTCACCGAACTCATCCGGCAAGTCGAGCCCGCCGTCGGCCTCGTCCGGACCTACGGCCACGACGGAGAACCGCTCGGGCTGGGCAGCGGCTTCTTCATCAGTCCCGACGGCGAATTCGTCACCAACCGGCATGTCGTCGCCGGCGCCCATATCGCCGTGGTCGAAACGGCTAACGGCGCCAGATACAAAGTCGTCAGCGTGCTCGCCGCCCATTCCCGGGTCGACCTCGTCAAGCTCCAGGTCGAAACCCGCCAGGAGCAGGTTCCCTACCTCGCACTCCTGCCCGGCCTGCCCGCGAAAGGCGAGCGCATCGCCGCCTTCGGCAACCCCCAAGGCCTTAAATTCACCGTCGCCGACGGCATTGTCTCCGCCCTCCGGCAGGACAAGTTCGCCGACACTTACATCCAGTACACCGCCCCCACCTCGCCCGGCAACAGCGGCGGCCCGCTCGTCAACATGGACGGCGCCGTCATCGGCATCGTCACCTTCGGCGTCGTCGACGGCCAGAACCTCAACTTCGCATTGCCAGCCTACCGCCTCGGCGAACTCGTCGCCTACAACCCGCCCGCCGCCCAGGACGGCCAGAGTCCGCTCCTCCCCCCGATGGGCAACGCCGGCACCGCCGCCGGCGGCAGCAAAGGCAAACCGGTCGTCGTCATCGACGTCTGGACAAACCTCGACCGTGGCCGCGAAGACGCCGAGAAAGCCGTTTTCAGCCTCGTAGACCGCGGAAAATACCAAATCGCCGCAGTAAGCCAAGTAATGGCCAATGGAAAATCCGCCTTCGGCGAAGCCGGCCCGTTGGTGGCCCGCGACAAAGCGGACCTCGTTGCCTTCGGCCAAAAATACGGCTACGACTACATCCTTGCCGCCCATTTCCACCAAGACGTCACCTACGTCTACCACAAAATTACCCCGTATTATATTGACAGGCTCAAAGTCCGCATCCGCCTCGTCGAAGTCCGTCAGAGCCGGATTATCTACGCCGACAGCTTTACCCTCACCGACTACGACAAATTCTACCTGCGGGAAGACCTGGTGAAAAGAGTCGTAGACCAAGCCATTTTCCGCATCGAAAACATTCAGGCCCTCAACTGACCGCCTTCCAGGCCGTTTTCCCTTTCTCCGCAGCCCGCGTTCGCGGGCTGCTTGCCTCTTCCCGGCAACTTTCCCTAATGTTCGCCGGGGTGGCAGGGAAACACTATAACCGCGTATAAATACTGATGTGGCAAATAATAGCACCCGGAAGTGATGCACTTGTCCTGGCCCCTCAAAGAAAAACTCAAACAACGCCTCGCCGCCGAACAAGGCGCCTCCGTCCACGCCCCCGGCTCCCGCCCCGGCTTCGCCCTGGCCTTCCCCAACACCTACCATGTCGGCATGTCCAACCTCGGCTTCCACATCATCTACCGCCAAATCAACGCCGGCGGCCTCGCCGCCTGCGAACGAGCCTTCCTGCCCGACAAAAAAGACCTCGCCGAGCACCTCCGCACAAACACCCCCCTCATGACCCTCGAAACCCAGCGCCCCCTCTACGAATTCCCCCTCATCGGCTTCGCCGTCTCCTTCGAAATGGACTACTTCAACCTCATAGCCATGCTCGACCTCGGCAAAATCCCTCTCCTCGCCGCCGACCGCGGCGACCAGGACCCCATCGTCATCGCCGGCGGCCCCTGCGCCACCTTCAACCCCGAACCCCTCGCCCCCTTCATCGACGCCTTCGTCATCGGCGAAGGCGAACAAGTCGTCGGCGAAATCCTCGCCGCCTGGCAGCGGGGCAGGGAGGAGGGGCACGACCGCGAAAAGCTCCTCCTCGCCCTCGCCGCCATCCCCGGCGTCTACGTGCCCCGCTTCTACGCCGACGAATACAACCCCGACGGCACCCTCGCCGCGCTCAGGCCGGAGGTCGGCGTTCCCGCCGTCATCGGCCGCCGCTGGGTCCGCGACCTCGACGCCTATCCCGGCGAAACCGCCGTCGTCACCGCCGACACCGAATTCGGCGACATGTACCTCATCGAAATCGCCCGCGGCTGCGGCCGCCACTGTCGCTTCTGCATGGCCGGCTACTGCTTCCGCCGGCCCCGCGTCCGCTCCCTCGCCGGCCTCCAGGCCGCCATCCTCCAGGCCCAAAACTGCCGCGACAAAATCGGCCTCGTCGGCGCCGCCGTCTCCGACTACCCCGACATCGACGCCCTCGTCGCCTTCCTCCGCGCCCACGACCTCAAATTCTCCGTCGCCTCCCTACGCGCCGACTCCCTCACCCCCACGCTCGCCCGCGCTTTAGCCGCCAGCGGCCACAAAACCATCACCCTCGCCCCCGAAGCCGCCAGCGACCGCCTGCGCCGCGTCATCAACAAAGGCATCGACGCCGCCGACCTCGAGCGGGCCATCGCCCTCGCCGCCGCCGCCGGCATCCCCCACGTCCGCCTCTACATCATGGTCGGCCTGCCCAGCGAAGACGACGGCGACATCGCCGCAATTGCCGACCTCGCCCGCGCCACCCGCCGCCACATGGCCGCCCACGGCAGCGGCGGCCGCCTCACCCTCAGCATCAACCCCTTCATCCCCAAACCCTTCACCCCCTTCCAATGGCTGCCCATGGCCCCCCGGGACACCGTCGAAGCCAGGCTCGCCGCCCTCCGCGCCGCCCTCAAAGGCGACAAAAACCTCGAAATCCTCGTCGAACCCCCCAAAGAAGCCTACCTCCAGGGCATCCTATCCCGCGGCGACCGCCGCCTCGGCCCCGTTCTCCTCGATGCCCACCGCCGCGGCGGCCCCAAACACTTCGTCCGCGCTCTCGCCGCCGCCGGCCTCGACCCCGCCTTCTACCTCTACCGCCAACGTCCGCCCGGCGAAACCCTCCCCTGGCAGCACCTCGACATGGGCCTCGCCCCCGGCTACCTCTACCAGGAACTCACCCGCGCCCGCGGTGAAAAATACACCCCCTCCTGCCGTCCCGGCTGCACCCGCTGCGGCGTCTGCCGACCCGGCCAGGAACAACAAGGAGGCCAAACCCCATGAGCAAATTCGTCCTCAAACGCGCCGCCAACGGCGTCTGGTTCGGCCTGTTCACCCATCTCGCCCACCAGGGCCTCAAGCACGGCGTCTCCACCCGTCTCGGCGGCCTCAGCGTCGCCCCCTACGCCACCCTCAACCTCGGCCTCAAAAGCGGCGACGACCCCCACACCGTCCGCCTCAACCGCGACCTCTTCTGCCAGGCCGTGGGCGTCGACTACGCCCGCGCCGCCACCTGCCAGCAAGTCCACGGCGACCACATCCACCTTGTCATGGCCGACGACGCCGGACGGGGCGCCCGCAGCCACGCCGCCGCCGTCCCCGCCAGCGACGCCCTCATCACCGCCGAACGCGGCCTGCCCCTCATCCTCTTCTACGCCGACTGCGTCCCCGTCCTCATCTACGACCCAGTCCGCAAAGCCGTCGGCCTCAGCCACGCCGGCTGGAAAGGCACCGTCGCCAAAATCGGCGCCAAAACCGTCCTCGCCATGGGCGAACACTTCGGCACTCAACCCGCCGACTGCCTCGTAGGCATCGGCCCCTCCATCGGCCCCTGCTGCTACGAAGTCGACGCCCCCGTCGTCGACACCCTCAAAGCCTCCTTCTGCGACACCTGGCAGCACCTCGTCGTCCCCCGCGGCGACAAATGGCTCCTCGACCTCTGGCACGCCAACCGCGACCAGCTCGAAGAAATCGGCGTCCCCCGCGCCAACATCGACATCAGCGGCGTCTGCACCGCCGAAAACACCGCCCTGTTTTATTCGCACCGGGCCGAGCACGGCACCACCGGCCGCCACGGCGCAATTATTTGTCTCTAAATCGTTGGGGCCGCCCATAAGCGCCCATCTGCGGCGTTGTTCCTCCGGGCGCTCGCTTGCCGTACGTTCCGTGTACTGTCTACGCGAGCGTCCTCGGAGCCGCCTAGCATCTGGGCACTTCTGAACGGCCCCGGCAATTCAGAGAAGAACGAGAGGGTGGGGGAGAGGCCGCCAAACAAATACAAGGCCGGCCGGAGAACTCTCCGGCCGGCCTTTGCCACGCCCGGGTCCAGTCGGGCATCAGCCCTCAGCCCGTCGACAATGGTCGGTACCTGTACCGCTCGATCAGCCCCCGCGACACCACCAGCCTTATGCCCGGCGCCAGCGTCGGCAGCAGGCGCGCCGGGTCGTCGAAGCCCATGATCTGCCCGAAAGTATTGAAAACCGTATTGCAATTCGCCCGGTACCCGTGCTGCCACAAGTTCGGATACCGCAGCCCCAGCGCATTCACCGCCGGGATCGCCGCCGTCGCCGCCAGCCAGCGCGGCACCACCTCGCCCTCGCCGCCGCGCGCACACACCGTCCGCGGCTGCCCCGGCTGCAGCGCCCACGCGAAATCGGCCCCTTGCACCGCCAGCAGCACATGCGCCGACCAGCCGATCGCCTTCGCCCGGCCCGTCGCCGGGTCCACCGCCAGGCCGTGAAGCTGCTCCGCCACCTGCCCGTCCGCATCCACCAGCACCCAGAAATTATGCGTGAACGGCGTACACCGTATGCAAAAAGCCCGCGCCTCGATCGCCCACAGGCCACCCTCGCAGTATACCATACAAACCTCCATTGTCCCGGCCCTGTCCGCGCCGGCACACCTACCTTCGCCCTTCCGCCGCCGAATCCCTTTTAATTCCCCGCGCCCCGGGAAAGGTTCTCGGCCTCCGGCGTGGAATTAACAAAACATGCAGCTACAAACGGAGATGATAACGTGACCCCCGTCCCAACACCCAAAGCCCGCACCGTCGAAATAATCCTCCTTGCCGTCGTCTTCATCTGGGGCGTCAACACCCCTGTCATGAAAATCGGCCTCAATGCCATGGACCCCCTCGTCTACAACGCCTTCCGCATGGTCATCGCCGCCCTCCTCACCGGCGGCGCCATGCTGGCCAGCGGCCGGTATCGGCCCATGCCCGCCAAAGACATCAGCTACCTCCTCGTCGTCAGCGTCTTCGGCTTCTTCGGCAACCAAATCTTCATCATCTACGGCATGGACGCCACCACCGCCGGCAACGCCGCCCTCGTCCTCGCCACCCTGCCCGTCAACATCGCCCTCATCAACCGCATCCTCGGCTACGAGCTCCTCGCCCCCCGCACCGCCCTCGGCATCGCCCTCTCCCTCGGCGGCGTCGTCCTCACCGTCGTCGGCGCCGGCAAAGAAATAAGCCTCGCCGGCCCCCACCTCACCGGCGCCGTCCTCATCCTCATCGGCCAATGCGCCTACGGCTGGTACACCGTCGCCTTCCGGCGGCTCGCCGACAGCTACTCCCTCCACCAGATCATGGCCTCCGTCTTCGCCGTCAACGCCGCCCTCTTCACCATCCTCGCCGTGCCCGGCCTCGCCCGCACCGACTGGGGAGCCATTCCCGCCGGCGGCTGGTACAGCATCGTCTTCTCCGCCGTCTTCGCCCTCGCCGTCGCCAACTTCACCTGGATCTGGGCCGTCAAAGCCCTCGGCAGCACCCGCGCCTCCCTCTACCCCAACCTCTGTCCCATCATCTCCATCCTCTTCGCCTGGCTCTGGCTCAGCGAAAGCTTCGGCCTCCTCCAGGCCGCCGGCGGCCTCGTCATCTTCCTCGGCCTCTGGCTGGCCCGCGGCCCCTCGTCGCCGCAGCCCGCCGCCAATACCCGGAAAGGTTGAATGCCCCATGCTCGCCTTCCTGCTCGCCGGCGCCTCCCTCGGGCTGTCGTCCGGCCTCTCCCCCGGCCCCCTCTTCGCCCTCGTCATCGCCCAGACCCTGCGTTTCGGGCGGCGCGAAGGCATCAAAGCCGCCTGCTCGCCCCTCGTCACCGACGTGCCCGTCATCGCCGCCGCCACCTGGCTCCTCGCCGCCATCGCCGCCTATCGGCCGGTCCTCGGCCTCATCGCCATCGCCGGCGGCCTGTTCGTCGCTGGATGGCCTGGGACAACGCCCGCTCCGGCCCGCCCGCGGCCGACGTCGACACCGCCGCCGCCAACTCCATCCTCCGCGGCGCCCTCGTCAACCTCCTCAACCCCCATCCCTTCATCTTCTGGCTCACCGTCGGCAGCCCGCTCCTCCTCAAAGGCTGGGAGCAAGGCCCCGCCGTCGCCGCCGCCTTCCTCGTCGGCTTCTACACCTGCCTCATCGGCGCCAAAATCCTCCTCGCCGTCCTCGTCAGCAAAACCAGCCACGCCTTCACCGGCCGCGGCTATATCATAGTAATGCGCCTCCTAGCCGCAATGCTAGTTTTACTTGCATTCTACTTATTCTATGAAGGCTGGAAACTGTTATCCTAGTCCGTTAATATGAAAAAGCCCCAATAGTGGGGCTTTTCTTATTTCACCGGCTTTTTCCGGCATTGGGTTCGGCCCCCGTTGCGGTGGCCGCCTCACTTGAAGGGGGCAGCACCCAATGCCGGAAACGCCGCGCCGCAGGCGGCGGAGCACGCAGGCGGAGGCGCCGTTGCGGAGGCCGTTACGCGCCGTCGGCGCGAAAGGCCGGTAACACAACGTACGCCCGTCCATGGACGGACGGGCGAGGAGCCACCTGTCACGGACGACAGTTGGCGACGGTACGGCTGTGTCGGCCCGAGCCCTATGGCGCGTTCGGCCGTAGCTCCGGCGCAAAGCCTGCGTTCTCCGCAAGCAAATTACGAACTGCCAAAAGACAAGATAACCCACACCCCCAGCCTCCCTCGCCTGGAGGCTTTTTCATTGCCCCGCGCGCCCTCCCCTGGCAGCCCCGCCCAGACTTACCGGTAATCCTCAATTGACGCCGGCCGCAAAACCTATTAATATTAACAATGTTACGATTAACATAATCACAAAATTATTGCAAACTACGACCCCGGCAAGGGAGGTCTTCGTCGTGCTCAGCCCGGACGCCAAAACGTGGATCAAACTCGTCACCGCCCTCTTCATCCTCAAAATCCTCAAAACGCACGCCGCCCACGGCAACCGCATCGCCTGCGAGATCAAGCGCCTCACCGGCGAAGCCGTCCGCCCCAACCCTAATTTCCTCTATCCGCTCCTCCGCCAGCTCGAAGAGGGGGGCTACGTCGCCGGCAGCTGGGAAAACCCCGCCACCCGCGGCAAGCGCGTCTACACCATCACCCCCAGCGGCCGCGATTACCTCGCCTGCCTGAAAAAAACCGCCCAGGCCAAAATGCTGGAACTGGAGCGACGCCATAAAGCCATCCGCGACTACCTCTTCGCCGATTGAAGCGGCTGACCCCATCAATACTTAGGAGGAATACCATGAGCGCCCCGAAACAAATCAACAAACGCAAACTCGTCCTGACCGCCGGCTGCATAGCGGCCGTGCTCGCCATAGCGGGGGGCGGTTGGTGGTATACAGCCAGCGCCAAAATATCCACCGACGACGCCAGAGTGAAAAGCAATATCGTCAACGTCAGCACCAAAGTCCCCGGCCAGATAGAAGAGCTCGCCGTCAAGGAAGGCGACCGCGTCCAGGCCGGACAGGTAATCGCCCGCATCGACAGCCAAGCCATCCAGATCCAGGTCGAACAGGCCCGGGCCAACCTCGCCGCCGCCCAGGCCAAGCTCGCCTCCCTCCAGGCCGGCAACCGCCCGCAGCAGGTCGCCCAGGCCGGCGCCACCGTCGAACAGGCCGAGGCCAACCTCGACAACGTCCGCAAAAACTACGAGCGCACCGCCACCCTCTACGAAGACGGCGCCCTCTCCGCCCAGCAGCGCGACCAGGCCCTCACCGCCCTCAAAGTCGCCCAGGCCCAGTACGACGCCGCCCGCCAGGGCTACAGCCTCGCCACCGAAGGCGCGGCCGCCCAGGACGTCGACTTCGCCCGCGCCACCGTCGACCAGGCCGCCGCCGCCCTCAAAAGCGCCGAACTCCAGCTCGCCAATTCCGTCATCACCGCTCCCGTCGCCGGCGTCATCGCCAAGCTCCCCGTCGACCAGGGCGAAACCGTCTCCGTCGGCCAGACCGTCTTCAGCCTCACCGACCCCGCCGATTCCTGGGTCGAAGCCAACATCGAGGAAACCGACATCGGCCGCGTCAAGCTCGGCGAAACCGTCCAATTCACCGTCGACGCCTACCCCCGCCGCAAATTCGCCGGCGAAGTCGCCGACGTTGGCGCCGCCACCGGCTCCCAGTTCGCCCTCCTGCCGGCCGACAACGCCACCGGCAACTTCACCAAAGTAACCCAGCGCATCCCCGTCAAAATCAAAATCACCGACAACGGCCAGGCCGACCTCAAACCCGGCATGTCGGCCGTCGTCGCCATCCGCACAGGCAGGTGATTACCCATGAACGCCGCCAAACCGAATAAATACTTCGTCCTCTTCATCGTCTCCCTCGGCACCGTCCTCAGCGGCTACGTCGCCAGCTCCCTCGACATCGCCCTCACCAACATCATGAACACCTTCGGCTTCACCATGGACAACGTCACCTGGGTGCTGCTCGCCTAC
>JARKNV010000018.1 GCA_029976065.1 Selenomonadales bacterium
GGCGACCCTGAGGGCGCCGCTGGCGGTCAGCATGCCCTCGCCGGCGCAGACGGCCTTCTCCGCCAGCACGGACACCGGCAGGTTGTAGTGGGCTTTGGCGGCTTTACTGATTATCTTCTTGTCGTAATCCATTCTGTCTCCTCCATCTTATAAATGCATCGTATTAATGCAGCGCAGTCGTCCGCCCGCCCGGTCCCGGCGTACAATCCGGGCTCCCGCCGGTAGCGGCGGGAGCCCGCGTCCGCCCGCAGACGTCATCGCCCTCCTGCTATACCAGAATCAGCGACAGCACCCAAACCGTCACCATGCCGACAACCCCCTGCACCAGCGTAGCCAGCGTCTGGGTCTTGTAGGCGGTGTCGACCGGGATGTTGGAAAACTGCGATACAACCCAGAAATACGAATCGTTGGCGTGCGACACGACCATCGAACCGCAGCCGATAGCCATGGTCACGAGCACGGCCCCCATCGGCGAGGCCATGCCCAGCGTCGCCAGCAGCGGATAGACGATCGTCGACGTCGTTATCAGCGACACCGTCGACGACCCCTGGGCCGTCTTGATCGCCGCCGCGATGATAAACGGCAGGAAAATGCCGAGGTTGAACTGCGCCAGGCTCGTACCGAGATAATTGCCGATCTTCGTCGCCGCGATCAGCGCGCCCAGCGAACCGCCGGCCGCGGTTATCATGATGATCGCCGCCGAGTCGCGCAGACCCTGGCCGACCCAGCCCGACAGCACCTCCTCGTTGAGCTTATCCACCAGGAACAGGCACAGTCCCACGCCGATCAGCAGCGAAATCATCGGCTCGCCGATGAAATCCAGCGTCAGCTTCAGCGCGCCCTTGCCGAAAAGCGCCCCCGGGAAGTTGGCCACCGACTTCAGGCCGATCAGCACGATCGGCACAATCAGCGGCGCGAAGGACGCCAGCGGTCCCGGCAGCGTCTTGAACTGGGCCAGCAGCTCTTCGAACGTCAGGCCGCCCTCGGGCTCGATGTAAAACCTTTTCGAGTACCAGGTAGCCCAGATGTAGCCGGCGATCGCGCAGGGAATCGCCACGATCAGGCCCATCAGGATGACCATCCCCAGGTCGGCCTTCAGGTTGTTGGCGGCCGCGATCGGACCGGGAGTCGGCGGCACCAGCGTATGGGTGGCGTACAGGCCGGTCGAAAGCGCGACCGCCAGGACCGCCATCGATACGCCCGCCCTTCTTGCCAGCGACTTGTTCAGCGCCGACAGGATTACGAAGCCCGAATCGCAAAACACCGGGATCGAGGTTACGTAGCCGATTACCGTCATCGCCAGCGCCGGGCGCTCCTTGCCGACGATCTTCAGGATGGTGTCCGCCATCGTCAGCGCCGCGCCGCTCTTCTCCAGCATCACGCCGATGATCGTGCCGCAGATGATGACGATGCCGATCTTCTCCACCGTGCCGCCGAAGCCTTTGGCGACGTTCGTCGCCACATCCACCGGATTCATCCCGGCGGCGAACCCGACGATAAAAGCCGACAGCAGCAATGCCAGAAAAGCGTGGATCTTGTAACGCGAGATTGCAATGACGATGAAAGCGATGGCTACCAGCAGAATGACCAACAGCATTGGACCCTGTACCATGAGTAACCCTTCCTTTCCCTCTCCATTAATCTCTTCCCAGAAGAGTCCCTCTCGCGTTCCGGCCCCCTTTCCTCCTCATTTCGCGGACCTGCCGAGTAAGCTATTGCGTCTGAACCACATCTATCCTTTCGTGCGCCGCCCCAGCAGGATGCCCACCTTCAGCACCCTGCACAGGCGGGCCGTCCCCGCGCTGATAAGCTCCGCGGCCGAGCACATGCAATCCTCCAGCGTCATCGGCTGGGGCACCACGCTCATCAGCGCGTCCACCCCCTGCTCAAGCACCGCGTCGCAGCCCTTGCCCAGCCCGCCGGACAGGCACACCGCCGGCACGCCGAACTGTTTGGCCACCTTCGCCACCCCCACCGGCGCCTTGCCGTGGGCGGTCTGAAAATCCGTATTGCCCTCGCCGGTGATCACCAGCGCCGCATCCCTTACCAGCGCCGCGAACCCCGTCGCCTCAAGCACGATCTCCACCCCCGGCCGCAAAGCCGCCGCGGTGAAATACATCAGCCCCGCCCCCAGGCCGCCGGCCGCGCCGGCGCCCGGGAGAGCCGCCACATCCTTGCCGGTCGCGGCCTTCGCCACCGCGGCGTACACCGCCAGCGCCGCGTCCAGCTCGGCCACCATCTCCGGCGTGGCCCCCTTCTGCGGGCCGTACACCGCCGACGCGCCCCGCGGGCCGCACAGCGGATTATCCACATCGCAGGCAACCATGATCTGCGTCGCCGCCAGGCGGGGGTCAAGCCCCGTAAGATCGATGCGGGCCAGCTTCGCCAGAGTCGCGCCGCCGTCGGCAAGCTCGCCGCCGCCGGCGTCCAGGAATCTCACCCCCAGCGCCCGGGCCATGCCCGCGCCCCCGTCGTTCGTCGCGCTGCCGCCGATGCCGATTATCAGCTTGCGGATGCCCCGGTCGAGGGCCGCCCTGATAAGCTGCCCCGTGCCGTATGTCGAAGTCGCCCGGGGATTGCGCCGTTCCTTCGGCACGAGCGTCAGGCCCGAAGCGGCCGCCATCTCGATAACCGCCGTCTCGCCGTCGCCCAAAAGCCCCCAGCAGGCCTCCACCGTATCGCCCAGCGGCCCGGCCACCTGCTCCGGAATCACGCAGCCGCCCGTCGCCAGCACCAGCGCCTCCACCGTGCCCTCGCCGCCGTCGGCGATCGGCACCTTCTTCACCTCGGCCGCGGGGAACACCGCCAAAATGCCTGCCTCCATCGCCTTGGCCACCGCCACCGCCGACAGGCTTCCCTTGAACGAATCCGGCGCGACAACAATACGCACATCATTCACGTCCTTTGTCATGTTTAGGGGCTTTTCCCTTATCAGTCCGAATATACATCGGGTTACCTTAATTTTACAGAGTCCGCCCGCATTTTTTCAATTGTCTGACAAAACCAACCGTTGCGGCCAAAACCAACTGTTTATTGTTAGTCTTGCACAATAATGCTGGCCGCCAGCCGTCCCGCAAATGTCGTCTCACTATGTGGAATTCGCGGGCAATTATGGGGATTAAGGGCGGCATAGGCGATTTTTCGCCCTTTAACAGCACCTGGCTGCTGTTGTATAATAAAACCATAATGTGAAACGGGGGCGAGAGCATGATCCTCACCAGCCAGCTGGCTCAGCAAATCGTAGACAATATTATGCCCATCGTCCACCAGAACGTCAACATCATGAACGACGCCGGCATAATCATCGGCTCCGGCCAGAAGCACCGGCTCGGCACCTTCCACAAAGGCGCCAAGGACGTCATCGACAACGGCGCCGTCGTCGAAATCTTCCCCGAGGACCTCGCCCGCTACCCCGGCTCCCTTCCCGGCCTCAACTGGCCCATCGTCCTCGGCGAGCAGACCGTCGGCGTCGTCGGCGTCACCGGCCACCCCGACGCCGTCCGCAACACCGCCGAACTCGTCAAAATGGTCACCGAACTCATCCTCGAACGCGAAACCCTCATGGGCGAATTCCGCTCCCAGTCTCACCTCCACGAGCAATTCGCCACCCTGCTGCTGTCCGAGCACGCCGCCGCCAGCTACCCCCAGCTCGAAGCCCGGGCCAAAATGCTCAAATTCGACCTCACCCTGCCCCGCCTCGTCGCCGTCGCCAACGTCCGCCCCCTCCTCGAAAGCGCCTACCACCATTACGGCTCCTTCGACCTCGTATCCGCCCGCACCCAGGAAAGCCTCCTCCAGCGCCTCCGCTCTTCCGAAGTCATCGCCCCCGCCGACATGATCGCCTTCCTCGAAAACCGCATGATCATCCTCAAACACTTTCCCGCCGCCACCGACGCCAAAGCCGTCAGCGCCTGGGGCGCCGCCTTTGTCCGCCTCATCGACGCCGACAACCCCGCCGCCTCCCTCCGCCTCGGTCTCGGCAGCCTCGTAAGCTCGCCCCTCAAGCTCCGCGACTCCTGCCAGGAAGCCCTCTTCGCCCTCGACAACGCCCGCGGCGGCCAGGCCATCGCCTCCATCTACGAATTCGGCCTCCTCGCCTCCTACCTGCTGCGCAGCCCGCGCGGCCTCGGCACCTGCAACGCCGTCAAAGACCTGCAGGAAAAACTCACCGCCAGGATCGACGCCAAATACGACATGCGCAACACCGTTCGCCACCTTCTCGACAACAACCTCAACCTCACCCTCACCGCCCAAGCCCTCTTCATCCACCGCAACACCCTCGTCTTCCGGCTCAAAAAACTCGAACAGCTCACCGGCCTGAAGCCCGGACACGACATAAACCATGCCATCCTCTGCAAAATCCTCTGCGGCTGAAATCCCAGGTTGTCGAGAATACCCCATCTGCTTCGTTGTTCCTCGACCACTGCCTCGGCGTACGTACCAGTACGCCTGCGTCGTGTTCTCCGGTACGCCTTGCATCTGGGACCTTCTCGGCCGCCTGGGACTGTTGCTGATACCCCATCTGCGTCCGGTTTTTGAATATCGTCCTCTTTATAATTTCACGCCCAGGCCGCGATTGTGGCCTGGGCGTTCGAATGGCGTCCGTTAAATTCGTCAGTGGAATAGGCGTTCTATTAGATAGGCGGCGTAAGCATTTTCACAAGTCTCATTGGATGGACTGCGGAGCCGACGGAGCAAGGCAGTGGCCGAATTTTGGGTGGCGGTCCCGAACCACCGCCTCAGGGAGCACTGGCGCAGATATGGGCGTTGATATCGTCGATCAGGCTTTCGATATGCTCGGCCATGGCTTTTTCCGCAGCCTCGGGATTATGATCTTTAATAGCTTCCATGATACTTTCATGATATCTGGGAATATCCGTGGCGGTTTTTTGACAAAGAAGTTCCAGGTCTTTGGATTGCTTCGTCAAAATGGCCAACTGGTGAAAAAAACTCTCCAGAATATTGTTTTTGGCTGCCTTGGCAATGCTTTTGTGGAAAACCAGGTTATCACCCGAAATCCAGTTTTTTTCCGTTGCGTTTTGATACCGATAGTTGAGACACTGCTCCATGGTTGCGATATCCTCGGGGGTCGCGCGGATTGCGGCCATCCGGGCAGCGGCGCCTTCGACTGCCCGGCGGGCTTCCAGGACGACGAGTAAATCCTCAAGAAGCTTTTTGTCGATCAGCTTAGTGATTTTGTGCTGTTCTTTGACCATGTCCTTCAAGCGTTTGTTATACTTGATAACCTGAAGACCTTTGGCGGTGAGCACGCGCCCGCGGAATTTTTCTTTCTGAAGGTAGCCCATACCGTCCAATTTGTTCAGAACTCTGCCGACGGTGGCCGAACTTACCTGGATATTCCGTTTGTTGAGATAGTTGACGATATACCACGAACCAATCGGTTCGGGCGCGTTTCTGATCAACTCGAGAATTAAAAGTTCTTTCTCATCCAACTCCTCGGACATAATAACCTCCAGAAAAACATTGCTTTTTTTATATGATAAGTGATATTATAAAAAATAATAACCTTCAGCTACTCATCAAGAGATGAGCTATTAAAATCAAAACCAATAATATACAAAGTATTCTAATAATAAAACACGCAGTTACTGTTGTCAAGGGAGATGATGCCGAATTGACATGACAGGGCTTAATCGTGACCAATAATACAGAAGGAGGGTCTTCAAATGGCTAATACCAAAAAGACATCGAGTTACCGATTTCCTTTGATTCTGCTCGGCGGTGTAATTCTAGGAGGCATACTGGGTGCGGTCTTTGGCGAAAAGGCCACGGTCTTAAAGCCCCTTGGTGACATCTTCATTAATCTGATTTTCACTATTGTTGTTCCGCTGGTTTTTTTAACGATTAGCAGCGCCATCGCCGATATCAAGGATATGAACCGGCTGGGCAAGCTGTTGGGGGCGACATTGGCGGTGTTTGTCTTTACCGGGCTGATCGCTTCCGGGCTGATGGTGGGGGTGATGAACGCCTTTCCGCCGGCCGAAGGGCTTAAACTGACACTGCCGAAAGCAGAGGCATTGAAGACTTTCACGATCAGCGACCAGATCGTAAAGGCGTTTACGGTTGACGACTTTGCGTCGATAATCTCCAGAAGAAATATGCTGCCGCTGATTATGTTCTCCATCTTCTTCGGATTTACCGTCGGCGCAATGGGCGAAAAAGCGCGAAAAGTGACCGAAGGGCTGACCCTGTTATCCAATGTCGTTATGAAAATGATTTCATTACTGATGCTGTTCGCGCCGGTCGGCCTGGGCGCCTACTTCGCCAACCTCGTCGGCACTCATGGCCCCAAACTGCTGGGTACATATGCCAAAGCATTGGCAATTTTCTTCCCGACCGCTTTCGTGTACTTCTTTATCGCCTTCACCTTTTACGCCTTCCTTGCGGACAGAAAAGGCGGTGTTACCGCCTTTTGGAAGGCGATTTACGTTCCGGCGATAACGGCCGTAGCGACCCGGAGCAGCGTGGCGACCATCCCGGCGGAACTGGAAGCCGCGCAAAAAATAGGTGTTCCCAACGATATCAGCAGAGTGGTTTTGCCTATTGGGGCCACCGCCCATATGGATGGATCATGCTTGAGCTGTATTTTCAAAATCGCCTTTTTGTACGGAATTTTCGGGATGCCGTTCGAAGGTTTTTCCCTTTATGCTTTCGCGGTCTTTGTTTCGGTATTGAGCGCCGTGGCGATATCGGGCGTACCCGGTGGCGGCGTCATCGGGGAAACCCTTATTGTCACCATGTTCGGTTTTCCTCCGGAAGCTCTTCCTATAGTTATCATGTTGGGTCAACTTGTTGACCCGATAACAACGATGCTTAATTCTACAGGCGATACGGTGGCGTCGATGTTAATTGCCCGGGTCGTCGAAGGGGATGGTTGGCGGCAACCGCTGTCCAATATTGATGCATAATATTTCGGAATCTGATGGGGATTGCCTGTCGCCGACGGTACAGTTATAATCACGGAACTTGAGGAGAGATGAATTTTGAAGAAACGGATGCTGATAATGGACCCCGACGATAATGTGGGGATTCTGCTGGAGGACGTGGCCAAAGGGGAAACAGTCACGTTTGAGGATACGGACCTGAAAGCCAAAGAAGCAATAGTTTTTGCCCATAAAATGGCTTTGCGCGATATTCCAAAGGGCGAAGATATAATAAAATACGGCGAGATTATTGGCTATTCGCTCCAGGAAATCAAAAAGGGCCAGTGGGTTCATATTCACAACATAGATGACGTGCGCGGCAGAGAGGGGCGGCTTTCTTGATGAAATTACTTGGCTACAAACGACCTGACGGCAGTTACGGGATAAGAAATTATGTTGCAGTTATTCCGACGGTGCTCTGCGCCAATCACGTTGCCAAGTGCATAGCGCGGCAGGTGCAGGACGCGGTGGCGCTGCCTCATCCCCTGGGGTGCGGTCAGCATGGCGCCGATCTTGACCAAACCGTAAGTACATTGATCGGGCTGGGAAGGAACCCCAATATCGGCGCGGTTCTAATCGTCGGCTTAGGTTGCGAAAGGATCACGGTCGAAGAACTGTCCAACGGGATCGCAAAATCCGGCAAGCCGGTAGAAAAGATTAAGATACAGGATTTGGGCGGAACCTTGAAGACGATCGAGAAGGGGGTCGAAATCGCCGGTCGGTTTGCTCAGAGACTATCTGCCGAGCGTAAAGCGGAATTTGATCTCAAACACTTGATCGTGGGATTGAAATGCGGCGGTACCGACGCCACTTCCGGAATTGCCGCTAACCCGGCCCTGGGAGTGGCGAGCAACCGGGTCATAAAAGAAGGAGGATCGGCTATCCTCACCGAGGTGGGCGAGCTGGTCGGGGCGGAGCATATTTTGGCGAAAAGAGCAGTTAACGACAAGGTCGCCCAAAGCATTCTTGATATTATCCGCCATGCCGAGGACGTTCTTAGGGAAAGTACGAAGAACTACGACCGGACAAGCACGCGCGCGGCTCTCGTAACGCCGGGGAACTTCGACGGCGGGGTGAGCTCCGTTGCTGAAAAAGCGTTGGGCGGAATGTTTAAGTCCGGTACGGCTCCATTTGCTGGCACGTTAAAGTATGCCGAGAAGCCGGCGACCCAGGGCCTCTTCTTGATGGATGCCGAAGGCCAGGACGGGGAGGTCGTTACCAGTATGGTGGCCGGCGGTGCGCAGGTGGTCGTGTTCACCACTGGGCGGGGAACGCCGACCGGGTTTCCGTTTGTGCCGGTGATCAAGGTTACGGGTAACAGTCTGACATATCAGAAAATGCAAGAGAACATCGATATAAATGCCGGGACGATTATCGAGGGTAAAAAGAAAATCAGCGAGGTGGGGGACGAGATCTTTAATGAAATTGTGAAGGTCGCGTCCGGAAAGAAGACCAAGGCGGAACTTTTGCAGCATGACGAGTTGTTTACAATCGGGCGGTATGAAACGTATTAAAAGAGCCAATCCCGTTTAGCCTTAATCCGCCTCACGGCGAACGAGCCGCATACCCTAATTGGTGCGGCTCGTTCGTTTTGGCAAAAATACAAAAAAAGGCGGCAGCCGTATGGCTGCCGCCTTTTCCAATCCATCACACGAACGACACATTCACTTCCAGCGGAATCTCGTCCACGAACATCTCGATATTGAGCCGTTTCGCGTCAGTCACCGAACTCGCGAAACTCTGGCCGGTGATCACCGTCGGCGGGGAAATCTCGAGGCGCGTTCCCTGCTGCTCAAGGATCATCGCCGCATTGGCCGCCAGCATATTGCCGAGCTCCGCGATCGCCGACTCCGCCATTGCGTCGAACGACTCCACCGGCATCCCCATCATCATCGTGCTCGCGATCCGCTTGGCCGAATCCTCCGTCATGTTATAGGCGATGTTGCCCCGTATCTGCTGTGTCAGGCCGATCACCACCATCACCCCGAGGCTGGCGATCTTATTCGACTCGCTGACGCTTATCCGGCCGCGCTTGACCTGCTGGAACCCGAGCCCGGGCATCACCGCGTTCATGGCGCTCAGGAAAGGATCGATACTGCGTACGTCCATCTAAATCCTCCGTTCGACAACTTTCTCGGCCGTGCTTCCCCGCGCCAAACGGAAAAGTCAGGGTAGCCCCTGACCCGAAGCAGCTTAGCTTGCCAAATGGCGGCTTTGCGACAAATGTGGTTCGGAGACCGCCGTGCGGCGGGTCGGCGACAATAATTGGTTCAAATACTATTATATTATTCGACAAAAAATGCCATTAACCTGCACTTAATTATAACACAAGAATAGCAATTACACCACTTTCGTTGTCCAATCCTCCACGTTCCATACCGCCGTCACCAGATCCTCGTAAAACTCCGGCTCGTGCGACACCAGCAGCACCGTGCCCTTGAACTCGCGGATCGCCTTCTTCAGCTCCGCCTTGGCGTCTACATCCAGGTGGTTGGTCGGCTCGTCCAGCACCAGCCAGTTGATCTCCTTCAGCATCAGCTTGCACAGCCGCACCTTCGCGTTCTCGCCGCCGCTCAGCACCATCATCAGGCTGGTGATATGCTCGTTCGTCAGCCCGCAGCGCGCCAAAGCCGCCCGCACCTCGAAATTCGTCAACCCCGGGTACTCCTGCCAGACCTCCTCGATCGCCGTATTGGCGCTCTCCCGGCCCGACTCCTGTTCGAAATACCCCGGCTGTACGTAATCGCCCGTCTCCACCTTGCCGGCGTAGGGCGGGATGAGGCCCAGCAGCGTCTTCAGCAGCGTCGATTTTCCCAGCCCGTTCGTGCCGCGGATCGCCACCTTCTGGCCGCGCTCCAGCGCGATATCCACCGGCCGCGTCAGCGGCTCGTCGTACCCCAGCACCAGATTGCGGGCCGTGATCACGAACCGCCCCGGCGTCCTGGCCTCGCGGAACTGGAACGCCGGCTTCGGCTTCTCGCGCGGCTTCTCCAAGAGCTCCAGCTTATCCAGCTTCTTCTGGCGGCTGTTCGCCATCCCCCGCGTCGCCACCCGCGCCTTGTTGCGGGCGATGAAATCCTCCAGCCGCTCCACCTCCTGCTGCTGGCGCTCGTACGCCCGCTCCGCCTGCTGCTTCTTTTGCGCGTGCATCTGCACGAACTGGTCGTAGCTGCCCGTATAGCGGGTCAGCGTCGCATTCTCCACATGGTAAATAACGTTTACCACCGCGTTCAAAAACGACACATCGTGCGACACCAGGATGAAGCTGTTCTCGTAATTCGTCAGATACCGCTTCAGCCACTCGATATGCTCCGCGTCGAGATAATTCGTCGGCTCGTCGAGAATCAGAATCGTCGGATTCTGCAGCAGCAGCTTCGTCAGCAGCACCTTCGTGCGCTGGCCGCCGCTCAGGTCGGCCACGTCCCGGTCCAGGCCGATCTCCCCCAGCCCCAGCCCGTTGGCCACCTCCTCGATCTTGGCGTCAATCACATAAAAGCCGCCGTGCTCCAGCATATCCTGGATATCGCCCACATCCTCCATCAGCGCCGCCAGCTCATCGCCCGCCGCCTCGCCCATCCTATCGTAAATGGCCAGCATCTCGGCCTCCAGCTTGAACATCCCCGCGAACGCCTCGCGCAGCGCCTCGCGGATCGTCGTTCCCCTGGCCAGCGACGCCTGCTGGTCGAGATAGCCCACCGTCACGCGGTTCGACCACTCCACCCGGCCCGCGTCCGGCTGCAGCTGGCCGGTGATAATCTCCAGGAACGTCGTCTTGCCCTCGCCGTTCGCCCCCACCAGGCCGACATGCTCGCCCTTCAGCAGGCGGAACGACGCCCCGTCCAGTATCTGCCGGGCGCCAAACCCGTGGCTTACATTCTCCACCGTCAAAACACTCATTGCATACTCCCCGTAAAAATAAAATGCCCTACTATTTTAGCGCATCGCCCCGCCGATGTCAAAGAAGCGGCAATCCCCGCAGGACTGCCGCTTCCTTCTTTTGGTTTCCGGGCCCCGCAGGCAGGCGCCGCGGCCTTGCCGCAGCCGGCGGCTAACCGGCCGCCCGCATGGCCCCTTGCTCCTCCTCGCTGAACAGCTTGTCCAGATCGAGGATTATCAGCAGCCGGTCGCCCGCCTTGCCGATGCCCCGCAGGAATTCACCGGCATGGCTCACCGTCTGGCCCGGTTCGATGGCGCCGTCCTCGAGCCGCAGCACCTCGGACACCACATCGACGACCATCCCGACCTCGCGGCCGGCCGCCTCCACGATCAGCGCCTGCGTGCCGGCCTGCTTCGCCTGCGCCAGGCCGAACCGCTTCGCCAGGTCGACCACCGGGATCACCTTGCCCCGGAGATTGATGATCCCCTCCATATGCTCGGGCGTGTTAGGCAGCTTCGTTGCGCCGCCGTAGCGGATTATCTCCTTCACCTGGGAAATCGACGCCGCGTACTCCTCGCTGCCCAGCTGAAAAACCACCAACTGTTCCGATGCCATATATCTTCGCCTCCTTACGCTACACCCGGAACTTGGCGACCGCGACCTGCAAGTCCTCGGCCAGCTTCGCCAGCGCCTGGCTCGACGAAGCGATCTCTTCCATGGAAGCCAGCTGCTCTTCGGCCGCCGCCGACACGCTCTGCGTCTCGCCCGCCGCCGCCTTGCTCAGCCCGTCGATCTTGCGCACCGAGCCCACGATCTGCTGGCTGCCGCTCGCCATCTCTTCCACCGCCGCCGAAATCTCCCGCACCTGGCCGGAAACCTCGGTCACCAGCGCGATAATCTCCTGGAACGCAGCCCCGGCGGCGTTGACCACCTCGGCGCCCGTCTTCACCTCGCGGGTGCCCTCGTTCATCGCCACGACCGCCTTGTCCGTGTCGCCCTGAATCTCGCCGATAAGGTCGGCGATCTTCTTCGCCGCATCCTGCGACTGCTCGGCCAGCTTCCTGACCTCCTCGGCCACCACCGCGAAGCCCCGGCCCTGTTCGCCGGCGCGGGCGGCCTCTATCGCCGCGTTCAAGGCCAGCAGGTTCGTCTGGCCGGCGATCCCGGCGATCGTATCCACGATCTGGCCGATCTCCTTCGAACGCTCGCCCAGCTTGGCCACAACCACCGCCGAGGAATTCACCGTCTTCTCGATATGGCCCATCTGGCCGACCGCCTTATCCACAGCCTTGCCGCCGTCCTTGGCCTGCTCGGCCGCCCGGGCCGACTGCTCCGCCATGTGGTTGGCGTTCGCCGCCACCTGCTGCAGGCCGGCCGACATCTGCTCCACCACCGAAGCCGTCTCGTTGGCTGCCGCCACCTGCTCCGTAGACCCGTTGGCCACGCTCATGATCGACGACGCGATCTGGTTGGCCGCCTGGGTCGACTGCTCGGCGCTCGCCGTCAGCTCCTCCGACGACGACGCCACCTGGTCGGCGTTCGCATTGATCTGCTTCACCAGACTGCGCAGATTGCCGCGCATCGCCACGATCGCGTCCGCCAGCTGGCCCACCTCATCGTTCGAATCGATCGTCTGGTTGCGGTCGGTCAGGTCGCCGTTCGCCACATCCTGCACCTGCGCCACCATCATCTTAAGCGGGCCGACGATCCTGCGCGTCATCATCGCCACCGCCAGCGCGGCGATCACCAGCACCACCGCCACCGTTACCAGCGAAATATTGCGCAACGTCGCCAGCTCCCCGGTAAGCTCCTCAATCGGCGCGGTCGCGTACGCCGCCCAGTTCGTGCCGGGTATCGGCGCATACGCCATCAGCTTGTGGCTACCCTGGAAATCGTACCCGGCAACGGCCGTTTCGCCCTTAATCGCTTTCTGGGTGGCCTCCTTCAGCGCCGGGGCGCCCTTGTCATCCTTCAGCGGGTTATACTTCATCGCCAGGTCCTTGTTCGGGTGGAGGATAAACAGGCCGTCGCCCTGCGTCGCGTACACATAGCCCGTCTTGCCGATCTTGACGCTCAGCACCTCTTCGGTCAGCCTCTGCATATCGACCGCCCCGTAAAGCACCGCGGTCACCGTGTTGCCCGCCTTCACCGGCACCGCTACCACCGTCACCAGGTGGCCGGTCGACCGCGACAGCATCGGATCGGAAATCGCCTTCTCGCCCTTGACCGCCTTCTGGAAATAATCGCGGTCGGCCAGGCTGCCCGTCGCCCCCGTCGAATTGAAATACGACCCGTCCGGCAGGATATAGCCGATCGTATCATACTCCTTGTTCGCCTTCGCGGCACTCGCCAGATAGGGCATGATCGCCGCCCTGTCGCCGCCCTGGATCATCGGCGCCACCGCCATCATCTCCATATCGTTCAGGCGGGATTCCAGCCAGTCGCCGATATTTTCCGCCTCGTAATGAACGATGCTCTTGGCGTCGTCGTAAATGGCCTGCGTGAGCATCTTGTTCGCCTGCCAGTAATTCAGGCCCCCCAGCGCCCCCAGGGCCACCAGGAAAATGGTGAGGATAATCACCGTTAGTTTGGTCTGCAAGCTCGACATCGCGCCCCGCGAACCTCCGCTTGCCTTTGCCGATAGTCTCATACTTGATTCCCCTTTTCCCAAAATTTTTTTACAATCGATAGAACGTGTATTCCACACCCTGCCCCTCGGGGACGGGCCAACGAGTCGGTCCTCGCCCTGTAGTCGGAATCGCGCACGGTTATCGGTTGTTGACTATAACATAACGTAACCATGAAGCCTAAAACGTCTGTAAAAAGATGGACAAAGGGAAAATTTTTCAAAAAGGCTTCAATCCCAGTAATTTCAAGGGTTTCGACTGTTTTCCACATAAAACGACTTTATTCTACAAAAAGGTATATCAAACGCAACTTATAGCTCCCATAACCTATTGCAATAGCCTTTCAGCCCAGCAAACACGCGCCTTCGCCGCCACATACCCTCAACAGGCGGTTTTTTTACAAAAAGCAAATTAATATTATCAAAAAACAATTATTTATAAAATAGGGCACAACACCCAAAAAAAACACCGTCCGTTGTTGGTCATCAACAACGGACGGCGTTTTTCACGACTCGTCCTGTCCCGAAAGCCGCCATATTTTCAGATACAGCGACACCATTGCCTTCGTCTCGAAGGAATCGAGCGACAAGCCAAGCAACTGCTCGATCCGCTTCTTCCGCTGGATTGCCGTGTTGTGGCGGATGCACAGCTTCTCCGCCACAATACGCAGGTTATCGTCCTCGATGATCCGTTCCAGCGTAGCCACCAGCTTGTTGTCGCGCCTCCGGTCGTGCGCCGCCAGGCTGCCGATCGTATCCCGCACGACCCGCTGCATATTCTTGTCCTTCAGCAGCTGGAACGCCACCTGACAAAGGCTGTCATCCCCGCGGCAGGCCGCCTTCTCGGCCGTAATATCCTGGATGCGGAACGACACCGTCCGCTTGCCCCGGTAGCGCCGCGTCATCGGCGCCCCCGTCACCCGCACCGTCCTCGCCGCCTCGTCCTCGCCCAGCCGGCACTCCGTAGTCCGGGGCGCGTTCGCGGCCAGCATCGCCGCCATCGCCGCCACCAGCTCGGCCGCCACGGGCGGCGGCAAAACCGTATGCATGCTCGCGCCCTCAAGATCGGCCGCGAACATGCTCCGTTCCCCGAAAAAGCGGACAATGCTGCCCGCCTCGTCCACGATCAGCGTCGCCACGCCGGCCTCCGCGCCCGAGAAATCCTCCAGCAGGCCGAACTGCTCCTTCGCCAGCTCCTCCGCCCGCGCCCGCTCGCTGATATCCAGCGACGACGCCACCAGGAACCTCCGGCCCAGCAGCTCGATGAAATCCACGCTCAAAAGCGCCAGCAGCGTTCCGCCGCCCTTCACCCGCACCGGCACGACCCGTTCGCGAATGCAGCCGTCCGCCGCCAGGGCCCTCCGCAGCTCGTCCCGCAGCGTCTCGTCCCACAGCCCGAGCTCCAGGCCCGTCTTTCCCAGCGCCTCGGCCCGCGAATAGCCCGTAGCCCGCTGCCACGCCTCGTTGACCTCCGCAAACGCCGCCTCCGGCCACGACAGCAGCGCCATCCCGTGCGGGTTGTTCGTGAAAATCATCTTCAGCCGGTCCTCGGTCAGCTTCCGCTCGCCGATCTTGCGGAAAGTCGCCGTCAGCCCGTCCTCGGCCGGGGACACGACCACCTCCAGCCACGCCGCCAGCCTGGCGGAAAAAGCGTCGAATTGCACCGCCGCACCGCCGTCCGCCGCCAGGCGGGCCTGCTCCTCCAGCCCCGGAATCGCCGCGGCGAAGGCGCTGAAATGCCGCCCCGTCGGATCGTCGCCCTCCGGAGCCAGCATCGCCCGCGCCGCCTTATTCATAAAAGTGACCCTGCCCTGTCCGTCCAGGGTCAAGAAGCCGTCCACCAGGCCGTCGAGCAGCCTCGCCAGCCGGGTATCCGCGGCTTGTCGCTTCGCTTTCGGCATAACTACCGCCACTTGTTAATATTTACTATTTCAATTTCGGCTTTGCCGGTCGATAATCCTTCGCAAAATGCTGTATACAACAAGAAACTTGTCATCTTTTGTCAAAAAACGACGGTTTTTGCATATGCGCGCGACTCGTCATCGCAGGCCGCCCGCGGCGCGCAAGGGAAAAATTGACAATATATGTTACAATAAAAAATATTGGGCAATTCCGGAGGGAACGCCCGCCACACGGCCGCAAATATCAATTCGGAGGGGATTGGTTTGCCCGGAAGCGACCGCCAGGTTCTGAACGGCCTCCTGTATTTCATGATCCTCACCCTCGGCATCGCGGCCAGCATCGCCGGCCTGGCCAACAAATACATCGCCGCCCATTTCGCTGTCGGCAATTATGTCGTCGGCTACTGCTTCACTCTATACTCGATAGCCTACGCCGGCTCCGTCTTCAGCATCGGCTGGCTGCTGGAACGGTTCAGCGTCCGCAGCCTGTTAAGGGCCTACTGCGGTCTTGCCGCCCTCGCGATAATCGGTTTCGCCGCCGCCCCCGCCCTGGCCGCCTTCGCGGTCTTCCTGTTCCTGTTCGGCTGGGGCATGGGCGTCCTGCTGCCGACCGCCTTCCACGTCACCCTCCTCCTTTATGACACCAAAGACCGGGCGGCCAAATCCATCGCCGTCACCTTCTTCTATGCCGTTGGCTCGATCGTCGGCCCGATCCTGGCCGGGCTGGCGCTCGACCAAGGCGTTACCTGGCAGGGAGTATACTATGGCGTCGCCGCCATGCTGCTGGCCGTCATTGCCGGCACCTTCATCCCCGCCCTGAAAAGCTTCGTTCCGCAAAAGGCTGGCCGCGACGGCGCGCAAGCCGTCTGGAGCGCCAACGTCCTGCTCGCCGGCCTGTCGGTCTTTTGCTTCATGATATCCGAATTCATCTTCGGCTACTGGATAATCCAGTACCTGATGGACCGTCTCGCCGTCGGTGTCGTCGCGGCGAGCGCCTGCCTGTCGGTTTGGTGGGGCTGCATCACGGCCGGGAGGCTGGCCGGCAGCTTCATCTTGTCCAGGGTATCGCTGGCCCGCTACATCATCGTCAGCGCGGCCGTCGCCAGCGTCGCCTATTTCGGCCTGCTGGCGGCCGCCACCTACGCGCAGGCGGTCGTGCTCGTCGTTATCATGGGCTTTGCCTATTCCAGCCTTTACCCCACCCTCGTCTCCTTCGGCACCTTCCAGACGCCCCGGCCCTCCCCCCGGACGACCTCCTTCTTCCTCGCCTCCGGCTCGTCAGGCATCATATTCTCCGTCCTTCTTTCCAGCTCCCTCAAGCAATACTTCGATTACACCGCCGTGCTGGCCGCCGGCGCCGCCATGATCGGCACGGTCGCCCTGATAACCGCCGTCGTCGCCTGCCGGAACGAACAACGCCACCCCGCGGCCTAGTTCTTTACCTCTCGGCCATCCCCCTGCGGCGGCGCAGGGCCGCGCCCCGCCTCAGTGTTCGAGGGAATGCCGGTAAATCAGCCGCGGCTGTTCGGCCACCGCCGGCTTCTGCTTATACTTCAGGAACACGGCCACCGCCAGGGAAAGGGTGAAACAAACGGAAAAAGCGGTGAGCGTGGCGCTATAACTGCTGGTCGTCTCCCGCACCCAGGCCACCAGCAGCGGGCCGACAACCCCCGCGGCCGCCCAGGCGGTGAGAATCCGCCCGTGGATGGCGCTCAGCGCCTGTGTGCCGAAAATATCGCTCAGAAAGGCCGGAATGGTGGCGAACCCGCCGCCGTAGCAGGAAATTATCACATAGACCAGCAACTGAAAAGCCGTGCTGCCGCTCGTCCTCGCCAGCAGGAAAAAGGCGGCCGCCTGGATGACGAAAAAGGCGATAAAAGTGTTGCTCCGGCCGAGATAATCGGAAACCGACGCCCAGGCGAGCCGGCCGAAGCCGTTCGTCAGCCCGACGATGCCCACCATCGCCGCGGCGGCCAGCGGCGACAACTTCACCACCTCCTGGGCCATCGGCGAAATCACGCTCAGCAGGCCGATGCCGCACGTGATATTGATAAAAAGCAGCCACCACAGGGCATAAAATTGCCAGGTCTTCACCGCCGCGGCGGCGGACAGCTGCGGCGCGCCCGCCGCCGGGCGGGAGGCGTTGTCGTCGGCAGCCGGCCGCGGGGCGTCCTGCGGCGCGCCGAGGTACAAGGCCGACGGCACCATGAGCAGCAGATAGGAAGCCCCCAGGATCGCGAAGGTCGCCACAAGGCCGTAGCGGGCGACCAGCATCTGGATGACCGGCCCGGCGATCAGGCTGGCGAACCCGAACCCCATGATCGCGACGCCGGTCGCGAAGCCGCGCTTATCGGGAAACCACTTCACCAGCGTCGATACGGGCGTTATATAGCCCGTGCCGAGGCCGATGCCGCCGATAACGCCGTAGAAAAGGTACAGCAGCGGCAGGCTTTTTAAGAGTACGGCCAGTCCCGTGCCGCATAAGCCGGTGCAGAAGAACGCCGCCGCGAACAGGCCGGCCCTGCGCGGGCCGTGCTTTTCGACGAAGTTGCCCAAAAAGGCGGCGGAGAGCCCCAAAAAGAGGATTGCCAGGGAAAAGGTCCACTGCACCTCCTTGAGGCTCACCCCCAGTTCCTGCATGATCGGTTTGGTGAGCACGCTCCAGGCGTACACGCTGCCGATGGAAATATGGATGCCGACTGCCGATAACGCGATAAGCCATCTGTTCTTCATCTTATCCATCTCCTTTTTCTGGCTTATCCGGGGGGCAAAACGAAAACCGCCCGGACGAAAGAAATTCTTTGCCCAGGCGGTCGACATGCATCCGGCACGGTTCATGTGGTTGCTTCCACTAATCCGCCAGTTCCGTGCCGTGGTTATTCGGTTTATATATAATAAAAACCGCCTGGACAAAAAACTTTTGCCCAGGCGGTCGGCTTTCATCCGGTACGGTCCGTGTGGTTGCTTCCACCTATCCGCCAGTTCCATACCGTGGCTATGCGGTTCATAGCGTAATTATACCAAGCCGCCGTCGTTCTGTCAAAGGCGCATTCGCGCCCGCTTTTGTCTTGATTTCTTCGCAGCAAAATATTATAATATAATCGAACAAATGTTCTGAAACTGAAACGTGCAAACTGGTATTGTTGCGGCATGGTGTGAAAGAGCGCGGGAGGGAAACCGGTGATAAACAAAAATAGCATTATGGCGCTGATAAGGGCGCAGATTCCGCAGGCGAATGACGATGTCGTCGAAAGCATTGCGGCGGATATTATCCAGGATGCGGAGGCAATAATTCATTCTATGGTCAGGCAAGCGACGAGCCAGGAGAAGGAAAGCCAATATTGGGGCAATTATAAAGGGAAGTAAAGGGTAATAGGTGGATCAAAAGCGGGAAGAGGGGGTGTCTGGAGTGCTGAGTCCATGCGGGGTAAGCTGTGAGGGCTGCAAAGATTTTGGCGGGACTTGTGCGGGTTGCCGGGCTATTGCGGGCAAGGTCTACTGGGCCGGGTATGTCGGGCTGGATACCTGCCCGATGTATGAGTGTTGCATTAATGAAAAAGGCTATGAACATTGCGGCCACTGTGAAAAACTCCCTTGCCGGATTTATTACGCCACCCAGGACCCTTCCACTACCGACGAGGAACATATAGACGGCATAAACAAACGCGTGGCAGCGTTAAAAGAGCTGCTGTAACAATCAAACACCACGGCGGCAGTCGAAGGACTGCCGCCGTTTTGTATTCAGCCGTTGTTTTTCGGGAGCGGGGGAGAGGGGGGCGCTGGCTTCGCGGAATCTGATCTCAATACCCCGAGGGGTGCAAACCTCCGGCTCCGGTGCTCCGGGCGAACGCGCCGTATGGCTCGGGCCGACACAGCCGTACCGTCGCCAACTGTCGTCCGTGACAGGTGGCTCCTCGCCCGGCCGTCCATGGCCGGGCGTACGTTGTGTACCCGCAAGGGGTAGGCCGCCCCTCTAACCGCTAAAGCGCTAAGAGGGGCGCTCTTACCGGCCACTTCGCCGACGGCGCGTAATCGCCCTCCGCAATGTCACCGGCTGTTTGCACCCCTGCGGTGGTATCGCTATATGCCAAACGCGCTATACAATTATTATGATATCTGCCTTCGGGAATTGGGATATTTTGTTTGTTAATGGAGGATTGTCAAGATTTCTCAAGAAGTCCTATATTAAAATTTGAGCGAGGAGGAAATAGTAATGTTTTATAAGTTCGACACTGCTCAAATATGTGAGAATGGGCATGTAATCACCCTCGCCGCAGAATATCAACCTGAACGAAAACAGGCTCATTGCCTTCATTGTGGGTTACCTACGATAACTAATTGTCCAACCTGCTCTGCCTCGATAAGGGGGGCACGGCTACTGACACGTGAAAGCTTATTAAGCGTACGTAATAACGGCGTGGAGATCCATGTGGATACTAACAGCTTTATCTTTCCTAAGTTTTGTATTGAGTGTGGAGCTGCTTTTCCGTGGACTGAGAAAAAAATACAGGTACTTAGGGAGTACATCATAAACATAGACGGTTTAAGCGAAGAGGATAAGCGACTCTTGCTAACCAACTTGGATGACCTCATTAAAGCGACTCCCCGAACCGACTTGGCCGTTAGTATTTGGAAATCTGTTTTAGATAACAGGGGAAATATAGCCAAAATTTTATTTGAGTTTGGTAAGGGATACTGGCCGCAGAATCTGTTTAACTAATTGATGTATAAAAAATTTCTATTAAGACACATCGCGGCGGCAGCCCATGGGG
>JARKNV010000071.1 GCA_029976065.1 Selenomonadales bacterium
TGTCCTTTCCAAAAAAACACGCCCTTTCAACGTCCTAGTCGACATAATAGATATTATCGGACGTAAAAAAGGACGCAAATAAACCGGGATGCGATCCCCGGCGGTCAATCCGCGATCGGGAAACTGCCGCTTCTCCCGGGGCAGTTATTTTTATGCCACTACCGGAAGTTCGACGGTAAAAACGGTGCCGGCGCCGCGCTCGGAACGGACGTCGATCGAGCCGTTATGCCGGCCGATAATGCTTTTGCAAATTGCCAGCCCCAACCCGGTGCCGCTATCTTTGGTTGTAAAGAACGGATCGAAGATTTTTTCCATATTCCAGGGCGCAATCCCCTCGCCGGTATCGGCGACGGTAATACAGACGGTATTGCCGACCAGCGACGTTTTGATCGACAATATTCCGTTGGCCGGCGTCGCTTCGATGGCATTGCGGGTCAGGTTTAGCACGAGCTGGCGGATTTCCCTGTCATCGGCATAAACCATGAGCGGCCGTTCGGTTGGATAAAAATGCGCTTTGATCCCCGCCTTATTAGTATCGGCCATGATGAACGGCAGCAGGTTTTCTATTATGCCGTTAATATTATGTAACCCAATTTCTACCCGGCGGTTTTTCGCCAGCGATAAAAAGGCGGTGAGCGTATCGTTCATGTGGTCGAGTTCCTTGATAATTGTCGCGTATTGTTCCGTTTGGGAATCCTCGGCCTTCAGCATCATTCGTTGGATGTAGCCCCGTATGACTGTCATGGGATTGCGAACCTCGTGGACGACACCGGCCGCCATTTCGCTGATAAGGTTGAGGCGGTCCAGACGGGCTATCTCTGCAGAAACGCGGACCTGGGTCGCGTATTCGCTTTTGAGGCGGTACCTGAGATCGGTTACGGTTTCCAGGAGGGGCTGAATTTGCGGGAAGTCGCGGAAATGGGCCGTTTCCTCCCCTCCCCGCCTGATATGTTCGGCAAGGATGGTCAGTGAATGTTTATTATTCCAGATAAGCCACCACAGGCCGCCGAGAATGATCAGCAGGATGGCGACAAGCAGGCTGAAGGTTTTGACAAGCTCGGCGTAATAAGCGGCCTGGATATCCTTGCTTTTGACGTTGGCCCAGATATGGCCGACGAAATCGCCCCCGACGTATAGTGGATAGTTGATACTGAGGATTTCTTCGCCGCTTTGGGTGAAACCGTTGCTGACATAAACGGTTTCAGGGCGCTTCGTATCGTAAGTTTTAAGCGCACCGCCCGTTGCTGCCGTTCCCAGCAGGCGAGGTTCTTCGGGGATAAGGGCCAGGATTCCCAGAGCTTTATCGTAATAGCCGAAGCCGTAACCTGGCCAGTCTAAGGACAGCTCCTGCAGGATAGGCTGCAACTTGCCGTACAGGACGCGCCGCTTATCGTCGGCGGAAATGCCGCCGGCCCCGTCGACCAGGGTGTCGAAAGAGTCGGGAATACGCTGCTCCAAGGAGGTAGCGATGGTGAGCAGGGTCCGTTCTTTTTCGCCGTATAATTGTTGCTTGGCGTATTGAGCGTGCTGGAAAGCAAGAAATGTGAAAGGGATTGTTATCAAGATCACCATGAGAAGATAAGCGCGCCGAGCCAGTGGAAAAGATTGAAACATCATATCACCGCTGCCAAATAATCGGAGACGGGTGCAAGAACGCAAAAACCGTATCCCGAATGCGTTTATTCGCGGTCGAGATACGGATTCCTGCCGTGAAATTTGTCATGTTTTACAATTTTGTGTAATATTGTAAAAAAATATTTTTAAAGTGACATTTTTTGTCAAATAATATAAAAGTTACTGACTTTTTATCGGTACTTTTAATACCTGACCGGGGTGGATCTGGACGTTATTATCGAGATTATTGGCTTTTTTGATGGCGACAACGACATTGCGGACGTCCTCTTTGTCGCCCGCGGCGCTGGCGGCAATCGACCACACGGTATCGCCGCCGGTCACTTTCACGAAACGGTAATTGCCGTCGCCCGCTGGGCCGCTGGCGTCGACGCCGGCGCCGGCCGACCAGGCGTAAAACAGGAACAGGATGACCATACCTATTTTAATCAGGGATTCACTGTTGAGTTTACGCTTGCCCATTGCGGCGCCCTCCCGAATATATGTTCGTCCTTTAAGACAATAATATCATAGCACATATGTTCGGTCAAGGGGTTGGCAAGAAATTTTCCGAACAGATGTTTGCGTTTTTTGCCAATAGCTGCTATAATTATAGCAACAAGGTTACGTAAATCCAGAGGCGGGAGATGAACCGATGAACAAGGAACGCTTCTTAAGTTCCCGGCAAAAACAGATTTTAGCCTATATCAAGGATATGCTGCGGGCCAAGGGTTATCCTCCGTCGGTGCGGGAAATCGGCGAGGCGGTCGGCCTGAGTTCCAGCTCCACTGTTCACAGCCACCTTGCCAAGCTTGAGGAACTCGGCTTTATCCGCCGCGACCCGACCAAGCCGCGGGCGATCGATGTTCTTGAGGATACGCCCTGGCGGCAGAAGGCGATGACGCCTGTGCCGCTCGTCGGCCGGGTTACGGCCGGACAGCCCATCCTGGCGATGGAGAATATCGAGGAAACCTACCCCCTCCCCACCGAATTCGTCGGCCACGACAATGTGTTCATGCTGTCGGTGCGGGGCGACAGCATGATCAACGCCGGCATTCTCGACGGCGATTATGTGCTCGTGCGCGACCAGGACACCGCCCGCAACGGCGAAATCGTGGTGGCGATGGTCGGCGAAGACGAGGCGACGGTCAAACGCTTTTTCCGCGAGAAGGACCATATTCGCCTGCAGCCGGAAAACGATTACCTGGAGCCGATCATTTCCCGCGAGGTGTCCATTTTGGGCAAGGTTATCGGTGTTTTTCGGAAAATACACTGAGGCAAATAAAAAAGGGCGTTTAGCCCTTTTTTATTTGCCTTTCAATAAGGAAAACATTTTGTTTATGAATCCCGTCATGCCGGCTGGCGCAGGTGCAGGCTTGTTGAGCAGGCGGTCGGCGATGGCAGCGATGTTGCGTGCCGGGAGGGATCTGGGATCGGCCAACTGGAAGGGATGCTGCTGCTTGAGGCTGCGGCTGACGATCGGGTCTTCCTGGATGTAACCGATGTATTCGATTTCCCGGCCGAGGTAGCGGTTCACCGTGCCCAGCAGGCGGTTAGCGGCCAGATCGGCTTCCGGCTGGTTCTCCGCCCGGTTGACGATCAGCATTTGTTTGGCCTGGCAGGCGAGGTTGTGAGTGACCTTTATGATGGCGTAAGCGTCGGTGATGGCGTGCGGTTCGGGGGTGGTGACGAAGATGGTTTCGTCGGCGGCCAGGAGGAAGTTGGAAACGTCGCGCGAGATGCCGGCGCCGGTATCGAGGAGAATTATGTCGGCCAGGCCGTCAAGCTGATTGAAGCTGGCGATCAGGTGGCTGAATTGGGTCTCCGTCATCTGGGTGAGGGCCTGCAGGCCGGAGCCGCCCGGGATGACGGCGATGTTGCCCGGGGCGGGAACGGCTATGTCAAGGAGGTTTTTATCGCCGGACAGCAAGTGGGTGATGTTGTATTTGGCGCTGAGGCGCAGCAGAACGTCGACATTGGCTGTGCCGAGATCGGCGTCGACGATGTAGACGCGCTTTCCCTGCGCCGCCAGCGCGATGGCAAGGTTGATGGACAGGGTGGTTTTGCCCACGCCTCCTTTGCCGCTGGTGACGGCGATAACCCGCGACATGCCCTCGTTCACGGTCCGGGCGGCGGTGCGGGAGATGGCCTGGGGCCGCATGACGGTGTAGGTTTTCGTTTCGCCCAGATCGCGGGCGATGAGCTCGCTTGTGAAGGTATGGTTCTCCGTTTCCTGGCTGACGGTGATTTCCAGACGGCTGCCCACCGGCCAGAGGATTATCCGGCCCTGGTCGTAGGGGATGCTGACGGTGACGGTGTGGGGTGTAGCAGCGACGATTCGCACGGCGAAAGGCTTAGAGGCCTGTGGGGACAGGGATTTTATCTGGAGAGGTTGACCGATGGCCAGACTGATTGCGTCGGACATGCTTTTTCCCCCGTAGTGGCTTGTCCTTCCATAATTCTGCGCTGGCGTCTGTTCATCCTTTGCCGGGAAAAAATAAAAACGGCGCTTAGCCGTTTTTATTAGCCTGCTTGGCGAAAATTACTTTTTGGGAGCCGGCGTTTTCGTACCGACCCTCACCACGCGGTCTTCGGGCTGGTATTCGTCGGTCGCGAGCAGCTCGCGGCCGGCCTCGCGGCCGGCGGCATACCTGACGCGGTAAGTGGATACCTGGAAGCCCTTCTGCCCTTCCACTTCGACGACCTCCTTGCCGAGGTCGAGTTTAGGGTCCTGCTTGACGACGGTGTTGGGTTCCCAGACCTTCTTATCGGCGGCTACGATCTGGATTTCCGGCGGGTTGGCCTGCAGCCGGCCGAGGATGTGGATGTTGACCTGGTCGCCGGAAACGTCGCTGAGGATATAGATATTATGGGCGGAGGTATTGCGGAATTTGAAGTCGAGGTAATTGTCGGCGACCGTGGCGTCCTGGCCGAGCGGCACATAGGCCGGTGGCCGGAAATGAGGCGTCCGTTCCTCGATTTTCATATCCGCCAGCAGGGCGGCGTTGTACAGGGTGCTGCTCACCTGGCACACCCCCCCGCCCCAGTCGGGAACAAGCTTGCCGTTGATGAATACGGGGGCGATCTTGTAACCGTTCTCCGCCAGCCTGGGACCGACGAGGATGTTGAAGGAAAATACCTCGCCGCGGCGGACGATTACGCCGTTGAGGTTTTTCGCGGCGATCGCGATGTTCTGGGAGCGGTTTTGGTCCTCCGGACTAAACTGGGTCGCATAGGAGGCGATTACGCCGTCGATGCCGTCGAGGTCGCGCGCGGTGATCGACGGTTGGAGATCGGTCACGGTCAGCGGCAGCTTGAGGGGAATCTTGGTATTGAGCGTCGCGGTGATATCGGCAAGGGTTTTGGCAATGTCCACTTTATGGCCGATAGCGTCGGCGGTGCGGGTCACATTGAAGTTCGCCGCCACCCGCAGGGTCGCGTTCTGCGGCTCGCGGTCGATCGTGCGGGCGATCGCCGCAACCTGGGCAGCGAGTTTATCGGCGTTGAAGCCGACGGCCAGCGGGATGACGTGACCGCGGTTGATGGCCAGGTAGCGTTCCTGCAATTGCAGGAAGATATTGCCTGTCCGGCCCACGGCGTAAGCCTGCTTGGCCAGCGCATCGGCGTCGATGGTCAGATCAATGTCGCCGGCCCCGATCGCCCAGCGCTTGTCGTTGTAAACAAGGGTGATGGGCTCGTGCTGCGTCCAGTCGAGAAAGGCGGCGGCAATCTTTTTTTCCGCCGCGGCCAGTGTCAGGCCGCCGACATCGATATCGCCGACCCTGACGCCGCCATATACGTCATCGGTGACGGTGAAGGCCGCGTTGAGGGTGACGGTGCCGATGAGGCTGAAAAGCACGATGACGCCGAGGAAGATTATGATATTCTTGGCGACAGGCTTTGTTGACATTGGCTGCACGACAGGCACTTCCAATCCTTAGCGAGGATGTATAGATGTATAGAGGAACCCCCGTCGCGCGGGGGCTCTCGATCACTAAATACTCATCGACAGTTCGACGAATTTGCCGGCCAGCTTTGCCTTCTGAAGCACCTCTTCGGTTATTTCGCCGCCTTGCTCGACGACCACCACGCCGTTGTCTGTCTCGATGCGGCGGTTGGCTTTTTTGCCGAGGAGATACTTGCGCTGCTTGTCGTCGAACTTTTTCGCCGAATCGTCGTCGGCGGCCGGAGCGGGGGCGGCGGCTGACGGAGCGGCGGCCGCGGGAGCTTCCGCGGGTTTCGCGGCGGCGGGAGTGGCGGGAGCGTCGCCGTCGGCGACGATGACGACATCCTTGGCGAAGGTGAAGACGCGCTGGGTCGGGATATGAGCTATGGAACCGTCGGCCTCTTCGATTTCACAGGTGACGATCTTACCGGCGGCGTCAACGGCAATCTCGGTAACTTTGCCCTGAATGCGGCCCGTCTTGGTCAGAACCTTGGCGCCGATGACGGCAACGCCGGCGGCGAGGAGTTTTTCCAGGTCGGGCGCGCCGCTGACCGGCACAACATTGCTGGCGCTTTCAACGGTGATCGCCGATTCGCCCAAGCCGGCGATCGCGGTGAAGGGCAGCAGCTTCGCGCCCAGATACCATTTGCCGTCGTCGATTACGAGCGCGGCCACGGCGCCCTGGGCCGGGTTGATGACGAGGCTTTTGGCCGTGCCAAGTTCAAGACCTTCGCTGATGCTGATTACCGGCAAACCGAGAATGTCGACACTTTTTTTCATCCGTATTCCTCCCAAAAATAATAATCAGTTCTAAGCTAAATTGCGCCATTCGCGGAATTCGGCATCGATCTCGCGGCTGATTTCCGCGGGTATCCGGGTGAACGGCACATACCCCACCCTTTTTTCCAGCAGGGTGTTTTTAACGATGCGCAGATAAGCGATGGTGACAACGAACTCTTGATCGAGGGCTTCGTTTTCAAGCAGCGCTAAGAGGCCGCGGCTGTCGGAGAGAACGGCGATCGCCTCGTCGTAGGCGCCTTTGTTCTTAAGCAGGTTGGCAATCTCGATCGCCATGAAGGGAGCGGCTTCGCTGAAACGGTAGAGGCGCAGGGCGCGCCGGAACGCGTCGAGAGCCTGTTGGCTGTGGCCGGCCTCTTTCTGGGTAAAGGCGAAGTCCATCAAGTCGTCGAGGCTGTCCGAGGCGGGGTGCGCAGACATTGACACTTCGTTCGCCTCCATCGGCTGGATATCGTCTTCCGGGTTAGCGGCCGCCGTCGGCAATACCGAAGCGGGCGAGCCCTCCTCCGCCGTCTCTGCGGAAACTTCGTCAACCGCCAAGACGAACGGCGCCAGGGGATCGGCGGAAACAATTTCGGGAGCGGCGCTTTCCTCATCAAGGAATTCGCCGGCTTCTTCGGCAACGACGCTCTCATTCAAGAACTCGGACTCTACGGCTGCCGTCGCCTCTGCCGGGGCGCTTTCCGCGGTCGCCGCGACGGGCAGGATGGTCAGCGGCGCTGCCTCATCCGCTTCGCTGTCAACGGGCGAAGCAGGTTCGGCGCCAAAATCCAGCTCCAATCCCACATTGAACGCGGCTAGTTCGGGTTCTGGCTCAGGCTCAGGTTCAGGCTCAGGTTCGGGTTCAGGTTCGGGTTCAGGTTCTGGCTCGTATATAGGTGGCGCCGCAATAACGTGGAGGTCTTCCGGGGTTATGGCAGCGGCGGCGACGACCGGTTCCGGAAGAGGTTCCGCTTGCGATGAAACCTTGGATTCACCATAGGGGGCGGCCGTTACGAGAACGGCGCTGGCGCCGCTCTGTCCGAGCTGCTCGGCCGGGGGCGCGGATAAGGCCGATACCGGGCTTGCCGGCAGGTCGCGGGGGGCATCGTCGTAGTAGGCGACAAAGTAGGCAAAGATAACCGCGAAAACAGCTAAAAAGCCAACGGTGCCAGCAAGGCCGGCGAAGCTGACGACGATGCGCGGCAAGACCAGGCTAAGAAAAAGGGCGCAGGCAGCGCACAACACCAGCGACTTGAGGCGCAGGCGGACACCGAAGACTTTGTTGGCTAGCAAGTAGACGACGCAGGTCGTGGCCGCAATGGCCAGCAAGGTGATAGCTATGTACTCCACGTGACCCCACCGAATATAAGATTTACGCGGTAATATCTATGCTATTGTTCGACACCGGTTGGTTTTTTCCTGTCTCAGAAAGGGTAATAAGGGAAATATGTGCTGAAACTTGTCAGCACTGTTCGCCGCTGACGGCGCGGGCCGCGCCGGCGATGCCGAGGAGGGCGTGCTCGAAGGTCAGGCCGCCCTGGAGGTAGACGGCGAACGGCGGGCGCAACGGCCCGTCGGCGCTGAGCTCGATCGACGAGCCCTGGACGAACGTGCCGCCGGCCATGACGACGGCGTCGCTGTAGCCAGGCATGGCGCTTGGTTCGGGTTTGACGTGGGCGTCCACGGGCGACCAGCGCTGTAGGCCCCGGCAAAAGGCGACCATCTTCTCGGCCGAGCCGAGCTCGATGGCCTGGATGATGTCGCTGCGGGGCGCGTCGAAGCGCGGCAGGGTATTGTAGCCCATGACGGCGAAGAGCGAGGCGGCGAAAACGGCGCCCTTGAGGGCCTGGGCGACGGTATGGGGAGCCAGGAACAGACCCTGGTAAAGCAGGCGGTTGTCGCCGAGGGTGGCGCCCAGCTCGCTGCCGATGCCGGGCGCGGTGAGGCGGCAGGCGGCCAGCTCGACGAGGTCGGCGCGGCCGGCGATGTAGCCGCCGGCCGGGGCAATGCCGCCGCCGGGGTTCTTGATGAGCGAGCCGGCGATGATATCGGCGCCGGCCGCGGTGGGTTCGCTCGTTTCGACGAATTCGCCGTAACAGTTGTCGACAAAGCAGATGCAGTCGGGCTTGAGCCGCCTGACGAGCGCGCAGGCGCGGCCGATAGCGGCGACGTTCAGCGGGGGCCGGAGGCTGTAGCCGCGGGAGCGCTGAATGAGCACCAGCCTTGTTTTGGCGGTGATCGCCGCCGCCACCCCCTCCCCGTCGACTTCGCCGGCGGCGGTCAGCGGCACTTCGCGATAAGTTACGCCATGATCGGCAAGCGAACCGGGCACTTTCTTCGGATGGCCGATGACCGTCTGCATGGTGTCGTAGGGCGCGCCGGTGACGGACAACAGCTCGTCGCCCGGCCGCAGCAGGCCGAACAGGACGGCGGCCAGCGCGTGGGTGCCTGATACGAAATGAGTGCGCACGAGGGCTTTTTCGGCGGCGAAGATATCCGCCCACACCTCGTCAAGCTTGTCCCGGCCGGCGTCGCCATAGCCGTAGCCGGTGGTGGCGCGGAAGTGAAAATCGCCCACCTGATGGCGGCGGAAGGCGTCGAGTATGCGGGCGGTATTGTCGCGGGCGACGGCTTCGAGGCCGGCAAAAACGGGGGCCGTCTCGTCGAGGGCGGCGCGGGTCAGGGCGTCGATTTTAGCGGGCCTGTCATTCATCGGCGGACACCTCGTCTGTTGTCAGGTATTGCTTGAATACGGCGGCTTCCTCCGGCGGGAGGGCGATGCTGACGCGGATGCCGCCGTCGGTGTATTCGGCGGCGTTGACGGCGCCGAGGTCGTAAAGGCGGGCCAGCACGCCGCTATCGCTGTAGGGTATGAGGAGAACGGCGTCGACGCTGCGGCGGCGCAGGAAGACGCGGATGCGGTCGAGCAGGTCGGGGATTCCCTCGCCGCCGCGGGCGGAGATGGCTACGCTGTCGGGATTGCGCAGCAGGCGTTCCTTGAGGCGCGGGTTGTCGAGGCGGTCGATTTTGTTGTATACGGGGATGACCGGCTTATCGGCGGCGCCCAGTTCTCCCAGGACGCTGAAAACCGCGTCGCTTTGCTCCTGATGGCGGGGATGGCTGGCGTCGATGACGTGCAGCAGCAGGTCGGCCTGCACGACTTCCTCGAGGGTAGCGCGGAAGGCGGCCACAAGCTGATGGGGCAGCTTCTGGATGAAGCCGACGGTGTCGGTCAGCAGCACTTCCTGGCCGCCGGGGAGGGTGATCTTGCGGGTTGTGGGGTCGAGGGTGGCGAACAGCTTGTCCTCGGCGAGGACGCCGGCGGCGGTCAGGGCGTTGAGGAGAGTCGACTTTCCGGCGTTGGTGTAGCCCACGAGGGCGACGCCGGGGATGCGGACATCCTGGCGTCGCTGGCGGTGGAGATCGCGGTGGCGGCGGTAAAGCCCGATCTCCTGCTCGATATCGGCTATCCGGGAGCGGATACGGCGCCGGTCGACCTCGAGCTTGGTCTCGCCGGGGCCGCGCGTGCCGATGCCGCCGCCAAGCCGGGAGAGCACGAGGCCCTGGCCGCCGAGGCGCGGCAGGTTGTACTTGAGCTGGGCGAGTTCTACCTGGAGCTTGCCTTCGTGGGTGCGGGCCCGCTGGGCGAAAATATCGAGAATGAGGGCGGTGCGGTCCAGCACCTTGGTGCCCAAAGCCTGTTCGAGGTTGCGCTGCTGGGCGGGCGAAAGCTCATCGTCGAAAATGACGAGGTTGGCGCCTTTTTCCTGGCGCGCGGCGGCAATTTCCTGCACCTTGCCGCGGCCGACGAACAAAGCGGCGTCGGGGCGGTCCCGCTTCTGCCACAACCGGTCCACGACCTCCGCCCCGGCCGTCTCGGCAAGCTGGGCCAGCTCTTCGAGGGAATCGGCCACATCCCAGCCGGACTGACGCTCGACGCCGACGAGAATGGCCACTTCCTTCTCCGCGAGGCTGACCGCTTTGCCGCGGTCCTCCAGGCGGCGGTCGATCTGGCCGGTGAGGTAGGCAAGGTCCATGGCGATAAAATCGTCGAGGGCCAGCGGACCGACGGAATCGACCACCGCCTCTTCCTCCCCGTCCCAGCCGGCGATATAGGCGAAGCTTACCTGGCTGACGGCGGCGCTGTCGTCGACCGCGAGGGCGGCCATGATATCGAAGCGCAGCTCCTTGAGCGAGGTGAGATCGAGAGCGCTTAACTCGCTGTCGCCGGACGGATGGGTATGGATGCAGCGAATGCCGCTCAAGCGGTGGGCGGCGCGGCGGCCGACGGCGTCGGGCAGGGCGACGGTGCGGGTGTCGCCGACGGCGACGCTCACGACCTGCCCGCGGCGGTTCAGGTATACGGCGATCTCGCGGCCGAGCTGTGCGGTAAGCCGGGCCATGACGGCGGCGAGTTCTTCGCTGACGGCCTGCCCGGGCGGAACTTCGGCCTTATACAGGCCTTCAAGTATCTCCAGCGTGCTTTTGCGGATGCCGCTGAGGTTTCCTTGCACTTCCGGCAAATGAATCATTCCTTTCTGTATCACTCTTTATTTTGTTCAAATGCCGATATTTCCTGCAAAAATAGACAAAAGAGGCGCAAAGCCTCTTTTGAAACAAGCCTGAGGAGTATGTCAACGCTCCGGGGAAGGCAAGCGGGCGGCGCGGCACAGCGCGCAGTACCCCTGGGCGAAAGATTGTTCGCGGAGGAGCAGCGGCGCCAGCGCCTTGCCCTCTTCCCTGCCCTCTTCCCTACCCAGGCGCTTGCCGAGAAAATAACCGGCCAGAAAGGCTATCATGGCGAACAGGAGATAATCGAAAATCATGCCGTCACCCCCTTAAAGCGCAGCGATAGGCCGTATACCGCCGCAGAGCCCGCAAGCACGGGGCCGAACAGGGCGGCCGAGAACCACCAGGCGGCCAGCAGCAGGGTCAAGGCGACGAGCAGGCATTCCGCCGTCCCGAACCGGCAGGCGAGGTTACGTTGGCCGGCGAGGCGGTCGCCGGCGCGGTCAAGGCAGTCGTCGAGCAATTGAACGGCGGCGACGAACAGCAGCGAGAACAGCATCGTCCGCCAGCCGCCCAGAAGCAAACCGGCCGCCAGGACGAGCAGCGATTCCTGCCAGCCGGACAGCCTGCTGGGGAAAAGGCGGCCGAGATCGCTGAACATGCCGACGATGTAACTGGCGAAAAACAGGGTCAGACTGACGGCGGCGTTGATGCCGGCCGCCAGGGTGAGGAACAGGGCGGCGTAGACCATCGTTCCCGGGCCGATGGCGGCGGCCCAGTTGGGCCGTCCCGCGGCCAGGTCGCGGTCCCGGTCGAGCCAGTCGTCGGTCAGCTTCACGGCCAGCGAGCAGAAACCCGTGGCCAAAAAGGCCGCGAGCCACTCAAACATTGCCGGCCACACAGGCTTTCACCTCCGCGAAGCCCTTGCTGTAGAGGGCGGATACGGGCAGGACGGTGGCCTGGTGAAAAGCGGCCGTAAGCCGGGCGACATTCTCGCGGGCCGCCGGCAGATCGGTCTTGTTGGCGAGCATGATATAGCGGTTGCGGGCAATGCCGAACTGATAAATCTCCCGGTCGATATTGGCCTCGCCGGCCAGGCAACTGTCCGTCGCCAGGGCGGCGTCGACGATATGGATAATGAAGTCGGTGCCGCGCAGGAGGCTGAGCGTCTGGGCCATGCCGCGCCTCACCGCTTCTTCGCCGTGGATCTGCTCGCTCACGCCGCAGGTGTCGGTGAGCTTGAAACTCACGGCCGTCTTGCCGACCGGCACCTTCAGGACCAGCGACTGCACGGCCCGCGTCTTGTGAATCATCGGCCCGCACAGCTCGCGCTTCGCCTCGGCGATGCCGAAGTGGCGGCAGTCGAGCAGCCCGTCCGGGGCCCGGAAGGTTATATCGGCGGTCTTGCAGCCGAGAAAGGCGGCAAAATTCAGGGTGAACAGCGTTTTGCCGGAATTGGGCCGGCCGACGACGGCGAATTCTTTCATCCTTCCACCTCCGGGAGGTCGCACGGCTCAATGACCATAAGCTCCTCGCGGGTCAGGTTCGTTTTGGACACCAGCCTTACCGCCTGCCGCCTGAGCGCTTTTTCGATAATATTGCGGACCGTGCGGGCGTTGCCGAAATTGTCGTCATCGCGATTGGCGGGCGGATTGAGCATCCTGAGGAGCGCCAGGCGGGTCTGGGCGGTGAGCTGATACTGGCGCCTGGCGCATAGCTGTTCGGCGATCGCCAGCAATTCCTGCTGGCTGTAATCGGGGAAATCGATGTGTATGGGGAACCGGGAGCGCAGCCCGGGGTTGGTCTGGAGGAACTTTTCCATCTCGCGCTGGTAGCCGGCGAGAATCAGGACAAGTTCATCCTTATGGTCCTCCATGTATTTGACCAAACAGTGTAAAAAAAATAGCCGTACTCAGCCTTGCCGAGACGGCGAGCCGTCGGTGCCGACGGTTGAATGAGATGTTTTGTTGCCTGGCGTCGCGGTCAGCCGGCGGCGTACGCCCTCGACCAGCGGCCGCAAAAAGCTCGGTCCGTGGCGGTTCTCCTCCCACTTGCCCGTATGGCGGATGGTTACGGTGTCGGGCCGGGTCATTCGCACCACCTCATGGCAGTATATGAGGCGGCGGCCTGGCCATATTCTCTTTTCGCCGCCGGCAGGAAATGGTGGCGTTATATTGAACTATTGCAACAAACAGAAACACGCTTGGGAGGACCATTATGAAAAAGGCGGCAATATATGCCCGGGTGAGCACGGCCGAGCAGGCGGAGAAGGGCTATTCCCTCGACACCCAGCTCGAGGCTTGCCGGCAGCGGGCAGCGGAGCTGGGCGTGGAAGAAGCCGAGGAATTCGTCGATGACGGCTACAGCGGCGAGTTCATCGACCGCCCGGGGCTCGACAGGCTGCGCGGCCAGCTGGCCGGTCAGGAGCTGGCGTACGTGATCGTCTACGATCCCGACCGTTTGGCCCGCAATCTCGCCCATCAGCTGATCGTCACCGAAGAATTCGAGCGGGCCGGGGCCGAGCTGGTGTTCGTGTCGGTGTCGTTCGAACAGTCGCCCGAGGGGAAGCTGTTTTATTCCATCCGCGGCGCCATCTCCGATTACGAGAAGGAAAAGATCAAGGAACGCTCGCTGCGCGGCAAACGCGGCAAGGCGGCCAAAGGCAAGATCATCGCCGACGCCAAGCCGTTCGGCTACACCTTCGACCGCAAGGAAAGCAACTACATCGTCAACGAGCCGGAGGCGGAAATCGTCCGTGATATGTACGGCTGGCTGGTGAACGACAAGGTCGGCACAGCCACGATCTGCAAGCGCCTCAACGAACGCGGCGTTCCCTCCCCCCGGCTGAAGAAGCCGTGGATCGTGTCCGCCGTATACCGGCTCCTTACCAACCCGCTCTATAAAGGCACCCATGTCGCCATGCGCTATAAATACCAGAAAGTCGGCCAAAACAAGCGGGTCAGGGAGCTGCGGCCGGAGGCGGAGTGGATCGAGGTGCCGGTGCCGGCGATCGTCGACGCCGCCACCTGGGAAGCGGCCCAGCGCCAGCTGAAAGAAAACAAATCCCTGGCCAAGCGCAACCTCAAGCACGAGCAGCTCCTGAGCGGTCTCGTCTACTGCGGCAAGTGCGGCCGCAAGATGACGATCGCCTACGCCGGCAAAGCATCGGAGCCGAAAAGCTATTACGTGTGCGTCAGCCAGCGCAGCAACACCTACATATATTCCGGACAGGAACGCTGCGACGCCCGCCGCGTTCCGACCGAAACGCTCGACAAAGCGGTGTTCGACCACCTGCTGCAGCTCAGCGCCAACCCGAAGCAGATCAAGCAATACCTCGTCTCCCGGCCCAGTCAGGCGGGCGCGCAGAACCTCCAGACCGCCCTCGAACGCCTGGCCGACAACGAGGCTCGGCTGGTCAAGCAGCGGGAAATGCTGCTGCGCTGGTATCGCCAGCAGATGGTCAGCGACGAGGACGCCGAGCGCCAGCTGGCCGACATCCGCCAAAGGCTGCACGACATCGACCAGAACAAGAAGAAAATCCAGGAGGAAATGGCGGCCGTCTCCCCTTACCTCTCCCCTTCCGAGCTGGTGGCCGCAATCCAAAAATATTTCGCGGCCGGCGACCTGCCTTTCGAAGAGAAGCGGGCCGCGGTGCGCGCGGTGCTCGAAAAAGCGGTCGTGGTGCGGCAGGACGCGACCAAAGCCCGCGGCAGCCGGCCGGAAATCAGCATCGACCTCAAATTTTTGTGAGCCGCGCCCGGTTACGCCACCGAAATAGTTCAAATATTCTAGCGTAGGTATTTCGCACCGGACGGCGAATGCTATCTTCATAAAGAGCTCTCATCTTAACCTGATCAGGGGGGTTTATTTATGAAGTTCAACTGTCCGGAATGCCGTAATCCGATCAAACTGACGGTGGAGGAAATTCAGAAACGCCATTGCACCATCACCTGTCCGTCCTGTCAGAAAACCATCGAACTGAAAAACAACCTGCCCCTGTCCAAAGAACAAAAGCACTAGACGGGCCAACCATGTAAGTCTCTCCAGCAAATCCCCCTCGCCGGGGGATTTTTGTTTACCGGCCGCCGGGCGCCGGCTACAGGGATTCGGCCGCTGGCGTCGAAAGCTACAAGAGATTCGATGTGCGAGGAGTATGATGATGATGCGACCAATCGGATTGATTATCGTCCCGCTGCTGGCGATTATGATGGCTGCCGCCCTTCCGGCGGCTTCCGTTGCTTCCCTGGGCATCCAGTCCCCCGGCGTTGTAACGGTCAGCTACGACCTGCACCGCCTGCCCACCGTCGCCAGCAACCAGTTGGCGGTATGGATCGAGGACAGCAGCGGCAAGCTGGTCAAAACCCTGTTCGTCACTTGGTTCACCGGCAAAGGCGGCTACGAGCGCCGGCCGGAGTGCCTGCCGCTGTGGCGCAAGGCCGCCGGCGTGGACGGGCCGCCCACCGACGCCGTCGACGCCGTCACCAGGGCAACCCAGCGCCCGGGGCGCCCGGCGCTCGCCTGGGATTGCACCGACAACGCCGGCAACCCGGTGGTGCCCGGCAAATATATCTATAAAGTCGAAGGCAACATCTTCTGGACCAAGGAAGTCCTCTGGGAAGGCGAAATAACCGTCGGCGACCGTCCCGCCTCCTCCCGGGCCGTCGCCGCCTACCTGCCGCCGGAGGCCCGGGACGGCGACCCGCTGCTCGCTGGCGTCACCGCCGCGTTCGCCCCGGCTGCTGCCCAACGTTAGGAGGCCAGTAATGCGAAAACTACCCGCAATCATCCTCTTGGCCGCGTTTTTACTGGCGGCGATCCTGCCGCCGGCAGCCGCCGCGCCGGCCGCCGGCGAGGCCAACCAACTGTTCCGTTTCAAAGGCAAGGTGCGCTGGGTTACGTCGCTGGGCACGTATGCCCTGCTGAGCGACGAGGGCAAGCAGTACCACCCGGTCAAACAGCTGCCGCGCCCCTACCAGAAAGACGAGCTTGCCGTGGTCGTCGAAGGCCGGCTCCGTCCCGATCTTGTCGGCAGCCGCATGTACGGCGTCGCCTTCGAGGTCACGCAAATCACCCGGGCCGACAAGTACGTGAGCCCCGAGGAATGGGAGGCCGTGCGCCTGCTGCTGCTGCGCATGGCGGCCTTCAACGAAAAAGATATCGTAAAGTTGCGGGCGATCGACAAAATGGCCCTCAAGCTGTCCCGCGACCAGTTCGACACCTGGCTGGCGGGATGGGGCAACTACACCCTGCACTACGTCGAAGCCATCAACAACTTCGGTCCCCGGCAGGCCGGCAAGACGATCGAAGGCATCTGCCTGTACAGCCGCGAACGGGTTAACAGCATGGCCATATCAGGCAACCGCCAGTATGCCGTCATGAGATTCACCCTCGCCCAACAGAGCGGCGACTGGCAGTTCACCGCCATGGACGCCTACCAGCCTGGGCCGGAAACCGACATGGACGAAGCGGTGGCCGACTATCTGGCAAATGCGGCCGAACGCTTCGGCACCACCGATCTCGCCAAGGCCAAGAAATAAAGACAACGCAAAGGAACGGTGCAAATGACGCTCGCGAACAACGATCTGCCCGCTTTACCACAGGACTGCGATTTCGTGGCCCTCGACTTTGAAACAGCCAACCGCGAATGGACAAGCATCTGCGCCATCGGGCTGGCGTTCGTCGCCGGCGGCCGGGTGGTCGCCAACCCTTCGTGGCTGGTCCGGCCGCCGCAACTCGTGTTCGACCCCGGCTTCATCAAAATCCACGGCATCACCGCCGACCAGGTGGCCGACAAGCCCGAATTCTGCGACCTATGGCCCGAACTCAGGCAGCACCTCGAAGGGCGGATAATCGTCGCCCACAACGCCGAATTCGACGTCAACGTCCTCATCCAGGCCCTCGACCTCTATCACATTCCCCGCCCCAGCGCCGAATACTCCTGCACGAAAATCATCGCCCAGCGCACCTGGCCGGGCTGGCGGCGCTACGGGCTGGCGGCCCTCGCCGAACGGCACGGCATCGTCTTCCGCCACCACGACGCCGGCGAGGACGCCAATGTCTGCGCGCAGGTCGCGCTCAGGGCCTGCGCGGAGAAAAGCGCAGCCGATTTCGGCCGGCTGCACGATACGCTTAACATCACCCGCGGCCGCATCTACCCGGGCGGCCACGATAAACTCCGCGAAGGCAATATTATTCTCCCCGCCTTCGGCCCCTGGGAAAGCCGCCTGCACAGCCGCGCCGAGCAGGTCAAGCGCCAACAGCGGGCCATCGAGATCGAAGGCGCCGTTGTCGACCCGGCGGCGGGCACGGGCGTGGTCAACGGCTACGACGTGACGCTCGGCAGCTGCACCTGCGCCGACTTCCAGGGTCGGAAACTGCCCTGCAAGCACATCTATAAGCTCTACTTCGAACTGCAAAAAGGCTGCTGACAAGCAGCTTTTTTTATTGCGATTTCACCATGCAATCAATTGCCTCTTTGCCGAAATCCTTCTCGCCGCCGCGGGCCAGCGAATAAGCCTCGTCAATGAACAGTATGCCGCCGTACGCCTTTTTTAGCTGTTCCCGCGTCTTTTGGGCCGTATGGCCGATGTATTCGCCGACGAGGTCGGCCCTCTCCACCTCGATCAGATGGCCGCGGCTGAGCACGCCCATCGCCCGGAATATCTTGCCCATTATCCTGGCCACGGTGGTTTTGCCGGTGCCCGGATTGCCCTTGAAGATCATGTGCATCACGAGCGGCTCGGTGGCGAGCCGCTCTTTTTGGCGCCACTTCTGGATTTCGATGAAGGCGTAGATTTCCTTCACCAGCCGTTTGACCTCGTTCAAGCCGATGAGGTCGTCGAGCTCCCGAAGGATTTCGTCCACCCGGTGCTGCTGGGCGCCGTTGTCGGCTTTGACAGACGGCGCGGCGACGGTATCCATTTCTCGCAGGAGCCGGCACGCCTCGACCGGCGGCAGTTCGCCGGCCTCGACCGCCGCCAGGACATCCTTTGGCCATAGGTACGGCATATGTACGCCCCGCCCTCCTACCCTATCGGTGATAATCATTATATGCCCGGGTTAGATTTCCTGTGAAAGGGGAAGGCGGAATAAAAAGAGAACCCGGGCTTTGCCCGGGTCTTTGCGATTATTTTTCGGTTTTCGGTTCCTCGCGCCGGTCGTGGAGATTTGAGGCCAGGGGCCGGAAGGGCGTGATCGTCGAGATCGCATGCTTGTAAACCAACTGCTGTTTACCCTCGTTCTCCATGATGACGGTGAAGTTGTCGAAGCCTTTCACCGAGCCCCGCAGTTGGAAACCGTTGACCAAATAGATGATAACAGGAACGTTTTCCTTGCGAACTTGGTTCAGAAAGCTGTCCTGCAGGTTGATTACTTTTGTCGTCGTCATGAAGAAACCCCTCCGAAAATTTTTTTCTACTGTCTTGCAAGGAACCTTTTCCGAATTATACTTCTAGCCGGACGGAAACTTTCCTGCTACCAGACTGTAAATATATGCCAATATTGTATCATATTCTGGGAATTTGTCAACGTCGACCCAGTGAATGTAAGGCATTCGTTTGAACCAGGTGAACTGGCGTTTGGCGAAGTTCCGGGTCGCCTGCTTGATATCCGCGACCGCCGCGGCCAGCTCGCGTCCGCCGTGCAGATGGTCGACAAGCTCCTTGTAGCCTATGGCCTGGAGGGAGCGGGCGGACGGCGCAACGCCGGCCGCGAGCAGGCCGGCCACTTCGGCTACCAGACCGGCGGCGACCATGTCGTCCACCCGCCGGTTGATCCGCTCGTAAAGTTTTTCGCGGTCCATCGTCAGGCCGATGACCAGGCTGTCGTACACCGGCGCGTCGTTCCTGGCCCGCGAAACCGTCTCGCCGCTCAGTTCCCTGCTTTCCAGGGCCCGGATGATGCGGCGGGTGTCGTTGGGATGCAGGCGGGCGGCCGTTTCCGGGTCGGCGGCCCGCAGGCGGCTGTGGAGATATTCTCCGCCATGGCGTTCGGCCAGCTCGGCCAGCCTGCGGCGGATAGCCTCGCTCCCGGGGGCGGCGTTGAAACGGTAGTCTTCGAGCAGGGAACGGACGTAGAGGCCGGTGCCGCCGGCCAGGATGGGGATGCGGCCGCGGGCGTTGACAGCGGCGACGAGGGTGGCGGCGCGGGCCTGGAAATCGGCGACGCTGAATTCCTCCTGCGGTCCGACGATGTCGATGAGATGGTGAATGACGCCGCGGCGTTCGGCCGCGGTAGGCTTGGCGGTGCCGATGTCGAGGCCGCGGTAGACTTGGAGGGCGTCGCCGGAGATGATCTCGGTGTCCAGGCGGAGGGCAAGATCGATGGCGAGCCGGGTTTTGCCGACGGCGGTAGGGCCGACGATGGTTATCAGGCGGTCCACGGTCAGCACCCCGTTTCCATTATGCCGTAATGCACGCTGCTGTATTTGCCGCCGGCGAGGCGTGAAAAGCCCAGCCGGGCAAATTCGCCGCTGCCGCTGGCCTCCTTCAGGACGACGCAGCACTTGGCGACGCGGCGGGCGGCGGCGATTGCCGCCGGACTGACCGGCCGCCGGTCGGCGAGGTGACGGAGCGGCTTCAGGCTGGAACTGGCCTGCACCGGTGCGCGGAACATCGGGTCGAAGTAGACGACGTCGAAGGAAGCGGCAGGCAGGTCGGCAAAGTAGTCGTTATAATCGGCGTGGATTACCGCGATGCGGCGGAGGGCGGCGTCGACATCGGCCCGGCCGCTCGCGAACCCGGTCAGGCCGTAGCCGGCGACGGCGGCAATTACCGGCGACGCCTCCAGGCCGACCACTCTCCCCCCTGCCCCGGCCACAAAGCTGGCGACGACGGCGTCGGTGGCCAGCCCCAGAGTGCAGTCGAGGACGCTCATGCCGGCGTCGAGGCCCATGGCGGCTATCATATGGTCAGGTTTTCCAGCTTTAAGATTATTTATACGCAGCTCGGCCATGCTGAGATGAAAAAAGTACTCCCCGCCGGGGGTATGGACGACCGGACCGTCCTTGGCGGCTACCAGGACGGCATCGGCGGCGTATTCGGCCCGCAGGGCGGCGAGCGAGCGGCCGCCGCGGTCCACGAGCGGCGCGCCCAGGCGACCGGCCAACTCGCGCGCGCACTCGGCCGCAACGGCGGTGGGCTTGTGAATGGTCGTCACGATCAGGTTCATGGCGTCACCTTAGGTGCGTTTAAAAAGCTTGGCCAGGTCGGCGGCGCTGAAGCGCACGATCGCCGGCCGCCCGTGGGGGCAGGTGTAGGGCAGGCTGGTCGCGGCCAGCTCCTGGAGCAGCGCCTGGATCTGGCGCATCGACAGGCGATCGCCGGCCTTAACGGCCGCCCGGCAGGCGGCGGTCTGGAGGCAGGCGTGGCGCAGTTCGGCGGCGCTCGGTGCGGCGCGGCCGTCAAGCAGGACGAGGATGTCGTGGAGAAAGTCGCGGGCCTCGCCGGGCGGCACGTCGGCCGGCATCTCGGTCAGGCGGAAGGCGGCCGGACCGACCTGTTCGAGGCTGAAGCCGAGGTCGCGGAAGACCTCGCTATGTTCGCCGACCAGCATCGCCTCACGGGGGTCGAGGTCGATGAAGACCGGCACGAGCAGCGTCTGGACGGGTATGCGGCCGCTGGCGGCGCCGAGGCGCTCGTACAGGATGCGTTCGTGGGCCGCGTGCTGGTCGATGATGTACAGGCCATCCTCGCCGCGGGCCACGATGTAGCAGTCGGCCACCTGCCCGAGCGGGGCGAGGCTCATGCCGGCGACGGGCTCTTCCTCCGCCGTTTCCGCGGCAAAATCGCCGTTTATCTCGATGCCGGCCATCGCCTCCTCCTGGCGGATGGCTTCGCGGGCGGCGGTGAAGGGCAGCGGCGTCTCACGCCACGCCGACGCATACTCGGGGGCGGATGGCCGTGGCGCATACTGCTGTTGTCCGTGGCCGTACTGATTACCGAAGTTTTCTTGCTGCTGCATTCCGCGCGGCCAGGCGGCGGCCGGCGAAGCGGCGGCCTGTTCGGGCTGGGCGGCGGCCAGGGCGGCGCTTACCGCCCGGTACACGGCCTTGAAGATTTTGTTGTCGTCGCCGAATTTGATCTCGCTCTTCTGCGGATGGACGTTGACGTCGACCGTTTCGGCCGGCAGGACGATTGTCAGCACGGCCAGCGGGTGGCCGCTCTTGGGCAGCAGCGAGTGGTAAGCGTTGTCGAGGGCTTTGGCGATCAGCCGGCTGGCGACAACGCGGCCGTTGACGATGAAGGTCTGCCACAGGCGGCTGCTTTTCAGCAGGGTGGGTTTGGCGACATAGCCGCCCACCACCAGCCCCTCCTCCTCGTGGCTGACCGGCAGCAACTCGCCGGTGACCTTGGGGCCGTACAGGCTGGCCATGGCGGCGAGGAGGCCGCCGCTGCCGGGCGTGGCGAGGACGAGGCGGTCGTTGTTGACCAGCCGGAAAGCGACGTCGGGATGCGACAGGGCCAGCTTGCCGAGGATGTCGTGGATATGGCCGCTCTCGGTGGCCGGCGCCTTGAGGAACTTGCGGCGCGCCGGAGTATTGTAGAACAGGTCGGCGACGGTAACGACCGTGCCTACTCCCCCGCCCGCCTCGCGGGCATCGATGACTACCCCGCCCGCCACCTCGACATAGGTCGCCAGCTCGGCATCATGCGGCCGGGTGGTGAGGGAAAAGCGCGACACCGAAGCGATGCTGGGCAGCGCCTCGCCCCGGAAACCCAGGGAATGGACGCTGAACAGGTCGTCGGCGGTGCTGATCTTGCTGGTGGCGTGGCGGAGGATGGCGAGCTCGGCGTCGGCGCGGTTCATCCCCACCCCGTCGTCGATCACGCGGATAAAGCTCACGCCGCCGTCGGCGATCGTCACTTCGATTGCATGGCTGTAAGCGTCGAGAGCGTTCTCAACCAGCTCCTTGACGACTGAGGCGGGGCGCTCGACGACCTCGCCGGCGGCGATCTTGTTGGCGGTATTCTCGTCGAGGACGCGGATGATAGAAGCGGTCATTACCTGCCGGCCTCCTGTTTGGCCTGGATTTGCAGCTTGTAGAGGATGTTCAGCGCCTCGAGCGGCGTGAGGGTCATGACGTCGAGGGACGCCAGCTCATCCGCGAGGCTGGAGGCAAACAGCGTCGGCTGCTCGGCCGCCGGCGCCGTGGCTGCCGCTTCGCCGGCCGCGGCGCGTACGTGCCGCTGGCCCTGCTCAAGTTCGGCCAGGATATCCTGGGCCCGTTCGACGATCTTCTTCGGCAGGCCGGCCAACTGGGCGACGTGGATGCCGTAGCTCTTGTCGGCCCCGCCGGGGACGATGCGGCGCAGGAAGACGACGTCGTTGCCGCGTTCCTTGACAGCCACCGAATAATTCTTGATCTTCCTGGCCGTCTCCTCAAGCTCGGTGAGCTCGTGGTAATGGGTGGCGAACAGCGTCTTGGCCCTGATCTTGTCCTTGCTGTATTCGATCACGGCGCGAGCGATGCTCATGCCGTCGAAAGTGCTCGTGCCGCGGCCGATCTCGTCGAGGACGATGAGGCTGTCGGCGGTGGCGTGGCGGAGGATATGGGCCACCTCGTTCATCTCGACCATGAAGGTGCTCTGGCCGGTGGCCAGGTCGTCGCTCGCCCCCACCCGCGTAAAGATGCGGTCCACCGGGCATATCGACGCCTCGCGGGCCGGGATGAAGCTGCCGACCTGGGCGAGGAGAACGAGCAGCGCCACCTGGCGCATATAGGTCGATTTGCCGGCCATGTTCGGGCCGGTGATGATCATGATTTCGCAGTCGCGGTGGTTGAGATCGGTGTCGTTGGGCACGAACAGCTCGCGCTTGAGCAGCTTCTCCACCACCGGGTGGCGGCCGTCGCGGATGACGATCTCGCGGGCGGTGTTGAGGGCCGGGCGGGTATAGCCGCCGCGGATCGCCGCCTCGGCCAGCGAGGCCAGGGCGTCGAGCTCGGCCACCAGGCGGGCGGTGTTCTGGATCTCGCCGATGCGGGCCTTGACGTAGTCGCGGAGCTGGCAGAACAGGTGGTACTCGATGGCGACGATCTTCTCCTGGGCGCCGAGGATTTTGATCTCGAACTCCTTCAGCTCGGGGGTTATGTAGCGCTCGGCGTTGGCGAGCGTCTGCTTGCGGGTGTAGGCGGGCGGCACGTTGGCGGCGTTGGCGTTCGTGATCTCGATGTAATAGCCGAACACCTTGTTGTAGCCGACCTTGAGCGATTTGATGCCCGTGGTCTCGCGCTCCCGCGCCTCCAGCTCCTGCACGAACTGGCGGCTGTCCTTGGCCAGGGCGCGGAGCTCGTCCAGCTCCAGGTCGTAGCCGGCGCGGATCATGCCGCCCTCGCGCACGGCGAGGGGCGGGCTATCGGTGACGGCGGCGGTGATCAGGTCGTGAACATCGCCGTGGGTGCCCAGGGCCAGGCCGGCGGCGGCCAGGCGCTTCGCCTCCAGCGGCGCGAGACCGGCTTTGAGCGCCGGCAGGACGGCCAGCGAGGCTTTGAGGGCGACAAGGTCGCGGGCATTGGCCGTGCCGACCTCGATGCGGGTGAGGATGCGCTCGAAATCGTAAATCTCCGCCAGCGCCTGCTGGAATTCCAGGCGGACGGCCTGCTTGGCGACCAGTTCGCCGATCGCGTCCTGGCGGGCGGCGATAGCAGCCGGATTGAGCAGCGGATACTCCAGCCACTTCTTCAGCAGACGGCCGCCCATGGCGGTCTTGGTATAATCGAGCACGGACAGCAGCGTATCCTTGCGGCTGCCGTCGCGCATGTTGGCGGTCACCTCCAGGTTGCGGAGGGTGGCGGCGTCCAGGGCCAGATATTCGCCGGCGTCGTATTTCGTCAGCCGGTTGAGGTGGGTAAGATCGCTCTTGACCGTCTGGTAAAGGTAGTTGAGCAGCATCGCCAGCGTCAGGACGGCGCCGGGAGAGGCCGGCAGGGCATCGTCGCCGAAGTGGCGGGCCGGCAGGCCGGCGACGGCGGCGTAATCGTCGACCGTCAGGTTGGTGTACGTGCAGCGGGGCAGCCGTCCGGCGGTGAACGCCTGGATGTCGGCTAACGAGCCAATCTTGCCGGCGAGGACGATCTCGGCCGGGGCGAGGCGGAAAAGCTGGTCGCAGAGGTTGCCCGTCCGGTGTGGGCCGGCGAACTCGGCCCACACGCACTCGGCGGTCGAGACGTCGGCGGCCGCCAGGTAAACGGCGTCCTCCTCCTCATGGAGCAGGACAAGGAAATTGTTCCCCTTGTCGAGCATATTCTCGGTCAGCACCGTACCGGGGGTGATGACGCGGATGACCTCGCGGCGGACGATGCCCTTGGCGAGACTGGGGTCTTCGACCTGCTCGCAGATGGCCACCCGGTAGCCCTTGTTGATGAGGCGGGCGATATAATTATCAGCGGCGTGGTAAGGCACGCCGCACATCGGCACCCGCTCGGCCATGCCGGCGTTGCGGCCGGTGAGAGTTATCTCCAGCTCGCGCGCCGCCAGTTCGGCGTCGTCGAAAAACATCTCGTAGAAGTCGCCGAGCCGGAAAAAGAGGATGCTGTCGGGATGGCGGCGCTTTACTTCCCGGTACTGTTCCATCATCGGCGTGTAGGTGACTGACATGCGTTCTCTCCTCTACCCTATTACCGGCTGTTGATAAGCTTCGCCTAGCGGCGTTGCTCCTCAGAGCGCTTGCTAGCGTACATTCGAGTACGCTAGCAAGCGCTCGCACTCCTTCGGGTATAAGCGACCACAGCAACGCTAAAGCGTTGTGTGTCTGCTTATCCGGTGCGCCTTGCTATGCTCGCTTCTAAACAGCCTTAGCCTTAATAATTCAGGCGGTTATACGAGCGTGCCCTTCAGAACCCAGGTCTGGGCGGCGTCGATCGCCACCGTCACGAGATCGCCGGCTTTTTCGCCGCCGGTCCGGTCCCAAATGACGATCTTGTTGGTGCGGGTCCGCCCCATCATTTTATTCGCGTCGTTTTTGCTTTCCCCTTCCACCAGCACCTCGGCTTTCGTGCCGACAAGCCCGCGGTTGACCTCCAGGCTGATGCCGTTCTGGAGGTCCATGAGGCGCCTGAGGCGCTCTTTTTTCACCGGCAGAGGTATCTGGTCGGGCATAGCCGCGGCGGGCGTTCCGGAACGCTGGGAGTATAGGAAGGTATAAGCGGCGTCGAAGCGGACCTCGGCCATCAGCCCGAGCGTATCGGCGAACATCGCCTCGGTCTCCCCGGGGAAGCCGACAATGATATCGGTGGTCAGGCTGGCGCCGGGAACGGCGGTCCGGATAGAGGCCACGAGGCGGCGATAGTCGGCGGCCGTGTAGCCGCGGTTCATCGCCTTGAGCACCGCGTCGCTGCCGGCCTGGATGGGCAGATGGAAATGCTCGCAGACATGGCGGCTGTTTTTGACGGCGTCGATAACCCTGGCGTTCATATCGCGGGGGTGGGACGTCATGTAACGGATGCGGGCAATGCCGTCCACCGCATCCACGGCGGTCAGCAGGTCGGCGAAATCGGCGTGGTCCGCTTCGTCCTTGCCATAGGAATTGACGTTTTGACCGAGGAGCGTTATCTCGCGGACGCCCCGGGCGGCAAGCGCCGCCGCCTCGGCCACCACCTCGCCGAGCGGGCGGCTGCGCTCGCGGCCGCGCACATACGGAACGATGCAGTAAGTGCAGAAATTGTTGCAGCCGTACATGATCGGCAGCCAGGCGGCGATATTGTTCTTGCGCACGGTGGGCACATCCGACGCCAGGCGCTCGGCCTGGTCCCACACCGCCAGCACCCGGCCGCGGGACTGGTTGAGCTCGGTGATGATGTCGCCGAGCTGGTGGATATTATGGGTGCCGAGGACAAGGTCGATATGGGGGGCGCGCTTGAACAGCCTGTCCCTGTCCTTCTGCGCCATGCATCCGGCCACGCCGATGATGAGGTTGGGGTTCGCGGTCTTCAGGCGTTTCAGCTCGCCGATCTTGCCGTGGATCTTCTTCTCGGCGCTCTCGCGGACGCAGCAGGTATTGACCAGGATGACATCCGCCTCTTCCAGGCGGCCCGTCTCCTCGTACCCGAGGGCCTTGAGCTGGCCGGCCAGCCTTTCGCTGTCGTTCTCGTTCATCTGGCAGCCGTAGGTTATCGTATGGTACTTTTTCCCCTTGTCGTCGTTCAACCTGTCATCACTCCTGGGGCTATTATATCCTATATCTGGGCGGCAAAACAAGGAAGCCCCGGCGCGGCCGGGGCCAGGGACTATCGGCGGATACAAAAGCCGCCCCCCTCAGGGCGCGGCCTGGGTCGCCGTCAGGAAAGCCGTTCGATGGCCCGTTCCAGCACGAAGAGTATGTCCGACCTGGCGGCATGGCGGATCTTCAGCTTGTTGAGCTGGCGGAGGACCGACTCCTTGGCCCGGTCGCGCGTGGGCATATTGACGACCTCGTCGGGGGCCTTCTCCCCCAGCTTGGCGAGGAGATCGATCTTCGCCCTGCTTGACAATTGGTTCGGCGGCAAATTGAAGAGGTGCTTCTCAAGATTCTTCTGGGCCGTCGGCAGGCTGCTGCCGAGATAAACGGCCGTGGTGCGGGGCGCCTTCTTCTCCTTGTCCCAGTAGGAGGCCACCAGGTATGCATAATACCGGTTGCTTAGTTTACGCCAGGTGATATACATAGTGATAAGTCACCTCGTTTATAGACTTATGTTAGTTATAACATCAAAAATCATTATTACTATGATAACATGCTTTGCTAAGAATTGACAAATAAATTTTCGGCTAAAAAGTTGTCGAAATATATTAAGAACCACCCGGCGGGTGGTTCGCTTACTTCTTCGGCTTGGCGGCGACCATGCGGATGCCGGTGTAGATGATGAACACCCCGAATAATTTCTTGAGGTCGCTGCCGGGAATATACTGGACGAAGTTGGCGGTGACGAGCGCGCCGCTGACTGCCCCGAGGGCCAGCAGTCCGGCCATGCGGTAGTCGACCAGCTTGTCCTTGTGGAAATGCCACAGGGCGACAAGCGCCGTGGGGATGATGACGAGCATCGAGATGCCCTGGGCGGTGTGCTGGGCGACGCCGAGGATGAAGACCATCAGCGGAACGAGGACGACGCCGCCGCCGATGCCGAGCAGGCCGCTCAAGACGCCGCCGACGAGGCCGATGGCCAGCGTGAGGAGAATAGCCGTCATCCCAGCACCATCCTTGCTCCCGCCAAAATAAGCATAATGCCGAACAGCCGTTTGAGCTGGGCGGCGGGCAGTTTTTTCGCCAGGCGGGCGCCCAGGGTGGCGCCGATCATGCTGCCGACGACGAGGTTGATGGTGATGCCGAGGTCGACGTTGCCGTGCCAGCCGTAGATGAGGGCGCCGACTATGCCGGTCGGCACGACCACCGCCAGGGACGTCGCCTGGGCGACATGCTGGGTGACGGCGAAATAAGTCACCATTATCGGCACCATGAAGACGCCGCCGCCGATGCCGAGCAGGCCGCTGAGGCCACCGACGGCGAGCCCCACGCCTACCAGTTTGAGCGATGGATTCATCCTAAAGAGGCTCCCTTACCGTGGATTCGGCCAAGCGGCCGGGTGAACAGATGGTGGCTTATCAACGGCCGAGGCCTCAGTCGAGCATGGCCGGAAGGGCCCCTTCCTTAAAGCTCCGGTACTTATCGAAGGCTATGCGCAGGGCGGTGATAATCGCTTTCTTGGCGCTGCCTTGATAAACCTGGTCGACGAGGCGAACAAGAGGCTCGGGCCCGTTTTTGAGCGACTGGCCGATGAGGGTCTCGGCCACGTGCTTGCGAGCGACTTGGGTAGCGAGAGTGCAGTCGGCCTCGAGGATTGTTTCGGTTTCCATATCCACAAGGATAACAAGGCCGATAACCCGGTAAAGTTCGGTGGCGGTAATGCCGGTGGGCAATTTGGCGTAGCCCGAGAACAGCACCCTCCGCCCTATCGCTTTGGGCAAGAAACTCCCTCCTTTATTTAATCGATGCTTAAGCGCCGGACCTCGATGTTGACATCTTTGACCATCATGCCGGTCATGTATTCGACCATATTCTTGATCCGCTGCTGAGCGTCGACGAGAATCTCCCGCAACGGCTGTCCATATTTAATAGTTACGTCCAAAGAGATGGAAATCCCTTTTTCCCGGTCCTGAGAATTTTTTATGCTGACCTGGCCGGTGCGGGTTATCGACAGATCGCTTGTCGCCACGTTGTCGACGATGGCGGCGATGGCGGCGTCGGCGATGAACAGCTTGCCGTAGTAGCTGAAGGTCGGGCGGACGATCGATTTTTCGCCGAGCTTGCGCCGTTTCGCCGCGGACTGCGGCTTCTTGAAAAAAATCTCCAGCGGATCGATCAGATAACCCGAAAAATAAGGCTTCAGCTCGATGGTCGGCACGGGGATAATGTGCCGGCCCTCTTTCGCCCGGCTTTCGCGCGCTTTGGCGATCTCGTGCTTGCTGGCGATGTCCTCGATGTTGATTACCTTGCTGACCGGCGGCAGCGCCAGAATGTCGACGATCTTGTTGACCATGTTGAGGGAAGTGCCGAGGATGAGCAGTCGTTCGGGATGGATTGCTTCTATGCCCTGGCGCACCTCGGCGGCGTGGTCCGGCTCCATGAAAATCGCCGTTTTGACGGCCCGGATCTTGCTGGGCTCCTTCTTGGCCGAACGGCCGGCGATGATTTTGCTGTCCTTGATGAGCAGACCGTCGTCGATAATACCGTCAACATTATGGTCGTGGGCGACAATCAGCGCGCGGTGACTTTTACCCGTCCCGCTCGGACCTACTAACGCGATGACCTCCATGAGACGGCCTCCTTAATAGGCTGGCAACATTAATTTGCCTGCTCATAAATAAAAATAAACACCTTTGCAGGTGTTGTCAAGTAAAAGTATTTCCTGTCCGATTCTTGCCGGCGGCCAGCAGGCGGAGCTCTTCCTCCAACTGCGTGATGCGGATGTTGCGGTGCATGATGGTCCGGGCGTAGCGGCAGTTGCTCTGCTGCAGCTTCTCGTTCTGGGTGGTCAGCTTGCCGAGTTGGTCGCGCTTCTCCTTCTCCAGGGTATCGATCAGATTCATCAGCACCCTTCGGCTGATCCGCAGCGCTTCCACCTTGTCTTCCAACTCGCGGACGCGGGCCCGGAGCTCTTCAACGACGACGGTTTCCTCGACCATAAAGCCTCCCCCTGTGCGCGTGCTTTATCGGCATTATATGCAGCGACGGCCTGTATCATGCCTGGACAGGCCGGACGAGGAGGCGCCTGGCCAGAACGGCGGGAACGGTGAATTCGCCGAGCCTTTCCGGAAAGCGGCCGGGGATGCCGTGGTAATCGGAGCCGCCGGTCACCCTGAGACCGCGGGCGGCGGCCATTGCCAGATACCGTGCCGTCGCCTCTTCGTCATGGCTGGGATGATAAACCTCGATGCCGTCCAGGTCGAGATCGAGCATGGCGCGGACGACGGCGTCGTCGCCCACCAGCCCGGGATGGGCCAGGACGGCGAGGCCGCCGGCGCTTTTGATCAGAGCCACGGTAGCGGCGGGGGTGAGTTTGTAATGAGGCACATAGCCGGGTTTGTCGTGATTGAGAACGGCGTCGAAAACAGCCGTCACGTCGGGGAAATAGCCCCCTTCGACAAGCGCGGCCGCTACGTGGGGCCGGCCAACCGAAGACGCGCCGCCGGCAATGGCGAGCACGCGGTCATAGCTTACCGGGTGACCGAGGGCGGCGAGCTTGGCGACCATCCGCGCGGCCCGGCTGCGCCGGTCTTCGGCGATAATGCCGATCTGGCGCTTCAGTTCGGGATTATCGGGATCGAACAGGTAGCCGAGGATGTGGACCTCGCAATCCGGCAGGTCGGTGGAAAACTCTATGCCGGGAATGACGACCGGCCCGCCGGCCGGTTTGCCGGCCAGGGCAAGCAGACCGTCCAGCGTGTCGTGGTCGGTGATCGCCAGATAGCTCAGCCCGGCAAGGGTCGCCTGCTGCAATACCTCCTCCGGCGTGTAGCGCCCGTCGGAGGCGGTGGTATGCACGTGCAGATCGGCTACCATGTTCCCAGGTTTTCCGCCAGCCGCACCAGCGTCCGCACCCCTGTGCCGGTGGCGCCTTTGACGTTGTAACCGTTATCCTTGTCGGTCGTGACCGTGCCGGCGATGTCGATATGCACCCACGGCTTGCCGTCCACGAAGTTGGCGATGAACAGGCCGGCGGTGATCGCCCCGGCCGGGCGGCCGCCGGAATTTTTCAGGTCGGCGATGTCGCTCTTGATCTGGTCCTTGTACTCCTCGAACATCGGCAACTCCCACATCCTCTCCCCCGCCGCCCCGGCCGCTGCCAGCACCTTGCCGCAGAGGTCGCGGTCGTTCGTCATTACGCCGGACGCGACGTTGCCGAGCGCGACGACGCACGCGCCGGTGAGGGTGGCCAGATCGATGACATGGGTGGCGCCCTGGCGGAGGGCGAAGACGACGGCGTCGGCGAGGATCAGCCGGCCCTCGGCGTCGGTGCTGATGATCTCGATCGTTTTGCCGCCGAGAGACCCGATGACGTCGCCGGGACGGAAAGCGTAGCCCGAAGGCATATTCTCGGTGCAGGGCATAATGGCCAGGATGTTGACAGGCAGTTTAAGGGCGGCGATCGCCTGCACGGCGCCGAGAACGGTCGCGGCGCCGGCCATATCGTCCTTCATCTCGTGCATCCCCTCGCTGGGTTTGAGGGAAATGCCGCCGCTGTCGAAGGTTATTCCCTTGCCGATAAGCGCCAGCAGATTCTTGCCGGCCGGGTTGCCGGTGTACTTCATTATAATCAGCTTGGGCGGCTCCTGGCTGCCCTGGGCGACGGCCAGGAAAGCGCACATCGGCAGGGCGGCAAGCTCCTCCTTATCCATCACCTGCAGCTCGATGCCGTGGCTGGCGGCAACCTGCGCCGCCTGGGCGGCCATCTTCGTCGGCGTCATGTGGTTGGCGGGATGGTTTACGAGATCGCGGCTCAGGCACACGGCGGCGGCAATCGTTTCGCCCCGGCGGGCGCCGGCGGTAATCGCCGGAACCTTCTGAGCGTCATTTTCGATGATATATAACTTCTCAGGGAGAACCACTTCATCTTTTTCCGTTTTATAACTCCGGAAACGGTAATTGCCCAGCAGAGTACCCTCTACGAGGGCCTGAGCGGCCGCCTGCGGGTCGAAACCGGCCTGCCCGGCTCCGTGGATCACCGTGGCCACTGTGCGGGCGTCGACCTTCTGAGCGGCCCTGACGGCCGTTCCGGCCACGCCGCGCAACCGGTCGAGGGTAAACTCCTCCTGCTTGCCGAGGCCGAGGAGAATAACCTGCCTCGCGCCTATTCCCGTGCAGATATGCAGCACCGAAATGGCGCCGTACTTGCCGGCCCCCTGCTTGCCGCGGATAAGGGTGGCGATCTGCCCGTCCAAGGCCGTGTCCACCGCCCCGGTGGCGCCTGTCGGCAGGCTTACTCCTTCGAAAAGATTGACGATCAGGGCGTCACAGATAACCTCCGTGATCGACCCGGCTACAATTTCGACCTGCATGGTCTCACTCCTTGTCTCGATATACACTATAGTATGCCATCGCCGGGCGGCGGGCAACAAAAAACCTGTTCCCGCAGGAACAGGTTTCGGATCGGTTAGCGGGGTTCCACGATTAGCTTGATAGCAGTCCGCTCTTCGCCATCTATCATAATGTCGGTGAACGCCGGGATGCAGATGAGATCGACGCCGTGGGGAGCTACGAAGCCTCTGGCGATCGCTACGGCCTTTACCGCCTGGTTGAGGGCCCCGGCGCCGATCGCCTGCATTTCCGCTCCGCCGCGCTCTCTTAATACGCCTGCCAATGCCCCGGCCACCGAGTTGGGGTTGGACTTAGCTGAAACCTTCAGAACTTCCATGCTTGTAAGTACCCTCCTTCAATAATAGCTAAGATGCTACAAGTGCTCGTCGTTGAGGTATTCGGTGCTAGGAGGGAAATTCCTTTTTTTTCATGGGGAAAATTCAAATAATTGCAAAATTTGATACATTATTAGTCGAAAAACGTAATTATTTGTTAAAAACAAGCACGCGGCCATCCTCGCGGATGCCGATCAGGCCGTTGGCCCCATGGTCCTTCTTCATACTTTCCAGCATCGTGCCGATGACCTCCTCCTGAACGAGCAGGTCTTCTTCGAGGATAGCGTCGTTCTCGTCGGTAACCAGCCGATCCTCCAGGCTTTCCCTGAGCAGGGCGATCACCAGGGTTATCTCGCCCTTCGACAGGGTTTCCACATCGCGGTCGATGGTCAGCATGGCCACCGTGTCGCAGGTGCTGGTCCGAACGGCGGTGTTCGCGCCGGAAATGTCCTCCAGGGTGTGGTAGGCGGCGATGCTCGCCAGTAAAAGCTCCCTGATCGTCGAAAGCTCGGCGGCGTCAGGGTTGCCGGAGAGCATAAACGTCATCCTGATCGTACCGGTGGCGGCGTCGTAATTGATCTTGCCGATCTCCGGGTAGCGGACTAAAATTGATATGAGCAGATTGGCGCCATGGGAAATACTATCGGAGTCCTGCTGCAGCTTCGGCAAGTTCGTTCACCGTCCGTAGAAAATGTATTAGGAAAACAGCATGAATAGATATTCTCGGCCACCGGGGTTAATTCCTGCTGTTTCGGCGCTGGCAGAAATTAAAAACGGCCTGGAAACAGGCCGTTTTTCCGTACATGGCTGCGGCTACTTCGCGTAGTCCACCGCGCGGGTTTCCCGGATAACCGTGACTTTTATCTGTCCCGGATACTCCAGCTCGGCTTCGATCTTCTTCACGATATCGCGGACAAGGCGAATCGCCGTAAGATCGTCGATCTTGTCGGGCTTGACGATGATACGCACCTCGCGGCCGGCTTGGATCGCGAAGGACTTGTCGACGCCGTCGAAAGAATCGGCGATTTCTTCCAAGCGCGTAAGCCGCTTGAGGTAACTTTCCAGTGTTTCGCGGCGGGCCCCGGGACGGGCGGCCGATACGGCGTCGGCGGCGGCGACAAGCACGGCCTGGACGGTTTTCGGCTCCTCGTCGCCGTGATGGGCGCCGATGGCGTTGATGACCTCGGCCGACTCGCGGTATTTCTTGGCGAGGTCGGCGCCGATGGTTACGTGCGGGCCTTCCACTTCGTGGTCAACGGCTTTGCCGATGTCGTGGAGGAGACCGGCGCGCTTCGCCAGCATAACGTCCACGCCCAGTTCGGCAGCCATCACGCCGGCCAGATGGGCGACCTCGATAGAGTGTTTCAGGACGTTCTGACCGTAGCTGGTGCGGTACTTGAGCCGTCCCAGCAGCTTGATGATTTCCGGATGGAGGCCGTGAACGCCCGTCTCGAACGTGGCTTGTTCGCCGGCTTCCTTGATTTTTTGCTCTACTTCCTTCTGGGCCTTATCGACCATTTCCTCGATGCGGGCCGGATGGATACGGCCGTCGACGATCAGTTTCTCGAGAGCGATTCTGGCCACTTCCCGCCGGACGGGATCAAATCCGGACAAGATAACCGCCTCGGGTGTGTCGTCGATGATCAGGTCGATGCCGGTAAGCGTTTCCAGGGTGCGGATGTTGCGGCCCTCACGGCCGATGATGCGGCCCTTCATCTCGTCATTGGGCAGGGCCACCACCGAAACCGTGGTTTCCGCGACATGGTCGGCGGCGCAACGCTGGATGGCAAGAGAGATAATCTCGCGGGCTTTCTTGTCGGCTTCGTCTTTAGCCTGCTGCTCGAGTTCCTTGATGAGCATCGCCGTCTCGTGCTTGATCTCTTCCTGGACATTGGCCAGGAGGAGGTTGCGGGCTTCATCGGAAGTCAGGCCGGAAAGGCGCTCAAGCTCGGCAAGCTGTTTGGCGTACAACTCATGGATTCTTTCCTGGCTTTTTTCGAGCTCGTTCTCTTTGCGGCTCAGGGCTTCTTCCTTTTTCTCCAGCGAATCGATCTTGCGGTCAAGATTCTCTTCTTTCTGCACCAGCCGGCGTTCCTGCCGCTGGAGTTCAGTGCGGCGTTCCTTGATTTCGCGGTCAGCTTCGGTTCTTAGTCTGTGGATCTCCTCCTTGGCTTCGACCAGCGCTTCCTTCTTCTTGGATTCGCTGGTTTTCTGAGCGTCCTCCAAAATCCTTTTGGCGGCGTCCTCCGCAAGGGCGACCTTGGACTCGGCGATATTACGCCTAATGTAGTAACCGATGCCGGTGCCAAGCAATCCGGCAACGACCGCAGCTATAATTAGTTCAAAAGCGATATTTTCCACCTCCTTTTATCTCCGTATACGGGTAAAGCCGAGTATCAACTCGGCTTTTAAACATGTTCACCGATTGCTATCCCTGTAATTCTGCTATCGTACACGATTGGCCAATCTAATTGTAAATGTTTTTCAAACAAGTGTCAAGTTGACAAAATATCTTACAACGAGAAAAAAGCGGCAGCCGGACAGGCTGCCGCGTCAGTCGTAATCGTACATGCGCCTCAGGACCGCCATAACCGTTTCGCCGCTGAAACCGCGGCCGGCCAAGAAGCGGCCGACCTTGACGGCCTCGGCCTTCGACCCGTCCGGGAAGCGGCGGCCGGCCAGCTTGGCCGCGCGGTCGTATTCGGCGTCCCCGCCGAAACCGGCCAAAGCAGCCTCGATCGCCACGGACGGCAGTCCCCGCCTCTCCAGGCGGTGGCGGATGCCCAGGCGGCCGTGCTCCCCCTCTTCGATATACCTCTCCGCCAGCCGGCGGGTCAGGGCGGCGTCGTTCAGATAACCGCGCGCCCGCAAGACGACGACTGCGGCGTCGATTTCCTCCGCGCCGTAGCGGCGGAGCAGCTTGCGCCTGAGCTCCTCTTCGCTGTGGTCGCGCGCGGCCAGCAGCGAGACGGCGGCCGGCAGGCACGCTTTAGTCGGCTTCATCGTCGCCGGCGTCCTCGCCGGAACTCGAAGCCTTCACCGACCCGGCCAGCAGCGCCGCCCGGATCTTGGCCTCGATCTCGTCGGCGATGGGCGGATTGTCGCGGAAAAAGTCCTTGACGTTTTCCCGGCCCTGGCCGAGGCGATGCTCGCCGTACGAATACCAGGCGCCGCTCTTATTGATTATGTCGAGGCTTGTCCCCATATCGACGAGGCAGCCGGTGCGGGAAATGCCCTCGCCGTACATGATGTCGAATTCGGCCTGCTTGAAGGGCGGCGCGACCTTGTTCTTGACAACCTTTACCTTCGTGCGGGTGCCGATGATATCGTTGCCCTGCTTGATCGTCTCCGACTTGCGGACCTCGAGGCGGACCGAGGCATAGAACTTCAGCGCCCGGCCGCCGGTGGTCGTTTCGGGGTTGCCGAACATCACGCCGACCTTCTCGCGGATCTGGTTGATGAAAATCGCCGACGTGCGGGACTTGGAAATTATGCCTGTCAGCTTGCGCAGCGCCTGGGACATGAGCCGGGCGTGGAGGCCGACGTGCGAATCGCCCATCTCCCCTTCTATCTCCGCCTTCGGCACCAGCGCCGCCACCGAGTCGATGACAATCACGTCGATCGCGCCGCTGCGCACCAGCGCGTCGGCGATTTCGAGGGCCTGCTCGCCGTAGTCCGGCTGGGAAATGAGCAGATTGTCGATATCGACGCCCAGCTTCTTGGCGTAAACCGGATCGAGCGCGTGCTCGGCGTCGATGAAGGCGGCGATGCCGCCGGCCTTCTGGGCCTCGGCGATGATGTGGAGCGCCACGGTCGTCTTGCCGGAAGACTCGGGACCGTAAATCTCCACCACCCGGCCGCGGGGAATGCCGCCCACGCCGAGCGCCACATCCAGCGACAGGGCGCCGCTGGGAATGACGTCGACGCTCATTCGGGCGGTAATCTCGCCCATCTTCATGATCGAACCCTTGCCATGATCCTTTTCGATCTGGCGCAGTGTATGCTCAAGCGCTTTCACCTTATCCATGATTGTCCTCCCCCGTAAGTTCTAGCCTTATTTTACCAAACGCCTGTTCGGTCTGTCAACAAAGAAAATTAATTGTCAGCTGAAGGTCCGAAGAATATCTGGGGAAAAATGGGCGGCCCGGCAGGAACTATTTAGAATTAGGCGAATATTTCAGCTTATGAAATTATTCTTAAGGAGGATCTGGCGTTGAAGGACAAAATCCACCCTCAGTTCCACCAAGCGACGATCACCTGCGCTTGCGGCAACAGTTTCGTCACCGGCTCGACGAAAAAGGCCCTCAAGGTTGACGTTTGCTCGAAATGCCACCCCTTCTTCACCGGGGTGCAAAAGATAGTGGATACGACTGGCCGGCTGGAACGGTTCACGAAGAAATTCGGCCTCGACAAAAAAGAACTGTAATCGTACACAAAAAAGTGGAGGGCATTTTGCCCTCCACTTTTTATTTATCGTGCCTTTGCGGGCTCGACGTTTATTTTGTAGCCCTTGATGGTATTCTTGTGCATAGCGGCGACGACGCGTTCCGCCACGTCGCTCGGCACCTCGACGAACGTGAATTTGTCGTAGATGTCGATGGCGCCGATAAGGTTGCCGGTGATATCGGCCTCCTCGGCGAAGGAGCGGACGATGTCCTCGGGGCGGATCTTCTGGGTGCGGCCGATGTTGACGAACAGGCGGACCATGCCCTTCTTGCCGCCGGTATTGCCGAAATCCGGCTTGTCGTCGTTTTTCTCCCGGAAGCCTTCGAGCAGCAGCTTCAGCGCCGCGGCGGCAATGTCGAGGCCGTCGTAGTCGGCCGCAAGGTCGGCGACCACGTCGTGATAGGCGGTGTAGTTGCCCTGCTCCATCACATAGACGAGTCGGCCCTTGAGCGCCTCCCGCTGCCGTTCGAGCACGTCGGCCGTCGACGGCAGCTGGCCGCGGACGATGCGGGTCTTGGTGAGTTTTTCGATCTCCTTGAGCTGGCGGAATTCGCGCGGCTCGATAAAGGTGATCGCCACCCCCTTGCGCCCCGCCCGCCCCGTGCGGCCGATGCGGTGCACGTAAGACTCGGGGTCCTGGGGAATGTCATAGTTGATGACGTGGGAAACGTGCTCGATGTCGAGGCCGCGGGCCGCCACGTCGGTGGCGACGAGAATCTCCAGATGGTTGTCGCGGAATTTTTTCATCACCCGGTCGCGCTGGGCCTGGGTGAGGTCGCCGTGGAGGCCGTCGGCCATGAAGCCGCGGGCCTGCAGCGAGGCCGTCAGCTCGTCGACCCCCTTCTTCGTGCGGCAGAAGACGATCGCCCGGGCGTTCGTCTCCGTCTCAAGCATCCGGCAAAGGCCGTCGAGGCGGTCGCGCGTCTCGTAGTAAAACTGGTCGATGAGCGGCACGGTGATATTCTCGCGGCTGACGGACACCTCGACCGGGTCGCGCATGTAGCGGTTGGCGAGCGACTTGATCGGCAGCGGCATCGTCGCCGAGAAAAGCAGCGTCTGCCGCTCCCCCGGCACAGCCTTCAGGATATCCTCGATATCGTCGATGAAGCCCATATCGAGCATCTCGTCGGCCTCGTCGAGCACCAGCGTCTGCACATGGCCGAGCCGTATCGTGCCGCGGCCGATATGGTCGAGCAGGCGGCCGGGGGTGCCGATGACCACCTGGACGCCGAATTTCAGAGCCCTGATCTGGCGGTCGATCGGCTGGCCGCCGTAAACGGGCAGCGTTTTTATCCGCCGGAATTTGCCGATTTTGGCCAGCTCCTCGGCAACCTGGTTGGCGAGTTCGCGGGTCGGGGTGAGAACGAGCGCCTGCACCTGGCGGCTGTCGGGATTGAGCTTCTCCATAATGGGAATGCCGAAGGCCGCCGTCTTGCCGGTGCCGGTCTGGGCCTGGCCGAGAACGTCGCGCCCGGAGGCGACGAGCGGAATGGTCTGGGCCTGGATGGGCGAGGGCTCCTCAAAGCCCATCTCGGTAATGGCGGCAAGAATCTTCCTGCTCAGCTGGATGCCTCCGAAGAAGCCTGATTCGGTACTGTGTTTCAAGAATGCTTTCCTCCTAAAATTAATAAATAGTGTTGGGCAGCGGACCGTTCAGGGCCCCCAGACGCAAGGCGCACCGAGGACGTGCATCGCGCGTACTCGAACGTACGCTAGCAAGCACCCGCAAAAGCAGACACACGCAGGGCGAACCTCCTCTGTCTATTGCCGATGGGGGCCATCAACGGTCCGCCCGTATTACAGCAAATCAATATACTGGCGCAAGTGGTTCAGCGCCGCCAGCGCCGTCCTGTGCTTGATAAACGAACGCTGGCCGGTGAAGTTGTATTCGAAGACACTCGTGCCCGCCGGACCGGAAACGGCGATGTACACCATCCCGACCGGCTTGCCGGGCACAGCGCCGCCGGGGCCGGCGATGCCGGTGATGCCAACGCCGAGGTCGGTGCCAAACCGCGACCGGATGCCGTCCGCCATTGCGGTGGCCGTCTCGGCGCTTACAGCGCCGTGCGCGGCCAGCACCGCCTCCGGCACGCCGACGGCGGCCGTTTTTATCTCATTACTGTAGCATACCACCGTGCCGGCGAGATATGCGGAGCTGCCGGCCACATCGGTGATGCGGCTGGTCACAAGTCCGCCGGTGCAGGACTCCGCCAGCGCCACTGTCAGCTTCTTTGCCAGCAGGTGACGGCCGACAACCGCCTCGAGCGTATCCTCGTCCTCGCCGAAAATGAATTCACCGATGCGCTCGCGCAGCCGGCCCTCGAGGCCGTCGATAAGCGCCCGCGCCTCCGCGCCGGAGGACGCCTTGGCGGTCAGGCGCACATGGATCTCGGCGTTTCTGGCCAGCAGGGCGATGGTCGGGTTGCCCTGGTTCTTCACGTACTCCTTGATGCGCTCCTCCAGCGACGACTCGCCGAGCCCGTATGTACGCAGCACCTTCGAAAGAATGGTGCCCTGCAGCCCGAACCGGTCGCGCAGATAAGGGATGACGCTGTTTTCCAGCATATGCTCCATCTCGTGCGGCGGGCCGGGCAGGTGGATAACGGTATTCTTGCCGGCTTCGACAATCACGCCGGGGGCCGTGCCCCGCTCATTGTCAAGGACGATCGCCCCTTCGGGGATCATCGCTTGGCGGATATTGTTGTCGGTCATGGTCAGCTTGCGGGCGGCGAAAAAGCTCCTGATCCGCTCCAGGCTGGGCTCGTGCCGATACATTTGCCGGCCGAGCAGCTCGGCGGTCACGTGCTTGGTGATGTCGCCCTGCGTAGGGCCGAGGCCGCCGGTGGTAACGACGATGTCGGCCCTGGCGAGCGCCGCCGACAGCACCTGGGTCATGCGGACCCGGTTGTCGCCCACCGTCGACTGGAAGAGCACGTCGAACCCTAGCTCGTTAAGCCGCCTGGCCATATACGGCGCGTTGGTATTGATGATCTGCCCGAGCAGCAGCTCCGTTCCCGTTGTGACGATTTCCACAATCATGCAATCACCCCATATGGTAGCTTCGCGGTTATTTTTCCCGATTCCTGTTAGCTACCCTAATTAAAAATAGCAGTGTAGCACACTACTATTTTTCGTCTCCATCGGTTCGCTCCGCCAGCAGATCGTAGGCGAAACCCTGGACAACGCGGGCTTGGACGAATTCGCCCGGCCCGGCGGCGGCATTCTCGACATAGACGCGTCCATCCACGTCGGGAGCCTCGCGGTAAGAGCGGCCGCGGGCCACCCCGTCCTCCTCCACCCCTTCCACCAGCACGTCGAGCACCCGGCCGGCGAGGCCGGCGCCGATCTCCTCGGAAACCTTCGCCTGGATGGCCATAAGGGTATGGTAGCGCTCCTGCTTGACCTCGTCGTCCACTTGGTCCGGCCGGTTGCCGGCGACGGTGTCGTCCTCCTGCGAATAAGTGAAAACGCCGACATGGTCGAACCGCTGGGCGATCAGGAAATCCCGCAGGGCGGCAAAGTGCTCGTCCGTCTCGCCCGGGAAGCCGACGATGAACGACGTGCGGATGGCGACGCCGGGAATGGCGGCGCGGATCTTCGCCAGCAGCCGATCGGTGTCGGCCCGGCTGTCGCGGCGGTTCATGGCGGCGAGGATATCGTCGTGGGCGTGCTGCAAAGGCAGATCGACATATTTGCAAATCTTCGGCTCGGCGGCGATCAGCGCGATCAGCTCGTCGCTGAAATAGCGGGGATAGCAATACAGCAGCCGCAGCCACACCAGCCCCTCCACCTTCACCAGCGCCCGCAGCAGCTCCACGAGGCGGGGCTCGCCGTACAGATCGCGGCCGTAGCTGGTCGTATCCTGGGCGATGAGATTGATCTCCTTCGCCCCGTTGGCGACCAGGCGCTCGACCTCGGCGACCACCGACTCGACCGGGCGGCTGCGGAACTTGCCCCGCAGCCGGGGAATCACGCAATAAGAACAACAGTTGCTGCACCCCTCGGCGATCTTGACGAAGCTGCTGTGCGCCGGCGTCGTAACCAGGCGCGGCATAGTGTGGTCGTAGATCGCCTCGCTTTCGCCGGCGATGACCACCCGCCGGCCCGCCAAGGCGGCGTCGATGGCCTCGTTGATGCGGTGCCAGGCCCCCGTGCCGACGATCGCGTCGACCTCCGGCAGCTCGTCCAAAAGCTCCTGGCGGTAGCGCTGCCCGAGGCAGCCGGCGACGATCAGCGCCCGGCAATTGCCGTCCCGTTTGTAATCCGCCGCCTGCAGGATTGTCGAGATCGACTCCTCCTTGGCGGCGTCGATGAAGCTGCACGTATTGACGATGATAATCCCGGCCTCGCCGGGGTCGTCGGTAATATCGATTTTGCGTTCGGCCAGCAGGCCGAGCATTACCTCGGTGTCGACGAGGTTCTTCGCGCAACCGAGACTGATGAATCCAGCTTTCAGAATCGTTCCCCCTTCCCCCTAGCGTGGTCCGAGGCGCACCGTCTGCACCCACTTGTCGAGCAGCTTGCTCTTCTGCTCCGGGGCGAGGGCGGCTTTGACCGGGAACGTCAGCACCTTTTTGGCGTCGTAATCTTTAGCGTATACGCTCTCCGGATTGGTCGGAATCATATATGCCTTATTCACCCTCAGCACGATCTGGGCCTCGTCGCCCGTCAGCCAGTCGATGAACCGGCCGGCTTCGGCCGCGCGCGGCGCTCCGGCCGCGAGACCAGCACCCGTGATATTGATCACCGTACCGTCGGCCGGCGTGATGATTTGCAGCGGGAAACCGTCCTTGCCGTAGCGGATGGCTTCGCTCTGTGCCGTAATGGCGATATCCGCCTCGCCCAGACCGACCGCGCGCGACGGCGTCGCCAGGAATTTCGCGTATTGGACGATGGCGGGATGGAGCTTGGCCATATACGCCAGCGCCTCCACCTCCCCCTTGGCGGCCGCCATTGAGTACAGAAGGTTGGCCGCCTCGTCGGCCACGAGAAAATCGGTCATGACGAGGCGCACGCCGGTCAGCCCGGGCAGATCGGCCCACTTGGCCGGCGCCTGGGGAAGCTTTTTGAGGAAATCGCGGTTGGCGGCGAAGACGACCGGATCATACCACAGCCCTGTCCAAAAATCGTTTTCGTCGCAGAACCGACCGGGGATGATATCGGTTTCGACCGAGGCATACTCGGCCAGCAGCTTGGCCCTCTGGGCGGCATCCAGCGTGGCTGAGCCGGCGAGGACGACATCGGCGCGCGGGGCGGACTTTTCGAGCTGGAGCTTCGCCAGCAGGTCGGCGGCCGCCAGCGGCACGACATTGACGCGCACCCCCGCCTTCTTCTCGTATTCCTGGGCGAGCGCGGCCGCCTGCTCGACCGGCAGGGACGTATACACAAGGATCGCTTTGACGCTTTCCGGATTCTGGCGGCTGGCCTGGCCGGCGAGAAAAGTGCCGGCGACGGCGGCCACCACGAGCAGGAACGATATGAGAAGCAGCGGTAAATAACGCCGCATAATCGGTGCCTCCAGCGCATATAGTTATATTTTAGGACCTTTACTACTATACCCTGTATCTATTCGGCGTGCAACAGAAAAATCCTAGCGGCAGACGAAAACGGTGGCAAATCATACCACCGTCAGCGGATAAGAAGCTGTGGAAATCACTGCGCCGCCGTCGTCCGTCAACGTCACCCGCACCTCGTAGGTGCCGTCGTGGGTGAAATCGACGTTCTCCAGCAGCAGGCTGTTCACCTGACGATAGCTGCTGTCGGCCAGCGTGAATGGCCCGTTTTCGCCGCTCGCCACCACCCGGCCGTCGGGGGCGACGATCTCGCTCCGCTCCCTGTACCAGCCGTCGGCGCCGTTCTCGCCGCCCCGCCAGATTGTCAGAATGGTGAATGGCTGCGAATAGCCCATCGTGTACTGGCTGAACTCGTTGTGGATGTCGTGATGCCCCTCGCTGTCGGTGGTGACCCCCTCGCACAGCAGGGCGGCCTGCAGGTAGGGCTGGCTGTGGCTCATCGCACTCCCCCGTCTCGTCGCTAGATATCGCGGATCGCCGTTTAAGTTATTCCCAACAACGGGGCAATTAATGTATAATAAAAGGCGTGAAGAAAAGGAAAGGCCGTGATCGTCGTGCAATACCGCCCCTTCTGGTTTAAACTGTTCGACCCGCGCCTCACCGGCGGACTTATCGCCGTCATCATCTTTCTCTTCTTTATCGCCCTCTCCAACGTCTTCAGTCTCTTCGGCGCGCTCGGCGCCAACAACATGCCCGAAGTCGGCCAGCGGCTGGTTTCGATCCTCCTTTACGCCCTCCCCGCCTTCGGCCTGCTCAAGCTCAAACGCTGGGCCCGCTTCTTCGAGATCGCCTTCTCGCTGCTGATGGTCGTGCTGGGTTTCTTCCTGATGGCCTCCTTCAACATGTTCATGGGCATGATCATCGTCGTCAGCCACGGCCTCGTAGGCGTCTGCCTCCTGTCGGCCAAGACCCGCGCCGTCTTCTACCCGCCCCGGCCCGAGGAAGAAACAGAATAGCGCCGCCGAATCAAAAGCCAGGGTTAACGAACCCTGGCTTTTTTCGTTGCCGCGTTTTTTCCGCCTCGCCCCTTGCCCCGGCCGGGCGGCAGGGCGCGGGCCTTGCGCGCCGTCTGTCCCGGCGGGCGGCCCGGCGTCTTGGGCGGCCGGATGAGGCATTTATCGCCGTAGCCGATCAGGTCCTGGCGGCCGGCCCTGGTCAGCGCCTCCAGCACCAGCGGATAATTCTTCGGGTCGCGGTACTGCAGGAGCGCCCGCTGCAGCCTCTTCTCGCCAGGGTCTTTGGCCACATATACCTTCTCGCCGGTCAGCGGGTTGAGGCCGGTGTAATACATGCAGGTCGAAAGGCTGCCGGGGGTGGGGATGAAATCCTGCACCTGCTCCGGGTGGTAACCCATATCGCGCAGGAACTCCGCCAGCTCCACCGCCTCGCGGAGGCCGGCGCCCGGATGGCTGGACATCAGGTACGGGACGAGATACTGCTCCTTGCCAAGCTCGGCGTTGATGCGCCGGTACGCCGCGGCGAAGCGCAGATACACGTCCTTGCCGGGCTTGCCCATCAGGCGCGTCACCTGCGGGGCGATATGCTCGGGGGCGATTTTCAGCTGGCCGCTCACGTGATGCTGGCAAAGCTCGCGGAGGAATTCGTCGCCCCCCTCGGCCAGCAGATAATCGTAGCGGATGCCGGAGCGGATGAAAACCTTCTTCACCTTCGGCAGCCGCCTGAGCGCCCGGAGCAGCGACAGATAATCGCCATGGTCGGCGTCGAGGTTCGGGCAGGGCCCGGGATGGAGGCAGCGGCGGTCCTTGCAGGCGCCGCGCTCGGCCTGGAACCGGCAGGCCGGCAGGCGGAAATTGGCGGTCGGCCCGCCCACGTCGTGGATGTAGCCTTTGAAATCCGGCAGCGTCGTCAGCAGCTCGGCTTCGCGCAAAATCGACGCCGCGCTGCGCGTCTGGATAATCCGCCCCTGGTGGGAGACGATCGCGCAGAACGAGCAGCCGCCGAAACAGCCGCGATGGCTGACGAGGCTGAACTTGACCTCGCGGATGGCGGGCACGCCGCCCGCGGCCTCGTAGCTAGGGTGATACGTCCGTTTATACGGCAGGTCGTAAATCTCGTCCATCTCGGCCGTCGTCAGCGGATCGGCCGGCGGATTCTGCACCACATACTCGCCGCCGTGCGGCTGGACGACCGTCTTGCCGCGGATGGGATCCTGCTCGTCGTACTGCTGCCTGAAAGCCTCGGCGAACACCCGCTTGTCGGCGCTGATCGCCTCGAAGGAAGGAATCGCCGTGTAATTCCACAGATGGTCGACCGCGGCCGTCCGGTAGCAGGTGCCCTTAACCTCGCGGATGGCGTCCGCCGGGATGCCGGCGGCCAACTGGGCGGCGATCTCCTTGATCTGTTTCTCGCCCATGCCGTATACCAGCAGGTCGGCCTTGCCGTCCACAAGGATCGAGCGGCGGACGCTGTCCGACCAGTAGTCGTAATGGGCGAACCTCCTCAGGCTGGCCTCGATGCCGCCGATGATCAGCGGCACGTCCTTCCACAGCTCGCGGATGCGGCTGGCATACACGAGCGTGGCCCGCTCCGGGCGAAGGCCGGCCTTGCCGCCGGGCGAATAATCGTCGTCCGAGCGGAACCGCCGGGCGGCGGTGAACTTGTTAAGCATCGAATCGAGATTGCCGGCGGACACGAGCGCCGCTAGGCGAGGCTTGCCCAGCGCCTTGAAAGCGGCGGTCGAACGCCAGTCGGGCTGGGCGACGATGCCCACGCGCCAGCCCAGCTTCTCCAGCAGCCGGCCGATGATCGCCGGGCCGAAGCTCGGGTGGTCCACATAGGCGTCGCCGCTGACGAACAGAAAATCGAGCTTGTCCCAGCCGCGCTTGTCCATATCCGCTTTCGAAACAGGCAGAAAGTCGCTTGTCATGCTGCGCTCCTACGAAGTAATGAAGGCTGTATTCTACAGCCTTCTCATGGTGTAAACATTATTGCCTCGGCGTGCCGGTCGGCGTACCGGTAGTACCGGACTGTATGGTAGTATTCGCCGTGAACGTCTTGCTTATTACATCCCCGTCGCCCCCCAGCCTGCCCTGGGGCTGGCCGTTGTAAGTGAGGTCGATGCCGGCGGCGTTGCCGACATGGACGGTCATGGTCTGGTTGGCGTTCCAGGTCAGCGTTTCGTCCGGCCGCGGAATGCCCTCGTACACCTCCCGACCGTCGGCGGTCACGCGCGTCCAGCATTCGGCGGTATACTTGGCGACGACGACGATCGGTCTTGTGCCGGGCGCCGGCGTAACGGGCTTTTGCGCCGTGGGCGTCGGGGTCGGCGCCGGAGCCGGGGCCGGAGGCTGCACCTGGGCCTGGGGCGGTTTGGCCGGCGGCGGCGCCGGCTGGTTGAAATACTCGATCGCCGCCCAGGCGGCGCCGGCAATAACGGCGAGCACCACCAGGACGATCACCCAGCGGCCGATCGAATGGGCCCCCGGCTCTTCCTTGCCGCGTTCCACCTTCGGCGGCATGGCCGGCGGCGCGGCGGGGGCAGCCGGCGGCGGCGGCGACTGGCTGTCGCGGTAAACCTCGAGCACCGCCTGCGGGTTAAGTCCGAGGAAAGAAGCGTAATTGCGGATAAATCCCTTCAGATAAACCTCACCCGGCAGGACATCGTACTTGCCGTCCTCGATGGCCTGGATATAAATGGCCCGGATGCTCGTGGCCTTCTCGATGTCCTTGACGGTCATGTTTTGCTTTTCCCGCTCGGCGCGCAGGATATCGCCCACTGTCGGCAACGGAATTACCCCCTTAGCGTTTTGAGATAATCTATTATCCTGGCCGCCGCCGCGGAAAGATCCTCAGCGTCGACCGTAAAGGCGAATTCTCCGGGATCGGCCTTCTCGTAACCGTACAGGGGATCGTAATAATCGACAAGCAGGGTGCGTACGACCTCCCGCACTTCGTCGGCGGCGAAGGCGGCCAGCAATTGCGCCGTTTTGGCGTTCCCCAGCCGCTTGTTGAGCGCCTGGATGCTGGCGCGGATCTCGTCGCCGCGGCTGCTGTAGATATCCAGATACTCGTCGATGAGGCGGCCGACGCGGGTCTCCACGCCCGCGCGGGCGAGAATCTTCGGCCCCTGCTTCATGGCCGCGAACAGCGCCTCCGGAACGTAGACATTGCCGACCCGTTTGCTTTCGCACTCCACGACGATGTAAGGCGCGTCGTTATAGGCGATCAGCTCGGCGAGGATAAGGGCGTCGAAATTCTGGGCGGTGGCCGGCTTGCCGAGGCCCACGCCGCCGAAGGCCGAGCCGCGGTGATTGGCGAGGCCCTCGAGGTCGATCACCGGCACGCCGCGCTCCTTGAGCAGCGCCAGCAGCGCCGTTTTGCCCACCCCGGTCGACCCGCACAGCGTAACGACCGGCGGCTTGAGCCGAAAGGCCTCCAGGGCATCGAGGACATAGCGCCGGTAGGCCTTGTAGCCGCCGAGGAGCTGGAACGCCGGGATACCCATGATATCGAGGATGCCGACGACCGATTTCGAGCGCATGCCGCCGCGCCAGCAGTAAACCACGACCGTGCGACCGCTCCTGTGATGCTCGCGGATGCTGCCGACCATGGCCGGCAGCTTGGCCGACACGATCGCGAGCCCCTGCTCGCTGGCCTGTTCCGGGCCGGTATGCTTGTAAATCGTGCCGATTTCTTTGCGTTCCGCGTCATCGAGCAGGGGGATGTTGACCGCGCCGGGGATGGCCCCGTTCGCGAACTCGGCGGGCGAGCGCATGTCGATATAGATCGGATTGTCGAGTTTTAAGGCGTCGGCCAGCGAAATTACTCTATGCAAGAAGCAATCACCACATCATTATTGTGCCCGCGGCGCCTGACTTTCAAGCACCGCCGTCAGTCCTTACGGAAATACAGGTTGTTCACCTGGTCGGTCGTCATGAGAATTTCGCGGGCCTTGCTGCCGATATTCGGGCCGACGATCTTCATCTCTTCCATCATATCGATCAGCCGGGCGGCGCGGGTGTAGCCGACCCGAAACTTGCGCTGCAGCATCGACACCGACGCCTGGCCGGTCTCGAGCACCATGCGGACGGCTTCCTCCAGCAGCTCGTCGTCCATCGCCTCGCGGCCGCCGCGGTCGCCGTACTCGACGAAATTGGTCACCCCTTCGGCGTACTCGGGTTCGGTCTGCTCCTTCAGATAAGCGACCAGTTCCTCGACCTCGGTATCGGTGATGAAGGCCCCCTGGACGCGGAGCGGCTTGGGCGCCCCCACCGGATAGAAGAGCATGTCGCCCTTGCCGAGGAGCTTTTCCGCCCCGGCCATATCGAGGATTGTCCGCGAATCGACCTGGGAGGAGACGGCGAAGGAAATGCGCGAGGGTATATTGGCTTTGATCGTGCCGGTGATGACATCCACCGACGGCCGCTGGGTGGCGAGGACGAGGTGGAGGCCGGCGGCCCTGGCCATTTGGGCCAGGCGGCAAATGGCATCCTCGACGTCCACCGGCGCCACCATCATCAGGTCGGCCAGCTCGTCGATGATGATGAGAATGAGCGGCAGGCGCTCGTCAGGCAGCAGCTCGTTGTAGCGGGCGAAATCGCGCACGCCGGCGGCGGCGAACAACTGGTAGCGGCGCTCCATCTCCCCCACCGCCCAGCGGAGGGCCGAGGCGGCCTTTTTGCAGTCGGTCACCACCGGAGTAAGCAAGTGGGGAATGCCGTTATAATTGGACAGCTCGACGACCTTCGGGTCGACGAGCAGGAATTTCACCTCGTCGGGCCGGGCCTTTAGCAGGATACTGACGATCAGCGTATTGATGCAGACGCTCTTGCCCGAGCCGGTGGCCCCGGCGACCAGCAGGTGGGGCATCTTGGCCAGGTCGGCGACAATCGGTTGGCCGGCGATATCCTTGCCGAGGGCGACGGTAAGCCGGGAAAGGCCGCGCTGAAACTCCTCGCCTTCGACGACCTCGCGCAGCGACACGGGGGTGATCTCCTTGTTCGGCACCTCGATGCCGATGGCGGCCTTGCCGGGGATGGGCGCCTCCATGCGCACCCCGTGGGCGGCCAGCTTAAGGGCGATATCGTCGGACAGGCTGACGATGCGGCTGACCTTGACGCCGGCGGCCGGCTCGAGCTCATAGCGGGTTACGGCCGGCCCCTGATAAGCGTTCAGCACCCGCGCCCCCACCCCGAAATCTTCTAAGGTGCTCTCAAGCAGGCGGGCGTTGTCGGCCAGCTCCTTGGTCGTCTTCAGGGAGCGCGACTTCGATGGTTTGCGCAGCAGCGACAGGGGCGGCAGCGAATAATGAGCGAGCGATTCCGGCGCAGGCAGCGGCTGGGGGACGTTTTTTTCCACCAGGCGAAGCGGCGGCGGCAAAACAGGCTCGGGGTCAGGCAGAAACTGCGGCTCGGCCTTCGCGGCGGGCGGCTCGAACACCGGCGGCTTGTCCCGTTCCTGGTTGTAAAAACTCCGGTCCCGTTCGGCCGACTCGGCCCGGGCATTCTCCAGCGTCGCGGCCACAGCCTCGCGGGCGCTCGTCAGGCCCTCGCCCGCCTTGTCCCGGGCGGCGAGCAGCGTCGCGCCGAGCGACCAGGCGGTGGCAAGCAGCAGCGACGACAAAGCGACGCCGACCAGGACGATCAGGCTGCCCCATACCCCGAACAGCTTGCGCAGCGAAAACAGCACCATCCCGCCCACCAGGCCGCCGCCGGGGGTCAGGCTTTCCGGCAGCACCTCGCGGCCGGCGGGGATCACGAAATGGTGATAAATGGCCAGCGCGGCGACATAAACGAGCACCACGCCCCAAAAGCGCAGCGTAAACCGGACGGGTTTGCGCGTCCATACATAACGGGACCCGATCGCCAGCACCAACAGGGGCAGCACGGGAGCGCCGGCGCCGAGAGAATAGCGGAGAATTTTGGCGACAAAAACGCCCGCCGGACCGATGCTGAGACCGGCCAGGCTGGCCAGCGTCAGAACGGCGGCGGTTACAAGGGCGATGCCGAACAGCTCGCATTTAAGCTCAGGCGTCAGTTCGGACAGCGATTTAGCCAAAACATACCACCTCTGGGGAAAATTTCGCCGCAACGCGGCGAAAATCCTCTATCGAAGCGCAAATTAAAGCATCCGCGGCATAGGCGATAATCCGCAGAAAAAAGATGCCCCCAAGGCATCTTAAACCTGCGGCCGGTATGTGACCGGCGCACCGGGCTGAATACTCGCGTTCAGGTAATCCTCGGGCCGCGTGCTGATGATCCGCACCACCCGGCTCTCCGCCGGGCTCACCTCCTCCACCTGCATCAGCACGCCGTCGATCAAGACCTCCTTGTACAGCGGCGTCTGCTGCGCCGCGGCGAAAATCTCCTCCGGCGGCACGACCGTCCACAAGATCGTCATTGCTTCAGTCCCTTGCTTTCCTTGCCGGCGGCGATCAGCTGATTGAGCTTCGCCAGCGCCTGGGCAATGCCCCCCACCTCGTTGATGAGGCCCATTTCCACCGCGTCCCGGCCGACCACCGACGTGCCGATATCCCGCGACAACTCCCCGGTCTTGTACAGCAGCTCCTTCCACTTCTTCTCGCTGATCCGCGAATGGGATACGACGAACTTGTTGACCCGCTCCTGCATCTTCTCCAGGTAGTCGAACGAGCTCTGGGCGCCGATCACCAGGCCGGTCAGGCGGATGGGATGGATAGTCATCGTCGCGCTCTCGACGATGAACGAATAAGTCGCCGAGGTGGCGACCGGCACGCCGATGCTGTGGCCGCCGCCCAGCACGATGCTTACCGAAGGCTTTGGCAGGCTGGCGATCATCTCGGAAATCGCCAACCCGGCCTCCACATCGCCGCCGACGGTGTTCAGCAGCAGCAGCAGCCCCTCGATTTCGTTGTTCTGCGCAATCGCCACCAACTGCGGCATAATATGCTCGTACTTCGTCGTCTTGTTCTGCGGCGGCAGCACCATATGGCCTTCGACCTGGCCGATGATTGTCATGACATGGATATTGGTCTTGGCGGTCGGCACCTCGGTGGCGCCCATTTCCTCGATATTTTCCGTCGTTGCGTTCTTTCTCGCCCGCCGCTGCTTGGGCTGCTCGGCCGGTCCCTGCGGATGCGGGTGCTCGGTTCCCGGCTGCGGCACAACGGGATTGTCGCTGTCAATCATCATATTACCTCCTGTTCCTCTGTCACCAATAGTATGGAGGCACAAGGAGCAAATAATACAATAGATGCAAACGCTAAAAAGCGGCCAACCCATACGGTTGGCCGCTTCGCTGCGATATTTATACCTCCATGATGATCGGCAGAATCATCGGACGGCGTCTGGTCCGCTCGTACAGGAACTTGCCCAGAGCGTCGCGGACACCGGCCTTGATCGTCGCCCACTCGGTAACACTGCCGTTCTCGAACTTCTCCAGCGCCTGCTTGACCTTTTCGCGGGCCTCGTCCATAAGCTGCTCCGACTCGCGGACATACACGAAGCCGCGGGAAACGATGTCCGGACCGGCCACCACGCAAGCCCGCTGCTTGTCCATCGTGACCACGACGATCAGAATGCCGTCCTGGGAAAGCTGCCGCCGGTCGCGAAGGACGATGTTGCCCACATCCCCCACCCCGAGGCCGTCGACAAGCACCTTGCCGGCGGTTACCTTGCCGGTCATGGCCCCCTTCTCGGCGGTGAACTCGAGCACATGGCCATTTTCGGCCACGAAAATGTTCTCCCGCGGCATGCCGAGCTCGTTGGCCAGCCGGGCATGCTTCACGAGATGACGGAATTCGCCGTGAACGGGGATGAAAAACTTGGGCCTCACCAGGTTGTGCATCAGTTTCAGCTCTTCCTGGCTGGCGTGGCCGGAAACATGGATGCCGGACGCCGATTCGTAAATGACGTCCGCGCCCTGCCTGAGCAGGTAGTCGATCGTCCGCGAGACCATCTTCTCGTTGCCGGGAATGGGCGTCGCCGAAATAATGATCGTATCGCCGGGCACGATATCGACCTTCTTGTGGTCGGACATCGCCATGCGGCTGAGGGCGGACATCGGCTCGCCCTGACTGCCGGTCGTCATGATGACGATCTGCGACGCCGGGTAGTTGTTGATCTCGTCGACGTCGATGATAACCCCTTCCGGGGCCGTAAGATAGCCGAGCTCCAGGGCGATATTGGCCACATTGACCATGCTGCGCCCGAGGATGGCGACCTTGCGCTTGAACTTGCAGGCGGTGTCGATCGCCTGCTGGATGCGGTGGACGTTCGAAGAGAATGTGGCGATGATGATCCGCTCGCGCGCCTTGCGGAAAGCGTCATCGAACGTCGCCCCCACCATGCGCTCGCTGGCCGTGTAGCCCGGCCGCTCCGCGTTGGTGCTGTCGGCCAGCATCACAAGCACGCCCTGATCGCCGAGCTCGGCGAAACGGTGGAAATCGGTCACGCGGTTATCGACCGGCGTCTGGTCGAGCTTGAAATCGCCCGTATGGACGACGGTGCCGACCGGCGTCTTGACCGACAGCGCCACCGAATCCGGGATGCTGTGGCTCACCTTGATGAAGCCCACCTTGAATACCCCGGCCTGGATCTGGTCGCCCGGCTTCACCGCCACGAGGGAGCTGTCGGAAACGCCATTCTCCTTCAGCCGGCCCTCCAGAATGCCCAGCGTAAGGCGGGTGCCGTACACCGGCAGGCTGAGCTGCTTGAGGACGTACGGCAGCGCGCCGATATGGTCCTCGTGGCCATGGGTCAAAAAGATGGCCTTGACCATGTCCCGGTTTTCGAGGAGATAGGAAATATCGGGGATGACAAGGTCGATGCCGAGCATGTCATCCTCGGGGAAGGCCAGACCGGAGTCAATGACGATCATCTCGTTTCCGTACCGGATAACCGTCATGTTCTTGCCGATCTCCCCCAGACCTCCCAGGGGAATTATTTGCAGTTTTCCCTTAGACAAAAAAGAAAACACCTCCGAGCCGGCCCGGGGCCGGCAAATTAAGTCGTGTTATGGGATTAGCCGCGCTACACAAAAAAAAGAAACTATTCGACCGCTCCGTACACTTCAAAATATATTATAGCCTACTTGGCGCCGCAGAGCAAGGAACTTCTTGGCTTACAAGGCTATTATGCGCATATTGGCCGCTAAATAACGGAAAGGCCCGCTTCCGAAAAGCGGGCCGCTGCCGTCAAAGAGCGCCGATATCCTGCATGACCTTCCTGATCTGCTCCGTTTCGGCCGCCGTAGCGGCGATAAGCGGCTGGCGCAGGGGGCCGCCGTTCAGACCGGCGAGATCGACCGCCATCTTGATCGGGATAGGATTGGTGGTGATGAAAATCACCTTGAAAAACGGCATCAGCTCCAGGTGAATATCACGGGCGGTGGCGACGTCACCGGCGAAAAAGGCGGTGAACATATCCTGCATGCGCTTGGCGACGATATGTCCGGCCACGCTCACCACACCGACGCCGCCCACCGCCAGGATCGGCAGCGTCAGGCTGTCGTCGCCGCTGTAAACCAGGAAATCCTTCGGCACGGCGCGAACGATCTCCGACACCTGATCGAGATTGCCGCTCGACTCCTTGACGGCCACGATATTCTTGATCTGCGCCAGACGGGCGATCGTCGCCGGCAGGATGTTGGACGCGGTGCGCCCGGGGACGTTGTAAACGATGAGCGGCAGGCCGGTGTTGTCGGCGATCGCCTTGAAATGCTGGTAGAAGCCTTCCTGGGGCGGCTTGTTGTAATACGGACCGACGACCAGCGAGCCGTGGACGCCGAGTTTCTCCGCCTCCTGGGTCAGCGCGATCGAAGCGCGGGTATCGTTCGACCCGGTGCCGGCGATCACGGTGGCCTGATCGCCCACCGCATCGAGCACGGCCGAAAATAGCTTCAGCTTCTCCTCTTTGCTCAGCGTGGCCGCCTCGCCGGTGCTGCCGGCGACCACTAGCCCGTCATTGCCGTTCTGAACGAGATGTCTGGCGAGGTTGGCGGCCGCCTGATAATTTACGCTGAAATCATCGTTGAACGGCGTCACCATCGCGGTAAGAATACGACCGAAACTTTTCACTTATCCTCTCCCCTTTCAGCGTGGACGCTCTATGGGCCCTGGCCCGTTAATCCGCCAGGCCGAACTGTTCGTGGAGAGCTTTCACGGCCTTCTCCACATCCGGCCTTTTCACAAGCACGGAAATCGACGTATGGGAATCGACGGTCTGCAGGATGGGGATATTGTGCAGCGACAGCGCCTCGACGAAATTGGCCATCACCCCCGGCACCTCATGGATTCCCCCGCCCACCACCGACACCTTCGCGCAGTCGTGGCGCGCCTCGGCCTTATAGCCGAGCTTCTGCAGCCGCGCGGCCGCCTTGTCGGCCACATCCTCGGCCACAGTGAACATCACCTGCCCCGGGTGGACGTTTATCAGATCGACGCTGATCCTGTTGTCGGCCAGCGCGCGGAAAATCTTGTGGCTTTCCGCCGGGGTCGCGTCCGGGTCGAGCGCGACCCGGAGCTGGACGATGTTCGGCAGATAAGTGACCCCGGTGGCGATCCGGTCGGTCACGACGTTCCTCTCCGGGCCCTCCTTGGAAATGTTGGTGATCAGCGTCCCCGGGGCGTCGGAAAACGTCGACTTCACCACCAGGGGGATATTCTTCTGCATCGCGATCTCGACCGCGCGCGGATGGATGACCTTCGCGCCCTGGTGGGCCAGCTGGGCCACCTCGTTATAGCTGATGATATCGAGAATCCTCGCCGTCGGCACGATACGCGGATCGGCGGTCATGATGCCGTCCACGTCGGTATAAATCTCCACCATCTCGGCCCCGAGCGCCGCGCCGAGAACGGCGGCCGTAGTGTCGCTGCCGCCGCGGCCGAGGGTCGTCAGCTCGCCGTCGGCCGTGACGCCCTGGAACCCGCACACCACCGGAATCTTGCCCATCTTGAGCAGATTCATGATCCGCGACGGGTCGACCTTCAGCACCCGGGCATTGTTGAAATTAGCGTCGGTGGTGATGCCCGCCTGCCCGCCGGTCAGCATCACGGCGTCGAGGTCGGCGGCCTGCAGCACCCCGGACATAACCACGGCCGAGATCATCTCGCCGCAGTACATCATATGGTCAAGCTCGCGGGCGGCAATCCCGCGGAAAGCGGTCCTGGCCAGGTCGAGAAGGGTATCGGTGGCGTACGCGTCGCCCCGCCGCCCCATCGCCGACACCACAACCACCGGCGTATACCCCTGGTCGCGGGCCTGGCTGATTTTGCCGACCACCATCGCCCGCACCTCGGGCGAAGCCACCGAAGTGCCGCCGAATTTCTGGACAATGATACGCATGCTCACACCTCAAATTTGCTTATGTTCGATCATATACTCGGCGATCTGCAGGGCATTGAGCGCCGCGCCCTTGCGGATCTGGTCGCCCACCACCCACAGATTGAGGCCGTGGGCCACCGTCTTATCCTCGCGGATGCGGCCGACGAAGACCTCGTCCCGCCCGGACGTGAACAGCGGCATCGGGTAAACCTGCTTCGACGGGTCGTCCTCGACGATGACACCGGGAAAAGCGGCCAGGAGTTTTTTCGCATCCTCGACCGCCAGCGGCCCGTCCAGCTCGATATTCACCGACTCCGAATGGCTGCGGTAAACCGGGACGCGGACAGTCGTCGCCGTTATGGCGATCGACGGATCGCCGAGAATCTTCTGCGTCTCCTGCACCATCTTCAGCTCTTCCTTGCTGTAGCCGTCGTCGAGGAAAACATCGACCTGCGGCAGCAGATTGAAAGCGATCTGATAATGGGCGGGCAGGCTGGCGCTGGGAAGAATCCTCGCCTCGGCGGTCTCATTGTTCGCGACCGCCTTCACCTGGTTGGTCAGCTCGTCGATCGCCTCCTTGCCGGCGCCGGAAACCGCCTGGTAGGTGGACACCACCACCCGTTTGATCTTCACCGCGTCGTAAATCGGCTTGAGCGCCATGACCATAATGATCGTCGAGCAGTTGGGATTGGCGATGATGCCCTTATGGCCACTGATCGCCTCCGGGTTGACCTCCGGCACGACCAGCGGCACCGCCGGGTCCATCCGGAACGCGCTCGAATTGTCGATAACCACCGCGCCGTGCTTCACCGCCGCCGGCGCGAACGTCTTGCTGGCCGAGCCGCCGGCGAACAGGGCGATCTCCACCCCTTTGAAAGAATCGGCGGTTGCCTCCTCCACCGTATACTCCCGGCCCATAAACTCGATCTTCCTGCCGGCGGAGCGCTCCGACGCCAGCAGCTTCAGGTTCTGGAACGGAAAATTGCGCTCGGCGATGAGCTGCAGGAATTCCTGGCCGACCGCGCCGGTGGCGCCGAGGATGGCCGTGTTGTATTTGCGCATGATATCTGCCTCCGTATGAATGCTTATGACATTATATTTTCGAGCCCGTAGACAAGTCCGTCGACAGTCAGCACCTTTTTGCAGGCCAGCAGCACGCCGGGCATGAAAGACTCGCGGGAAATGGAATCGTGGCGGATGGTCAGCGTCTGGCCGAGGCCGCCGAAAAGCACCTCCTGGTGGGCGACCATGCCGGGCAGGCGCACGCTGTGCAGGCGGATGCCGGCGTATTCGGCGCCCCGCGCCCCGGCCAGCTTCTCCACCTCGTTGGGGTGGCCCTGCTTCAGCGTTCCCCGCTGGGCGGCGATGAGCTCGGCGGTGCGAATGGCCGTGCCCGACGGAGCGTCCAGCTTCTGGTCGTGATGAAGCTCGGTAATCTCCACATGGGGGAAATACTTCGCGGCGGTAACCGCCAACTGCATCATCAGCACCGCGCCCACCGAGAAATTCGGCGCGACGATCGCATTGCCGCGGTGTTTCTTGCACAACCCGCGCACCTCGTTGATATCGGCGGCCGAAATGCCGGTAGTGCCGACAACCGGGCAAACGCCGCTGGCAATCGCCGTGCGGATATTGCCCATCACCGCCTCGGGGGCCGTGAAATCAACCATCACCTGCGGTTTGGTCTCGCTGATCACCGTCGCCAGATCGTTGCCCACAACCACGCCCATCTTGCCATCGCCGATAAGCTCGCCCACATCGGCGAAATCAGAATTGGTATCCACGGCGCCAACGACGCTCAGCTGTTCGTCCTTATGTACGGCCCTGAGCACTTCACGGCCCATTTTGCCGTACGCGCCGCATACCATAACTCTTATCATTGTGTCTCACCTCCCGAAAAATATGAGCAGCCGGCGAGCATATCTCTCACCGGCTGTCGCAATGTACGGCAGCAACATAGGAAAAAGGAAAACTGGCCATGTTTTCAACATTTCCTATGAGAGATAGCGCTCCACCAAAGCCCGCTTTGGCGACAGTTTTGCACCTGTTCGATGCAATCCCAGTGGAAAAGCATGGCTGCTTTTGCCACTTCGGCGGACAACCCTTTTCTTTCAGATCATCGACACCACTCTACCCTGAAAGTACTCTTGTTGCCCGCGCCTCTAACTCCCTGCGCAGGAATCTATTTATTTTACGTACATTGTATAATAATGGTTCCAGCGATGTCAACGCTTTTGAAAAAAACTTTCCCGGCCGCCGAGAAGGCCTTTGGTCCTCTGCATGAAAGCGGTGCGGCGCGGCAACGAGCCGCACCGCACCCTCTTCCCTATTGCTGCTGCCTGTTGCTGACGTTGTGGCTCTCCACGTCCTTGGCGCCGTTCTGGCGCAGGATCTGGGCCGCCTGGTTGACCTTCTGGCCGTCGGTATGCACGACGGCCAGGATGCCGCCCTCGGCCACCTCCTGCTCGTAGCGGCGGCTCACGTCCGCCGGGATGCCCCAGTCGATCAGCCCGCCGGCCACCCCGCCGGCCACGGCGCCGCCAAGCGCGGCCGCGATCGGGCCGGCCGCGACGATCGGCCCCACGCCCGGGATGGCCAGCGCCCCGGCGCCGAGGATGAGGCCGCCGATACCGCCGAGCGTGCCGCCGGTCAAAGCGCCGTCGGTGATATCGTCCTCGACATACTCGTCGCCCTGCTGCCTGCCGCCCTTCTTGGAAACGATGCTGATATCCTCGTTGGTGAAGCCCTGCTGGCGAAGCGCCTGGATAGCCTGCTCCGCCTGGTTTTTCGACGAGAACACGCCGATAACCGCTTTGCTGGCCATGCCGCCGCCCTGCTGTTGCTGGTTCGCCGCCTGCTGGCCCATAGCCTGCTGGCCCGTCATCTGCTGGCTGCCGGCGGTGCCGGTCGTCATCCCGCTGGTATAGCCGCTCAGCACGGTCTGGTTGGAAGCTTGTCCCTGATTCTGGCTGGTGGTCTGATTGGGCATCGAATACTCCTCCTAACATAGAATGACCTTGCCTGACATTCGTTGCTAGTCTGCCCAAAATCAAGCCGCCTATACCGCCTCACTCGTCGCCGTCGCGCCCGAAAACGGGATACATCCGTTCATAAGCGTTGTTGAGGTCGACGATTACCACCTCGTCGCCGATTCGCCTGATGGTCTGCCAGGGCACGGTGTTGGTCCGCTCGCCGCCCATCAGCGCCGTCAAAACGCCTCGTTTCGGTAGCAGCAGGGCGCTTATCCGCCCCGTCCGCCCGTCGAACAGCAGGTCGCAGTCCTCGATATAGCCTAGCCGCGCCCCGTCGCCGAGATTGATCACTTCCTTGCCCGTGAAATCGCTCAGTCGCATATCCGTCACCTACTTATGCATGAATTTCAGGTACAAACGATAGAAAAGCGGCTGGACAATCGCCAGGATGATCGCCGACACCGCCAGCGGATCGACGCCGACAGCCAGCAGCGACACCTTGTCCGGCATATCCAGCTTCAAAAAAGACGTCAGGGCGACGATTGCCAAATAAACGCCGCCGGCCGTCGCGACAAGCTCCTGCACCGCCATCGCCACCGGCGACGACTTCGTCTCCACCCCGGCCACGCTGTCGCGGTAATGGCGCACCCTGAGCCACAGGGACCATACGATCAGGGCGAAGAACACCAATAAAACGGCAACGACCATCTCCATCCCTCCTGCCAACTCTTACCAAATTGCTATGCGCCGCGCCGCGTTAATATGCCTTGGCCGCCCGCGCCGGCAAAATTTATGCGCTTTCGTCCCGCCCGGCAGGAATCGGCGGCGGACCTGAGAATAAAAGCACTATAACCCCAGACCTTCAGCCTGCCACATCTTGCTTGCGACGGAGGAAACGCCATGCTCAAAGTGCTCCTTTTAGCCATCCTGCTGCTGCTGCCCCGCGCCGCCGCGGCCGAAGCCGCCCTGGGCCTCAGCCGCGCCGCCGCCGAAGACCGGTTCGGTGCCTTCAGCCTCGTCCAGGCCGCCGACGGGACGATGTGGCGCCGCGACGAATGGCTGGCCCGGCCGGCCGGGGCGCCGGCGGCGTCCGAATACGGCTACCTGACCGTCGCCGGCGACCGGACCGCCGCCGTATGGCTGACTTACGACGGCCAGGACATCGTAAGCCGGGTTGCGGTCATCCTCGACAAGACCGTTTCCTTCCGCGACCTCGGCTCCGTCCTTCCCGCCCTCCAGGCTGCGGCCGCCGACCCGGGCACAAATACCTTCCTCCTCCGCGCCTACCCCCGCGACCTTCTCGCCGCGGTCATTCCCCGCCCCGGCGGCGACCTGCTCGTCACCTTCGACAACGCCGGCCGGCGGGACGCCACCAGACTCAACACCCACTCCTTTGTCAGGGGCTTTACCGTCGCCCGCCTGACGGCGGCTGAAAGAGAGCTGATGACAATGGCCGACAACGACGGCGCCCGCACCGCCCGGGACGGCTCCTGGCGGCGGATCGAGAACTTCCTCGCCCCCGGGCTGCATTTCTCCGAACAGCTCGTCGCCCGCAAACGCACCGACATGCTCGTCATCCATCACACCAAAATCGAAAACATGACCGTCGCCTCCATCCACGACCTCCACCTTCGCAACGGCTGGGCCGGCATCGGCTACCACAAGGTCATCCTTCCCGACGGCTCCGTCGCCGACGGCCGCCCCGAATACGCGGTCGGCGCCCATGCCATCGGCGCCAACAGCCACAGCGTCGGCATCAGCCTCGTCGGCGATTTCGACGTCAACCTCCCCTCCCCCGCCCAGATGGCCTCCCTCCTTGCCCTTACCGCCGAACTCGCCGGCAAATACGGCGTCAGCGCCGCCAACATCGTCGGCCATCGCGACGTCTACAAGGACACCACCTGCCCCGGGAGAATCTTCCCCTGGGCCGAATTCAAACAAGCCCTGGCAAAAAAACTGCCAGCTAAATAAAACACAAAACCTCGGCACCCGCCGAGGTTTTTGCATTTCAAAATTTCCAGCGGCAGCCGAGGTTGAGCCCCCACTTCTTCTCCGTCCTCGACCCCCACGCGCGCTCCACGTCGAAGAATAATTGGCTTTTCGCCGTGTCCAGTGTCAGACCCGCGCCGCCCACCAGCCGCCCGCCTCTAATAGTGGACGCGAACGCCACCCCGTCCACCGTCGTCCGGCCCTCGCCGGCCAGCTCCTCTATCCACGCCAGCTTGCCGTACACCTGCCGCGTGCCGCCCGCCGCCGTCGCCGTCTGGCGGCCGAACACCGCGCCGACCCTCAGCTGCAGCGACGTTTCCGCCCGCGCGTTCACCGCCAGCCCGGCGGCGGTCGTATAGCTTTTCCCTTTCGTCCACAGCGCCGCCAGCTCGGCCTGCGGCTCGAAGAACGCCCCGTCGCCCCGCGTGAACCGTTTGCCTGTTTCCACCGACAAGCCGAAGCCCGTCGTGTCGTACACGGCGCTGTCGTTGCCGCTGCCCAGCCGCGGCACGTCGAAACTGTGCCGGAACCAGTTCTGCTTCGCCACGATGTCCCAGTAAGCGCCGTCGTCCTTGAGCCAGCTCGCGTAGCCGCCCACATACAGGCTGTTCGTATCGCCGTGGCCACCCATGTCGAAGGAGCGGTTCGCCCAGCCCGACCCGGCCACCCAGCCGGTGTGGCGGGTGCCGCCGGCGTACTTGCGCGGGGCGTCGCTGCCCACTTCCAGGCCGTACATCCGCTGACCGAATCCCTGCCCGTCGCCCGGCTTGATGTCATATTCGCTCGCGTACGTCCGCGCCCACAGGCCATCGCCGCTCGCCGCGCCGTCGCGCAGATCGCCCAGGCGTTTCCTGATCTCGTTTACCTCCCCGTACCACATCGTGCTGCCGCCCAGCGCCGTGCCGATGGCCGCGTTGGCCGGCGTCGACGGGCCGAAGGTGTTGTACAGGTAATAATCCTCCTCGCTGCCAACGACCAGGCCGTTGTAGGCCGATGACAACGCTGTTCCCTTGGCCACGCCGTAGCGGTAGGGGCCGACGTCGCTGCCGCCGCCGAAAGTGGCGGTGTTGGCGAGCGCATTGTTCATATCCACCAGCTGGACCACCCGGTACAGGTCGGTCGGGTAGCCGCCGACCACCGCGACCTCGAAACGGTGGCTGCCGCTCGCGACCCCCTGGATGATAACACGGTCGCTTTGGGTGTCGTCGTTGATGTTCATGCTCGTGCGAAAGGTGCCGCCCGCGCCTTCGAGCGGACCGAGAACGCGAAGCAACAAAGGCAGGGCCGCCGGACGGGCCAGCTTGACCGTGCCGCCGTTCAGCGTCAGCCTGGAGATATTGCTTTCCGCCGAAGTCGTCCAGGCCGCGTTGCCGTTCAGCGTAAAGTTGACCGTTCCGCCTCCGGCGAGAGCTACGCCGGTCAAAGTGCTCGCGCCCTGCAGCGTAAGGTTGATCGTGCCGCCGAGCGCGGCTATGGTGCCGGTGAGGCGGCTCGCGCCGTCGGCCGTAACGGTGATCTCGCCGCCGGAGCTTATAGCAAGACTACCAGTGCTGTAAAGATTCTGGCCGTTTACCGAGGCGGTAATCGTACCGCCGCTATCGGTATAGAGGGCGGTTCCCCCCAAGCCCGTCGTGCTGATGGCCGTATTCGTAAGCACGGCCGCGCCGCCGGTAACACAATATACGCCGTTACCGCCCACGCCGGTCGTCGCTATCGAGCCGCCGGTCGTGGTGATCTTGCTGCCGGCGTCTACGGCATATAACCCCCAACTACCAATTCCCGCCGTGCTCACGTCCGTATTCGTCAGAAAGATCTTGCCGCCATGCGCCGCGTGCGCCCCGTAGCTGCCCATGCCGGCCGTCGTAATCGACCCGCCCGTCATCCTGATCGTTCCGCCGGGAACGATGGTGGGGCTGAAAACGTAATAAGCCGCTCCCAGGCCGTGGCTGCCTGTCCCCTCCGTCCGCACCGTCACATTCGTGAGCTCGACGGACGCCGTATCGACCGCGGACGCCCCATGGTTGCCGTTCCCCGTCGTCGTGATCGAGCCGCCCGTCATCGTCACCCGGCCGCTATGATCGGCATATATGCCGTATGCTCCGTTGCTGAACATCGCCCCGGTGGTCCTCACCGCCACGTCCGTCAGCGTGATCGCGCCGCTATGTGATGCATACACCCCGTGGCTGTCTGCGCCCTCGGTCGTTATCGAGCCGCCGGTCATGATCACATTCATGGCCGGCAGGACGGAATCCGAGACGACGCCGTGACTGTTGCTGCCCATCGTTCTTACGGCAACGTTCGTCAGCGTTATCATCCCGCCGCCGTTGGCATACACGCCTATTCCCATCCCTTCGGTCGTGGTTACCGAGCCGCCGGTCATCGCGATTTCGCTGCCGGAGGCGACGTCGGGAAAGATCGCTATGCCCCAGCCCATACTACTGGCAGCAACATTGGTTAATGTGATTTTGCTTCCATCGCGGGCTACAGCGGCGTAACCGGGGTGCGTTGCGCCGGAGACGGTAATCGTTTTTCCGATCATCGTAGCGCTTGTGCCGGTATGCCACGTTTCCAGCCCATGGTCGTCGGTTACGGCGATGTTGTCGGTCACAGTATGGGCATGCCCGTCGTTGAAACTTTGCTTGCCGGTATCGGCGCACACCGGCGCCGCCGGGTACGCCATAGCCAGGGCGAGCGCCAGCGCCGCCGCCGCTCTTTTCTGGCGCAGGTGTTTGCGGAGTTTTTTCAGCACACTGTTCTCCCTCTCTGTAAGACAAATCCGGAAGAGTGATTTCTTGACATTCTTTCGGCATCTAATCTGTCGATTCCTGCCATTTATATAACCGTGGGCAAAAATATTTTCAGCCATAAGAATTAGCCGGCGGCACACAAAAAAGCAAGCGAAAACCTCGCTTGCTTTTAGCTTTCCTGCCGTTGCTAACGCTGCCTGCTCAGAATGAGAACGTCTTGGGCGGCTGGCCGCTCATGTCGGACAGCGTCGCCTGCCCGTGCTCCAGGCAAAAAATTTCGAAAATCGGATTATCGGGCGTCTTGTAGATCGATTTCACCAGCGGGCTGTGCTCCATGATCGCCTGCTTCATTGCCGCGTCGCTGCTGAACCGGGCCTCGCCGCTTACTCTCGCCGTAACCATTTCCTTCGACGTCGCGCAGAACTCGACCGCCGGGTTTTTCTGCAGCTGCCGGAACACATCCTTGGTGTTCGCCGTGCAAAACCACAGCTTCCCGCCCCGCTCGAACATGAACCCCCACGGCCTCACCCGCGGCCGGCCGCCGTCCACCGTCGCCAGCACCCCCATAGGGTTGGCGTTCAGAAACTCGATTACCTCTTTCATCCTTCGTCCTCCTTGTCGTTGGCTAAACAATCCAAGCGGCTTTTCACCGCCGCCAGCGTCCGCTCGAACGCCTCCGCCTCCGCCTCGCTCATGCCGCCGTACACCGCGGCGTTAAGCCGGGCGGAAATCTCCCGGAAGACCGGCTCCAGCCCCAGCCCCCTTTCGGTCGGCCTTACGATTGTCACCCGGCTGTCGGCGGGGCTTTTTTCCTTCCGCACATACTCCAGGTCGGCGAGTTTATCCACCAGCACGGTGACGGTGGGCTTCGTGCGGTTGATCGCCGCCGCCAGCTCCTGCATAGTGTAATAGCCGTTTTTGTACAAGTGGAACATAATATCGCCGTGGGACGGGACCATTCCCTCCACCCCGCGGGCGGCAAGCTCCCTGACGATGAGCCTGTTGGCGTGTTCCCTTATCCTGCTGATCAAGGCGACGGCATTATTTTTCCTCATAGCAATATTATAGTTAGATATCTAACAAATGTCAAGGCCAAAAACAAAACCGCCCGGCACTCCGCCGCGCGGTCCAAATCCCTATTTTCCCGTACTGCCCAGTCCGCCCTCCCGGCTCGCCGCCGCCCTGTCGCCGTCGGCCCGCAGGTACTTGTAGAAGATGCCCTGGGCGATCCGCTCGCCCCGGCCGATCTTCACAGCCTCGCTCCCGTGGTTGATGACCGCGATCAGGATATGGCCCTCGTTGCCGGGGTTGTCGTAGTAGTCGGCGTCGATGATCCCCTGGCCGTTGGCGAGGCTCAGGACGTGCTTCACCGCCAGGCCGGAGCGGATATGGATGCCGAGGTATTCGTCCGGCTGCATGTATGCCTTCAGCCCGGTCGGCACGAGCGTGACCCTGCCCGGCGGCAGCAGCGCGTCGCCGGCGGCCACGATGTCGTAGCCGGCGCTGGCGGCCGTCTTGCGCTCCGGAAGCGGCAGGCCGCAATCCTTATACTCGGCAACGAACTCGAATCCGCGGTTTCTCATGGCGCCCTCAACCCCTCAGGCCCTTCGGCAGCACATCGTCCTTCACCGGACCGAGGGCGGTGAAGGACAGCTTATCGGCCACGAAAATATCGTCCATCATCTTTTGCAGATCAGCCGGCGACACCCGCTCGATCTTGGCGACGACCTCGTCGAGGGTGGTGTACTTGCCCATCGTTATCTCCATCTTGCCCAGCCGCGACATGCGGCTGCTGGAGCTTTCCAGGCCGAGGAGCAGGTTACCCTTCAGTTGCTCCTTGGTCTTGTTCACCTCGGCGATTGTCAGATCGCCGTTCTTAAGCTGCTCAACTTCCTTGAGGACGAGCTCGACGACCTGGTCGAGATTGGCCGGGCGGGTGCCGGCGTAAATGGTGAACAGGCCGCAGTCGCTGTAATTGCTCAGATAAGAATAAATCGAGTACGCCAGGCCGCGCTCCTCGCGGATCGACTGGAACAGGCGCGACGAAATGCCGCCCCCCAGGATATTGTTCAGCACATGGGCGACGTAAATATCCGGCGAATCCTGGGGCACGCTCGCCGTTCCCAGGCAGAAGTGCACCTGCTCGCTGTCGCGGGCGTGGATGCGACGGGTGGCCTGAAGCGCCGGCGGTTTGGGCGCCGGTGCCCGCCTGTGGCCGCCGAAGCCGCCGAAAAAGCGGCCGATCAGCTCCTCCACCCTGCCGTGCGTCAGGTTGCCGGCAGCGGCGATTACCACGTTGTCCGGGCGATAGAAATTATCGTAGTACTCGCACACCAGGCCGCGGTCGAAGCGGCCGATGGCCTCCGTGGTGCCGAGGATGTTGCGTCCCAGGGGATGGTGCGGCCAGACGTTGTCGAGGTAAAAATCATGCACAAGCTCGTCAGGCGAGTCCTCGTACATATTCACCTCTTCCAGCACCACCTCTCGCTCGCGGGCGATATCCTCTGGCGCGTAGCGGGAAACCAGCATCATGTCGCTCAGAATGTCGAGCGCCAGCTCCAGGTGATTGTCCAACACCTTGATATAATAGCAGGTATACTCCTTGGCGGTGAACGCATTAAGCTGCCCGCCCACGGCATCGACCGTTTCCGCGATGTCTTTGGCCGAGCGTTTTTCCGTGCCCTTGAACATCAGGTGCTCGATAAAATGGCTGATACCGTGGTTGTGATCCTCTTCGTTGCGCGAACCCGTCCCGACCCATACGCCCACCGTCACCGACTTGACGTACGGAATCGCTTCCGTAACAACCCTGATACCGTTCGGGAGTGTCGATTTTTGATACATAGAAAACTCCTTTGTCTTGGCGATAAGCTTTACTTATATTCGCCCGCCGCGTCGCAAATCCTGCTTTTGGCCATATATTATTATTACTTTGTCGCCAGGATAAAAAACGCGCCAAGGCAAAAAGGAGCCTCCGCATGCGCGGAGGCTCCCCGTTAGTTAGCCTGGAAATACTTCACGATCCCGTTGAAAACCCCCTGGGCCACCTTATTGCGGTACGCGTCGCTCTGCAGCTTCGCCGCCTCGGCGTTGTTGCTCACGAAGCCCATCTCCACAAGGATAGCGGGCATCGCCGCATTGCGGAGCACGTAAAACGTGGCCGGCTGGAAGCCCTTGTTGACGGCCGCGGTCTCGCGGATAAGGGCGCTCTGCACCTCCATGGCCAGCTTCGAGGACTTGCCGTTGGGGTAGAACGTCATCGCGCCGACGATCGACGGATCGGGATTCGAATTGGAATGGACGCTCACAAACAGATCGGCGTTGTTGCGCGCGGCGATATCCAACCTGGCCTGCAGCTCCTGGCCGAGCGAGCTGCCCACCGCCGCCACGTTGCGGTCGGTTTCCCTGCTCATCACGACCTTGGCGCCCGCCTGGCGCAGCCGGTCGCGCAGCTTCAGGCCGACGGCCAGATTGTTGTCGCTCTCGCGGCTACCATTGGCGACCGCGCCCGGATTATTGCCGCCATGCCCCGGGTCGACCACGATCACCTTGCCGCGCAGCACCCCGCTGTCCAGCACCGGGCCGCCGCCGCCCGACGGCTTGGGCGGCAGGGAGGCCGGCGGGGCGCCCGTCGAGGACGAGCCGCCGCCGAAGATATTCAGGATGGGGCCGAGGACCTTGTCGAACAGGAAACTGAACAGCGTATTCAGGATGCCGCCGCCGTCCGACGTGGGCGCCGTCGGCGAGGTCAACGCGCCGAGCACGTCGCCGACGCCGGCCGCCTGGCTGACCGAAAGCGGGGCGAGAATAGTCAGCGCCACGACCAGCAGCAGTATCCAGGTCAGCATTTTATGGCGATATATCTTAGACACGATGGACCTCCTGTACTGTTGTTATTGCGCGGCTCACAGGGCGAACTTGTCCTGGACGACCCGCCAATAGCCCGGGTCCTCCTCGCCGAGCTTCCACAGCGCCGCGCCGGCGATATCGTACTTGCGGACAAGGTCCAGCTTGTACGCCACGCTCTTGCTGTTCTCGAACCAGACGTCGTGCTTCACGCCGTCGGCGCCCGTATAGCTGAAATGCGGCGACTTGGACGCCTCGTCCCACGCAACCGTTGCGCCGAATTTATCGGCCAGCTCCATGAGCGGGGCGTACTCGAGGCTTTCCACCCCTTTGCTCGACCAGTCGTAGCCGTAACCGGCCACCCCGAGATACAACTTGTTCTTGGGGATGAACTTCAGGGCGTACTTGAGATTGTTCTCCACCCAGTTGATATCGGCAATCGGGCCGGCGCCGCTCCACACCCCGTGATTGTCGTAGGCCATTATCACGATGCGGTCGGCGTACTGGGCCAACTGGCCGTAATCGTACGCCACGGAAACATCGTTGTTCTCATCCGTCTTCGGGAAAACGTCGATCGACACGATATACCCCTGCGGTTTCAGGCGCCCGTACAGCTCCTTCATGAAAGCCGTCAGCCCGGCGCGGTCGCCGGCCGGCACCATCTCGAAGTCGATGTTGACGCCGTCGAGGCCGTATTTCTTCACATATGCCTCGATGTTATCGATCGCCGTCCTGCGCAGCGCCGGGCTGGCCAAAACGGTGTGGATAGGCGTAGTCGCGCCCGTCTGCTTGGCGTTGTTTACCATCAGCAGCACCTTGACGCCATTCGCGTGGGCGTATTTGACCACCGAAGCGTGATCGTTGCCGCCACGGTCGGTCAGAGCGCCGTTCGCCTCGATCGTCCCCCAGAACGGGATGATCGTCTTGATCTTGTCGACGTTCTTGGCCAACGCCGTGTACGACGACGTATCGGTCGGCCACCACTCGGCGTAGAAACCCATCATCTCCTTGCCGCCCGTCGCCGAACCCAGCGTCGCCGGCGAACCGCCAGCCGACGAATTTGTGTCGACCATATTGCCAAACAGCTTGCCGAGCAGCAGCCCCAGCAAGATGTTCAGGAGCCCGTTGCTCGAAGGCTTGTCCGCGTCGGTCGTCTGGCCCACGGCAGCAGCGTGCGCCGGCGCCACCGGCATGAGGACGGTGGCGAAAACGACGACAAGGGTAATCCAGGCGATATACGACTTGTATTTGATCATTCCGCAACCTCCCCTTTCGACAATTTTAAAGTGGCTACCCGGCAGCCTGAACCGTCAGATAGCCACTTGTTATGTAAACATAGTAACACAAATTGCCCCCATTTATCAATAACAATTACCGGTAATCATCTGCAGTCATGCTTGCCCGCTAACCCAGAAGCGGCCTGGAAAGCTCCAGATGCAAGGCGCACCGGATAAGCAAACACACAACGCTTTAGCGTTGATATGAACGCTTACACCCGAAAGGGTGCGAGCGCAAGCTCTTGGCCACTTCTATTGGATTATAGCAGAAACCGGCTTGATCGTATAGCCCTTTCCCTGAATGCGGAACAGCAGTTCAGGCAGCGCCTGGGCCGTCGGCTCGGTCGGATGCATCAGGATGATCGCGCCGTTGTGGAGCTTGCCGAGCACCCGCTCCAGGATGGTCTCGGCCGGCGGCCGCTTCCAGTCGATGGTGTCGATACTCCACATGATCGTCGTGTAGCCGAGTTCGGCGGCCGCCGTCAGCACCACGGCGTTGAACTCGCCATACGGCGGCGCGTACAAAGTCGTCTTAACCCCCGTAAGCTCCTCGACCAGCTTTTCCGTGCGCAGGATCTGGTCCTTGTTCTGCGCCAGCCCGATGCTGTTCGGGTGCGGGTGGCTGTAAGTATGGTTGCCGAGCTCGTGGCCCCTGGCCGCCAGCTCCTGCACCAGGCCGGGATGGCGCTTAGCCCAGCTGCCGCCGATGAAAAACGTCGCCTTCACGCCGGCGCGGTCCAGCGCGTCCAGCATCGACGGCAGGTATTCCTCGCCCCAAAACACGTTGCAGGCCAGCGCCACCTGCCGCTGGCCGGGATGGCCGTTGTAAATCGGGCGCGGCGCGTTCTGCACCGTTGCCAGGTGCGACGCCAGTCCCGGCAGCAGGCAAACGAGCAGGAAAAAACCGGCGGCAAAGCCCAAATACCAGCGAGGCACCCTGCCGAACAAAAACAGCCGCATGGACGCGATCACCATCCCCCCTCATTCTCCTACAATCTATTACCTTGCCGGCGCTTTCATGAAACAAAAAAACCGCCCCTGCGGACGTGCCGTAGGGGCGGCCTGATGCTTGCCGTTATTCTTCCTTGTTTTTCGCCGCCTGCTCCTGCCGGAGCAGATCCTTGCGCGACAGGTTGATGCGGCCCTGCCGGTCGATCTCCGTGACCTTGACGAGAATCTCGTCGCCCGGTTTCACCACATCCTCCACCTTCGCGACCCGTTCGAGCGCCAGCTGCGAGATATGGACGAGGCCCTCCTTGCCGGGGAGAATCTCCACGAACGCGCCGAAATTCATCAGGCGGGTAACCTTGCCCAGATAGGAGGCGCCGACTTCCACGTCGCGCACCAGCGTTTCGATAATCGCCACGGCCTTCTTGGAGGCCTCCTGGTCGACGGCGGCGATGAACACCTTGCCGTCGTCCTCGATATCGATGGTAACGCCCGTATCCTCGATAATCTTCTTGATAATCTTGCCGCCCGGGCCGATGACGTCGCGGATCTTGTCGGGGTCGATCTGGAGGGTGATGATCCGCGGGGCGAACGGCGACAGGTCGGGGCGCGGCTTGTCGATGGCCTCGAGCATCTTGCCTAGGATATGCATGCGGCCGCGGTGCGCCTGGGCGAGAGCCGTTTCCAGGATAGCGCGGTTGATGCCGGCGATCTTGATGTCCATCTGAATGGCGGTGACACCCTTCGCCGTCCCGGCCACCTTGAAGTCCATATCGCCGAGGGCGTCCTCGAGCCCCTGGATATCGGTGAGGATGGTGAAATAATCGCCGTCCTTAACAAGGCCCATCGCCACGCCGGAAACCGGCGCCTTGATCGGCACGCCGGCGTCCATCAGCGACAGCGTGCTGGCGCACACGCTGCCCATCGACGTCGAGCCGTTGGACTCGATCGCCTCGGACACCAGGCGGATGGTATACGGGAACTCGGTCTCCGACGGGACCATCGGCAGCAGCGCCCGCTCGGCGAGGGCGCCGTGGCCGATCTCGCGCCGGCCGGGCCCGCGCATCGGCTTCGTCTCGCCGACGCTGTACGGCGGGAAATTGTAATGATGAATATAGCGCTTGTGGTCCTCCACGCCGAGGCCGTCGAGGAGTTGGTCGTCGCTGAGCGTCCCCAGCGTGAGAGCGTTCAGGATCTGGGTCTGGCCGCGGGTGAACAGGGAAGAACCGTGGACGCGGGGCAGCAGGCCCACCTCGCAGGTTATCGGCCGCACCTCTTCGAGCTGGCGGCCGTCGGGCCGAATCTTATCGACGGTGATCATCTTGCGGACGATCTCCTTGAGGATCTTGCCGAGCATATAGGAGACTTCCTTGGGATTGTCGGGAAAGATCTCCTTGAAGTGGGCGACGGCGTCTTCCTTGACCTGCTTGGTCTGCTCCTCGCGGGCCACCTTGTCGGCGTTGGCCACAGCGGTTTTCAGGCCTTCGGTCGCGTATTCCCGGACCGCCTGGGCGATCTCCGCGGGCACTTCGTATTTCTTCATTTCTCGTTTGGGGTTGCCGATCTGGGCCATCATGTCTTCCTGCAGGGCCACGACTTCGCGGATGACGTCATGCCCGAACATGATAGCGTCGAGAATAGTATCTTCCGGAACCTCCTTGGCGCCGGCCTCGACCATGAGGACGGCGTCCTTGGTGCCGGCTACGACCAGGTTGAGCTCGCTCTTCTCCTGTTGTTCGACGGTAGGATTGATGATGAACTGGCCGTCGAGCAGGCCTACCCTCACACCGGCTATCGGTCCTTTGAAGGGTATGTCCGAGATGGACAGCGCGCAGGACGCGCCGATCATCGCCGGGATGTCGGGCGGGTTGTTCTGGTCGACCGACAGGACGGTGGCGACGACATGGACGTCGTTGCGGAAGCCCTCGTCGAACAGCGGCCGGATAGGACGGTCGATCAGGCGGCACGACAGGATGGCGGCTTCGGTGGGGCGGCCTTCACGCTTGATGAAACCGCCGGGAATCTTGCCGACGGCATACATGCGCTCCTCATAGTCGATGGTAAGCGGGAAAAAATCGATGCCTTCGCGTGGTGCGGCGGAAGCAGTTGCGGCAACGAGCACCACGGTGTCCCCATAGCGGACAAGCACCGAGCCGCTCGCCTGCTTGGCCATCTTGCCGGTCTCGATAACGAGTTGCCGGCCGCCAAGCTGCATTTGGAATGTGTGCATATTCTGTTTTCCTCCTCTAAATCCCTCATTCTTCTTTTTCCAAAGCTTATGACTTCGACATTTTTTGTATTATTCCCTTTTTTCCAGGGCGTAAACCGAAAGAAACAACAAAAAAGCGGGGTGCCCCCCGCTTTCCGTTACTTTCTAAGGTTGAGTTTTTCGAGGATAACCCGGTAGCGAGCAATATCGTTATCCCGCAGGTAGTTGAGAAGGCCCCGGCGCTGGCCGACCATTTTCAAAAGGCCGCGGCGCGAATGATGATCCTTCTTGTGCTCCTTGAGATGTCCGGTGAGGTAGTTGATGCGCTCCGTCAGGATGGCGATCTGGACCTCAGGCGAACCGGTATCGCTGTCGTGCAGGCGATACTTTTCGATGAGCTGCTGCTTCAGTTCCGGTGTGAGCATGTGGTATTCCCTCCTTTTCCGTTGATCCCCAGTGGCCAAGACAATCGTCGGAGAGTCGATAATCCTCGCCATGGTTCCGCAGATATTATACCCGGCCGGAACGGCAAAATTCACCGTCGGCTCGTGTACGCACTATATTCTACCATAAAAACTTTGCCCTTGTAAACAAAACCGGGAAACTTATTTGTAATATTCTTCAGCGGCGGCAACATCGCGGGCTATCTGGCTTTTCAGCTCCTCTTCGCCGGCGAAGGCACGCTCGTCGCGGAGTTTGGCGAGAAAATCGACCGCGATGGTATGGCCGTAAAGATCGGCGGTAAAATCGCGCAGATGGACCTCGATGCGGTGCGAATTGTCCGCGAATGTCGGGTTGTTGCCGATGTTCACCACGCCGCGGTAACGGCGGCCGCCGGTATGCACATAAGCGGCGTACACGCCGTCAGCGGGAACGATCTGCCCATCGGCAGCGGCGATGTTGGCGGTGGGGAACCCGAGGCCGCGGCCCCTGCCCTCCCCCGGGGCGACCGTGCCGGCTACCCGGAAAGGCCGCCCGAGCAGCGGCGCTGCCTCGGCCACGTTGCCGGCGAGGATGAGCTGGCGGATAAGCGTGCTGCTGACCAGGACGCCGTCCACTTCCACAGCGGGGTGGATGAGCACTTCAAAACCGAGGCGGCGGCCGGCGGCGGCCAGGAACTCGGGCGTGCCTGCACCGCGGTGCCCGAAGGAATAGTTCGGGCCGACCACCACCAAAGCGGGGCGGAGATTATCGACAAGCAGGCCGATAAAAGCGTCGGGGCTTAGCTGCAGGAAAGCGCGGTCGAAATCGACCGACAGCAGTACGTCGGCGCCGAGGCCGGCGATTAAGTCGCTCTTGTACTCTGGCGTCGCCAGGAGTGGTGGGCAACGGTCGGGTGCGATGACCGACAACGGATGATTGCCGAAGGTGAACACGACACTCGTGCCGCCGGCCTCCTGGGCGCGGGAGACGGCCTGTCGGATGATCCGCTGGTGGCCGACGTGCAATCCGTCGAATGTGCCCAAAGCAACGGCGGTTTTGTTGAATCGGCCGTTTACTTCGGACAGCCGGGAAAAAACTTCCATAACCTTCTCCTTTAGTGTTTAAGGGGTCGGGGCGAGAACTTTCAAGGGGCTGAGCATATCATCATCATCGGCGCGTCTCGCGATGCCGAGCAGACCGCCGCGGCGGGAGTAGACCGCGTACAGCCCGGGCCCATCGGCGACGCCGCAGGCGATCGTCTGGCCGTGCCCAAAGCGGGCGGCCTCATCCTCGTCCAGCATGACGCGGGGCAAATGGCGGACGGCGTAATCGCCAGGAAGCACGGCAGCATCCGGCGCGGCGGCAATTTCCTCAAGCGTTTTCGCCTCTGCGAGGGTAAAGTCCCCCACCCTCGTCCTCACCAGGAAGGTCATAACCGCCGGAATACCGCAGCGGGCACCGACGTCGGCGCACAACGAACGGATATAAGTGCCTTTGGAACAGGTTACGTCGAACAGGATCGCCGGCGCGGCGACCCTCACGATACTGATGGCGGAAATCGTAATGGCGCGGGGCCGGCGCTCGACTTCGACCCCGGCACGGGCCAGCTCGTACAGCTTGCGGCCCCCGACCTTTATGGCCGAGTGCATGGGCGGCACCTGCTCGCTTTCCCCCAGGAAGGAGGCAAGGACGGCGGCTGCCTGCTTTTCCGCCGGCATGACAAAACTGGGGCAAGAATCGATCACCTCGCCGCTGTCGTCCCCGCTGTCGGTGGCGTAGCCGAAAGTAAGTTCAACCCGATAGTCTTTGTCGGCCTCGGCGGCAAACTCGATCAGCCTGGTGGCTTGTCCGATAAACACCGGCAGCACGCCGGCCGCAGCCGGGTCCAGCGTGCCGGCGTGACCGACTTTTTTGAGACCGTAAACCCGTCGCAGGAATGACACCACGTCGTGGGACGTCATCCCCGGAGGTTTGAGCACATTTACGATGCCGGCGGCGTTCATAGCCCGGACTCGGCCAGGAGCTGCTCGGCGGCCTTCAGAACCTCTTTTTTTGCTGCCTTAAGCCCCTTCCCCACCGTGCAGCCGGAAGCGCGGGCGTGGCCGCCGCCCCCGAAGGCGAGCGCCAGGCGGCTGACATCGCAGCGGCGGGAACGAAAACTGACCCGGGTGGCGGTATCGTCCACCGGCTTGAACATGATGGCGATCTCCACCCCTTCGATGTTGCGGGGATAATTGATGTAGCCTTCAGTTGTCTCGGCGGCGTTCTCGATACTTTCGGCAGCGACCGTTATAGCCGCGATGCGGCCGGCGGCAAACACTTCCAGGCTGTCGAGCACGCTGCGGAGGGTCATGATGCTGTCGAGCGGCTTGGTATCCAACTGTTCGGAAATGATGTGAGGCTCGGCGCCGCAGTCGATGAGGTCGGCGGCATGGCGCAGGGTGGCGGCCGTCGCGTTCGCGTAGCGGAAAAAGCCGCAGTCGGTGGCGATGGCGGTGTAAAGATTGACGGCCATGTCCGCCGTAATCGGCAGCTTCATGAGGTGGAGAAGGTCGAGGACGATCTCCCCGGTAGCGGCAGCTTGGCTGTCGATATACCAGAAATCGGCGAACTGCGTGTTGGAGATATGGTGATCGATATTGAGCATATTGGTGCTTGCAGCTGCCTCTTTGACGCCGGTTATCCGGTCGGCATCGCTCGCGTCGAGGACGACAAGCAAGTCGGCCTCGACCGGGCCGTCCGGACGGCGGATCAGTTCGGAACCGGGCAGGAAGCGGTATACGGCCGGCACCTCGTCGTCGAGGAGCAGGGTCACCTGCTTGCCTTGCGCCGTCAACGGGGCATAAAGAGCCAGCATCGAGCCCAGCGAATCGCCGTCAGGATGGATGTGGCCGGTGATTATGATGCTCCGGGCATCGAAAATCATTTTCGCCGCGCGACGAAGGGAAATCTCCATCGTTACCTCTCCGCCTCTTCGCGCTTGATTTTCGCCAGCAGTTCGTTGATGCGGACGCTGTGTTCGAAGGACTCGTCGAGATGAAGGGTCAGTTCGGGGGTGAACCGCAGCTTGATGCGCTTGCCGATCTCGCTGCGGAGATGCCCCACAGCCTTCTGCAGCGCCTGCCAAGTAGCCGCCTTCTCCTCCTCGCTGCCCATCAGGCTCATAAACGCCTTGGCGGCGCGCAGGTCGCCGGTGACCTCCACCCGCGTGACGGTGACGAAGCCGATCCGCGGGTCTTTAAGCTCGGTGAGGATTATTTTGCTGAGCTCTTGTTTGATGAACTCCTGCACCTTTTCCGTGCGTAACTGGCTCATTGTCATTCCCCCGCTTTGTTAGCTGGGCTTAACCTGTTCCATCGTGAACGCCTCGATGACGTCGCCTTCCTTGATGTCGCGGAAGCGCTCAATGGTAATGCCGCATTCGTAGCCGGCGGCGACCTCTTTGACATCGTCCTTGAAGCGCCTCAGCGACTCGATCTTGCCCTCGTGGATGACGATGCCGTTGCGGATGATGCGCACCTGCGACGAATTGGTGATTTTGCCTTCCAGCACGTACGAGCCGGCGACGATCGCCTTGGGTACGGAAATAAGCTGCCGCACCTCTACACGGCCGAGCACGACCTCCTTGAACTCGGGGGCGAGCATGCCGGTCATGGCGGCCTCGACGTCGTTGATCGCCTCATAGATGACGCGGTAGAGACGGATGTCGATCTTTTCCTTGTCGGCAGCCTGGCGGGCATTGGCGTCCGGGCGGACATTGAAGCCGATAATCAGCGCGTTGGCGGTCGAAGCCAGCATGACGTCCGTCTCGTTGATCGCGCCTACGCCGGCGTGGACGATGTTGACCCGCACCTCTTTGTTCTTCAGGTTGAGCAGCGACTGGCGCAGAGCCTCGATCGAGCCCTGTACGTCGGCCTTGACGACGATGTTCAGGTCCTTGAGGCTGCCCTCCTGGATGTGCTTGAACAGATCGTCGAGGGAAACCTTCTGGGTCTGGGCCTGCTCCTCGGTCCTTTTTTTGGCGACCCGCTTCTCGGCGACCGCCCTGGCAACCCGCTCGTCGACGGCGTACAGCACGTCGCCGGCCTGGGGGACGTCGGACAGGCCGAGCACCTCCACCGGCGATGACGGCAGCGCTTTCTTCACCTTGTCGCCGCGGTCGTTGATCATCGCCCGCACCTTGCCGTAAGCCACCCCGGCGATAATCGAATCGCCAACATGGAGGGTGCCTTTCTGCACGAGGACGGTGGCCACCGGACCGCGGCCCTTGTCGAGCTGGGCCTCGATGATCGTGCCGAGAGCCTGCCGGTTGGGATTGGCCCTCAGGTCGCCCATCTCGGCGACCAGCAAGATCATCTCCATCAGATCGGGAAGGCCCTGTTTCGTGTACGCGGAGACAGGCACCATGATCGTATCGCCGCCCCAATCCTCGGGCAGCAGGCCGTGATCGGACAACTGTTGCTTGACCCGGTCGGGGTTGGCGCCGGGACGGTCCATCTTGTTGATCGCCACGATCACCGGCACCTTGGCGGCCTTGGCGTGGTTGAGAGCCTCGATCGTCTGGGGCATGACGCCGTCGTCGGCGGCCACGACCAGGATAGCGATGTCGGTTACGTTGGCGCCGCGGGCCCGCATGGCGGTAAACGCCTCGTGGCCGGGCGTGTCAAGGAAGACGATGCGCTTGCCCTGATGGTTGACCTGGTAAGCGCCGATATGCTGGGTTATCCCGCCGGCTTCCGAGGCGGTGATGTTCGTCTGGCGGATGGCGTCGAGCAGCGACGTCTTGCCGTGGTCGACATGGCCCATGATCGTGACGACCGGCGGACGCGGCAGAAGGCTGGCGGGATCGTCCTCGATGGCGGCGATCTCGGTCGGGTCGGCCTCAGGCGGCAGTTCCTCGACGGTCACGCCGAACTCGCTGCCGAGGATAACGGCGGTTTCGAAGTCGATCTCCTGGTTGATGGTCGCCAGAATACCGAGGCCCATGAGCTTCTTGATGATCTCGCTGACCTCACGGCCCATCTTGGCCGCCAGGTCTTTAACGGTGAGCAGCGGGCCGACCTTGATGTTTGTCGGCCGCTGCGGTTCAGGCTTAGCCGTCTGCGGGCGGAATTGGCCGCCCGGGGCGTGACGGGATGGGGCCGACGACCCTCTGCGGCCGTTGCCGCCCCGGTCGGAATACGGTTTACCCTGACCGCCGCGCTGCGGGCCGCCTCGCGGCGGTCCACCGGCCGGTCTTCCGCCCTGCGGCGGCTGGCCGGGCCTGGGCGGTCCGCCGGCCGGTCTTCCGCCCTGCGGCGGTTGGCCTGGCCTGGGGGCTCCCATGGGGGGGCGGCCCTGCTGCTGCCCCATCGGCGGACGGGGCGCGCCCGGACGCGGTCCCTGGCCCTGATAAGGCGGCTGGCCGGGGCGCGGTCCCTGACTCATGGGCGGGCGGGGCGCACCGGGGCGCTGCGGGCCGACGGCAACCTGGCCGCCGGGACGCGGTCCCTGGCCCTGATAAGGCGGCTGGCCGGGACGCGGACCGCCGCCCACCGGCGGACGGGCACCGGGCTGCTGAGGCGGCTGGCCGGGACGTTGCGGGCCGACGGCTACCTGGCCGCCGGGGCGTTGACCCTGGGCCTGGAAAGGCGGCTGCCCAGGACGCGGACCCTGAGGTGGGAGCGGCGGTCGGCCGGGCGCCTGCGCAGGTTTGGGCGCGTCTTCCGGCGTGCCGGTTTTGCGCGCGAAGGTGCGGTCGATGATCGCCTTCTCGGCATCTTCAAGGCTTGCCATATGGTTCTTGACGGTTATGTTGTTGCGAGCAAGGATGTCGATGATAACCTTGCTTGTAGTGTTATAATCTTTAGCTAATTCGTAGACACGGTATTTGGACATTCATCCACCCCCAAAATTTTCCCGCCGATAAAGCTCAGCCCTTCAGCGCCTCTCCGATCGCCTTGGCGAAGCCGGCGTCGGTAACGGCGAGCGCGGCCCGGGACGGTCTCCCGGTGGCGTGGCCCAGCTCGTCTTTGGAAAGTCCTTCATGGTACGCGACCTGATGATATGCCGCCAGGTCGCGGTAACTTTTTTTCGTGTTGTCGGAGGCATCGGCAGCGATCAGCACGAGCCTGGCTTTGCCGGCCCGCACGGCATGCTCGACGGCCACTTCGCCTGAAGCAAGCTTGCCGGCTTTCTGGGCAAAACCGAGCAGCGGCAGCAGCTTGGCGCGGTTCATGGCTGCCTGAGGCCGGCCCTGAGCGCGGCGAACACTTCTTCGCTGATCGCATGCTCCAGCGCCTTCTCCAGGCGTTTCGCCTTGACCGCCTTCGCCAAGCATTCCTCGCTCGGGCAGACATAGGCGCCACGCCCGGCCTTCTTGCCGCTGGGATCGAGAAGGATCTCACCTTCGGGGGTCCGCACCACCCGCAGCAGCTCCTTCTTCGTCTTCATACTCTGGCAGCCTACGCACATCCGCTGGGGAATCTTCTTCTGCTTCATCCGATTCACCCCTTATTACAGCGGCGCCGTCTGGACCTGGGACTCGCTCTTGATATCGATCTTCCAGCCGGTCAGCTTGGCGGCCAGCCGGGCGTTTTGCCCTTCCTTGCCGATGGCGAGTGACAGCTGGTAATCCGGGACGACAACCCGCGACGCTTTTTCGGTCTCGTTGACGTCGACGGCGACCACCTTCGCCGGGCTCAAAGCGTTGGCAATGTATTTGGCCGGGTCGGCGTTCCACTTCACGATGTCGATCTTCTCGCCTTTGAGCTCGTTGACGATCGTCTGCACCCGCATGCCCTTGTGGCCCACGCAGGCGCCGACCGGATCGACGTTCTCGTCGCGGGAATGGACGGCAATCTTCGAACGCAGCCCGGGCTCGCGGGCCACCGACTTGATCTCGACGACGCCGTCGTGGATCTCGGGAACCTCGAGTTCGAACAGGCGTTTAAGCAGACCGGGATGAGTGCGGGAAACAAGTATCTGCGGCCCTTTGGTCGTCTTCTTGACCTCGATGATATACGTTTTTATCCGGTCGCTGTGGCGGTACACCTCGCCGGGAATCTGCTCGGACGGCTGGAGGATGGCCTCCGCCTTGCCAAGATCGACGAAAACGTTCTTGGCTTCGATACGCTGCACGATGCCGGTGACGATATCGCTCTCCCGGTTGGAATACTCTTCGTAGATTATGCCGCGTTCAGCCTCGCGGATACGCTGCACGACAACCTGCTTGGCGGTCTGGGCGGCGATGCGGCCGAAATTCTTCGGTGTAACCTCAAGCTCGACCACATCCTCGAGGATGTAACGCGGGTCGATCTCCTTCGCCTCGGCGAGGGAAATCTCCAGCCGCGGATCGGTAACCTCCTCCACGACTGACTTGCGGGCATAAACGTGAATCTCGCCGGTTTCGCGGTCCAGTGCCACGCGGACATTCTGGGCCGAACTGAAATTACGCTTGTAGGCCGAAATCAGGGCCGCCTCGATGGCGTCGAACAACACCTCCGGCGCGATCCCCTTCTCCCTTCCCAACTGTTCGAAAGCCTGCATAAACTCTGCATTCATTTTGGTTCTCTACCCCCTATTCAATTTTCGCTATGTTAAAACTCCACGTGCAGCCTCACCAGCGAGGCCTGATCACGGGAAATGCTCATAGGGCTGCCGTCGATATCGAGGCTTATGGCACCGTCGTCGGCGGACAGCAGGGTGCCGACGAGCGTCTTCTTGCCGTTGACCGGGGCAAACGTGTGGACTTCGACCTTGTCGCCGATGTGGCGGGCGAAATCCTTGGCCTTCTTCAGCGGCCGGTCGAGACCGGGCGACGATACCTCCAGGAAATAGCTGTCCTTGATGGGGTCGAGCTCGTCGAGCTTCTGCTCGAGGCGCTCGCTCACCCACTGGCAGTCGTCGACGCCTATGCCGCCGTCTTTGCCGAGGAATACGCGCAGATACCAGTCGCGCTCCTTGACGTACTCGACATCTACAAGCTCCAGGGCCGTACCTTTTATAATCTCGGTTACCAGTTTCTCCACCAGGCTTTCGATATCTTTCGCCGCCATATAGATCAACTCCGTCCGTTTCAGATTAGCGGCCGCAGAACCGGCCTCGTCTTAGTTTAGCCTGGGCAGTTGCCCCTCATACTGTCAGGCAGCGCCGCGGCCATAAGATGAAAGAGTGGGTTTATACCCACTCTCACTCGTGCAACAGCTGCATACCAGAAATATTATAACACTTCAGGGTAGAATTTACAACCTTGGAATGCAAATAAATCAAGCGAACAACGCTATTTGATCGTCTTCCGGCAGGTCGCCCAGCGCGCCGTGTTCGCGGAGGGTATCGACGACCGGTTTGGCCGCCCGCCCGCGCAGGCGGAGATCCTCGGCCGACGTGAACGGTTTCCCGCTCCTCGCCTGGACGATGTTGCGGGCCGCGTTGTCTCCCACCCCCTGCAGAGCGGCCAGCGGTGGGAGAAGCCCGCCGTCGACGATCAGGAAGCGCGTGGCGTCAGAGCGGTACAGATCGACTTTCTCGAACGTATAGCCGCGCAGATACATCTCCAGCGCCATCTCGATGATGGTCGCCAGCCCCTTCTCCTTGGCCGACGCGGCCGGGCCCTTCTGCTCGAGTTCGGCCAGCTTCTGGCGCAGCGCCGGCACGCCTCTGACGATCAGATCGGCGTCGAATTCCGTCGCCCTCACGCTGAAATACGACGCGTAAAAGGCCAGCGGGTAATGTATCTTGCAGTAGGCAATCCGGAAAGCCATCATCACGTAGGCGACGGCGTGGGCCTTCGGGAACATGTACTTGATCTTCTGGCACGATTCCACATACCAGCCGGGAACGCCGCTGGCGGTCAGCGTGGCCACGACCTCGGGCTTGATCCCCTTGCCCTTGCGGACGTCCTCCATCACCTTGAAGGCTGTCAGCGGCTTGACCCCCTTGTGGAGGAGATAGATCATGATGTCGTCGCGGGCCGAGATGGCCTCCGACAGTCTGGCTGTCCCGTTCTTGATAAGGTCCTGGGCGTTGTTCAGCCAGACGTCGGTGCCGTGGGAAAAGCCGCTGATGCGGACAAGCTCGCTGAAATTCTTCGGCTTGGTGTCCTCGAGCATCTGGCGGACGAACTTAGTCCCGTACTCGGGGATGCCGAACGTGCCGACCGTCGAGCCAAGCTCCTCCGGGGTCAGGCCGAGGGCCTCGGTCGACGAGAACAGGCTGAGCGTCTGCGGGTCGTCGAAGGGGATGCTCTTCGGATCGCGGCCGGTCAGGTCCTCCAGCATCTTTATGACCGTCGGGTCGTCGTGGCCGAGGATATCCAGCTTGACAAGCCGGCTGGAGATGGAGTGGTAATCGAAATGGGTGGTTATCGTGGCCGAATTCTTGTCGTCGGCCGGGTACTGGATGGGCGTGAAATGATGGACGTCCATGTCCCGCGGCACGACCATGATGCCGCCCGGGTGCTGGCCGGTGGTGCGCTTTACCCCCGTGCAGCCGTTTATCAGGTGATTGATATGAGCGTTGCGGGCGGTCACGCCCTTGTCGGTGAAATAATTGCGCACGAAGCCGTAAGCCGTTTTATCGGCGATCGTGGCGATCGTGCCGGCCCGGAAAACGTTGTCGCGGCCGAAAAGCTCCTCGGTGTACTTGTGCGCCACCGGCTGATAATCGCCGGAGAAGTTGAGGTCGATATCGGGCACCTTGTCGCCGTCGAAACCCATGAAAACCGCGAACGGTATCGTGTGGCCGTCCTTCTTCGCCGGGCCGCCGCACTGCGGGCAGTCACGGTCTGGCATGTCGAAACCGCTGCCGTAGGAGCCGTCGGTCACGAACTCGCTCCACTTGCAGGCCGGGCAGCGCCAGTGCGGGTGCAGCGGGTTGACCTCGGTGATGTCGGTCATCGTGGCCACGAACGACGAGCCGACCGAGCCGCGGGAGCCGACCAGGTAGCCGTCGTCGAGCGACTTTTTCACAAGCTTGTGGGCGATGAGGTACAGCACGGCGAAGCCGTGGTTGATGATCGAGTCAAGCTCCAGCTTAAGGCGATCGGCCACAAGCGCGGGCAACGGGTCGCCATACAACTCGCGGGCCTTGGCGTACGCCATCGACTCGACCTGCTCCTCGGCGCCGGGGATCTTCGGCGAATACAGCTCGTCCGGGATTGGCTTGAAAGACTCTATTCCCTCGGCGATGCGGCGCGAATTCACGACGACCACCTCATATGCTTTGTCCTTGCCGAGATAGGCGAACTCGGCAAGCATCTCCTCTGTCGTCCGGAAATACAGGGGAGGTTGGCGGTCGGCGTCGTCGTAACCCTGGCCTGCCATGAGGATGCGGCGGTAAGCCTCGTCCTCGGGCTGCAGGAAATGGACGTCACAGGTCGCGACAACCGGCTTGCCGAGCTCGTCGCCGAGCGCGCACAGCCTCCGGTTGAGGTCGCGCAGACCTTCTTCGCCGGCGATTTTGCCCTGGCGGATAAGAAACTCATTATTGCCGGTCGGCTGGATTTCCAGATAGTCGTAGAACGACGCCAGGCGGCGGAGGGTTTCCTTGTTTTCGCCATTTATGAGCGCTTGCATGCATTCTCCTGCCTCGCAAGCGGAACCCAATATCAAGCCCTCGCGGTGCTCGTCAAGAACGGCCCGCGGGATGCGCGGCGAACGGTGGAGATACTTGAGATGCGACAGCGACACAAGGCGATAGAGGTTGCGGAGGCCGATATTGTTCTTGGCCAGGATGATGATATGGTAAGACTGGGTAATGTCATCGTCGAACAGGTAGCCCTCCATGCCGTAGATGACTTTGATGCCGGCCTTGGACGCCACCTCTTCCGCCTCCGGAAAGGCCTGCACCACCCCGTGGTCGGTGATCGCCACCGCCGGGTGCCCCCATTGCGCCGCCGTCTTTACCAGCGCCTTGGTGGCGACGACGGCGTCGAGGGCGCTCATGCGCGTATGGGCGTGCAGCTCGACCCGCTTGACATCTGCGTTATCGGACCGTTCCGGCTTGGGCAGCCGGACCATAGTGTCGGCGAACATCACCAGCTCGTTGGCGTACTTGTCGAACTGCACCGTTCCCTTGACCTTCACCAGCATGCCGTCGGCAAGCCCCTCGGCCAGCTTGGCGATCTGGGCCTTATCGTCGAAAAACGCCTTGCCGCTTATGCCGCCGCCAAGGTCGGCGACATCGAAGGTCAACAGCGTGCGTCCCGACTTGAGCTCGCGCAGCTCGTGCTTAACCAGCTGCCCGGCGATGACGATATTGCGGCCTTCCTCCACGACGCTCTCCAGGGGAACGGGGTCGCCCTTAACGCCGCGGCCGAACAGCAGCGGGTTCTCGGGTTTCTTCTTCGCCGCCGGAGCCTTGGCGGGGAGCGGCGCCTGGTATTCCGGCGCGGCCTGCTCTTCGTCGCAAGTATCGGGTTCGCCGGCAGCGATGCTCAGGAATGCGACCGCGCACGTCCGGGCGAACTTCTCGGCGACGAAGGCGCCGATAGCCTTGTCCAAACCGCGGGCGGTCAGGAGCTGGGCCGAGAGGTCGCCTGCCGTCTCCAGTGCCAGGGTGTGGCCGTCGTACTGCCACCTGGCAGTGGACAGCAAGTGGCGGACGGTGGGGTTGCCGTTGGCGACATTGGCAACGAAATCCTGCCAATCCTCGGTTAGATACTGCTCGAAATCCTTCGTGACACTGACGGTGAACGCGGCCCGCGCCAAGTCACAGCGCCGCCTCAGATGCTCGGCGGCCCGGTCGAGCAGCCCGGCCGGCAGCGTCGTGGGCGCTGCGAGCTGGACCTCCCATCCGGGAGCGGCGGTATCGACGAGCACCTTAGTGACCTTCGCCGCGGCCAGTTGCTCGCGTTCGGCGTCCGCCAGCTCAAGTTCGGGCAGCAGTTCGAGCAGGTTTTGGGATGTGTCGGGGACAATACAGTAGGTATGCAAGTAAGACTCTCCTGTTTTACACCTAGGTGATATCAATACATTTTGTGGTAACCGATTCGTTACCCTACAATATTTGGCGGTTTTTGCGCCAATTCCTGCTATAGTCGTAAATCATCGAATTAATACTACTAACAATATTTTCAGAAATAAAAATCCCCGACTGCAAAGCCGGGGATTTTTACTCGTTATAGCGTTGCCAGCAGGGCCTTGATGCCGGACGTCGCCTCCGCCAGCGGTAAGAATCTGACCTCGCCGCTGCGGCGCGTCTTGACCTCCACCTGCCGCTCGGCGACAGCCTTGGCGCCTACGGTGACCTTTAGCGGATAGCCGATGAGATCGGCGTCCTTGAACTTCACCCCCGCCCGCTCGTCGCGGTCGTCGAGCACGACCTCCACCCCGGCGGCGGCAAGATCGCCGTACACCTTCTCGGCTAGTTCGCGCTGGCCCTGGTCGGCGTTGTTTACCGGGATAACGACGGCCTGGAACGGCGCTATGGCCGCCGGCCAGATTATGCCGTTGGCGTCGTTGTTCTGCTCGATCGCCGCCGCCATCGTGCGCGTGACGCCTATGCCGTATGTGCCCATGACCATCTCATGCTCCTGGCCGTTCTCGTCGAGGTAGGTGGCATGCAGCTTCTTGCTGTATTTGGTGTACAGCTTGAACACCTGCCCCACCTCGATGCCGCGGGTCGCCTTCACCGGCGCGCCGCAGCGCGGGCAGGGGTCGCCCTCCTGGATGAGGCGGATATCGGCCACGATGTCGGGCTTGAAATCGCGGCCGGGGTTGACGTTAATATAGTGGCGGTCGGGCTGGTTGGCGCCCACCACCGTGTTGTGCATCTTCATCACCGTGGCGTCGGCGACGACGATGGCATTCTTGATGCCGATCGGCCCCATGAAACCCGGCGAGGTCCCGGCCGCGGCTATCGACGACTCGTCGGCCATCTCCAGGGCGATGCAGCCGACCGCGTTCTGGACCTTGATCTCGTTGACCTCGTGGTCGCCACGCACCAGGGCGATGACCAGTCCCTTTTCGGTCGTATAGGCCAGCGTCTTGACCGTCCTGTCGGCAGGCAGGCCGAGGAAAGCCGCCACCGCCGCAATCGTCTTCGTGCCGGGCGTGTCTTTGAGCTCCATCGGCGCTGGCGCCTCGTCCGGAGCCTCGATAGGATGGAGTTCGGCCTTCTCGACGTTGGCGGCGTAGTCGCAGCCGCCAACGCAGTAAACGATGGCCGCCTCGCCCGATTCGGCGATGACCATGAACTCGTGGCTGCCCTTGCCGCCTATGGCGCCGGGGTCGGCCTCCACCGGCCGGTAGGTCAGGCCGCAGCGGTCGAACACCCGCGAATAGGCGTCGTACATTTTCTTATAGCTCACATCGAGACCGGCCTCGTCGCGATCGAAGGAATACAGATCCTTCATGATAAACTCGCGGCCGCGCATCAGCCCGAAACGCGGCCTGCGCTCGTCGCGGAACTTGTTCTGGATCTGGTACAGCAGCAGCGGCAACTGACGGTAGGAGCGGACCTCGTCGCGGATCAGGGTCGTAATCATCTCCTCGTGGGTCGGCCCCAGGCAGAAATCGCGCCCGTGGCGGTCTTTGAGGCGGAACATCTCATCGCCGTAAACATCCCAGCGCCCGGTCTCCTGCCACATCTCGGCCGGCAGGACGATCGGCAGCAGCAGCTCCTGGCCGCCGGCGCCGTCCATCTCCTCGCGGACGATCTTCTCGATCTTGCGGATGACCCGCCAGGCCAGCGGCAGGTAGTTGTAAATACCGCCAGCCGCCTTGCGGATGAACCCGGCCCGCAGCATGAGCTGGTGGCTGATGACCTCGGCCTCGGCCGGCGTTTCCCGCAGCGTAGGGGCGTAAAGAAATGATGCGCGCATCTTATTCCTCCTCAACAAGTTTGTCTATTTCCGCGAACAGAGCGGCTGTCAGCTGGTCCTCGGGCACCTTGCGCACGATCTCGCCCTTGCGGAAGATTATCCCCTGCCCCTTGCCGCCGGCGATGCCGATATCGGCCTCTCTCGCCTCGCCGGGCCCGTTGACCACGCAGCCCATCACCGCCACCTTCAGGGGCTTCTTCACAGTCTTGAGCTTGTCCTCCACCGCTTTGGCGATTGCTTCGAGGTCTATCTCCGTGCGGCCGCACGTCGGGCAGGAGACGAGCGTCGGACCGTATTCGCGCAGGCCGAGGGCCTTGAGAATCTCGAATCCCACCCGCACCTCCTCCGCCGGGTCGCCGGTCAGCGAAACGCGGATGGTGTCGCCGATGCCTTCGGCCAGCAGGGCACCGATGCCGACTGCCGAGCGGATTATGCCGGTGTTGACCGTGCCGGCCTCGGTAATGCCAAGGTGAAGGGGGTAATCGACGGCGGCGGACATCACGCGGTAGGCGGCTATCGTCAGCGGCACGTCGTGGGCTTTCAGAGAAATCTTGATATCGTAAAAGTCCAGTTTTTCGAGGATGCGCACATGGCCGAGGGCGCTCTCCACCAGCGCCGCCGGTGTGGCGTGGCCGCCGTGCCTGGCGAGCATATCTTTGTCGAGCGACCCTGCGTTCACGCCGATGCGGATAGGTACGCGGCGCTTTCTGGCCGCCTTGACGACGGCCGCCACCTGCTCGGGGTCGCCGATATTGCCGGGGTTGAGACGCAGGCCGTCAACACCGCGCTCAAGGGCCGCAAGGGCCAGCCGGTAGTCGAAATGGATGTCGGCGACGAGCGGCACGTCCCCCACCCGCTCCTTGATGGCGGCCAAAGCCTCGGCGGCCGCCATGTCGGGCACGGCCAGGCGGACGATATCGCAGCCGGCCGCGGTGAGGCGGCCGATCTGGGCCACGGTGGCCGCGACGTCGCTCGTCTTCGTGTTGGTCATCGACTGCACGGCCACCGGCGCGTTGCCGCCGACGGTCACCCGGCCGATGCGGATCGGTACGGTGCGTTTGCGGTTCATGTTCATCACCAGAAAATCCTCGTTATGTCTTTGAAGGTTGCCAGCAGCAGCAGTGTCATCAGCAGGGCGAAGCCGATCGTCTGGATGATCTGCAGCTTGCTGCGGCTGAGCGGCTTGCCGCGCACCGCCTCGACCGCCAGGGTCATGAGGTGGCCGCCGTCGAGTACCGGCACCGGCAGGAGATTTATCAGCCCCAGGTTGATACTGAGGAAGGCGGCAAACTGCAACAGCGGCAAAAAGCCCATTTGGGCCACCTGGCCGGTCATCTGGGCGACGCCGATCGGGCCGGCCACGTCCGGCGGAGCCTGACCGACGATCATCTGCACCAGGCCGGTGAAAATGGTCGCCGTTACGGTCGCCGTCTGCTTGACGGCCATAGCGAACGCTTCGCCCGTGCCGGGCTGGTATTTCGTTATCACCGGCGTAACGCCGATCACGCCGCGGTTGGCCTTGGCGTCGAACTCGGGCACGAGCGCCACCGAACCGAGAACGCCGTTGCGCTCGTACGCGATCATAACCTGCTTGTCAGCGCTCACCCTGATAACCTGGACAAACTGCATCCAGGTCTCGATCTTCTCGCCGTCTACCGACAGGATACGGTCGCCGGCGTTGATGCCAGCCCGGGCCGCCGGCCTGTCGGGCAGAATGCCGCCGATGATCGGCTTGTCGGTCACCTGCTCGACGCCGGAGCCGAGAAGAACAATGAAAAACAGCAGCACAGGCAGGAGAAAATTCATAACCGAACCGGCGGCGATGACGATCATCCTTGCCCAGATCGGTTTGCTGCCGTAAGATTCCGAAGTTTGCTCCTCGTCCGGGTCCATGCCGGCGATCTTCACGAAACCGCCCAGCGGCACGAGGTTGAGGGAATAAACCGTTTCACCCAGCTTCCGACTGACCAGGGCCGGGCCGAAGCCGATGCCGAACTCGCGCACCCCCATGCCGGTAAGACGGGCGGTGATGAAATGCCCGAACTCATGGACGAGGACCAGCAGCCCGAGAACGAAAATTGTGGCGACTATCGTGGTCGTTAACAAGCTCTCACCTCTTCCGCGAGTTATATGCCGTCGATGATAGTCGCGGCGACGAAGGATCTCGCCCATTCGTCGGCCGCGCACAGGTCGTCGAGCGATGGCGCGGCGACGACCTCGTGGGCGTCAAGCGCCCGCCGGATCAGCGCGGCGATCGACAGGAAGGAAATCTGCTCGGCAAGGAAAGCGAGCACGGCCGCTTCGTTGGCGGCGTTAAAGACACAGGGCGCTGTTCCGCCGCGCCGTCCCGCCTCATAGCCCATGGCCAGGGCCGGGAAGCGGTCGGTGTCCGGCGGTTCGAAGGTCAGGTCCGCCAGTGACGTGAAATCGAGACGGCCGAAATCCGCCGGCCAGCGACCGGGGTAACTGAGGGCGTACTGGATGGGCAGCCTCATATCGGGTCGGCCGAGCTGGGCCTTCACCGACCCGTCGGCGAACTCAACCATAGAGTGGATGATGCTCTGCGGGTGGACGACGACGGTGATGCGGTCGTAATCCACGCCGAACAGCCAGCGGGCCTCGATGACCTCCAGGCCTTTGTTGGCCAGGGTGGCCGAATCGACGGTAATCTTGCGGCCCATCGCCCAGTTCGGGTGGCGCAGGCACTCGGCGACCGTTACCGCGGCAAGGGATTCTCTGGGCCGCGTGCGGAATGGACCTCCGGAGGCAGTGAGGATGATGCGGCCGACGTTCTCCGCCCCCTCCCCCTGCAGGCACTGGAGGATGGCGCTGTGTTCGCTGTCCACCGGCAGAATGGCGACGCCGTGCTTCTTGGCCGCGGTCGTCACAAGTTCGCCGGCGGCGACCAGCGTCTCCTTGTTGGCGAGGGCGATGTCCTTGCCGGCCTCAATGGCGGCAAGCGTCGGCCGCAGGCCGGCGAAGCCCACCAGCGATGTCAGGACGGTATCCGCCTCGGCAAGAGTTGCGGCGGCGTTGAGCCCCTCTTCTCCGGTCATGATCCTGGTTGGGCCGTCGTAGCGGCTGCGCAGCCGGTCGGCAGCCGCGCCGTCGGCGAGCACCGCCAGCGAGGGCCTGAAGCGTTCGAGCTGCTCGGCCAGGAGACTGTCGTTGTGGTGGGCCGCCAGGGCGACGACCCTGAACTTGTCGGGATGGACGGCCGCCACCTCAAGGGCCTGGGTGCCGATCGAGCCGGTCGAGCCTAGAATGGCCAGACGTTTGGGCATGGCTTTCTCCTTAAAGCCCATCAGCGGATGCTGAAAAGCTGCAGATAATAATATACGGCCGGAGCGGCAAACATGACACTGTCGAACCGGTCGAGCACACCGCCGTGACCGGGCAGCAGCCGCCCGGAATCCTTGACCCCGCAGTAGCGTTTTATCGACGACTCCACGAGGTCGCCGAACGGGGCGACGACACCTACCAGCAGGCCAATGGCAGCGCTGTGGCCGAGGGAAAACTGGCACGCCGCCCCCATCGCGGTCACGCCAATGATGCTGCCGGCGACGCCGCCGAACGTGCCTTCCCATGTCTTCCCCGGGCTTACCGCCGGCGCCAACTTGTGCTTGCCGAACTTTCTGCCGACGAAGAACGCGAACGTATCGGCCGACCATGTGCCCACAAATGCCAGCCACAGGTACGCCGCCCCCGCCGACAGCGGGCCGAGCGAGGTCGCGAGCACGAGCGACTGGTCGGTGTACCGCAGCAGGACGAGGTGAGCGAACGCCAGGCCGACATAGATGACGCCGGCGATCGTGCAGGTCGCGTCCCGCAGGGTGAAGGTCGCGTGGGCCAGCACCATCTTCGCAAGGATGACAAAGGATACCAGCAATACGACCGCCACGGTCTCGTGGGGGTTGCCAAGCCAGGCCGTGCCCCACAGCAGTACGATGCCGGACGCGCCCAGCCGGAAAGAGAGTTCGATCTCGCGCAGGAACAGCATGGCGGTGAATTCACGCCAGGCCAGCAGCGTGAGGGCGAGGGCGGCTGCGGCAAAAACCCATCCCCCGTAGTTTACGATGAATACGGCGGCGATTATGCCCACCACCGCCGTGACAATCCGTTGCGTTAACATCTATGCACCTACTTGTTCAGCCCGCCGAACCGACGGTCGCGCTTCTGAAAATCGGCCACCGCGGCGATGAGATGTTCGGGCCGGAAATCGGGCCAGTTGGTATCGGTGAACCAGAACTCCGCGTACGCCGCCTGCCAGAGGAGGAAATTGCTGATCCGCAGGTCTCCGGCCGGCCTGATGATCAGATCTGGGTCGGGCAGTCCGGCAGTGAAAAGACGGCGGCTGATGGCCTCCTCGTCGATGTCGTCGGGCGCGACGGAACCGGCCTGAACGTCGGCGGCGATGAGCCGCACCGCCCGGGTGAGCTCCGCCCGGGCGCCGTAATTCACGGCGATGTTCAGAACCAGACCTGTGTTGGCGGCCGTGACCTTTTCCGCATGGACGATTTTTTCCTGCAGGCCGGGGGCGAGCGCGTCGGTCTGGCCGCAGAAACGGACCCTGATGCCGTTGGCATTCAGTTCCTCGATCTCGGTATCGAGATAATCGGAAAACAGATTCATAAGCAGGTCGACTTCCTCCGCCGGCCGTTTCCAGTTCTCGGTCGAAAAGGCGTACGTTGTAAGCACGGCGATGCCGAGCTCGGCAGTCGTGCGGACGATCGCCCGCAGAGCCTCGGCGCCGGCCCGGTGACCGAAGGTTCGCGGCAGGCCGCGCTTCTGCGCCCAGCGTCCGTTGCCGTCCATGATGATGGCCACATGACGCGGCACGCGCGCCGGGTCAAGGTCGTCGTAAGGCTTGTCCGTCTGCTGTTCTGTCCGTCCGAACCATTCTTTCCATACCACGGTATCAGGGCTCCTCGCCATCGTAATTATAAGCCCCCTCTCACGAGGGGGCCCCAGGCCGGCGAAAAAGGGCCATCTGCGGCGTTGCTCAGCCAGCCTGATCTTGTCTATTTCCCCATCATCTTTGCGGCAACGAGCAAACGGCGTTCGCCTTCCGGGACGCAAAGCTCCCTGACGACATACAACTGCTCTTCCGCCAGCGGGAAACTCCGTCGCGACGGTCTGGTCACGGCCACGGTATACGCGATTCCCCGCGCCGCAAGCAGTTCCTCGGCGGCAGAGAGCGGCAGGCCAACAGTTTCCATGACTATACTTCCATTATTTCCTTTTCTTTGACTGCCATAACATGGTCGATCTCTTTTATGTACTTATCGGTCAACTTCTGGATGTCTTCCTGGCCCTTCTTGGCCTCGTCCTCGGAAACGGAGTGGTCCTTTTCCAGCTTCTTGATCGCCTCGTTGCCGTCACGGCGAAGGTTGCGGACCGCCACCCGGCATTCCTCGGCCTTCTTGTGCACGACCTTGACCAGTTCCTGACGGCGCTGCTGAGTAAGCTGCGGGATGCTGAGGCGGATGACCGAGCCGTCGTTGTTGGGGGTAAGCCCGAGATCGGATTTGAGAATCGCCTTCTCGATCGTTCCCAGCATCGTCTTCTCCCACGGCTGGATGGTAAGCATCCGCGGCTCGGGAACGGCGATATTGGCCACCTGATTTATCGGCGTCGGCGTGCCATAATAATCGACCGTGACCTTGTCGAGCAGCGCCGGGGTCGCGCGGCCGGCCCGCAGGCTGGCGTACTCCTTGCGCATCACCTCAATCGCCTTCTTCATCCTGTCCTCGTGACTGGCGTAAATCTCCTTAACCGTCATTCTTCATCCCTCCCACAACAGTGCCGATATTTTCGCCGCAAGCGGCTTTCAGGATATTGCCGGGCTCGTCGATGCTGAATACGACGATGGGGATCTTGTTATCCATGCACAGGCTGGTCGCGGTGGAATCCATCACGCCGAGCCCGCGCTGCAGAACCTCGATATACTCGAGCGCGGTGAACTTCTTGGCATCCGGGTTATGCCGGGGATCGGAATCGTACACGCCGTCGGTGTTGCGCTTGGCCATCAGGATTACGTCGGCCTCGATCTCGGCCGCCCGCAGGGCGGCGGTCGTATCGGTGGAAAAATACGGATTGCCGGTGCCGGACGCGAAAATCACCACCCGGCCTTTTTCGAGGTGGCGGATGGCCCGCCGGCGGATATACGGCTCGGCCACCTGGCGCATCTCGATCGCCGACTGCACGCGGCTGTCGACGCTGCATTGCTCGAGCGCGTCCTGCAGGGCCAGCGCGTTCATCACCGTCGCCAGCATACCCATGTAATCGGCGGTCGCCCGGTCCATGCCCTGCGAGCTGCCGGCCATGCCGCGCCAGATATTGCCGCCGCCTACGACGATCGCGACCTCCAGGTCGGTGGTCGTTTTAACCTCGCGGATCTCGCGGGCGATCCTCTCGACCGTCTCCGGGTCGATGCCGAAGCCCTTGTTGCCGGCAAGCGCCTCTCCGCTCAATTTCAGGACAATACGCTTATACTTTCCGGCCCGCATAGCAAAAACCCCCGTTTTTCAAGTCTTTTCTACGAAATAATGGTCAAATCCTTTATTTCCCTTGACAGCGGTTTAGAAAAAAGAGAACACTTGGTGTTCTCTTTTCCGCCAGCGGTTCTGCTAGCACTTGTTGACCGTCGCCATGACTTCGGCGGCGAAATCGTTGCTCTTCTTCTCGAGGCCTTCACCGAGCTGATAACGCACAAAACGGCGCACAGAGATGTTTTCGCCGATCTTGGCGATCTTCGCGGTGATGAGCTGGGTAACGGTCGTATCCGGATCCTTGATGAAAGGCTGCTCCATCAGGCAGTTTTCCTTGTAGTACTTCTCCAGGCGGCCTTCCACCATCTTCTCGGCGATATGGGCAGGTTTGCCCTCGTTCATCGCCTGGGCCCGCAGGACTTCGCGCTCATGGGCGATCACCTCGGCCGGCACTTCCTCCCGGCGGACGAAGCTGGGGTTGGCAGCCGCGACCTGCATCGCCAGATCCTTGGCCAAGGCCCGGAAATCGTCCGTCTTGGCGACGAAGTCGGTCTCGCAGTTCAGCTCCAGCATGACACCGATGCGGCCGGCGCCGTGTATGTAAGCCTCGACGACACCCTCGGCGGCGACGCGGCCGGCCCGCTTGGCAGCAGCGGCAAGGCCCTTTTCGCGCAGGAAGTCGATCGCTTTTTCCATATCGCCGCCCGTTTCGGTCAGCGCCTTCTTGCAGTCCATCATGCCGGCGCCGGTGCGCTCGCGCAGATCTTTAACCATTTCCGCAGTTATCATACCCATCCTCCTGTCAATTATTAAAACCCGGCTCACGCCAAGCTTAATGCCATAAGGGAAAACTAAGGTAAGGGGCTGGGGCGCCATCCTTACCTTAGCAGACTCACTCGCTCGCGCCGGCTTCCATCTGTTCGCCCTGCTTGCCTTCGAGGATAGCGTCAGCGACCTTGCCGGTCAGCAGCTTGACGGCGCGGATGGCATCATCGTTGCCGGGGATGATATAGTCGATTTCGTCCGGGTCGCAGTTGGTGTCGACGATGGCGACGATCGGGATACCGAGCTTGCGGGCCTCGGCCACCGCGATCCTCTCCTTGCGCGGGTCGATGATGAACAGCGCGCCGGGCAGCTTATGCATATTCTTGATCCCGCCGAGGAATTTATGCAACCGCTCCTGCTCATGGCGCAGCGCGATGACTTCCTTCTTCGGCAGCACCTCGAACATGCCCTTCTCTTCCATCGTCTCCAGTTCACGCAGGCGGTTGATACGCCGCTGGATGGTCTGGAAGTTGGTCAGCATACCGCCCAGCCAGCGCTCGTTGACGAAATACATCTCGCAACGCTGGGCTTCTTCGCGGACGGCCTCCTGCGCCTGCTTCTTCGTGCCTACGAACAGCAGTGTCTTGTTGTCGGCGGCCAGATCGCGCACGAAATTGTACGCTTCCTCCACCTTCTTGACCGTCTTCTGCAGGTCGATGATGTAGATACCGTTGCGCTCCGTGAAAATGAACGGAGCCATCTTGGGGTTCCACCTTCTGGTCTGATGGCCGAAATGGACACCAGCCTCCAGAAGCTGTTTCATGGAAATAACCGACATACTTGGGCACCTCCTGTTTTTTCCTCCGCCCGCCGCATGTTCCGCCTTCACCGGGCTTGCCGGCACAGTGGGCGGAATTGGCAGGCGTGTGTGATATTACACCAACAGCTAGTATAGCATAATTAGCGTCTTGCCACAAGCATAATAGCCGGCAATTCGCTTAATAGTATCCAAAAAATTTCATTTTTTATTCAGCTGCAGCAAAAGCATGATCTCGCCCTTGCCGGTGCCGGTAGACTTGGCGATTTCCGTCACGCTGTACCCCTGCTCGGCCATGGCGAGTATCTGCTTGCGTCGGTCGGCGCCAGGCGTCTCGCGGGCCGGGGGCTCCTCCGGGGGCGGCGGGGCGGTCGCGGCCACAACAGCAGGCGGCGGCTCGGGGGCAAGGCGCACATCGACGCTGGTCGCAGGCTGCGGCTGCGGCTGCACCGGCGGAAGCCCGGCCGGCGCCAGGCCCTCTGTGGCCTTCAGCCGGGCGTCGAGCTCGGCGATCCTCGCGTCGGCCTCGTCCAGCAGCAGCTCCAGGTGGGCGATCTGCGTCTCCAGGCGCCTTATCGCCGCATCAGCCGTCTTCTCGAGCTCCTGGCGGAATTCCCCGGCCGGCGTCGCGGCGTTCAGCGTGAACATCCGCACCAGCATATCGCGCTTATAAACGGCAAAAAAAACAAAAAAAAGGATAACGACAATAAAGGCGATCATCCCTGTGAACATAACACACCTCAAGTCTTGATATCGATGGTATGGCCGCGGATCGGGTCGGCGCCTTCGATCTCGGCTTCCGCCTCCTCTGCCGGCCGGCGGCGGTCACGCTGATTAGCTTCATGCTCCCGGCCGCCTTCCTGGGAGTCGGGATCGATACGGCCGCCGGCGTTCTGCGGCGACTTCTGGACCTGCTGCTGCCGGTTGGCGGCAAGGCGCTGCCATTCGGCAGCGCTCTGCTGCTGCTGCAGCGCCGCCTGCTGATCGTTGAGCTGCTGGATCCTGCTTACCTCGGTAGTCCGGGGAATAAGAACCTGGAGGTCAATGGAACGGACCACGCCCTCCACCCCCCTGCTATTATTACTAGCGGAAGGAGCCGATCTTGATCTCGCCTTCCTCCGCGTAGAAAGATGCAAACTTCAGTTGTTCGCGGATCGGCTTCACCAGCGTGCCGATAACAATCTTCACCCCGGGATAAACCACCTCCGCGACCCGGATGCGTCCATAGCGCATCTCCTCGAACAGAAGCTCGATCTCCGTAATCCGCCGGCGCATGGTCTCAACCTGGCCGGCCAGATGAAACTGCGCCTTCGTCAGCTTCAGCATCAACTCGCGCTTATCGGGCGGCAGGTCGGCCGGATTGACGCCCTTGAGGACGTTCAGAGCCTTCTGCGCCTGGTCGAGCGTCACCTCGTTCTTCTTGACCTCTTTGCGCAGTTCGGTATACTCGGCACGGATCGCGGGATTGACCCCCACCTCTAGATCGGTGGCCACCGCCAGATGCGTGCCGACCGTCTTCGCGCGGATCTCCTCGGCAGCGATCACATGCCCGCCGGCGATAAACCCGCGGCGCCCTTCAACGATGACCCGCTTGCCGGCGCTCACGTTGCTGTGGAGGATAACGTCGCTGACCATCACGTCACCCTCGGCGGAAACGACCGCGTTTTCGATAAACTTAGTCGTCAGATTATCCTTGGCCTTTACATAGCCGCGCTGCATCCCCTGGATGCCCATCTTGATAACGATGTTGGCGCCTTCGACCGTGCCGCCGCTCACCGAGCCGTAGATCTCCACGTTGCCGTCGGCCTTAACCGTGAAACCGGTCTGCACTGAGCCGCGGACGAGCACGTTGCCGACGAACTCCACATTGCCTGTCGAAAGGTCGACATCGCCCTTAATCTCGATGACCGGCGAAACATGCAGCTTATTGTTCTGCACCTGCAACTGCCCGGCGATGCCGGCGCGGATATTGTTCTCGTCCGCGTAAACGTTCTTACCAAGCGGCAGTGGTATGTCCTTGCCGGGTTTGGGGAAAATCGGCTGCCCGAGAACATCCACCCCGGGCGTTCCCTGCGTGGGAGGGATCTTCTCTGCCAGCAGGTCGCCCTCGGCGACCACCGTGAAGAGATTGAGATCCTTGAAATCCACCCGTCCGTCCTCGAGCTCCACTGGGCGGCCCTTGTTATTCATATCATATGCGTATTTGATGACCGCGTCAGAGCCGTTCACGGGCGAATCCCCACGGGCGGCGGTCACCGGGGTGCCAGGCCGGTCGTAAGCCCGTTTGACTGACTCCATATCGATGCCCTGGACGACACCAGCCGAATGAATCTTCTCCAAAACCTCTTCGAAAGCCAGCGGCCGGCTGCCCTTGGGCTTGATGATCTGCAGCGAAGCCGACATCCGGTCGCGATCCACCAGCACCTGAATCTCCGGTTCCGACGGCGGCGCCTGTTTCTCGGCAATCTTCACCGGCGCGCCTGAAGACTCCTTGACAACGCGGATGATCGTCGAAAAATTGACGTCCTGGATATCGCGGCTCTTGAGCTCCTCCATCACCAGCGGCTCCCGCACCGGCGTGCCTTCGCCCTGCGCAGGCTTAACCGTGAGGTAAACCCCGTCGTCCTTCTGCTCTATCTGGAAAGAACCGTCGACAGCTGTCGTCTCCTCAGTCGCTTTGGTCGGATTTTCCGCTTCGCTCATAAAATAACCCCTCTCTCCTTACAATAGGCTGGATTTAATCCGGGAGAGCGCGCCACGCAGGCGGAAAATCGCCTTGGTGTGCAATTGGGAAATACGGGCCTCGGTCAACTTCAAGATTAGGCTGATCTCCTTCAACGTCAAGCCCTCGTAATAATACAGCGTAACCACCAGACGCTCCTTCTCCGTCAGCCGCTCGATGGCCTTCGCCAACGTGGCCTTAACCTCCTCATCCTCGAGGAACTGGGAAGGATTCGGTGCCATGCTGTTGGGCGACTCCGTCTTTACGTAATCCTCCAGCGGGACGAGCGTGCAACCGTTCAACGTGTTGATAAGATTGTGCAGTTGCGGCACCGTCACGCCCATCGCCCCGGCGACCTCGTCATCGCTGGCCGAACGTCCCAGGCGGTTCTCCAGAACGGTCAGCGTCTGCTCATACTGGCGGGCCTTCTGCCTGACCGTCGCCGGAATCCAGTCCTGAGCACGGAGCGAGTCGAGCATCGCGCCACGGATGCGGGCCACGGCGTAAGTCTCGAACTTCACCCCGCGGGAAAGATCGTAACGCTCGATAGCTTCCAGCAGTCCGAAAAAGCCGTTGCTGATAAGATCGTCCTTATCGACATGCTGCGGCAGTCCGATGGCGATACGTCCCGCGACAAGCTTAACCAGAGGCAGGTACTGCTCGATCAGCTTTTCGCGTATATCGGCCCGCCGGGTTTCCCGGTATTCGGACCACAAGTTCTGTTGCGTTCCCGCCGTTTCGATTTCAGCCACTCATGCCACCCCCATCCCTAAACCTGATCCTTCGTAGTCGACTGCGTTAAGTTGTCGGGAGTAAGGGGGCTGAATTGGGGCGAAGCGTGCGCTGGATTAAGAAGCTCATCGTTCTCGATAATGCCATCCTTACTAATAATATCGATATTTTGCCGTTTGGGCTTAACGTCAGCAAAGCGGCGCCGGTAATACGCCTCGACCACCAGGAACGCGACATAACCGCCGAGCGAAAAACCGGCGAACGTTATCGCGACACGGTACAGCACGGTCAGCGGCCTCGCCCCCTGCACCAGACCGACAATGGCTGTCAGAGCGGCGACGGCCAAGGCTAACAAGAGCGCTATGCGCAGCTTCAGCATGATAACCCCCGGCTTACAATTCTTTCTCGCCCTTGTCGATCGTCTTGACGCGGAAAACGCCGCTGTCCAGCTTCAATTCCACCGTGCGGCCGTAATTGCCGCCGCAGTCCTCGGCGACAAGCCGCAGATCGAGCTTCTTCAGCACCGCACGGACAGAATCGCTGTTGCGCTCGCCGACGCGCATGATATCGGTCGCATTCGCGAACGCGAACATCTGCGCCCCTCCGGCTATCTTGGCCACCAGGCGGCTCTTGTTCGCGCCCTGTTTCAGCATCTCGCCGATCATCAACGGCAAGCAGGTGTCGGCGAACTTCGCCGGGTTCTCGGAAGAACGGGCTTGGGTGCTATCAGGCAGCATGATATGGGCAAGGCCGCCTACCTTGGAAACCGGATCGAACAGGGCGATACCCACGCAGGAGCCAAGGCCGTAACTGATAAGGCTGGCCGGCGTACGGCCGACTTTATAATCAGCCATCCCCACCTTAATCAAATCAGCCATCATTCCTTCACCCCTATTGCCGAGAGAATCGTTCCCAGCGAACCGGGATCGGGGATCAGGAAAAAGTGGCCTTTGACGCCGCCGTCGCCCTCGGTCGTAAACTCCGTCTCGATAACCAGAGCATGGTCGCCCATCTGACCGAGCTGGATCAGGATCACGCTGAGGATAGCCCCGGCCATATCCATCGCCAGGGCGGGGATAGACGGCAGCAGCGTGAACTTCGTGAAGAACGATAATGCGTTGAGATATGCCCCGGCGAGAATATTGCCGATCTCCAGCAGCGCCGACTCGTCCATCGCGTCAAGTACCTCGTTCGAACCGCGCTCCCGCCCCATCAGCATGTCGACAAGGGCAAAGGCGCTTTCCTTCGGCAAAAGAAACAGGATACTGCTCGGCGCCGGACCGAACACGCGCAGGAACACCCCGGCCACCATCACATCGGGGCCGCCGACGACATCGGGCACGTCGCCCAGGGGCAGGATGGACACCTCCGGCACCGTCATATCGATCTTGCGGTTGATAATCTGGGAAAGCGCCGTAGCCGCGTTGCCGGCCCCCACGTTGCCGACTTCCCGCAACGCGTCCAACTGAATAGAAGTTAGTTTCAAGATATCCTCATCCAACACGTTCCACCTCACTTGGTCAGAATCGACATGGTTTAACCGGCCTTGCCGCTTTCGGCCCCTACGCCTACGATGGCCGCCAGGTTCAGCAGGATAAGCAGACTATCGTTGTGCTTACCCACACCGCTCAGATACTGAGCGCTGACCCCGCTGACCACCGTATTGGGAGGCTCGATATTGTCGCCGCTGATCGAGGTAACCTCGGAAACGCCGTCCACGATCAGGCCGACGACGATCTCCTCGACCTTGACGATAATAATACGGGTATCGTCCGTGTCGTCACTGGGCGGCAAAGCCAGCCGATTCTTAAGGTCGATGACCGGCAGAACACTGCCGCGCAGATTTATTACCCCTTTGATATAATCGGGTGAATTGGGAACGCGGGTGATATCCATAATCCGCTTGATTTCCTGTACCTGCAGGATACTGATGCCGTAATCCTCGCGCCCGAGTTTGAAAACAACCAACTGGATCACATTTTCATCGTATGTATTTTCGGCCATGTTCACACCCCCCTCACTGCATTAGCGAACCGACGTCGAGGATAAGCGCCACCCGGCCGTCGCCGAGAATCGTCGCCCCGGCCAGGACCTTGATGGAAGCCAGAAGCTTGCCGAGAGACTTGATGACGATTTCCTGCTGGCCGATAAGCGTATCGACAATCACGCCGGCCTTCTGATCGCCCATATGAACGATAACCACGTACAGCTCCTCCTGGCTTTCGGTCTCGGTAGCAGGCACGCCGAGCACGTTCCCCAGGCGGACGATCGGGATTATCTGCCCGCGCAGCAGGATGACCTCCTGGTTCTGGATCGTCTTGATATCCCCCGGCGTAATATTGATCGTACTGTCGATCGACCCGAGGGGGATGGCGTAGATCTCCTCGCAAACCTTCACAAGCAGCGCCTGGATGATCGCCAGCGTAAGCGGCAGGCGGATGGTGAATTTCGAACCCTCGCTTACCTTCGTTTCGATATCGACCATGCCGCCCAGCGATTCGATCTTCGTCTTCACCGCGTCCATGCCCACGCCGCGCCCGGAAACGTCCGTGACCACTCTCGCGGTCGAAAAGCCGGGAACGAACAGCAGCTTCACGGCTTCGGCCGTTTCCATCTTCTCGGCCTCGGCCTGGGTTATAAGCCCCTTCTCCAGCGCTTTCTGCTTGACGACCTCCGGGTTGACGCCTGCCCCGTCGTCCTCCACCATGATGATGACATTATTGCCCTCATGCCGGGCGATGAGGCGGATCTCGCCGACCGGATTCTTGCCCTTGGCCTCGCGCTCCGCCGGCTCCTCCACCCCGTGGTCGATGGCGTTGCGCAGCAGGTGCACCAGCGGGTCGCCGATCTCGTCGATTACCGTGCGGTCGAGTTCGGTCTCCTCGCCCTGAATGATCAGATTGACCTCCTTATTCAGATCGCGCGACAGATCGCGGACCATGCGGGGGAACCGGTTGAAAACCTGGCCGACCGGCACCATGCGGACCTTCATGACCACTGCCTGCAGATCGGTCGTGACCCGGTCCATCTGCTCGATAGTCTCAGTAAGGTCGGCGAGATGGTGACTCAGGCCGATCTGCTCAAGGCGGGTCTTATTAATGACAAGCTCGCCGACCAGATTCAAAAGCGTATCTAGCTTATCGATATCCACCCGCACCGACTGGCCGCCGCGGAGCTTCTTCTCCGCGTGAGCCGGCGCGTCGGCGGATGCTTTTTCCTCGGCTTTGACCTCCGGTACCGCATCCGCAGCCGGTTTTTCGTCCTGCTTCGCGGCCGGAGCTTCCGGGTCGGCAGCCGGCTGAGCGGCCTCGGGAACCGCCAGCGGCACGACGGTGACCGTCTCCACCTCAGAAATCGCCAGCAGCGTGTTCTGGATCTTCTCCGCTTCGGCGTCGCTGAGAGCCACGACCGTAAACCCGAAATCGAAATTCTCCTTTTCGAGCTCCTCGGCCGGCGGCACACTCTTGATAACGTCGCCAAGCTCGTCGAGAGCGTTCATTACCATATAAGCGCGGGCCGACTTCAGCAGGCAGCCCTCGCGCAGGCGCACCTGGACCTCGTAAGCCGCGTACCCTTGCCGGGCGGCGGCCCGGACGACATCGGTCTCCGTATCGTTCAGTTCGATGCTAGAAGATATGGTGACCGCCGGAGCGGCCGGCGCCTTGGCAGACGCAATGGCGGGAGCCGCGGCCTCCTCTTTCCCCGGGCCGCCCGCGAGCTTGGCGAGAATAGCGACCAGCGGCTTGATATCGACCGTCGCCTCCGAATTGCTGGCGATGCTCTCCACCGACTGTTCCAATGTATCCAGGCATTTGAACAACGTGTCGATAATCGTCTGATTGGCCGACAGCTGCCCTTTTCGCAGCAAGTCGAGGACATTCTCCATCTCATGGGTGAGTTCGGCGATGGCCGTAAAGCCCATCGTCGCCGACATCCCTTTGATAGTGTGAGCGCTGCGGAATATTTCGTCCAGCACGGACAAGTTGCGCGGATCGTTCTCCAGACTCAGGAGGCAACTGTTGAGGGTCTGCAAATGTTCCCGCGACTCCTCGAGAAACATCCCCATATACTGGTTTAATTCCATTTTACACACCTCCCTGTTTGTCTTGCAGATGGCGGACGATTTCAGCGGCTATTCCCGGCAGCGGCACCACCTTGTCAATCGCCCCGATCTCGATGGCCGCCTTCGGCATACCGAATACCACGGTTGTCGATTGGTCCTCGGCGATGGTAAAACCCCTGGCGTTCTTTACCGCCTTCATCCCGCGGGAGCCGTCGTGGCCCATGCCCGTCAGGATGACGCCCACCGCCCGCGGCCCGTAGATTCGCGCCACTGACTCCAGCATCGGTTCGACCGATGGCCGGTGGCCGCCGACCGGCGGCTCCTGATTCAGTCTAACTACCGTTTTGTAGCCCTCGCGTTCAAGGGTCATATGGAAATCTCCGGGAGCGATCACCGTCAGGCCGGGCGTCAGCACGTCGCCGTGCTGGGCCTCCTTAACCGTCAGCGCCGACAGGCTGTTGAGGCGGTCGGCGAGCGACTTGGTGAATCCCGCCGGCATATGCTGGACGATCACCACCGGGCAGGGCAGGTTCCCCGGCAGGCGGGTGATGACCTCCTGCAAAGCCCGCGGGCCGCCTGTAGAGGTGCCGATGGCAACAATGCGCTCATCGGTGGAAGGCGCAAAAGCCGGTGGCTTGGGCGGCGGCGGCGGCGGCGCCGGCGGGCGGACCAGCTGCCTGACATTTGCGCGGGTGGCCGCACGGCACTTGGCGAGGATCTCGGTACGAATCTGATCTATGCTCGAAATCGGGCCGGCCGTCTTGGCGACGAAATCCACCGCCCCTTTTTCCAGCGCTTTGAGAGTAGCATCAGCTCCCTCGCGGGTAAGACTGCTCACCATAACGACGGGAACGGGCGACTCCTTCATAATCGTCTCCAGGGCGCTGATGCCGTCGAGCACGGGCATCTCCACGTCCATCGTCACTAAGTCCGGTTTGATCCGTTTGACTTTGTCAATGGCCTCCTTGCCGTTGCGGGCCGTATCGACGACGGTGAAGTCGGCATCAGCGGTGAAAAGGTCGGATAACACCTTGCGCATGAATGCTGAATCGTCAACCACCAAAACCTTGATCACGGCTATCCCACCTCTCGTCAAATTTCCAGGCCGCCATGACGGCGTTCCTATTGTCTCCTAAAGATATATTTGATAATTTTGTCCCGCTCCCTTTCGGAAATATCGACAATTTTCATCGCGGCGGTATAAAAATATCGTGTTCGACATCACGTTCGCCCCTGAAACCTCACCTGTGGCCTTAAAAATCCCCCTATCCTCCAGGTCGATAGGCACCTCTTCACCGGCATGCTCGGCAGCCTCCCCTCCCTGGGCTGGCAGGCTAACGCATCATATCAAGGAACCGGGAGAAGAAACCTTTGATCCCCGTAGGCTGATTGACCTCCTTGCCGTACAGCAGACGCTGCGCGATATGATCGATGCAGCGGGCGGATATCGTATCGGGATGGGCCACCATGACCGGAACCTGCCCCTTGACGGCCTTCAGCACATTCGGGTCCTCGTAAATGAAGCCGAGATTGGTGACACCGATGCCGAGGAAACGCTGGGACACCTTGCCGAGCTTGTCGACGGCCGTCTGGCCCTCGTCCATCTCCAGCACCCGGTTGACCACCAGCCGCAACGGGGCGCGGCCGTGGTGAGCGGCGTAGGCCTTCATGACCGCATACGCATCAGCGATCGCCGTTGGCTCCGGCGTGGTGATGATTATAACCTCGTCTGCAGCCATCACAAAACTCAGCACATTGCGGTGGAGGCCGGCGCCGGTATCGATAAGAATTATGTTGGCCCACTTGTCGAACAGGACGACCTGATTCACGATCCGCTGGAGCTGGCCCTCGGTGAGGTTGGCCAACTGATATATGCCCGAACCGCCGGACATGAATTTGATGCCCCGCGGGCCGTCCATCACGATATCGGACAAACGGTAGCCGTCGTCCAGGAGATTGAGAAGATTGTAGCGGGGTGAAGAGCCCAATACGAACTCCACGTTCGCCAGCCCCAGGTCGGCGTCGATCACCAGCACCTTCTGGCCCAGATTGGCCAGGGCCAGGGCCAGATTCACGGTGAGGTTGGTCTTCCCCACCCCGCCCTTGCCGCTGGTGACGGTGATGACGCGCGCCCGCGATTCCGGCTGCTTTAAGACCGGGCTTTTGGCCGTGGCCTGGTAGCCCCGCGCGAGCTCCCGTAGTTTTTCAGCCTGATCGCGCATGTCAGTCCCTCAAAACCATATTCGCCAATTTTGCCGGGTTGGCAAGCTCAATATCGTCCGGCACATTCTGGCCGGTGGTGATGTACGAAAGCGTCGTCGGGAACTGGTACAGCAAATTGAACAGCGTGCCGAGATTGCTCGCCTCGTCGATCTTGGTGAACAGGAATTTCTGCGGCGAGCAGACCGAAAAACGGTTGACGGTGTCGAGCGCGTCGGCGTACTTGGTCGTCGTGCTCAGCACCAGATGCGTCTCGATGTACGGATCGACGGCCAGCAGCGCCTGCAGCTCGGCCAACTGGTACTGGTTGCGGGGGCTGCGGCCGGCGGTATCGATGAGCACCAGCCGCTTGTCGCGGTGCCGGAAAAGCGCGGCCTTCATCTCGTCGGGGGTATATACGATCTCCAGCGGCACATCGATGATGTCCGCGTAGGTCTTGAGCTGTTCAACGGCGGAAATCCGGTACGTGTCAGCGGTGACGATCGCCACCTTCATCCCCTGTCCGAAAGCGAAATTGGCGGCCAGCTTGGCGATCGTCGTCGTCTTGCCCACGCCGGTCGGGCCGATGAACGCGACGATCTTGCTGCCGGTCTCCGGTACAACGATGCCCTCCACCCGCTGCAGGTGATTGGTCAGCCGTTCCATGAGGAGCTGGCGGACGAACGCCGGGTTGTTGCCGGTGAGCGGCCCCTCGTCCGGCAGGCCCTGGACGAGATTCTCGGCGATTGCAGGCTCGATATCGTTCTTGACGAGCAGATCATACAGCGGCGGCCGTTGTTTCTCCTGGCGCGGCAGCTTGGCCAGCACCTGCTCGATCATCTTGCGCATATTAGCCATCTCCAGCTGGAGGGCGGTCACCTTGGCGTCCTCGTCGCCGGGCCGCGGCAGAGTCACGACCTGCGGCACGGGCTTACGTTCCGGGGCCGGGGCCGGCGGCGGCGTATCGAGAGCCGCCATCACCTCGACCATCTCCCGGCCGAAAAAGCCCAGGAAACCGCCTTTGCGGAAGCGGCGGGTATGAAGAATCACCGCATCGCGGCCGAGGTCTCCCTTCACCTGAGCCATGGCGTCCTGTATGTTGCTGGCGGTAAACACTTTGACCTTCACTTATACCTTCACCATCCCCAGGGCTTGTACCTCGATCTTCGGATCGAGCTCGGCATAGGAAAGCACGATAAGATTGGGCGCCACCCGCTCTGTCACTTTGCGGAAATAAAGCCTGGTGGCAGGGCTCGCCAGCACGATCGGCTGATAACCGAGCCCGGTCAGCTTGGGCAGTTCGTTCGTCAGACTGGCGATAAGCGCCTGCACCGTCGGCGGATCGAGGGCCACATACGAACCGTGCTCCGTACGCTGCACGGCGTTGTTGATCGCCGTCTCCAGCTGGGGGTCGACCGTCAGGCAGGCGAGAACATTGTTGAATACATACTGGCGGGAAATCTGCCTGGACAGAGCATGGCGCACGTACTCGGCCAACACCTCGGTATCCTTCGTCACCGGCGCGAAATCGGCCAGTGTTTCGAGAATCGTCACCATATCGCGGATGGAAATGCGTTCGCGGAGAAGGTTGGCCAGCACCTTCTGGATGTCGCCGACAGACATGAGGTTGGGGACAAGCTCCTCCACCACCGCGGGATTGCTCTGCTTGATGGCGTCGATAAGCGTCTGGACCTCCTGACGGCCGATAATCTCGGACGCATGGGCCTTAATGACCTCCGTGAGATGGGTTGCCAGCACCGAAACCGGGTCGACGACCGTGTACCCGGTCAGCTCGGCCCGCTCGCGCTCGCTCTCCTGGATCCACAGGGCCGGCAGGCCGAAGGCCGGCTCGAACGTCTCGACGCCGCTGATCTCCTCGGCGGCCGTGCCTGGGTTCATCGCCATATAATGGTCGGGGAGAAGTTCGCCCTTAGCCACCTCCACCCCGCGCAGCTTGATAACGTAAGCGTTGGGCTTGAGCTGGATGTTGTCGCGGATGCGGATAGTCGGCACTACCAGACCGAGCTCCAGAGCGCACTGGCGACGGATCATCACGATCCGGTCGAGCAGATCGCCGCCTTGGGTCGCGTCCACCATCGGGATGAGGCTGTAGCCGATCTCTAGCTCCATCGGGTCGACCGCCAGCAGGGAAACGACGTTCTCCGGCTTGCGGACATCCTCGATCTCCTTCTCCTCGCGGCGCGTTATCTCCGTAGCCGCCTCGCTCGCCGCCGTGCGGCGGAGAAGGAAAGCCACCGTGCCTGCCAGGACGCTCAGCACGATGAACGGCACGCCGGGCAGGCCGGGGACCATGCCGAGGCCGAGGAGCACGGCCGCGGCGATCATGAACACGCGGGGATTGGTAAGCAGCTGGCCGACGATATCGTGGCCGAGGTTGGCGTCAGAAGCGGCCCGGGTTACCACAATGCCGGTGGCCGTCGAAATCAGCAGCGCCGGTATCTGGTTCACGAGACCCTCGCCGACCGTCAGGAGCGTATAAGTGGACAGCGCCTGGGTAATCTCCATGTTGCGCTGGATCATGCCGACCGCGAAGCCGCCGACGATATTGATGATGATGATGATGATGGCCGCGATCGCGTCCCCTTTGACGAACTTGCTGGCGCCGTCCATCGCGCCGTAGAAATCGGCCTCGCGCTGGATGTTGCGGCGGCGCTGGCGGGCGTCGGCGTCGCTGATGAGGCCGGCGTTAAGATCGGCGTCGATGCTCATCTGCTTGCCGGGCATGGCGTCCAGCGTGAACCTGGCCGCCACCTCGGCCACGCGCTCGGCGCCGCGGGTGATGACGATAAACTGGATGATGATCAGGATGACGAATACGATGAACCCGACCAGCGCGTTGCCGCCGACGACGAAATTGCCGAACGCCAGGATGACGTCGCCGGCGTAGCCGTCCAGCAGGATCAGTCGCGTCGACGACACGTTCAGCGCCAGGCGAAACAATGTCGTAACCAAAAGCAGCGACGGGAAGACCGAGAACTGCAGCGGCTCGGTATTATAGATCGACACCATAATGATGATGAGGGCGATCGTGATGTTCAGGGTCAGCAGAATGTCCAGGAGCAGAGGCGGAACGGGAATAACCAGCATAACCACGATCGTGACGATCGCGATGGCGATGAGTATGTCGCTGTATCGTAAAATCGAAGCAAAAGGTGAAGTCTGTGCAGCCAACTATCTCCGCTCCTTTTAAGAGAGGCGCTTTTTGAGCCGGAACACGTAAGCCAGGACCTCGGCGACCGCCTGGTAAAGCTCGGGCGGGATAGCGTCGCCGACCTCGACGGTGGCGTACAGGGCGCGGGCCAGCGGCTTGTTCTCGACAACCGCCACGCGGTTGTCCTTGGCAACTTGCTTGATGCGCTCGGCCAGGAAATCCTGGCCCTTGGCGACGACCTGGGGCGCGGACATCGACTTGTCGTACTTTATGGCCACCGCGAAGTGCGTCGGGTTAGTGATGACCGCCGTCGCCTTGGGGACCTCCTGCATCATCCGGCGCATCGCCATCGCCCGCTGGCGCTCCTTGATCTTGCTCTTGATCTGCGGATTACCCTCAGTCTGCTTGAACTCTTCCTTGATCTCGTCTTTTGACATCCGCAGGCTCTTGTTGTACTCCCACCACTGGTAGAAGTAATCGAGCGCGGCCAGCACGAGAATCACGGCGCCGATCTCAAGAGCGAGGTCGACGACCAGGCCGGCGGAATAACGCAGCGACTCGCTCAGGTCGGCGCCGATAAGCTCCGGCACCTTCGCCGTCTCCCGCATAATGAAACGGTACACGAAGTAACCGATGATGGTGAGTTTGCACAGCGACTTCACGAGCTCGGCGATCGAACGCAGCGAGAAAAGGCGTTGGAAGCCGCTGATGGGGTTGATGCGGTCGAGCTGTGGCATCAGGGGTTCAAGCGAAAATATGAAACCCACCTGGAGGAGGTTCACAGCCAGCGAAATGACCAGAACGACCAGCGCCACCGGCAGTACTGTCTTGAGAAAGACGATGCCGAATTCGAGCAAGATGAGGTGAATCTGGTTAATGGTAAAATCGGCGGTCGAAAAATGGGATAACACGAACCGCATGTAATCGGCAAGCTCTTTATATATGTAAGGCCCGAGCATCTTCAGGGCGAAGAAAGCGGATAGAATCGCGAACGCCGAACCGATCTCGGGGCTTTTGGCCACCTGGCCCTTCTTGCGCGCCTCTTCCTTGCGCTTGGGCGTGGCCTCCTCGGTCTTCTCGCCGGCAAAAAGCTGCAGGTCGAGAACGGTCAGCCGGTAGCGGAGCCCGGCCTCGTCAGCGGACGATGGACAAGAGGCGGTAAACGTCCTTATACATGCCACCGAACCCCACCTCCAGCATCGCGACATAGAACGGCAGCGCCATTGCAAGCGCAAAAACACCTATGACCAGTTTGGCCGGGATACCGACCACGAAAATATTCATCTGCGGCATCGTGCGGGCCAGGATGCCGAACGCCACGTCGGCGAGCACCAGCGACACCAGCACCGGCACGCTTATCTTGAAAGCGATCGCGAACGCGCCGCTCACCAGATCGAGGATGAAGCCGGCCAGCGACGCGGGGATGACAACACCGGTCACCGGGACAAGCTTGAAACTGGCCACCAGTGCGCTGAGCAGGATGTGGTGGCCGTTGGTCGCCAGGAAAACCATCAGCGCCAGGATATACTTGAAATTGCCCAGCAGGGGGATCTGCTGTCCGAACTGCGGGTCGAAAATATTAACCATCCCGAAACCGATCTGCGTATCGAGGATATGGCCGGCCATCTGGATGGCCTGCATGATAAGCGAAGCGACAAAACCGAAAATAAGTCCGAGGAGGAATTCCCCCGCCACCAGGGCGACATAGGCGGGCAGCGCGCTGGGCAGCGCCGTGCTGGCGGAAAAGACGATCGGAAAAACGATATATGAGATCAGCAGCGACATCCCGGCTTTGGCGTAGGTAGGGATATTGCGGCTGCCGTAAAACGGCGCCGCCGTAAAAATGCCGCTGATACGGGCAAAAATCAGGAGAAAAAAGCTTGTCTGGCTGAGCAGCACGGTCAAGATGTCCAAATGAATCGCCCTCGCCTACCGTATCATCTGGGGCAGGTGCATAAAAACCTCACGGGTGTAATCCACCATCAGGCTGAGCATCCAAGGGCCGAACAACAGCACGGCCACGAAAACGGCGACGATCTTCGGCACGAAGCTCAGCGTCTGCTCCTGAATCTGCGTGATAGCCTGGAAGATACTGACAAGAATGCCCACGAGCAGCCCGAGGCCGAGCATCGGCGCCGAAACCAGCATAACCATCATCAGCGCGTCGCGGCCGACCTGGATCGCGAAATCGTTCGACATGCCCGTCCCCTCCTAACTGAAGCTCGCGATGAGCGAGCGGATGATAAGATGCCAGCCGTCAACGAGAATAAACAGCAGTATCTTGAAAGGCAGGGAAATCATCACCGGCGGCACCATCATCATCCCCATCGACATCAGCGTACTGGCGACAACCATATCGATGACGATGAACGGGATGTAAATCAGGAAACCGATCTGGAACGCGGTCTTCAGCTCGCTGATGACGAATGCCGGGATGAGCGTCGTCGTCGGGATATCTTCCTGCGAATTCGGCCGGGGCGCCTCGGCGATGTTGACGAACAAGGCCAAGTCGTTCTCGCGCGTCTGCTTGAACATGAACTCCCGCATCGGCTTCAGCGCCGCCGTCAGCGCCGCGTCCTGGCTCATACGGCCGGCCACGTAAGGCTGAAAGGCGTCCCTGCTCACCTGGTCCCAATACGGCGACATCGTGAAGAACGTCAGGAACAGGGCCAGCCCGACGAGCACCTGGTTGGGCGGCATCTGCTGCGTCCCCAGCGCGCTGCGCAGGAACGACAGCACGACGATTATGCGGGTAAAGGAAGTCATCATTATTAAAATTGACGGTGCCAAAGTCAGCACAGTCAATACGAAGAGGACCTGTAGGCTAAGCGCCACATCGCGGGGGTTATTGGCCGCATCGACACCGATATTGATATTCGGCACAGGGACAAGGGGAGCGCCCTGAACTGTCGCACCGGCGAACAGGCCAAAAAACAATATCAGGCCGGCAACCTTCAAAAAGCGTGTAGACACTTGCTTACCTCTTCTCGCGGTCGATTTCGTTGTCGCCCCGGCGGTAACGGCCGAAAACACCGGGGAACCTCTGGGACATCTGCTGCAAAGACGCAAGCTGTCTCTGGAAAACGGCATCGAACTGGCTGGGCGGCAAAGAAGGCACCGTCACCCGCAGCCGTTCGATCACCTCCGGGTCGGTGATCTCCTGCAAAAAATTTACGCTGTGGTCGGTGACCCCTAATACCAAAAATTTGCCGGCCACCTCCACCACGAATACTCCGCGGTTTTGGCCCAGCGGCAGCGAAGCAAGCACCCTGTTGTCGCCCGTCCCGCTGTAACGCGACATCCTCTGCCCCAAAAAGCGGGAAGTGAAGTACGCCAGCGCGATAACCACGACAAAGGTGACCAGCAATGTAAACAGATAAGCCATCGTCGAAAGCCAGGACGTCCCGGCCGGCTGCGGTTCCTGATAAGCCAGGTACTCGCCGCCCTGCCCGGCACCGAAAACCGGGCTGCACAGCAGCAGCGCGGCCAGCGCCATGGCCAGCGCCTGCCAAACGCGGAATTTAATCATATCAGCCGATGGCTTTGCGGATCGCTTCCAACACCCGGTCCGGCTGGAAAGGCTTGACAATAAAATCGCGGGCGCCTGACTGGATGGCCTCGATAACCATCGCCTGCTGGCCCATGGCGCTGCACATGATGACCTTCGCACCGGCGTCGATCTTCTTGATCTGCTTCACGGCGGTGATCCCGTCCATCTCCGGCATCGTGATATCCATGGTCGTAAGGTCGGGGCGCAGTTCCTGGAACTTCTCCACGGCCTTCGCACCGTTCTCCGCCTCGCCGACCACCTCGAAGCCGTTTTTTGTCAGGATATCCTTGATCATCATCCGCATGAATGCTGCGTCGTCCACGATCAAGACCTTAATTGCCATTGCCAAATCTCTCCCATCACAAATTTTCGTCCGTGAATTATTGCAGGGCGGTCCGGTCCAACTGGCCGATGATTTCGGTGATTCTCACCCCGAAATTCTCGTCAATGACCACGACCTCGCCTTTGGCGATCTGCTTGCCGTTTGCCAGGATATCCACCGGCTCGCCGGCCAGCTTGTCGAGCTCGACAACCGAACCGGGGGCAAGTTCCAGAATCTCGCGGATGAGCTTGCGGGTCCGGCCGAGTTCCACCGTAACCTGCAACGGCACATCGAGGATAAGCCCTATGTTCGTATCGGCCACCGGCATCATCGCCGGCTTAAGCGGGGCGAACTGCACCGGCTGAACCATCACATTGGGCGGCGGCTGGGCCGCGGCCGGCATCGCAACCATCATCGGCTGCTGCATAGGCATCGCCGGCTGGGGCATCGGCTGCGGCACAGGCTGGGGAGCGGGCTCGGGCGCGGCCGCTGCCGGAAGCGGGGCCGCGGGCGCTGCGGCGGGCTGTGCGGCCGGCGAGGCGTTGGCCTCGACCACCCCGATAAGGTTGGCTACCATCTCCTTCGCCACCGCCAGGGAAACCAGTTGCATGATCTCGCTGTCGATGAGGTCCTCCACCTCCATGCGGAAAGCAACCGCGACGAGGGGCTCCTCGGTGGACGGGACGCTGCCGATCGTGCCCTCGGTGGCGAAATCGAGCAGATTGCATGCCGGCGGCGCGATATCGATCTTCTTCTTGAACACCGTCGACATCGACGTGGCTACCGAGCCCATCATCTGGTTCATCGCCTCGGTAACCGCGCTCATATACAGCTCGTTCAGCTCGGTAGGCGGGTTCGTGCCGTCGCCGCCCATCATCAGATCGGAAATGATCAGCGCGTCCGACTCGCGGATGGCGAGGATGTTGCTGCCCACAAGCCCGTGGGTATAGCCTACCTCGATAACCAGATACGGCAGCGGATACTGCTCCTTGATCTCATTGATACTCGAGATGCGCACCTTGGGCGTGGTGATCGACACGCGGCGGCTCAGCAGGATCGACAGGGTCGTCGCCGCGCTGCCCATCGAAATATTGCCGATCTCACCCATCGCATCCTTTTCGATATCGCTGAGATCCTGTGGTGAGCCGGCGACTGGTTCGCCCCGCAGCAAGGCGTCTATCTCTTCTTGCGAGAGAAAGCCGTTATTCATCACCATCTTCTCCTTTAGTTATAATATTCGTTATCTGGACAGCCAGCTTTTTGCCGGAAATCCCCGGCGTGCAACGGAACTTCTCGTTGCTGCCGACGACGATCTTCAGTGCCTCGTCCACCCTCGTCTCCAACTGCAGCACGTCTCCCGGGACCAGCCCCAGCATCTCGTGGACGTTCACCTTGATGCTGCCGAGCTCCACCACCATCGGAATCAGCGTCTTCTCCAGCTTGCGCTGCAGGGCGTTGATATTCTCCTCGGTAGACTGCTTGGCCATCGACGAAGCCACCCAGAAGGTCGTCGACAGCTTCGACATGATCGGCTCCAGCACCAGGTACGGGATACAGATGTTCAGCAGCCCCTCCGCCTGGCCGATCTTCGTCTGCAGCGTCACGATGACCACCATATCGTTGGGCGGCACGATCTGCGTGAACTGCGGGTTTGTCTCGATCGCCTCCATGCGTGGTTCGAGGGCGATAACCTGCTTCCAGGCCTCCTGGAAATTCTCCAGCGCCTTGCCAATCACCCGCTTGACGATTACCTCCTCGATATCGGTAAGCGGGCGGGGTTTGGCAGGCGGCAGGCCGGGGCCGCCGAAAAGGCGGTCGATGATCGAGAAAACAATATTGGGATTAAGCTCTAAAAGGACGTTCCCCTTCAGGGGGCGCATCTGAAAAATACTGATCACGCTGGGGTTGGGAAGCGAACGGATGAACTCCTCGTACGTCAACTGGTCGACCGAAGCGACGCTAATATTCACGAACGAACGCAGGTGAGCGGCGAGATATGTATTGAGCAGGCGGGCGAAATTCTCGTGGAGCATGTACAAGGTGCGGATCTGGTCCTTGGAAAACTTATCGGGGCGCTTGAAGTCGTAAAGCTTCACCTTGCGCTGGGTCTGCTCGATCTTCATATCTTCCGCCGAAACCACGCCGGTAGACAATGCGGACAAAAGCTCGTCTATTTCCGACTGGGACAGCACGTCAGCACCTGACACATAACCACCACCTTTCGCCGAAAATTACCCCGGACACTACTGCAGCACGAAATTTGTCACAAAGACCTCGTAAACCCTTTCCTCACCCAAGGCGCGGTTAACCTCGGACTTGATCTGGTCCTTCAGCCGCTCCTGCCTGGCCGGATCGAAATCCTCGACCCGCTGGGAACGCAGCAGCTGCACCACCGCGTCTAACGCTTTTATTTCATCGGGAGAGGCGCCTTTTCCTCCTGACGCCTGGCTTTTCTTGTCGGGTTTAATCTCTAAAACGACACCGATTTTCAAATATCGACCCGAGGTCGGTCCGCCGATGTTCACGATCAGGCCGTCCTTGGGATCGCCGAGCTTCAGAAAAACCCCCGGCTCGTGGGCCGCCTGCTTGCCGCCCTCGCTCTTCGTATTCATCACCTTCGTGGCGATGTAGTAGGAAATCCCCCCCGCGGCTATCAACGCTACCACGATCATGCCGACGATCAACATCACCGGAAATTTCCTGCCGCCTTCCTCGGCCATGCTATAACCCCTCCTGTCATCGTTATGCAAGCGTCCCGGGCGTTACTCCTCGCCCGGGTCACGCGGTTGTTTACGTTTCGTGGGTGCCAGGAAAGCCTCCAGCTTCTCCTCGACGATGCGGGGATTGTCGCCCGCCTGAACAGACAGAATGCCCTCCAGGGTCACCTCATAGACAAGCACCTGGTGGGCGCTGCGGTTCTTCAGTTTTCCCGCCAGAGGCAGGAAAAAGATATTTGCGGAAAAAATGCCGTACAGGGTGGCGAGAAAAGCGGTCGCGATCGCCGGCCCCAACGACTCCGTGTCCGACAGGTTGCCGAGCACATGCACCAGGCCCATGACCGTACCGATGATGCCCATCGTGGGAGCGTAGCCGCCGGCGGCGTCGAAGATGCTCGCACCCTTGTGGTGGCGCTCCTGGATGAAGGCGAGTTCGGTCTCCATAATGCTGCGGACAAGCTCGGCGTCCGTGCCGTCGATGACCAACTGCATCCCTTTCTTCAGAAACTTGTCCTCGATGGCGTTGAGGTCTTCCTCCAGGGCCAGCAGCCCCTCGCGGCGCGCCTTTTCGGCGAAGCTGACCAGCGTCCTGATAAGGCTCGCCACGTCGTGGTGCTCCTCCTTAAAGGCGATCCGCAGCAGCGCGGGCACGGACTTCAGCTCCTCCACCGTGAAGCCGATTGCCGTGGCGCCGATCGTTCCGCCGGCGATCATCACAAACGCGGGGATGCTGAACAGACTGGAGATATGTCCGCCCTCCAGGATGACCGAGAGCAGCAGCGCCCCGATGCCGATGACCAGACCCAGGATTGTCGTTAAGTCCATACCAGCACCTCAACTAACGAGAATTGCGAAAAATCGACCGGCGGTAATCCATTACCCGCCGCACCACCTCGTCCATCGACTCGGCCACGATCAGCTTTTTGCCGTTCGTGAGGGTTATCACCGTATCGGGAGTCTCCTCCACCGTCTCGATGAGCTCGGCGTTTAGGACGAAGTCGTGGTCATGGGTCTTGAATTTCGTGAGTTTTATCATAGCTCAAGCCCCCCGTTATCATCCGCCCGCGGGCAGGGGGGGCTACCCCCCTGCCCTACCGGGCGTCAGTTTTAGCGTTTCAGGTTCGCCAGCGTGTCCAGCATCTCGTCCGTCACCGTAATGATCTTCGAGTTGGCCTGGAAACCGCGCTGGGTGATGATCATGTTCGAGAACTCGTTCGCCAGGTCGACGTTCGCCATCTCCAGCGTGCCGGGGTTGAACTTGCCGCGGCCGCCGGTGCCGCTCTCGCCGATCTGGGCGACGCCCGAGTTGTTCGACTCGGAGAACAGGTTCTCGCCCACCTTGTTGAGGCCGGCCGGGTTGTTGAACGTCGCCAGCGCCACCTGGGCCAGGTTCTGGCTCTGGCCGTTCGTGAACTTGCCGACGATTATCCCCGACGGGTCGATGGACGTCGTGTCGAGCGTGCCGGCCGTGTAGCCGTTCTGGCTCGTGGCCTGGATGGTCGAGCTGCCGTTGTACTGCGTCAGGTCGGTCAGGTCGAAGGCCACCGTCATCGCCGCCGCGCCGCCGGTGGGCTGGAAGGCGAGGTCCACAGCCGCTGCCGTAGTGTAATTGGGCGCGTAGGTCAGGCTCGACGCCGCTCCCGGGGCGGTGCCCGTCCCGGCCGTGTTCGTCATCGTCAGCGTCGTGGCCGGTGTGCCGTAAGTGAAGCTTGTCGGCGTGAAATCATACTGAGTGTTGACGGCGTCCCAGGCGACCGTGCCGTTGGCGACCGAGGCCGCCGTCGTGTCTTCGCCTTCGTAGATGTTGTAGCCCCAGTCGGTCGTTGCCGCGCGGTAAGTGGCCACCATCGTGTAGGTGCGGGGGACGGCGTCAGCGGCGCCCGTGCCGTCGAAGATCGTGAAGCTCAGGCGGGAAGTAGCGCCGTCGGCCGTGTTGTTGAGCTGCATGCCGCCGATGGTCAGCGCCGTCTGCGGCACGGTCGTCGGGGTAACCGAACTGATGCTGTTCAGCGTCCCGTCGGCGTTGAAGGTGACCTGGCGAAGTCTGCCGGTCGGCGTGCCGGTCACGTCGGAGACCGTCGTATAGGCCATCCAGGCATTGGTCCCGGTCTTTTGAAACGTCGTCTGCACGTCGTGCGGGTTGCCGAGCGAATCATACACGTCCCGCGACGTGATCGCCGACGCGCCGATCGTGTCGTTATTCGCCGTCAGGTTGTTGGCGTACGTGAGCGACGTCGTCGCCAGGGCCGGCATCGTGGCCCCTACCGGTATCTGGATGTTGGAAACGTTGCCCGAGGTGTTGATGTTGCCGTTGGCGTCGGCCATCCAGCCCATGACCCGATAACCGGTCCCCGGCACCAGGTAGTTGCCGTCGGTGTCGAAGTCGAAGTTGCCGGCCCGGGTGAAGATCTGCTGGTTGCCGTTCGAGAGCACGAAGAAACCGGAGCCCTGGATGGACAGGTCGGTGCCCTTGCCGGTGGGCTGGAACGAGCCGTCGGTGAACAGGGTGTCGATGCTGGCCAGGCCCATGCCGAGGCCGACCTGCATCGGGTTCGTGCCGCCGCGGTTGCCCTGGGCGGAGGCTGCGCCGGTAATCGTCTGGCTCAGCACGTCCTGGAACTGCACGCGGCTGGCTTTGAAGCCGACGGTGTTTACGTTGGCGATGTTGTTGCCGATGACGTCCATGCGGGTCTGATGGTTGCGCAGGCCCGAGACGCCGGAGTACAATGCGCGCATCATAATAAATGACCTCCCTTTACTGGCACGCGATTGCGCCGGCCGCTTCCGTCATTCCGCGGCCGTGGGGCTTCCTGAGAGGTCCAGCCCTACACAATCACTGCACTGTCGATGTTGGTGAATACGTTATCTCTGATATTGGCGCCGTCCATGGCCGTGATGACCGTACGGTTCTTTACGCTTACGACCAGAGCCAGGTTGTCCATCAGGATGAGCGAATCCCTCGCTCCCTTCTGGGCCGCCTTGTCCACCGCCCCGGATATTTTGGCGAGGTCGTCGCGGTCGAGCTGGATATTGCGGCTCGACAGGCGTTGGATGGCGTGCTGCGAAAACTTCACGCCCGCCAGTTCCTGGGCGAGGACCTGGTCGAAGGATTGCCCGCTGTCAGCGGTCCTGGCGGCTGGCGACGCCGACGTGCCCTGGCCGGGCTTCTGCACCGGCAAAATGGGCTGCTGCGGATAAAGGATGCGGTTGTCGGTCATCGTTTCACCTCCTTAGGCTGTTGTCGTCGTCGGTCGCTGCACCTGCGTGACCTGGTCCAGAGTCACCGTCGGGCCGGCAATCACCACATACGTCGTGCCGTCTACCGTCTTAATGCCCGTCACATTCCCGGACAACTCAAGGCCTGTCGAGGCATCTTGCCAGCTTACCGTCGTTCCGACAAGATCGGACGCATTGTCGTACTTGTCGTACGTGGTCAGCTTGCTGATGTCGACCGCCGAATCGTTGATCTGTAACTTCGGCGTGCCGTCGGTGATTGTGACTGCCTTAACGATCCCCGCGTACGCAACGCCGCTGGAGTCGGTCCAGTACACCTCAGCGCCGATCATGCCCGTCGCCTGCATCGTCGACATCGTCGACGTCAGGTTCATCGTCTGCTCCAGGCTGGTGAACTGCGCCATCTGGGAAATGAACTCCTTGTCCTCCATCGGCGACATCGGGTCCTGGTAGCGGAGCTGGGCGACCAGCAGATTGAGGAAATCGTCCTTGCCGAGAGTCGTATTATCGCTCTTGGTCTTGTCTGTGGTACTGGAACCTATGGTTGTTGTTGCTGTGGTAACTTGCATGTCAAGTCACCTCCTCCTTGCTAAACTCGGTAGTCGATCCCGCCGGATGCCGTCTGTGTTCCCGGCAGGGTCGCGGCCGCTGCGACCGCCTCTGTGAAAGATTCGTCGCCGCTCTGCCGCTGCACCGTGTTTAGTTGTTGCTGCTGGGGAGCGTGACGCTGGTCGTTGGCGAAGAAGTGGTCGAGCGAGGTGTAAACACCCACATAATCGACCTTCAGGCCCTGGCTGGCCATATCCTGCCTGAGCTGAGGCAGCGAAGCCTCGATGGCGCTGCGCACATCCGCGTTCGGCGTGTGGAACGTCGCTTTCACCGCGCCGTTTTCCACCGCGATCTTCAGGGTCAGTTCACCGAGATGCTCGGGTTTGAGCTTTATGACCATCTCGCTGTTGTCAGGCCTCGTGATCAGGCGGGCGTGGTCGACGATCTGGCCGGCGATGTTGTTGGGATCGGCATTGGCCGGCTGCTGGGCGGCGCTCGCGGTCTGAGTCACATCCGTCGCCGCAGGGGCTGTGCGCTGGTCGACCAGGGCGGCAAACACGTTCGCCGAAGGCGTGGAATCAGCGACGGCAGCCTGTTGCTCAGGCGCGGTCGCAGGAGTGTCAGCCGTCAGGGCTGTGTCGCCGTCGCCGGTCTGCGCCTGCGTCATGGCGGCGGTCGGAGGAACGGGCATAGCCGGGGCGGCGGCCTGTTCAAGGGAGCCGGCCTCGGCTTGCGGCATATTCTCTGTCCGCTTGTCGGTCGGCGCTGCCTGCGGCTTGACTGCCGCCGTCAGCACCTGCGCAGCGGTCGCGGTTTCTGCCGTCGCAACCTGCGGCGAGGCGATCACCGCCGGTTGAGGAGCAGTCGCGTTCTCCTCAGCTGCTGCCGTCGGTGTAACCTCGGCGGTGGCGGTCGGTTGCGGCGCGGTCGCGGCAGGGACGTTTGGCATCGCGGGGAAAGTGATCACCTGTACCCCGGGAGCCGCCGTCTGTGTCGGCTGCGAAACGTCCGTTGCCGTATTCGGGTCGGATGCCGCAGCGGACGGCAGCTGATTCTGCTGGTTTTGCTCATTCTGCTGGGTCAACTGGGGAACGAGGTCCGCGCCCGCCTTATCCGGCAGGGCGGCCTGCGCGCCTGTGAGCGTTTGCCCGCGGGCTGCGTCCAGCTGCGTTGTCGCCTGCATCCCCGTCGCGGTCAGCGGTGCTATCGCACTCGTCCCTTCCGCGGCGTTCTGCGCCTGTCCGGCATTCATAACCGTCGGCATCAGCGGCACGAAACTCCACATCCCCGGTATCATCCCAGCCGGCATTCCCTGCGGGGGTCCCGTTTGATCGCCCGACGAATCGTCGGCGGCCACCTTCTTCTCCCCTCCGCCGCCAGGCGTATCAGCCATCGCTCCCGCCATTACCCCGGCGAACCCGCCGCCTTCGTCCCCCGTCCCCGCGTCGGTCTTGCCGGACGGTTTCTGGGGCTGGGCGGGCGGTGCGGCATCGGCGATATAGGGCATCATCGTCACATCCATCAATTCACCTCCTTTCATGCTTGCTGTATATGCCAAAAGGCGGGCCGGCTATGTAGTCGGTATGCCTTTCGGTAACTCCTGGGTCGCCTGCGCCGGCGTGCCTTTCAGCATGTCCTGCGTCAGGCGGGCCGCGCGGCCGGCATCGAACAGCGACATTATCTTGGCCACCTGGGAGTCCTCCATCTTGCTGAAGATGGCCAGGACCGTCCTGTCGTCGAGCTTGTTGAGGATGGGCACCGCCTCGTCCGGCTTCATCTCGCCGTACAGCCTGGCCAGCCGGGAGATGCGCTTTGCCTCCTCCTGCCTGGCCTTGGCCAGCGCCGCCTTGACATCCTCGGCCGTCGCCGCGGGCGGCAACGGAGCGGGTGCGGCCTTGGCGGCCGGTTCGGCGGGTTTTTCCTTCGCCGCCGGCGTTTCGGCCGGCACGTCGGGCGTCTCTGCCTCGGGCGCCGGTCGGACGAAATAGCGGCCGACAACCGGAATCTCGTTAACCTTGTACTCCTCGGCCAGCGCGTACGGATCGAAAAACTTGAAATGAATCGCGGCCCACAATCCGCCGCCGGCCATCATCAGCAGCACCAGCAGCACGATGACCGACTTGAGCAGGAAACGGGACTTCTTCTTGACAGGCGGCGCTTTGTCGCCGGCCTTGTCCTTAGCGGCTTCCTTCTTCTTCTCCGCCATCTACGGCACCACCACCTTCATCACCGGTTCAGCCGGACATACCGAGTACCTTGCTGACATACTCCCTCGTCTCGGGGTAAGGCGGCACGCCGCCGTACTGCCGGACCGCATCGGGACCCGCGTTATACGCGGCCAGCGCCTTGGTCACATCGCCGCCGAAAGTGTCCAGCATCTGCTTCAGGTAGCGGACGCCGCCGTCGATGTTCTCCCGGGGGTCGTAGACGTTGCTCACGCCAAGCGTTCTCGCCGTCCCCGGCATCAGTTGCATGACACCGGTCGCCCCGGCCGGGGAGACTGCGTTCGGCGACAGGTCCGACTCGGCGACCGCAACCGCCAGCGCTAGCTTGGCGTCGACATTGTATTTTTTTGCGGCTGCCTGGACCATCGCGGCGATATCCTGCCGCGCGGAGTCCGCCGGGCCTATTTTTCTGGCCGCTGCGGCCGTGCCCTCTGCCTTGTTCAGGGCAGCCGCGAAGCTCGCCGCGCCGGTCTGGGGCTGCATATGTTGGAAACGCTGCTCGATCGCGGCGATACGCTGCATGACCCGCTGCACGCCTTCCATCATGATAACCTCTAACTATTGCGGCTGAAGGCCTGAAGTCCCAGCTCGTCAAGCAGCTTCTGCTCTTCTAGCAGCTCTTCGGCCTGATACTGGGCCAGGCGCTTTTCCTTCAGCTTTTCCACCAGCTTGCGGGCCTTCGCCGCCTCCTCCAGGACTGCCAGGCATTCCCGGCGTTTCCCGTCCGCGGCCGCCACATTCTCTTGCTGGCGGGCAATATCCCCTTTAAGTTTATCGTAATAATCCCTTAACATCTTAAGTGTCGCCACCGGCACAGTTTCCCGCAGTTGCCGGCGGTAATCGGCGACATGCCCGGCAAGGTCTACCTCCAGCGCGGTCAGCAGTTCCTGCTCGGCCACGAAAGCGGCCGTAGCCTCGGCCAACTTGACCTGGGCCTGCTCCTCCTGCATGCGGCGGACTTTCAGCAGCGTCTCTAGCCGGAACTGGAACGGCCGCATAAAAACTCACCTCACCGCGCCAGCGCCAGCAGCCGCTCGACCGACTCGTCGAGCTGGGTATGCTCGCGGATATCCTGGCGCAGATAATCGCGGATCGGGCCGATCATCCTGATAGCCTCGTCGATGCCCGGATTGCTGCCGCCCACGTACGCGCCGATATTGATGAGATCCTCGGCGTCGCGGTAAGTCGCCAGCATCGTCCGCACCTTCTGGGCCGCGTCCCAGTGCTCCTCGTCGACGATCTCCAGCATCAGCCTGCTGATGCTCTGGAGGACGTCGATGGCCGGATAATGGTTCTGCGACGCCAGCGCCCGCGACAGCACTATATGGCCGTCGAGGATGCTGCGGGCTGCGTCGGCGATCGGTTCGTTCATATCGTCGCCTTCCACCAGCACCGTGTAAATGCCGGTGATCGACCCCGTCTCCCCCGCCCCAGACCGTTCAAGCAGCCTGGGCAGCAGCGCGAACACCGACGGCGTATAGCCGCGCGTCGCCGGCGGCTCGCCGACCGTCAGCCCGACCTCACGCTGGGCGACCGCGAACCGGGTCACCGAATCCATCATCAGCATCACATCGAGGCCCTGGTCGCGGAAGTACTCCGCTATGGCCGTGGCCGTCATCGCCCCTTTGAGGCGGAGCAGCGCCGGCTGATCGGAAGTCGCCACGATGACCACCGACCGTTTGAGGCCCTCCTCGCCGAGATCGCGCTCGATGAACTCGCGCACCTCGCGGCCGCGCTCGCCGACCAGCGCGATAACGCTGACGTCGGCATCAGTGTTGCGGGCCACCATCCCCAGCAGCGTGCTCTTGCCCACGCCGCTGCCGGCCATGATACCCATGCGCTGGCCGCGGCCGATCGTCAGCATGCCGTCGACGGCGCGGATACCAACAGAAATCCTGTTCGCGATCCGCTGGCGGGCCAGCGCCGGCGGAGGGACGGCATGCAGCGGGTACTCGCCGGAAGCATTGAGCGGGCCCTTGCCGTCGATGGGATTGCCCAACCCGTCGAGGATACGGCCGAGCAGGCCGCGGCCCACCTTCACCTTCAGCGTCTTGCGGGCGGAAATCACCTGACAGCCCGGCCCGATGCCGTGGAACTCGCCCAGCGGCATCAGCAGCACCCTGCTCTCGCGGAAGCCCACCACCTCGGCCGGCAGGTTGAACCCGTCGTCCGGCGAAGTGATGTAACACAGATCCCCAAGGTTGACCCGGGGCCCCTGCGACTCGATCAGCAGGCCGATAATCTTGCTCACCTTGCCCACCTGCTGGATCGAATCGATATTGTCAAGCGCAGCAATGTAGCGCTTCACACTCACATCCGTCATGGCATCAGATCCTTAAGCGCCGCCTTCACCAACTCGAGCTGGGTGTCGATGCGGGCGTCCACCGTCCCGAACGGGGTCTCGACGATGCAGTCCCCGGCCTTCAGCGCGCTGTCGGCGGTCACGGCGACATTATTGGCGCGGGTCAGGGAAGCCTGCAGGTCGGGACGGGCGGCCAGCACGAGCTCGTAACAATCGGGATGAACGCGGATGGTTATCCGCTCCTGGTCCTCCACTTTGGCGAGCGCCGCCTTCACGATCGGCAGGATAACCGCCGGATCCTCGGCTACCTCGCGGGCCAGCACCTTAGCGGCCACCGCCAGGGACAGCTCGACGATCTGCCGTTCGGCAGCCGCCAGAGCCTCGTCGGCCTGCTGCCGCGCCAGCGCCAGGATGCGATCGGCCTGTGCCGCGGCGTCGTCGATCGCCCCCCTGGCCTGTTCCATGCCGGCCGCCTCGCCGCGGGCCAGACCCTCGTCGTAGCCGTGGCGGTATCCCTCGTCGTACGCCTCGCGGCGCACGCTGTCGGCCTCTTCGCCGGCCGCCGCGATCATCGCCGCAGCCTTGTCGCGGGCGGCGGCCACCAGGCCCATCGCCTCGCTGATCTCCTCGCCGCCCTTCGGTGCGGCCTCCTCCACGGCGAAGCCTTCCTCCTCATCGCCGGCCGGCGGCTGTTCCGTTTCCTCCGGCTCGGGGAAGCGGGGCAGGATGGGAGCGACGACATGTGGTGTATCCTGCAGCGAAACGCCCCGGAAAATCTTAGACAATTATCTCGTCTCCTTTACCGCGGGAAACAATGATCTCACCCGACTCTTCGAGACGGCGGATAACATTGACAACCTTCTGCTGCGCCTCCTCCACATCGCGGATGCGCACCGGGCCCATATACTGGATCTCTTCGCGCAGCATCTCGGCGGCGCGCTTGGACATATTCCTGTAAACCTTGTCGGCGACCTCGCTCGACGACGCCTTGAGCGCCAGGGCCAGATCCTTGGAGTCGATCTCGCGGAGCACCAGCTGCAGCGAACGGTCGTCAAGCAGCACGATATCCTCGAACACGAACATCCGCTTCTTGATCTCCTCCGCCAGCTCCGGGTTCTGGATCTCGAGATTCTCGATGATCGTCCGCTCCGTCGTGCGGTCCACGCGGTTGAGCACCTCGACGATCGCGTCCACGCCGCCGGCGGCCGTGAAATCCTGCGTCACCAGCGACGACAGCTTGCGTTCCAGGATGCGCTCCACATCCTTGATGACATCCGGCGACGTCCGGTCCATCGTCGCGATGCGCTTCGCCACGTCCACCTGACGGTCTGGCGGCAACGCCGACAGGATCGTCCCCGCCTGCTCCGGCTGTAGGTAGGCCATGATCAGCGCGATCGTCTGGGGATGCTCGTTCTGGATGAAATTCAGAAGCTGGGATGGGTCGGTCTTGCGGGCGAAATCGAACGGCCTGATCTGCAGGCTGGAGGTCAGGCGGTTGATGATCATCATCGCCTTCTCCTGCCCGAGCGCCTTCTCGATGATCTCGCGGGCGTAATCGATGCCGCCGCTCGAAATATACTCCTTGGCCAGTGCCATCTGGTGGAACTCCACCAGCACCTTGTCCTTGCTCTCCTGGGTCACCTTCCGCTGGTTGGCGATCTCCAGGGTCAGCTTCTCGATCTCGTCTTCCTTCAAATGCTTAAAAACCTGGGCCGCAACATCCGGGCCTAGGGAGATGAGCAGGACCGCCGCCTTCTGTTTGCCGTTCAGATCCGAGGACTGCTGATAATTAGCCATGCCTTCCTACTCCTCGTTGACCCAGGCTTTGATAAGCTGCGCGACCTCGTCCGGCTTCGCCTTGGCCAGCTTCGTGATCGCCTCCCGTTGCGCCATGCGGTCCTTCTCCTGCGGCGTAAGCTCCTTGGCCGCCTCCATGATATGGGCCGGTTGCGACTGTACAGGTATCTCCACAGGCTCCTGCTCCTCCACCTGGCGCCGGCGCAGGAACGTCCGGATGACGAACAGCACGGCGATGACCGCCACCGCTGCCGCCGCCAGCTTCATATACAACTGCATCTTCTGCGCCGCGGCCATTTCCTCTTCTTCCTTGCGCTGCTTGTCCGCCAGCTCGGTGCTGAACGGGATAGTCTCGACCGAAATCACGTCCCCGCGGGCCGTATTAAGGCCGATCGCCGTGGACACAGCCTTGGAGATGCTGTCCCGCTGGGCGTTATTCACATTCGCGTCCACCAGCACCGCCACCGTCAGGCGGCGGATAGAACCGGGGGCCACGACCGTCTTTTCCTTCAGTTCATTAATCTCATAATTGCGGGTCGATTCCTTCTTCTCGTACTGCGACTGGCCGCCACCGGCGCTCGTCACATAACCGGGGATATTCGAAGTCGTGCCGGGCACGCCTCCCGGGGAGGGCTGCGTCCCCTTGAAACTCTCGTTCACATCCTGCGAGCTTCTGATGATACCCTTATCGTCCACCACCGGCTCGAACACCTGGCGGTCTACCGTCTTCTGGTCGAAATTCAGCTCGACGCTTACCCGCACGGCCGACTTGCCCTGCCCGAGCACCTGCTCGAGCAGCGACTGCACACTCTTCTGCAGCCCGTCCTGCACCTTCTTCGTCATCTCAAGCTGCGTCAGCGACGCCACGCCGCCGTTAGGCTGCTGGCTGTCCTGCTGATCGTTCAGCACGCGGGCGTTATTGTCCACAACCGTCACATTCTCCGGCTTGAGACCCTGGATGCTGTGGGCCGTCAGATTGACGATCCCCTTCACCTGCTCGCGGGAAAGCTGCGCCGACGGGCGGAGCTTCAGCATGATCGACGCCGTCGCCGGCTTCTCGTTCCGCTTGTACAGGCTGTCCTCCGGCAGGACGATATGGACCCTGGCCTTCTCCACCTCGGCCATCTGCTCGATCGTGCGCGTCAACTCGCCCTGGAGAGCCTGAAGATAATACACCTTATTCTGAAACTCGGTCGCCCCGAACTTCGTCTGGTCGAAAATCTCGAACCCCTTATAGCCTCGGGGCAGGCCCTGGCTGGCCAATTCGAGGCGCACCCGGTACACGTCCCTGGACGAAACGAGGATAGCCGTACCGTTGTTGCCAATCTCGTACGGCACCTTCAGTTCCTTCAGTTTTGCGGCGACCTCGCCGGCATCCTTGGCGTCCATACCCGTGAACAGCGGCACATTGTCGGGGCGGCCCCCCCACCACAAGCTCCAGCCGATGATGACGACAAAAAGCAACACCGCAGCCCCGGCGATCATATACCGTTCACGTTTGCCAAGATTTTGCCAGAGGCTTAATGACTGTTCCTTCCAGTCGGCCATGCCCACACCTCTCCAAAGCTACGAATAAGGACCGATGCTCATCTCAACCGCTAAACCTGCATCCGCATCATTTCCTGATAAGCCTCGACGACTTTGTTCCTGACCTGCATAGTAAGCTGCAAGGCAACCGTAGCTTTTTCGGTCGCGATTACGACCTCGGACACGTCCTGGATCTTCCCGGTGGTAAGGTTGAGCGACGCCTGTTCGGCGTTAAGCTGCAGGTTGTTCACCTCTCCGAGCGCGTCGTTAAGCAGCTGTCCGAAACCCTTGCCGCCGACGGCGGAGTCCGGCGCGGCCTTCGCGGCGGCCCGGGCGGCGCCGGCGGGCGAGAGCGAAATAGGATCTACGCGCATACCGTTACCTCCTCATCTCAGCGGCCGATTTCCAGTGCCTTCGAAACCATCGACTTGGCGGCGTTCACCGCCGTAACATTCGCCTCGTATGCCCGCGTCGCCGTGATCATATCGACCATCTCGGCCACGACATTCACGTTCGGCATCGCCACGTAGCCCTCGGCGTTGGCATCGGGATGCTGCGGGTCGAAAACCATCTTCGGCGGCGTCTCGTCGCGGGTGATGCCCACCACCCGCACCCCTGCGCCGGCATCGAGGCTTGCGGCTAAAGCCTGGCCGAAGCTCGCGCTGCCGCCCCGCGGGGCGAAAACCACGAGCTGCCGGCGGTACGGGCCGCCCTCTGCCGTGCGGGTAGAATTGACATTGGCGATATTATTGGAAATCACATCCATGCGCAACCGTTCGGCCGTCATCCCTGAAGCCGAAGCATCAATCGCTCCGAACATGCCCATATTCAGCTAGTTCCTCCTCTGATCGCCGACTTCAAATTGGAAAAATACCTGTTCAGTTGCGACGCCACGGCCTCGTAATACAGCGTATTCTTGGCGACGTTCGCCATCTCGGCGTCGATATCCACGTTATTGCCGTCCGTGCGCAGCGACGTTGTCGTATCCGTCACGACCGACGGCGCGAACGCGTCGCCCTGGCGGCCCGGCAGGTGCCCGGCGTGGGTGCGGGCCATCGGCAGCGGCTTGCCGGACATCGCCTCCGCCAGCTTATCCTCGAAAACCACGTCGCTCTTTTTGAAACCGGGCGTATTGACGTTGGCGATATTATTCGCGATCACCCTATGGCGCAGCGCTGAAGCTCCCAAAGCCTGTTCCAGAACCGTTTCCTGAGGTGACGATAAAATCGATTTAACCACAAGATAGCCCCCCTAAAACCGCGAAAATGAGGGTAAAACTACTATATCTTATGCTTCATTCTACATAATTCAGGAAATTCCTTTTTACATAAACGCTAATTTTACCAGCTCTTGGCGAAAAATAAACATATTTTATGCAAATTGTCGCATAATGCCACCCCCACTATAAAAATCGACACATCCCGCGCCAACCTTTAGCCGATAATTCGCTGTATACTGCATATCACATATCAACAAAAAAACAAGGCCCGCCAAAACGGCGGGCCTTGCGAACGTTCTCCCCTACTTCTTCAGCTTCTTGAGCTCTTCCAGCAGGCGCTCGTTCAGCACCTTGATATACGTCCCCTTCATCCCCAGCGACTTCGACTCGATCACGCCCGCGCTCTCGAACTTGCGCAGCGCGTTCACGATCACCGAACGGGTGATGCCGACGCGGTCGGCGATCTTGCTGGCCACCAGCAGGCCCTCGTTGCCATCGAGCTCACCGAGGATGTGCATGACCGCCTCCAGCTCAGAATACGACAGCGTCCCGAGCGCGACCTGGACGGTGGCCTTCTTGCGGGCCTCCTCCTCGATCTTCTCGCTGCGGTCGCGGAGGATCTCCATGCCGACTACCGTAGCGCCGTACTCGGCCAGGATCAGGTCCTCGTCGGTGAACTCTCTTTCGAATTTGGCAACGATCAGGGTGCCGATGCGCTCGCCGCCGCCGTGGATGGGGATTATTGTCGTAAACTTGTCGTTCGAGATGCAGGTCGTGTTCTCGGCGAAAGCGCACAACCCGTTCTGCAGGCGCAGATTGGGCGAAGTCTCCTGGATCTTCAGCAAAAACTCGACATATCGCTCAGGGAAATGCCCCAGCGACAGAACCCGCTCCTTCATGATGTCGCACTCGAACTGGTCGATCAGCGCAAAGCCTAGCACGAGGCCTTCCTTGCTGACGATGTAGACGTTCGAGCACATCACCTGGCTCAGAACAGACGCAATATCTTCGTATTTGACTTTGTCCGACTTCTGCAGCAGCTTATTGATTTTCCGGGTACGGTCCAACAGTGAAGTCACTTTAATCATCCGCCTTTCACTAGACTCAGAATTTTCTCAGACCAAAAACCTTACAAGATAAACTGGCTCAGGTCCTGATTCACGACAATCGCATCAAGCTTGCCCCTCACGTACGCCCGGTCGATCACGACATTCCCCGCGGCTGTGTCCGGGGCCTCGAACGCCAGGTCTTCGAGCAGTTTCTCCAGGATGGTGTGCAGCCTCCTGGCGCCGATATTCTCCGACTGGGCATTAACCCGGCAGGCGATATCGGCAAGCTCATCTATAGCATCTTCGCCGAAGACGATGGTAATCCCTTCCGTCGACAGCAGCGAAGTGTACTGTTTTATCAATGCGTTAGCAGGTTCCGTCAAAATCCGCTTCAAATCGTCCTTGGAGAGGCTGGAAAGTTCGACCCTAATCGGGAAGCGGCCCTGAAGCTCGGGGATCAGGTCGGACGGCTTGGAAATATGGAACGCGCCGGCGGCGATGAACAGCACATGATCGGTCTTCACCGGGCCGTACTTCGTCACGACCGTCGACCCCTCCACGATCGGCAGGATATCACGCTGCACCCCCTCGCGGGAAACGTCGGGACCGGAGGCTCCTTTGCCGCGGCCGGCGATCTTGTCGATCTCGTCCAGGAAAATGATCCCGTAGTTCTCGGCCACCGTCACCGCCGCAGCCGTAACCTCGTCCATATCGATCAGCTTCTGGGCTTCCTCCTGGGTGAATATCTTACGGGCCACGGCCACGGTCACCTTCCGCCGCTTCTGCTTCTTCGGCAGCAGGTTGCCGAGCATATCCTGGATATTTATCCCCATCTCCTCGGCGCCGGTGCCGGCGAACATCCCGAGCATAGGCTGGGAGTTGTCTTCCACCGTGACCTCGATCAGTTCCTCCTCCAGCTCGCCGCGTTCCAGGCGGCCGCGCCACCAGTCACGCGCCCCGCTGTTCGGTGCCGGCTCCTCGGGTGGCGGCTGCGTCTGGCCCATGCCGCCGGAAAAAAGCATCTCGAAAGGATTGCGGGCCTGGTCCTTCCGCGTCGACGGCAGGAAGTGGTCGAGGATGCGCTCGTCGGCCAGCTCCCTGGCCTTGTCCGCGACCGCCGCCATCCGCTCCTGCTTGACCATGCGGATCGCCGTCTCCACCAGATCGCGGACCATCGACTCCACGTCGCGGCCGACATAGCCGATCTCGGTGAACTTTGTGGCCTCGACCTTGATGAACGGGGCATTGACCAGCTTCGCCAGGCGACGGGCGATCTCCGTCTTGCCCACCCCCGTCGGCCCGATCATCAGTATATTCTTGGGAATGATCTCCTCTTTCATGCCCTCGGGAAGCTGCTTGCTGCGCCAGCGGTTGCGGAGGGCAACGGCTACCGACTTCTTTGCCTGCCGCTGGCCGACGATGTACTTGTCGAGTTCGGCTACGATCTGTTTCGGCGTCAGTTCAGTCAAGATATTCCCCCCTTCGCTACAGTTCCTCCACCGTGATGTGGTTGTTGGTGTACACGCAGATATCGGCGGCGATCTTCATCGCCTCGCGGGCGATCTCAGGCGCCGTCAGCGCCGAGTGGGCCGCAAGCGCCCGGGCCGCAGCCAGGGCGTAAGGGCCGCCCGAACCGATCGCCGTCACCCCGTCGTCCGGCTCGATGACCTCGCCGTTGCCGGAGATTATCAGCATATTGTCGGCGTCGGCCACGATAAGCAGCGCCTCCAGGCGGCGAAGCACGCGGTCCAGGCGCCATTCCTTGGCCAGTTCGACCGACGCCCGCATCATGTTGCCGTTGTATTCGTCCAGCTTCTGCTCAAACTTGGTGAACAGCGTGAACGCATCGGCCACCGAACCTGCGAACCCGGCCAGGACCTTACCCTGGTAAAGGCGGCGAACCTTCTTGGCGTTGTGCTTCATGACGGTATTCTGGCCGAATGTGACCTGGCCGTCGCCGGCGATGGCCGTCCTGCCGTTCAGGCGTACGGCCACGATGGTCGTGGCATGAAACACGGCTATACCTCCTATGCGCGCGGATGCGCCTTTCCGTAAACAGCCTTCAGCCTCTCCTTGGTCACATGGGTGTAAAGCTGCGTCGTCGACAGATTCACGTGGCCCAGCAGCTCCTGCACCGCGCGGAGATCGGCGCCGTTATTCAGCAGGTGGGTGGCGAACGTATGGCGGATGGTGTGCGGGCTGACGTTCTTGGCGATCGCCAGGGCCGTAACGTACTTATCGACGACCCGCCGTACGCTCCGGTCGGTCAGCGGCCCACCGCGGCTGTTGACGAACAGCGTATCGTGCGACGCGGCGCCGGCCGTCAGTCTCGGCCGGGCCAGATCGAGGTACAGCTTGAGAGCGGCGATCGCCTTGCGGCCGACCGGGACGACCCGTTCCTTCGACCCCTTGCCGTAAACCAGCGCGTAGGCCTCGCCGAGGTCGACGTCCCGCACCGCCAGGCCGGCAAGCTCGCCGACCCGCATACCGGTGGCGTACAGGAGTTCGAGCACCGCGGCGTCGCGGCGGCCGAGGCTGTCGCGCGCCGGCAGGGCGAGGATGGCGTCGATCTCCGCCGGATCGAGGAATACCGGCAGCTTCTTCTCCAGCTTGGGCGTCCGGACCGTCGCGAACGGATTCTCGGCCACAACCGTCTCGCGGCACAAATGACGAAAAAAGGACCGCAACGCAGCCATCTTACGGGCAATGGTACGCCGTGCATAGCCCTCTTCTTTGAGGTTGGCGAGATAAGCCCGTATGAGAATAGGCGTGACGGCGGTCAGCGGCACCTCGTTCATCCCCAGCTTGGCGGCGGCGAAAGCGAAAAAATGCTCGATATCCGTCCGATAGCTGACGATGGTGTGCGGAGAAGCGTTCTTTTCCACCTTGAGATAACGGAAAAAATCCGGTAGGTAAAATGCTGCTGATTCCATAGTACCACGCTCTGCTGTCGATTTTCCGGAAAGAAAAATCACTAATTTATAGTAGCACACTAGTCAGAATTATGCAATAATGTCGAAAGGTTTTTTGGTAAATTATTTTTTGATTATTCCGATAAATTTATTCAATTCCTCCAAAGCCCGCTGGGCGATGCGGCGGTTCTTCTCCTTCTTGTCGCGGATACGGGTGCCCAGAGGCGGCAGCAGACCGAAATTGACGTTCATCGGCTGGAAATTGGCCGGATCGGCGGATGTCACGTACCGGCAAAGCGCGCCGTGGGCGGTGGCCTCCGGAAAAACTGCCGGCTCCTCCCCTTTCGCCAGGCGGGCGGCGTTAATACCGGCCACGAGTCCCGCGGTCGCCGACTCCACATACCCCTCCACCCCCGTTATCTGGCCGGCGAAAAACAGGCCGGCACCGGCGCGCAGCGCCAGCGTCGGCGCCAGCAGGCGGGGCGAATTGAGGTACGTGTTGCGGTGCATAACCCCGAAGCGTACGAACTCAGCCCGCTCCAACCCCGGGATGAGGCGGAAGACCCGTTCCTGCTCCGGCCACTTGAGGTGGGTCTGGAAACCGACCATGTTGAACAGCGTGGCCGCGGCGTTGTCCTGTCGGAGCTGGACGACGGCATACGGCAGCTCGCCTGTCGCCGGGTGCTTCAGTCCCACAGGCTTGAGCGGCCCGAAGCGGAGCGTGTCGACACCGCGGGCGGCCATCGCCTCCACCGGCATGCAGCCCTCGAAAAACACCGGCCTCTCGAACTCCTTCAGCGGCGCCGTCGCCGCGTGGGTCAGTTCGTGCCAGAACAGCTCGTACTGCTCCTTCGTCAGCGGGCAGTTTAAGTAATCGTCGTCGCCCTTGCCGTAGCGCGACGCACGGTAAATAACGCCCATATCGAGCGAATCGCCGCTCACCAGCGGGGCGGCGGCGTCGTAAAAATACAGATATTCCTCGCCGGTAAGCGCCGCGACGGCCTCCGTAAGCGCCGGCGAAGTCAGCGGCCCGCTGGCCACGATCAGCGGCCGGTCGACGGGGAGGGCCTTGACCTCCTCGTTCACCACCCGCACCCGCGGATGCTCCGTAAGCGTCCGCGTGACGTAAGAGCTGAAGGCCTCGCGGTCCACGGCCAAAGCGCCGCCCGCGGGCACGCGGCAGGCGTCGGCCGCCCGCAGGATGAGCGAATCCAGCCGCCGCATCTCTTCCTTCAAAAGACCGACGGCGTTTTCAAGCGCCGCCGCCCGCAGCGAATTGCTGCACACCAGCTCGGCGAACAGCCCGCCGTGATGGGCCGGCCCCATCACCTTAGGGCGCATCTCGTACAATTCGACGTCCACCCCGGCGCTGGCTATCTGCCAGGCGGCCTCGCTGCCGGCCAGCCCCGCGCCGATGACGACGGCTTTAGCCATTCTTCTTCCCAGCTTTCCGCTTGGCGCTCGTCTTGGTGCTAGTCTTGCGCGGCTTGGCCACGGGCTGCGGCCCGGCGCCCTCCTTCGCGCGGGTCGGGCATTTCTCGTTGCCGCACATCACCGTGAACCGGCCCTGCTTGAAGGCGTGGCGCACCTTGAACGTCCCGCACGTCTCGCACGTATCCTTCAGCGGCGTATCCCAGGTTGTGAACTGGCACTCGGGATAATTGGCGCAGCCGTAAAACACCTTGCCCCGCTTCGTGCGGCGCTGTACTACCGAGCCCTGGCACAGCGGGCACTTCGCCCCCGTATCCTTGAGGATGGGCTTTGTCGTCCGGCAGGCCGGGAAGCCAGGACAGGCGAGGAAATTGCCGAAGCGGCCGTGCTTCACGACCATCATCCGCCCGCATGACGGGCACGGCGTATCCGACACCTCCACCGGCAACTCCACCTGGCCGATCTTGCTGTCGGCGTTCGCCAGCGTTGCGGCGAACGGGTCGTAGAACTCCTTCAGCACCTTGGCGCGGGTAACCTTGTCGTCGGCGATGCCGTCCAGTCGGTCCTCCATCTCGGCCGTGAAATCGGCGTCGACGATATCCGGGAAATGCTCCTTCAAAAGATCGACGACCACGAACCCCAGGTCGGTCGGCTGGAAAGCCTTCTCGGCCTTCAGCACATAGCCGCGCTCCTGGATGGTCTCGATGATCGGCGCATACGTGCTCGGGCGGCCGATGCCCTTCTCCTCGAGCACCTTGACGAGCGACGCCTCCGTGTAGCGCGGCGGCGGCTCGGTGAAATGCTGCTTGGGCAGCAGCTTCTGCAGCTTGAGCTCCTGGCCCTCGTCCACCTCGGGCAGGAGGGCGTCCTTTTCCGCCTCGTCGCGGCTGTCGCCGTAAACGGCCAGGTAGCCAGGGAACTTCAGCACCGACCCCGTTGCCCGCAGGCCGAAACGGCCGGCGGCGATCTCCACCGTCAGCGTATCATACACTGCCGGCGCCATCTGACTGGCGACGAACCGTTCCCAGATGAGCATATAAAGACGCAGCTGGTCGCGGTTGAGGCTCTTCGCGACAGCTCCGGGACCGAGCTCCAGGCTGGTCGGCCTGATGGCCTCGTGGGCGTCCTGGGCGTTCTTCGTGCTGTAAACCGGCGGCTTGTCCGGCAGATAGTCCTTGCCGTGTTTGGCTGCTACGTAGGCGCGAGCCTCATCCTGGGCCGACGACGCCACCCGCGTCGAATCGGTGCGGATATACGTCACTAGGCCGACCGGGCCGACCCCGGCCACGTCGATGCCCTCGTAAAGCTGCTGGGCGAGCAGCATGGTCTTGCGGGCCGTGAACCCCAGGCGGCGGGAAGCCTCCTGCTGAAGGCTGCTGGTGATGAACGGCGCCGACGGGTTGCGGCGGCGCTCGCGTTTCTTGACCTCGCGGACGAGGTAGGCGGCTTTCTCCAGCTCGCCGGTGACGGCGTCGGCCTCGGCCTCGCTGCCGATCTGCGGTTTCTTGCCGTCCACGGCGATTAGTTCGGCGTCGAACAATCCGCCTTTCGGCTTGGCGCGCAGCTTGGCGGTGACCGTCCAGTACTCTTCGGACACGAACGCCTGGATATCCCGCTCGCGGTCGCAGATCAGCCGCACCGCCACCGACTGCA
>JARKNV010000076.1 GCA_029976065.1 Selenomonadales bacterium
CACGCCGTTCTTCAACGGCTACCGTCCGCAGTTCTACTTCCGGACGACGGACGTAACCGGCGTGGTGACGCTGCCGGAGGGCGTGGAGATGGTAATGCCTGGCGACAACATCCAGATGAACATCGCCCTGATCACGCCGATCGCTATCGAAGAGGGCCTGCGGTTCGCGATCCGCGAGGGCGGCCGCACCGTCGGCGCCGGCGTCGTTACCGCGATCAGCGAGTAGTTCCCGCATTCCGATTCGGGCGGGGCGGCTCACAGCCGCCCCGGCCCGGATATGGTTTTTTAAAGTGCATACTCGGTTTCCCAATGCGATGAGACGGGATGTTGCCCGCGTTGCGGGGAAACTCCCGTTGAGAAGTGTCCGTTCATGAAGCTGGGCGATAAGGAGGCAATACAATGGCTAAGCAACAGAAAATCAGGATCCGCCTGAAAGCATACGATCACAAGGCGCTGGACGCCAGCGCGGCCAAAATCGTCGATACCGCGAAGCGCACCGGCGCGATGGTATCCGGTCCCATCCCGCTTCCCACCGAGAAGAATATTTTCACGATCTTGCGTTCACCCCATGTCAATAAGGATTCCCGCGAGCAGTTCGAGATGCGGACCCACAAGCGCCTTATTGATATCGTCGAGCCGACCCCGAAAACGGTTGACGCGCTGATGCGTCTCGACCTGCCGGCGGGCGTGGACATCGAGATTAAGCTGTAAGGGGGTGGCATAAATGGCTAAAGGAATTTTGGGCAAGAAACTTGGTATGACGCAGATCTTCACCGAAAAGGGCGAGGTTATCCCGGTTACGGTCGTCGAGGCCGGCGCCAGCGTCGTACTTCAGAATAAGACCGTCGAGAGCGACGGCTATAACGCGGTTCAGCTCGGCTTCGGCGCCATCAAGGAGAAGAAGGCCACCAAGCCGATGAAGGGCCATTTCGCCAAGGCCGGCGTGAAGCCGGTGAAGTTCATCCGCGAGCTCAGGCTGCCGAACGCGCCCGAGTATAAGGTGGGCGATACGATCGGCGTGGATGTGTTCAGCGAAGGCGAGATCATCGACGTTACCGGCACCGCCAAGGGCAAAGGGTTTGCCGGCGGCATCAAGCGCCATAATTTCAAACGCGGCCCGATGGGCCACGGTTCCAAGTCCCACCGCGAGCCGGGCACGATCGGTTCCCGGATGAGCGGCGGCGGCGGCAAGGTTTTCAAGGGCAAGAAACTCCCCGGCCGCATGGGTGGCCAAAAGGTTACCGTGCAGGGCCTCAAGGTCGCGAAAGTCGACACGGCCCGCAATCTCATCCTGATCAAGGGCGCCGTCCCCGGCCCGCGGGGCAGCTTCGTTGTCATCAGGGACACGGTAAAGTCGGCGAAATAACCGCAACTGATGACGCGAAAGGAGGACTTAAGCAATGCCTAAAGTAGCAGTTTACAACATGACCGGCGCCCAGACCGGCGAAATAGAGCTTAACGATGCCGTGTTCGGCGTCGAGGTGAACGAGGCTGTGATGCACCAGGCAGTGGTGATGCAGCTTGCCAATCAGCGCCTGGGTACGGCCGCTACCAAGACCAGGGGCCTGGTCCGCGGCGGCGGCAGGAAGCCGTGGCGCCAGAAGGGCACCGGCCGCGCCCGTTCGGGCAGCACCCGTTCGCCGATTTGGGTCGGCGGCGGCACGGTGTTTGGCCCGCAGCCCCGCAGTTATGCTTATTCGATGCCGCGCAAGGCCCGCCGCCTGGCGATCAAGTCGGCGCTGTCGGCCAAGGTGCAGGCAGGCGAGCTGATGGTGATGGAGGACCTCGCTATCAACGAGCCCAAAACCAAGACGGTCGTCAATATGCTCGACAGCCTGAAGGTGGGCGACGACAAGGCGCTCATCATCACGGCCGCGGTCGACGAGAATGTCGAGAAGTCGTCCCGCAATATCCCCGGGGTGAAGAACATTACTTCGCTGGGCCTGAATGTGTACGACATCCTTTATCACGACAAGGTACTCATCACCAAGGATGCGGTGAGCAAGATTGAGGAGGTGTTGGCGTAATGTCGAATGCGCGCGACATCCTGATCCGCCCGCTTATCACCGAAAAGGCCACGTCTCTGATGGCGGATAACAAGTATACCTTCGTTGTTCCGCTGAAGGCCAACAAGGTTGAGATCCGTCAGGCTGTGGAGCAGATTTTCAAGGTGAAGGTGCTTGACGTGAATACCATCCGCGTTATGGGCAAGATGAAGCGGATGGGCAGGACTCAGGGCAAGCGCCCGGATTACAAGAAGGCCATCGTTAAGCTGGCCCCGGGTCAGAGCATTGAGTTCTTCGAAGGCTTATAAGGTTGTAAGGAGGGGCACCAATGGCAGTAAAGTCCTTTAAACCCTACGCTCCGGGGCGGCGGTTTATGACGGTGGCCAGTTTCGACGAGGTTACCACCGACAGGCCGGAAAAGTCGCTTACCGAGAGACTGCATAAACACGGCGGCCGCAACCAGCAGGGCCGTCTGACCGTCCGCCACCAGGGCGGCGGGCACAAACGCCTGTATCGCATTATCGATTTCAAGCGCAATAAGGACGGCGTGCCGGCGAAGGTGGCGACGATCGAGTATGATCCGAACCGTTCGGCCCGCATTGCTCTCCTGAATTACGCCGATGGCGAGAAGCGCTATATCCTGGCCCCTAACGGGCTGAAGGTGGGCGACACGGTGATGAGCGGCGAGGGCGCCGACATCAAGGTGGGCAACGCTCTGGCGCTGAAAAATATCCCGGTGGGCACGCAGGTCCACAATATCGAGATGAAGATCGGCAAGGGCGGCCAGATGGTCCGCAGCGCCGGCGCATCCGCCCAGTTGATGGCCAAGGAGGGCAACAGCGCCCTGCTCCGCCTGCCGTCCGGCGAGCTCCGCAAGGTGCACGTGAATTGCAAGGCGACCATCGGCCAGGTGGGCAACCTGGAGCACGAGAATATCACCGTCGGCAAGGCCGGCCGTTCCCGCTGGCTGGGTATCCGCCCCGCCAACCGCGGCGTGGCGATGAACCCGATCGACCATCCGCACGGCGGTGGCGAGGGCCGTTCGCCTGTCGGCCGCAAGCATCCGGTTACTCCGTGGGGCAAGCACGCTGTGGGCGCGAAGACCCGCGGCAAGAAGCCTTCGGACCGGCTGATCGTAAAGAGAAGGACGAAATAACCGCATAGCGAAAGGAGGCCTATAGGGTGTCTAGATCAGTTAAAAAAGGACCGTACGTTCACGAGAGCCTGCTGAAGAAGATAAAAGCAATGAATTCCAAGAATGAGAAGAAGGTCGTCAAGACCTGGTCCCGGGCGTCGACCATCCTGCCCAATTTCGTCGGCCATACCATCGCTGTGCATGACGGCCGCAAGCATGTGCCGGTGTATATCACCGAGGATATGGTTGGCCACAAGCTGGGCGAATTTGCGCCGACCCGTTCTTTCCGGGGGCATGGCGGTCATGCTGAAAAAACAACCGCGCTGAAATAGCCGACCGAGAGGGGGGTTTATCATGGAAGCCAAGGCAATTGCCAAATATATCCGCATAGCGCCGCGCAAGGTCCGGATCGTTATCGATCTGATCCGCGGCAAGAATGTGGGCGAAGCTTTCGCCATTTTGAAGCACACTCCTAAGGTCGCCTCCGAGGTGGTTGAGAAGGTGCTCAAGTCGGCGGTGGCCAACGCCGAGCATAATTATGATATGAATACCGACAAGCTGTACGTCGCCGCCGCCTACGCCGACCAGGGCCCGACCCTGAAGCGGATTCACCCGCGCTCCCGCGGCCAGGCCTTCAAAATCCTGAAGCGGTCGAGTCATGTGACGGTTGTCGTAAAAGAACGCTAAGCGGCGAAGGAGGGAAAGAAGTGGGTCAAAAGGTCAATCCGCATGGTATGAGGATCGGCATCATCAAGAACTGGGACGCCAGGTGGTTTGCCGACAAGGAATACGCCAAGCTGCTCCACGAGGATGTCAAGATCCGTGAGTATATCAAGAAGAAGCTTTATTCCGCCGGCGTTTCCCGCGTGGAGATAGAGCGGGCCGCTACCCGCGTGAAGGTCACCATCCATACCGCGAAGCCGGGGATGGTTATCGGCCGCGGCGGCGCTGGTATCGAAGACCTGAAGAAGAATCTGAAGGCGCTCGCCGGCAAGGTGATCGACGTGAATATCGCCGAGATCAAGCAGGCTGAGCTTGACGCTACGCTGGTGGCGGAGAATATCGCCGCCCAGCTGGAGAAGCGGATCGCTTTCCGCCGCGCGATGAAGCAGTCGGTGGGCCGCACGATGCGCATGGGCGCCAAGGGTATCAAGGTTATGGTGGGCGGCCGTCTGGGCGGCGCCGAGATCGCCCGCACCGAGAGCTACCGCGAGGGCAGCATTCCGCTGCATACTCTGCGGGCCGATATCGATTATGGCACCGCCGAGGCTCACACCACTTACGGCCGTATCGGCGTGAAGGTGTGGATTTATAAGGGCGAGGTTCTTCCGCAGGCGCCGAAGCTTGCCACTGCCGGCGAAACGAGCCAGGAGACGAGACCCGAACCCCGGCGCGAAAGGCGTGCCCCCAGGAAGGACGCTGCCGTCGCCGCTGAAGGGAGCGATAAGTAATGCTGCTGCCGAAGAGAGTGAAGCACCGCAAGCAGTTCCGCGGCCGTATGACCGGCAAGGCGAATAAGGGCAATACGATCAGCCACGGCGAGTATGGCTTGGCGGCTCTCGAGCCGGCCTGGATCACGAACCGCCAGATCGAGGCGGCCCGTATCGCCATGACCCGTTATATCAAGCGCGGCGGCCAGGTGTGGATCAAGATTTTCCCCGATAAGCCGATTACCGCCAAACCGGCCGAGACCCGTATGGGCAGCGGCAAGGGTTCGCCCGAGTACTGGGTGGCGGTGGTTAAGCCGGGCCGCATCATGTTCGAATTGGCCGGGGTGCCGGAAGATCTGGCTAAAGAGGCCCTGCGTCTGGCTGCCCACAAGCTTCCCATCAAGACGAAGTTCGTCAGGAAGGACGAAGCGGGCCAAGACACTGAAGAAGTGGGTGGTGACGCGTAATGAAAGTTAAAGATGTGCGCGATATGAGCGTTAACGAGCTCGACCAGAAGCTGGTCGGCCTGAAAGATGAGCTTTTCAACCTTCGGTTTCAGCACGCGACCGGCCAGTTGGAGAATCCGATGCGGATCAAGGAAGTAAAGAAGACGATCGCCCGCATCAAGACGATCCAGCGCGAGCGCGAGCTGCAGGCCAAGCAGGCTTAGGAACCGGTGGGCAACATGGAAAAGTGCGGTCGGAAGGAGGCTTAAGAACGTGACGGAAGAGAGAAACGAACGCAAGATCAGGATCGGCAAGGTGGTCAGCGATAAGATGCAGAAGACGGTGGTTGTGGCCGTGGAGCGTCTGGTGCGTCACCCCCTGTATAATAAACCGGTCAAGACGACGACTAAGTTCAAGGCTCATGATGAGAATAACGAGAGCAAGACGGGCGATACCGTGAAGATCATGGAGACCCGGCCGCTGTCGAAAGACAAGCGCTGGCGCGTCGTTGAGATTATGGAGAAGGCGAAATAGTCACGGATGTTCCGCAAAGGAGGTATAACCGATGATCCAACAAGAGACTATCCTCAATGTCGCCGATAACACCGGCGCCAAGCAGATCCTTTGCATCCGGGTTATGGGCGGGTCGTACCGCCGCTACGCCAATATCGGCGACGTGATCGTGGCGGCTGTCAAGGACGCTACACCCGGTGGCGTGGTCAAGAAGGGCGAAGTGGTGAAAGCGGTAGTCGTTCGTTCGCAGAAGGGTTTGCGCCGTCCGGACGGCTCTCATATCAAGTTCGACGAGAATGCGGCTGTGATCATCAAGGACGATAAGAGCCCGCGCGGTACCCGTATCTTCGGGCCGGTGGCCCGGGAGCTGCGCGAGAAGGAATTCATGAAGATCATTTCGCTGGCGCCGGAAGTAATCTAGTTGTTTAGGAGGTGGCCGGAAAGTGTCCGACGCAAAGAAGACCGAGGCAGTTAAGCTGCACGTTAAAAAAGGCGACACTGTCGTCATCCTGTCCGGGAAGGACAAGGGCAAGAAGGGCAAGGTCATCGATGCTCTGCCGAAGAAGGGCAAGATTATCGTTGAGGGTGTCAATAAGGTGAAGCGCCACGCCAAACCTACCCAGAAGACGCCTCAGGGCGGCATCCAGGTGAAGGAGGCGGCGATGTCTTCGTCCAAGGCGATGCTTATTTGCCCGGCCTGCGACAAGCCGACCCGCATCAAGAAGACGGTGCTGGCGAGCGGCAAGTCGGCCCGCACTTGCAAGCATTGCGGAGAGGTTATCGACAAGGATAAATAGACGCGCAGAAAGGAGGTAACTAGCTATGGCCAGATTGAAGGAAAAGTATCTGAAGGAAGTAGCCCCGGCGATGATGGAGAAGTTCGGTTATAAGAACGTTATGGAGATTCCCCGGGTCGAAAAGGTTATCGTGAATATGGGCGTGGGCGAGGCGGTCGCCAACCCGAAGGTCCTCGATGCCGCGGTTAACGATCTTATGATGATCGTGGGTCAGCGGCCGGTGGTGACGCGGGCGAAGAAGTCGATCGCGGCGTTCAAGATCCGCCAGGGGATGGCGATAGGGACGAAGGTTACCCTGCGCGGCGAACGGATGTATCAGTTCCTCGATAAGTTGCTTAACGTCGCCCTGCCGCGCGTGCGCGACTTCCGCGGCGTGAGCCCGAAGTCTTTCGACGGGCGCGGCAATTATACCATGGGTATAAAGGAGCAGCTGATCTTCCCGGAGATCGATTACGATAAGGTGGATAAGGTCCGCGGGATGGATATCATCGTGGTGACCACCGCCAAGACGGACGAAGAGGCGAGGGAACTCCTGAAACTGATGGGCATGCCGTTTAGCGCTGCATAAGAAGGAGGGAAAGCTGTGGCCAAGAAGGCGCTGATTGAAAAGTGGAAGCGCGACCCGAAGTTTTCGGTGCGCAAGTATAACAGATGTAAGATTTGCGGTCGTCCGCACGGGTATCTGCGCAAGTTCGAGCTTTGCAGGATTTGCTTCCGCAAGCTCAGTTACCAGGGCGCTGTTCCCGGCGTGACGAAGGCTAGTTGGTAAGAAGCAACCGAAGGGGGGTTTAAAGGCTATGGTAATGACCGATCCGATTGCCGATATGCTGACGCGCATTCGCAACGCAAATTCGGTTTATCACGATAAAGTCGAGATTCCTGGGTCGAAGATCAAGCAGGCGATCGTGGAGATTTTGAAGCTTGAGGGTTTTGTCAAGGATTACGAGATGGTTTCCGATAACAAGCAGGGCGTTCTGAGGGTTTCTCTGAAGTACGGCGCCAACCGCGAGAAGGTTATCACCGGCATCAAGCGGATTTCCAAGCCCGGCCTCAGAGTTTACGCCAAGAGCGATCAGTTGCCGCGCGTTTTGGGCGGCCTTGGCATCGCCATCATTTCGACTTCCAAGGGCATCATGAGCGATAAGCAGGCCCGCAAGGAAGGTCTCGGCGGCGAAGTTATCGCCTACGTCTGGTAAGTTTTCGAACTAGGAGGTGCACATATGTCGAGAATTGGTAGGATGCCAATCGCCGTTCCCGCGGGCGTGACCGTCAAGGTCGACGGTAACGTGGTGTCGGTCAAGGGCCCGAAGGGCGAGTTGACCCGCACCATCCCGAAGGAGATGATCGTGGAGATCGGCGAGGGCGTCGTTAATATCAACCGGCCTTCGGACGAGAAGAAGCATAAGTCGCTGCACGGCTTGACCCGGACGTTGGTGGCCAATATGGTGACCGGGGTGACGAAGGGCTTCTCCCGGACGCTGGAGATCGCCGGGGTCGGCTACCGCGCCGCTAAGGCGGGGACGAAGCTGAATCTGACGCTGGGCTTCTCGCATCCGGTGGAGGTCAACCCGCCGGAGGGGATTACGATTGAGGTTCCCGCTCCGAACCGGGTGGTGGTTTCCGGGATCGATAAGGAGGCGGTGGGCGCGCTGGCCGCGAAGATCCGTTCCTTCCGCGAGCCCGAGCCTTATAAGGGCAAAGGGATCAAGTACGAGGGCGAGGTTGTCCGCCGCAAGGCTGGTAAGGCCGGCGCCAAGGGCAAGAAGTAAGCTTACGGAAAGGAGTGAAGTATCTTGCTGCGTAAAGAGCCTAAGAACGTTGCAAGGAAGAAGAGGCACCTCCGGCTGCGCAGGAATCTCGTCGGCACCGCCGAGCGGCCGCGTCTCAATGTCTTCCGCAGCTTGAACCACATATATGCCCAGATTATCGACGACGAGCAGGGCGCTACGCTGGTGGCGGCCGGGTCGATGGATAAGGATCTGGGGCTGGAGTACGGCGGCAATACCAACGCTGCCAAGGCCGTGGGCGAGGCGATCGCGAAGAAGGCCCTGGCGAAGGGTATCAAGACGGTGGTTTTTGACCGCGGGGGCTATATTTATCACGGCCGGGTGGCGGCTTTGGCCGCGGCAGCCCGCGAAGCCGGCCTCGATTTTTAGGCAGAAGGAGGGACATGAATGGCCAGGATTGATCACGCGAATCTCGACCTTAAGGAAAAAGTAGTGTTTATTAACCGGGTTGCCAAGGTCGTTAAGGGCGGCCGACGTTTCTCTTTCAGCGCGCTGGTGGTTGTCGGCGACGGCAACGGCCATGTGGGCGCGGGCCTGGGCAAGGCCGCGGAGGTGCCTGAGGCTATCCGCAAGGGCGTAGAGGACGCGAAGAAGAATCTTATCAAGGTTCCGCTGCACGGTACGACGATTACTCATGAGACGGTCGGCATTTTCGGCGCCGGCAAGGTGCTGCTGAAGCCGGCTTCGGAAGGTACGGGCGTTATCGCCGGCGGCCCTGTCCGCGCGGTGCTGGAGCTTGCCGGTATTCACGATATTCTCACCAAGTCCCTGGGTTCGTCGAATGCCAATAACGCAGTGCGGGCTACCCTGAAGGGGCTCGAGCAGCTCAAGCGGGCCGAGCAGGTTGCGCAGCTGCGCGGCAAAACGGTTCAGGAACTTCTGGGCTAAGGAGGAAAGGCCATGGCTAAATTAAAAATTACTCTTACCCGCAGCCTGATTGGCCGCCCGGAAGATCAGCGCGCGACTGTGAAGGCGCTCGGCCTGGGCAAAACCAACAGCTCGGTTGTGCAGGATGATACTCCCGCTATCCGCGGCATGGTCCGCAAGGTGGTTCATCTTGTAAGTGTTGAAGAAGTACAAGATTAGTCGAGGAGGTGTTGCCGTATGAAATTGCACGATCTAGCTCCGGCGCCCGGTTCGAAGAAGGAACGTACGCGCGTGGGTCGGGGTCTTGGTTCGGGCCTCGGCAAGACGGCCGGCAAAGGCCATAAAGGTCAGAACGCCCGTGCCGGCGGCGGCGTCCGTCCCGGTTTCGAAGGCGGCCAGATGCCGATTTATCGCCGTCTGCCCAAGCGTGGTTTCTATAATAAGTTTGGCAAGGAGTATACCGAGGTTAATGTGCGGGAACTCAACCGTTTCGAGGCCGGCACGGTGGTCGACCCCGTTCTGCTGGTTGAGGCCGGCGTGATCAAGAATGTTCGCGACGGTATCCGCATATTGGGCAACGGGGAACTGGAAAAATCTCTGACGGTAAGGGCCAACGGCTTTACCAAGTCCGCGATGGAAAAAATCCAGGCCGCCGGCGGCAAAGTCGAGGTGATCTAGGTGCTTTCGGCCCTTTCTAATGTGGTCAAGATCCCAGAGCTCAGGCAGAAGGTTATGTTTACGCTGGCGATGTTCCTCGTTTTCCGGGCCGGCACGCATGTTCCTGTTCCGGGCGTGAACGCCGCCATGATCGAACAGCTCTTCAACCAGGGCAATCTGTTCGGCCTCCTGGATCTGTTTTCGGGCGGCGCGCTCAGTAAGTTCTCGGTGTTCGCGATGAGCATCACCCCCTATATCAATTCTTCGATTATCATGCAGCTGTTGACGGTTGTTGTGCCGAAGTTTGAACAGTGGGCGAAAGAGGGCGACGAGGGCCGCAAGAAGATTACCCAGATTACCCGTTACGGCACGGTGCTGCTGGGCTTCGTCCAGGCGATCGGCATGGCTTACGGCCTGAAGGTCGCGATTCTTAACCCCAGCATCGGTTCGATCATTCTTATCGCTTTGACGCTTACCGCGGGAACGACTTTCCTGATGTGGCTCGGCGAGCAGATTACCGAGAAGGGTATCGGCAACGGCATTTCGCTGATAATCTTCGCCGGGATCGTGTCCCGCCTGCCGGACGGCCTTAATGTGATTTACCAGTATATCAAGGCCGGGACGATCAATTATTTCAATGTGGCGCTGTTTGCCATCATCGCGTTGGCCATGGTTGTGTTCGTTATCCTGATCCAGCAGGGCCAGCGCAAGATCCCCGTGCAGTACGCCAAGAGGGTTGTGGGGCGGAAGATGTACGGCGGACATTCGACCCATATTCCGCTGAAGGTTAACCAGGCGGGCGTTATTCCGATCATCTTTGCGTCATCCGTGCTGATGTTCCCGATAACCATCGCCCAGTTTGTCGATGTTGGCTGGGTGAAGACGGTGGCAGGGTGGTTTGCGTGGGGCACGATGCTGAATACGGCGATGTATGCGTTGCTCATCATCTTTTTCACGTATTTCTACACTGCGGTTACCCTGAACATATCGGATATGGCAGAGAATATGAAAAAATACGGCGGCTTCATCCCCGGCCTCCGTCCGGGCAAACCGACCGCCGACTATTTAGATCGCGTCATGACCAGGATTACCCTCGCCGGCGCCATCTTCCTCGCATTCATCGCCATTTTGCCGAATATCGTGGTGTGGGCGACGAATATCCAGGGGGTTTATTTTGGCGGCACCGCTCTCCTGATTGTCGTGGGCGTGGCGCTCGATACCATGAAGCAGATCGAGGCGGTCATTCTGATGCGCCACTACCAGGGCTTCATGAAGTAGGAGGTGCTAACTGTGTTTATCCTGCTTATGGGCCCGCCGGGGGCCGGCAAGGGCACCCAGGCGGCGCTGCTTGTTGAGAAGTACCGTATTCCGCATATTTCCACGGGCGATATGTTCCGGGCAGCGGTGAAGGAGGGCACGCCCCTCGGTCTCGAGGCCAAGCGGTACATGGATGCTGGCGGCCTGGTGCCGGACAGCGTGACGATCGGTATCGTGAAGGAGCGCCTGGCGAAGCCCGATTGCCGGTCGGGGTTCATTCTCGACGGGTTTCCCCGCACGCTGGAGCAGGCGGCGGCGCTGGACGCGACGTTGACCGAGCTGGGCATCAAGCTTGACAGGGTGGTGAATATCACCGTGCCTGACGAGGAGCTGTTCAAGCGGATGACGGGGCGGCGGGTCTGCAAGGGCTGCGGCGCGACTTATCACGTGGCTTTTAATCCGCCGGCGGCGGCCGACAAGTGCGATAAGTGCGGCGGCGAGATTTTCCAGCGGGCGGACGACAAGGAGGAGACGGTGGCGAAGCGCCTGGCGGTTTATCAGGCCCAGACGCAGCCGCTGATCGGTTATTACCGGGAGAAGGGGCTTTACACCGAGATCGACGGCCGCCAGGCTATCGAGGCGGTGTTGGCCGCTATCGAGACCAGCCTGCGGGGCGCGAGAGTATGATTATTCTCAAGTCCGAGCGCGAGCTCCGCTATATGCGGGATGCCGGCAGGATTGTCGCCGGGGCGCTGGCGGAAGTGAAAAAAGCTTCCCGGCCCGAGGTGACGACGCAGGAACTGGATAAGGTCGCCGAAGAATATATCAAGGGCTGCGGCGCTATCCCGGCTTTCAAGGGTTACCACGGCTTCCCCGGCAATATCTGCACTTCGGTGAACGAGCAGGTGGTGCACGGCATCCCCGGACTAAGACGCCTTAAAAGTGGAGATAATGTAAGTATTGACATCGGGGCGGTAATTAATGGATATTACGGCGATGCCGCAATAACGGTGCCGGTGGGCGAGGTTGACGCCGAGGTGGCGAAGCTCATCTCGGTGACCGAGGCCTCTCTTAACAAGGGCCTGGAGCAGGCGGTGGCGGGGAATAAGCTCAGCGATATTTCCCACGCCGTCCAGGTGGAGGCCGAGGCTCACGGGTACGGTGTCGTCCGTGATTATGTGGGCCATGGCATCGGCCGCAATATGCATGAGGATCCCCAAATTCCGAATTACGGACCTCCCGGACGCGGCCCGCGCCTTAAAGAAGGCATGACGCTGGCGATCGAGCCGATGATCAACTTGGGCACTCACGGGGTAAAAACGCTGGATGACGGCTGGACAGTGGTTACGGCCGACGGCAAACGGTCGGCCCATTTCGAGCATACTGTCGTCATTACTGAGAACGGACCGGAAGTTTTGACCAAATTGTAGGGGGAAAGTTCCGTGCCGGTAGACAGGATTGCGCTTGGCCAGGCGGTTCGCTCGCTGGCCGGCCGCGACAGGGGACGACTGTATCTGGTGGTCGGGTTTTCGCCGCCGTACGTTTTGGTGGCGGATGGCCGCGACCGCGGGGCCGGCAGGCCGAAGAAAAAGAACGTCCGGCATGTCGGGGTGCTGAAGTTTGTTGACGAAGGTGTCGCAGCGATGATCGCCGGCGGTGGGAAAACGACCGACCGCGAGATCCGCGCAGCTTTGAAGGCGGCAGCCGGCACCGGTAGTGATGCGGACGAGGAGGGAGTCTCATGTCCAAGCAAGATGTAATCGAGGTGGAAGGCACCGTTGTCGAGGCATTGCCCAACGCCATGTTCCAGGTCAGGCTGGAAAACGGGCATGTCGTTATGGCACATATATCCGGCAAGATCAGGATGAATTTCATCCGCATCCTGCCTGGAGATAGAGTCACGGTTGAATTGACGCCGTACGACCTCAAACGCGGTCGTATCACTTACCGCTTTAAGTAGTGGGGACTAGAGGAGGTTTGAGTCATGAAGGTTAGACCGTCGGTCAAGCCCATCTGTGAAAAGTGCAAGGTCATCAAACGCAAGGGCAATGTCATGGTGATTTGCGAAAACCCGAAGCATAAACAGAGACAAGGTTAGGAGGTGCAGAAAGAATGGCACGTATTGCCGGAGTAGACTTACCGCGTGACAAACGGATCGAAGTTGCTTTGACATACATCTATGGCCTCGGCTTGACCCTCTCGAAGGAGATCGTCGCTGCCACCGGCGTCAATCCCGACACCCGGGTGCGGGATCTGACCGAAGAGGAGATTTCCAAGCTGAGGGAGGCCATCGATAAGAATTACAAGGTCGAGGGCGACCTGCGCCGCGAGGAGCAGCTGAATATCAAGCGGCTGATTGAGATCGGCTCGTATCGTGGCAAGCGTCACCGCATGGGCCTGCCGGTCCGTGGACAGCGGACGAAGACGAACGCCCGGACCCGCAAGGGACCGAAGAAGACGGTCGGCGTTAAACGGAAGTCGAAGTAGGAGGGATAGAGATTGGTAGCGAAGAAAGTTGCCGCCAGACCTAAACGGAAAGAACGCAAGAATATCGAGTATGGCGTGGCCCATATTCGTTCGACCTTCAACAATACGATTGTGACGATTACCGACCAGAAGGGCAACGCCATTTCCTGGGCGAGCGCCGGCGGGATGGGCTTCAAGGGCTCGCGCAAAAGCACGCCGTTCGCCGCTCAGATGGCGGCCGAACAGGCGGCGAAAGCGGCGATGGAGCATGGCATGAAGCAGATCGAGGTTTTCGTGAAGGGCCCCGGGTCCGGCCGCGAGGCGGCGATCCGCTCGCTGCAGGCCGCCGGGCTGGAGGTCAACCTGATCAAGGATGTCACGCCCATTCCCCACAACGGCTGCCGTCCGCCCAAACGCAGAAGAGTCTAAGATTTCGGGAGGTGTTAGACAAGAATGGCAAGATATATTGAGGCTGCCTGCAGACAATGCCGCCGTGAAGGGGCGAAATTGTACCTCAAAGGCGACAGATGCTATAGCGACAAATGCGCGTTCGGCCGCCGCGGCTACGCGCCCGGTCAGCACGGCCAGCAACAGGCCCGCAAGAAGGTATCCGAATACGGCATCCAACTGCGCGAGAAGCAGAAGGCCCGCCGCATCTACGGCCTGCTGGAGCGCCAGTTCCGCAATTATTTCGAGAAAGCCGAACGGCAGAAAGGCATCACCGGCGAGAACCTCCTTGTCCTGCTGGAAAGGCGCCTGGACAACGTCGCCTATCGCCTCGGCTTCGCTTCGAGCCGCACTCAGGCCAGGCAGCTCGTTCGTCACGGCCATTTCGCCGTCAACGGCCGTCGTGTGGATATACCCTCTTTCCTGGTTAAAGCCGGCGATGTTATCACCGTCGCCGAAGGCAGCAAGGATGCGCCCGTCATCAAGGAGATGGCCGAAGGCCTGTCCACCAAGACGGTGCCGGCCTGGCTGGAACTGAGCGCCGCCGCCGTCAGCGGCACGGTTGCCCGCTACCCGACCAGGGAAGAAATCGATGTTCCTGTACAGGAACACTTCATTGTTGAATTGTATTCCCGCTAATCCGCCCTCAACAATGGAATCGGCGTAACTGTTCAGTTTGCGCGAAGAGGAGGGTATTTCCGGATGATGGAAATCGAAAAACCGAAGATCGAGATAGTGGAGATAAGCGAGGACAACCGTTACGGCAAGTTCGTGTGCGAACCGCTGGAGCGCGGCTACGGCAACACCCTCGGCAACAGCCTGCGGCGGATCCTGCTGTCGTCGCTGCCGGGCGCGGCGGTGACGTCGGTGAAGATCGACGGCGTCCTCCACGAGTTTTCCACTATCCCCGGTGTCCGGGAAGACGTTACCGATATAATCCTGAACCTCAAGGAACTCTTTATCAAGCTGCACGGCGACGAAGCCAAGGTCGTGCGCGTCGATACCGAGGGCGAGGGCGAGGTCAAGGCGGCCGACATCATCACCGACCCGGACGTGGAGATACTGAACCCCGAGCACCATATCGCCACACTGGCCGAAGGCAGCTCGCTCCGCATGGAGATCACCGTCGAGCGGGGCCGCGGCTACGTGCCGGCCGACAAGAACA
>JARKNV010000012.1 GCA_029976065.1 Selenomonadales bacterium
AACGCCCTCGAAGCCGCGCTCGTCCTCAAGGAAAAGCACGGCGGCAAGGTCACCGTCATCAGCATGGGACCGCCCCAGGCCAAAGACGCCCTCAAAGAATGCCTCGCCATGGGGGCCGACCAGGCCATCCTCGTCAGCGACCGCGCCTTCGGCGGCGCCGACACCCTAGCCACCAGCTACACCCTCGCGGCGGCCATCAGAAAACTTGGCACAATCGACCTCGCCCTCTTCGGCAAACAAGCCATCGACGGCGACACCGCCCAGGTCGGCCCCGAAGTCGCCGAACACCTCGGCATCCCCCAAGTCACCTACGTCGCCAAAGTCGACATCGACGGCAGCACCGCCCGCGTCGAGCGCGAACACGAAGACGGCTACGAAGTCATCGAAGTAGGCCTTCCCGCCATGCTCACCTTCGTAAAATCCGCCAACGAGCCGCGCTACCCCACCGTCAAAGGCACCATGCGCGCCAACCGGGCCGAGATACCCGTCTGGACGCTCGCCGACCTGCAAGTCGACGAAGCCAGGCTCGGCCTCAAAGGCTCGCCCACCCAAGTCCGCAAAATCTTCACCCCCAAACAGCGCACCCAGGGGGTACTCATCGAAAAAGACACCGCCAAAGAAGCGGTTGCGGACCTCATCGCCAAACTGACAGAAGCGAAGATCGTCTAGGGGGTAGCGAAACAATGGCCATCAAAATAATCAAAGACAACTGCATCGGCTGCAGCGCCTGCGTCAGCGCCTGTCCCTTCGGCGCCATCGAAATGCAAGGCGACAACAAAGCCCACATCACCGACGCCTGCACCGCCTGCGGCGCCTGCGTCGACACCTGCCCGGTCAAAACCATCATCCGCGAAGAAGAAGCCAAAACCGTCGCCATCGACAAAAACGCCTACAAAGACGTCTGGGTCTACATCGAACTAAACGAAGGCAAACCCCGCAACGTCGGCCTCGAACTTTTGGGCGAAGGCCGCAAACTCGCCGACGCCATGGGCCAGAAACTGGCCGCCGTCCTCCTCGGCGACGGCGTCGAAGCCATCGCCAAAGAAGCCTTCGCCGCCGGCGCCGACAAAATCTACCTCGTCGAAGGCCCCGAATACGCCCACTACAGCACCGACGCCTACACCATCGCCCTGGTCGACCTCATCGGCGCCTACAAACCCTCCGTCATCCTCCTCGGCGCCACCAACGACGGCCGCGACCTCGGGCCGCGCATCGCCTGCCGCGTCGGCACCGGCCTCACCGCCGACTGCACCGGCCTGGGCATCGACGAAGCCACCGGCCTCGTCGCCTGGACCCGTCCGGCCTTCGGCGGCAACATCATGGCCACCATCCTCTGCCCCGAACACCGGCCGCAGATGGGCACCGTCCGGCCGAAAGTCTTCAAGAAACCCGAACCCGACTACGGCAAGAGCGGCGAAATCATCCGCGTTGCCAGCAAAGTCAAAGACGGCGACATCCGCACCAAACTCGTCGACGTCATCAAAGTCTGCACCGCCTCCTGCAACCTCGAAGAAGCGGAAATCATCGTCTCCGGCGGCCGCGGCCTGTGCAAGCCGGAAAACTTCTCGCTCGTCGAAGACCTCGCCAACGTACTCGGCGGAGCTGTCGGCGCCTCCCGCGCCGCCGTCGACGCCGGCTGGAAACCGGCCCTTCACCAGGTCGGCCAGACAGGCAAGACGGTCGGGCCCAAGATCTACTTCGCCTGCGGCATCTCCGGCGCCATCCAGCATCTGGCCGGCATGTCGTCGTCGGACATCGTCATCGCCGTCAACAAAGACCCCGACGCCCCCATCTTCAAAATGGCCGACTACGGCATCGTCGGCGATGTCATGGAAGTCCTGCCGATACTCACCGAGGAGTTCAAGAAAATCAAGGCAAGCTAACATATGATGGACGAAGGTAACCGACGCACCCGCTGATAAAAGGTGGAGATCGCACCTTGGTTGAACTTTAACCTATTGACGACGGTCCATTATATCATAGGTATTTTCAAGCCGATCGGCTTGTTGGCGACTAAGCAGGGACGCCCGAATACTTCCTGTAAAACGTAGGATGCGAGGAGTGTATGCAATGTCTGTATTGCCAGGTAGCTCAACGGAGGCTCAATATATCAAGCCTCAGTCGAATATTCGGTGGTCAGCGGTAGCACTCTGTTGTGGGATGATAACCATTTGTTATATTGACCGCGTGAACTTGGCGGTCACAGCCCCAACGTTGATGAAAGTTTTCAATTTGACTCCCGCCGAGATGGGAATATTGATGTCGGCGTTCTTCTGGTCGTACGTCCTTGTTATGATGCCGACGGGCTGGATGATCAATCGCTATGGGCCAAAAATCATCGGGTTCTGGTGCTGTTTGGTCTGGGGACTGGCAACGGTAGCGATGGCGGTTGTCACCGGTTTCAAATCAATGCTGGCGGTGCGCGTGGTGCTTGGTGTCACGGAATCGCCGGCATATCCGGTGAGCGCCAGGGTGGTGTCGGTGTGGGTGCCTGCCCGCGAACGCACTTTTTCATCGGCGGCTTTCGACAGTTGTTCGCGCATCGGCAACGCCATCGCGCCGCCGCTCGTTGTCTGGCTGACAATGACCTGGGGCTGGCAGGAATCATTTTTGATTACCGGCCTGATGGCGGTAGCGTATGCATTCGTTTGGAAGTTCAACTACCATGAGCCTGACGACCATCCGCGAGTCACGGAGTCGGAGCTCGCCTATATCCGCCAAAATGAAGTGGTAAGCACCGATGGAAAAGTCGAGAAACCCAAACCTATCCCGATTTTGCAGTTGTTCACGTACCGCCAGATGATTCTGGTATGCATAGGAGCCTTTTGTTACTCTTATTACTGGACCAATTTCAACATGTGGATTCCGACGTATCTGGTCAAGGCCAAAGGCTTCGATATGAAGGCCATGGGTATGGCGGCCATGGCGCCCTATATTGCCGGCGTTACCTTGGAGGTGCTGGGCGGCTACCTGATGGATGCCTGGCATCGGCGCGGGGCCTCGATCAACAAGCTGCGGCGCACCGGACTGGGGGTTTGCCTGCTGTTGGCCGCCGCCACCCTGTATATGGCCGTGCTCAGCAGCGACCCGGTAATGATCGTGGTATGGTTGACGGCATCCATGGGCATATTCTCCTTCGGGGCCGGGAACAAATGGTCGATTCCGAGCGATATCGCCCCCTATGGTCAGGGCGGCGGCGTGGCCAGCGTCATGAATATGGTCGGCAATATCGGTTCGATTATCGCGCCCGCTCTCACCGGCTATCTGGCCGGCGGCGCTCTGGGCTATAACGGCGGCTTCATCGCCATGGCGGTGATTGTAGCCATTGGGTCTATAGCGTATATCTTTAACGATTACAGCCGGCTGGTTCCCAGATAATCCGGCGGCGGAAAGCTGCTTTGGCGAGAACTGATCGAGTTCGGCTCTCCGCCAAAGCAATTTTCATGAGATGCCGTGGGCGTTCAGGAGGAGACTATGGATAGCGTGGCAATAGCCGTTGTCTTATTCGTAATAGCCGGTTTGGTTGCCGTCGGCCTGTTGGGCTACAAGCAGCAAAAAAAAGCCGCGGCAACTACGGCGGAAGTTGATCAAGACATTCTCGGCCAAAATCCGGGGGCCGAACTGCTCGGCCCAATAAGCTATCACGGCGGCTTCCCGCAGATGGCGAAGCCTTCGGTGCTGCAACTGGGGCTGACCGGGGACGGCTTGATTCTCTACGATTACAAGGGCTGGTCAGGCAAGGTGCTTTGCCGGGACTGGCGCGGTATAGAGCGGTTTACCATTTTGGCAAAAGCCGATACCACCGGAAAAAGTACGGTAATGCTGGGACCGCTGGTGCCGTATTTCTATAAAGATAAGCTGCGGTATTTTATTGCCATCAAATATATAGATATAAACAACCAGGAAAATCATTTGCTTATCGAACCAGGCAGCGAAACGATGCAACAGGATATTTACGCAAGACTGTCCCGCGAAAGAGTGCGGGTCGTCCACGGCTGCGAGAGAGATAAAGTCGGGTGAAAGACCATTAAGCGCAACAAACTGATTACTTGGATTAGTGGCGCTGTACTAAAGCGAGACGGCGACCACGCGCTTCGCTGATGCCCCCCATGCGCAAGAAGCTATGGGGGGCATGCTTTTGATCGTCACGGATAAGCGGATAAAATGAAAGTGTTGTTTGCCGCTTTTTTTCTATATGTTTTTTAGCAGGTATTTGCAGACTGCCGTAAAATATTAGAACCAATCAGGTATCTCTCCTGGAGCGGTGCCCGCTCTGTAAGGGCAAGACGTGAAACGATCGGTGCAGATAACCTTTGGGCAAGGGCGGGGAATCCCCGCCTGTTGTTTTCTAAAAGGGAGTATTGCTGGCGGCTGGTTTGCTTGCAAGCAAGGAGGTTTTTCCGGTGAAAAGAGTTGTCGTCGTAAGCAGTTGGGAAAGAACGGCTAATACTATCAGACGGCAGTTGGAGAATTTGTTCGGGGATTTTATCGAGGTCGACTTTACCTCCATTGAGCGGGGCGTGCATTCGACCATACAAGCGGATTTGGTGTTAGTCGCGACAACCAAGGTGTCCAGTTATATAAGCAAATACGTCGCGGCTGGCACGTACGTGCTGGTAATGAAAAGGACCATAACCAGAGCCGGTTGGGATATGATTATGGCTATTCCTCCGCAAACCAAGGTTTTGTTGGTGAATGATCTGCAGGAAAGCACTTATGAAACAATGGCATTATTGTACGAGCTGGGGGCCAAACATCTCGATCTGATTCCTTATTATCCGGGAGTGGAAGATTTTGAACTGCCCCAAATTGCCATAACGCCTAATGAAGTCTCTCTGGTGCCGGCCAATGTGGAAAAAGTAATCAATATCGGGGATAGGGTCCTTGATGCGTATACTATTAGCGACATTTTAACGAAGCTGGATCTTTTTAACAATAAAACCGCCAGACAACTGGCGTTTAAGTGTCTGGAAGATACAATCCCTTGCAATCCCAAATTATTCGGCGGCCTGAATACCGTCATGGAAAGCAAGCAGCATTTGGAATTGGTGCTTGAAGTAGTGGATGAAGGGGTTATCGCCTATGACGAGGAAGGCAAGATTATCATTTTTAACAAATTCGCCGAAAGGATTTTCCGCAATCCTCCCTGGAAGGTTAAAGGCACCTTATTGCAAGACTTTTTCTCCGATATATTGGATAACATCCGCACTGCCGCCGAGGTAAAAGATGTTACCTTTACGATTAACGGGAACAATTATATTGTCAATAAATATCCGCTGTATCTGAAGGATCAGTATGTCGGCGGCGTAATAAGATTTAAGGAATATACCGAGATCGAGCGGTTGGAACAAAAAATACGACAGGAAACAAGAAACAAAGGGTATGTGGCCAAATATTCCTTTGCCGATATAATCGGCACCAGCCAGGCATTAATGGCAACCCGGGCGCTTGCGACAAAAATGGCCAAGGGCGATAGCACCATTTTAATCGAAGGCGAAAGCGGCACCGGCAAAGAGCTGTTTGCGCAGGCTATTCATAATGCGTCCTCCCGCAGGGATAATCCTTTCGTAGCCTTTAATTGCGCTTCAGTCCCGGACGCATTGATTGAAAGCGAGCTTTTCGGCTATGAAGACGGCGCTTTTACCGGCGCCAGAAAGGGCGGCAAACCGGGATTATTCGAGCTGGCTAATCATGGCACGGTCTTTCTGGATGAAATAGGCGATATTTCCAAGAACATGCAGGCGAAACTGCTGAGAATATTACAGGAGAAGGAGATTGTAAGAATCGGGGGCTATGCCGTTAAACCCATTGACATAAGGGTTATTGCCGCTACCAACAGGAATCTGCGCGACCTGGTGGCCAAAGAGGACTTTCGGAAGGATTTATATTACCGCATAAATGTTTTATTGCTGAGGGTGCCCTCTCTCAAGGAACGGCAAAGTGACATTTTACCGTTGATAAACTATTTTCTGGGTAAATACGGCGTCAACAGGATTATTGCCGAGGAAGTTCTGGCGGCCTTACAGTTGTACCCATGGCCGGGCAACATTCGGGAGCTGGAAAATTGCGTGGCTTATCTGGTTAATATGTCTGACGACAAGTGCATCGGTTCAAGAGATTTGCCGATAAGCATTTCCGATTACATCAATAGCCGGTCCGCCACCGGCACAACCGATGAGCAACCTTTTGACGCGGGTGATTTCGGCGAAATGGGGCTGATTCTGACGGTTATTCATGAGGCGCAGCAGGGTGGCCGGACGATCGGGCGCGGCGAAATTTCCAAGCGGTTAAAAGCCTGTCAAGTCCACCTGACCGAACAAGAAGTGCGCAGCCGTTTGAAAAAGCTGGCCGCAACTCAATACATTTCCATAGGTAAAGGACGGGCCGGAACTAAATTGACGGTGCGAGGAGAAAAGATGATCGCGATAAACGGGTTGAATGGGTTATTAAAAGAGTAACTGGTTCAACCTATTCGCGATAAATTAACCTTTATTTAGGACAATACAGGCCCGAGCGTGGGCCTGTATTTATTTTATCGCAAGGAGCCGCTTACCCCGATTAAAAGCATGCTTGCCATTATGGCGGCTTGCCGCTTTAGTATTTGAAGCTGCTTTGGCATAGTATTTGCTTTAAGAAAGGGAAGAAAAAAAGGGGGCGTTTATATGAGCAGCAAAGACAAATTTATATTCAGTGACGAATCGGCCAATCTTTATTTGGGTGACAGTGTGGATTTGGGATATTCGACAACGGAATCGTTTCCTATTTACCAGACCTCTTCTTATACTTTCCCGGATTTGAAAACATCGCTCGAGGCCCGAAAAATAAAGGGTTACGTATATGGCAGGACCAATCACCCGAATTATACCAGTTTAAGCGAACTCGTGGCCCATATGGAAAAAGGGGAAGCGGCGTGGGTAGTGTCGTCCGGCATGTTTGCCATATTTATTAGTTTGATTACCTTGGTAAAAGCCGGCGATCACATCGTATGCAGCGCCAATTTATACGGCGAAACCCATGAGATTTTAAAAAATTTATTAACTCAATATGGCCTGGAAACTACCTTTGTCGACTTTAACGATAAAACGGCGGTAGAACGGGCAATACAACCCAATACCAAGCTGTTTTACGGTGAAGTTATCGCCAATCCTTTGACGATCTTGATGGATGTGGCCATGATAGCTGATATTGCCCATAAGGCTGATTGCAAGCTGATTATTGATAACACTTTTTCCTCGCCTTATGTCATTAAGCCGTTAACGCTGGGCGCTGATCTGGTGATTAACAGTCTTACGAAGTACATTAACGGTCACTTCGATGTTATCGGCGGAGCAATTGCAGCAAGTGAAGAGATTATTGACCGGGTCAGGTTCCTAAGCAAAATTTTCGGCGGTTGTTTAGCTCCGTTTGCTTGCTGGCTTGCGCTGCGCGGTGCCAGGACCTTCGATCTCAGGCTTGAAAAGCAAAATAAAAATGCCATTAAACTGGCCAAAGCGCTGGAACAGAATCCGCTGGTCGCCAAGGTGCTCCACCCGAGTTTGGCAAGCCATCCGCAGCATGAACTGGCAAAGAGAATTTTCCGGAAAGATGCGTATGGAGCGATGCTGAGCTTTAATTTGGAGGACGATTTAGAGCAAGCTGATAAATTTATAAAGTCCTTGAAGATGGTGGGATTTGCCAGCACCCTGGGCGGCTTTAGAACAACGGTAGCCCATCCGTATTCTTCTTCGCATAAGGAATTGTCAGCCGAGGAGAAGGCTAAGACCGGTATTCATAACGGTACTATCAGGGTTTCGGTCGGCATGGAAAACGCGGCTGACATCATACGGGATATTAGTGACGCGATCAAAGCAAGTAAATAGAACGGCCAATCTACGTCAGATTGGCCTTCCGGCGACCAGGGATAATAAAAAGAAGGTGATGTTGATATGTTTTGGTTTGAGATCGGCATAATATTGGTCATGCTGTGCATAGGGGCCCGCATTGGCGGGCTCGGGCTGGGTATGGCAGGCGGGTTGGGCATGACGATCCTGGTCTTTGGTCTTAAACTTACGCCGGCTTCTCCGCCGGTTAATGTCATTCTGATAATAGCTTCCGTCATTTTGGCGGCCAGTACCCTGCAAGCCGCAGGCGGGATGGACTATCTGGTTAGTCTGGCCGAAAAGCTGCTGAGGAAGAACCCGGGCAGAATTACTATCCTGGCGCCGTTAATCGCCTATGTGTTTTCCTTTATGACAGGCACCGGTTATGTCGTGTTCAGCTTGCTGCCGGTAATTGCCGAGGTCGCCCGCGAGTCGGGGGTAAGACCGGAAAGGCCTTTATCCATATCCGTGGTGGCCTCGCAACAGGCGCTTACCGGTAGCCCCATTTCCGCGGCGACGGCTGTTATGATCGGCTTAATGCTTTCGTTTAATATCGGCCTGGTCGATATTATGAAGGTGTGCGTACCCGCCACGCTGCTGGGGGTGCTGGCAGGCGCCCTGTATGCCAGCAGAATGGGCAAGGAATTAGAGAAAGATCCCGTGTATCTTGACCGCTTGGCTAAAGGCGAGGTTCCGCCGCTGGTTAAAGGCAGCTTAACCAGCAAGGAGTATTCCAAAGAAGCCAAGTTGTCGGTTATTCTGTTTGTGCTGGGTTCCATTTTGGTGGTATTATTCGGCTCTATCCCCGAATTGCGGCCGGTCCTGAAATATGCCGGCAAAATGCAGTCGCTGCCGATGCCGAATGTAATTGAAATAGTAATGATGACGGTGGCGCTGATTATGGTTGTCGCCTGCAAGGTTAAAGTCGACAGAATCGCAGAAGGCTCGGTGTTTAGAGCCGGCATGATGGGAGTAATCATTGTTTTTGGGGTAGCCTGGATGAGCGATACGGTGGTGGATGCCAATACCGCGCTGATAAAAGGGGGTGTACAGGCGGTCGTTTCTCAATACCCCTGGCTGTTCGTTCTGGCCGTGTTCGCTGTTTCCGTGCTTACCGCCAGCCAGGCCGTAACTACGGCGGCGATGATGCCGCTGGGAATCGCCCTGGGTGTGCCGGCGGCGGTATTGGTAGGCATATTCCCGGCGGTATGCAGCTATTTCTTCTTGCCGACTTCGACGGCCATGGTGGCAAGTGTGGCCATCGACAGCACCGGAACTACCAGGATCGGCAAGTATGTTCTCAATCATAGTTATATGATGCCGGGTTTGGTTACGATGATTGTGTGTATAGGCGTAGGATTGACGTTAGCCAAGGTACTGCTTTAACCAGGAACAAGGAACTCGAACCATAGGGAAGGGCGGGAGAGATCCCGCCCTTTTTGTTTATGCTTTAGCGAATATCCCCCTGCTATGCGGGGGCGGGGTTAAAATGGGCAACAGACGGTCATAGACAACAGGCGGTGGCGCTTTCGTTGCCCCATCTACCGCGGCGAGCATAAACGGTGAGGGCTTAATCGGCGGGGACGCTACAAGACAGGCGATATTTTTTTGCTGGAATGGGGACGGATATAGCGGTAAAATAGTTCTTGTGTGATTTGTTTCAGTTGAGGGGGAGCCGAATGGATTTTGCGCAAGAGTACGGACGGAAGCTGACGACCGCGGAGCAGGCGGTGAAGGTGGTCAAAGCCGGGGATTGGGTGGATTACGGTTTTTGCCAGAATGTGTGTGTGGCTTTGGACAAGGCGCTGGCCGCCGAGAGGGGCCGGCTGCGGGATATAAAGGTGAGGGGCTGCCTGGCGATGCGTCCGCTGGCGATTCTCGAGGCCGACCCGAAGCGGGAGGTTTTTACGTATAACAGCTGGCATTTCGGCGGCTATGAGCGCAAGATGGCCGAACGCGGCCTGTGCAGCTTCATTCCGCTGCTGTACCGCAACATGCCGCTGTTTTACCGCAACGATATCGAGGTGGATGTCGCCATGCTGCAGGTCGCGCCGATGGACAGGCACGGCTATTTCAACTTTTCCGTGTCCAATTCGGCCAGCATGGCGATCGCCGAGAAGGCGAAGAAGGTCATCGTCGAGGTGAACGCCAACATGCCGCGCGCCCTCGGCGGGCAGGAAGAAGGCGTGCATATTTCCGCTGTCGATTACATCGTCGAGGGCGACAATCCCGCGCTTGTGGAGATATCGGCGGCCCAGCCGAGCGAGGCGGACAAAAAGGTCGCCCGCATGATCGTCGAGCAGATCGAGGACGGTTCGACCATCCAACTGGGAATCGGGGGCATGCCGAATTCGGTGGGGACGATGATCGCCGCTTCGGATCTGAAGGATCTGGGGATGCATACCGAGATGCTCGTCGACGCCTATCTGGCGATGCATAAGGCCGGCAAGCTGACCAACAGGCGCAAGACGGTGGATAAGGGGAAGGGGGCCTGGACGTTCGCCTCGGGGTCCAGGGAGCTGTATGACTGGATCGACGGCAATCCCGGCCTGGCGGCTTATCCGGTGGATTACGTCAATAGCCCCGAGGTGATCGCCCGGCAGTACAAGATGGTTTCGGTGAACAATTGCCTCGGCGTGGACCTGTTCGGGCAGGTTTCGGCGGAGTCGGCGGGAGTCAGGCATATCAGCGGCACCGGCGGGCAGGTGGATTTTCTCACCGGGGCGTACCAGGCGCCGGGGGGCAAGTGCTTCCTCTGCTTCACTTCGACCTATACGGATAAGAAGACGGGGGCGGTGAAGTCGCGGGTTATGCCGCAGCTGGCCGCGGGCGAGATCGTCACCAGCCCCCGCAGCCAGGGGCATTATCTTGTCACCGAGTGGGGGATGGTCAACCTGGCCGGCCGCTCGACGTGGGAGCGGGCGGAGCTGATAATAAGCATCGCTCATCCCGATTTCCGCGAGGAGCTGATCAGGAGAGCGGACGAGATGGGCATCTGGCGGTACAGCAACAAATTGCGCGGTTGAGAACAGCGGGATAAAACCCCCTCCATACGGAGGGGGTTTTTGCGGATAAGCCTCGGCGTGGGGGAAAAAATAAGCTGAAGGGGAGAAGGGGGTGGGGTTAGTGGCTGTAAAGACGGGGCCGGCGCCGCACGAGTTGTTTGCGCTGCACGCGCTGCTGGCGGCGGAGGCGGCCGCCGCCCGGAAAATGCAGGCCAACATGGCGGCGGTCAGGGACCGGGAGCTGAAGCTGTTCATGCAGGACGCCGTCGCCGTGCGGCAGCGGCGGGCGAACAAGATTCGGCAGCTTATGGGCGGAGCCGGCATTTTGCATTAGGAGGGGTTAGCGTGCCAATTGCGGAAACGGCGGCGGGCGCGATGGAGGACAGGACGGTCGCTTTCGAGCTCGCGCAGGATTGCAGGTTGTGCGTGACCGGTATCGCCAAGGCGGTTAGCGAGGCCGGCGACACCCGGGTGCGCCAGTTTCTGACCGACGCTCTGGGCGAGGCGGTCGAGGAGCATTTCCGGCTGACGGATATCATGGTTGACAAGGGGTGGGCCCAGCCCCGGGATGTGGAACAGCTGCTGCGGGAGGAGGCGATGCTGGCGGGGCAGCCGAATGACGAAACAGGCCGCGAACGGGGCGGGGCACCGGCGGCCAATCCGGGCGGGCTTGCTCCCCACGAGGCGCTTGAGCTGCACGAGATTATCAGGAGCGAGGTCGTCGGCACGAAAAGGCTGAAGGCGGGCATGGCGCTGGTGCAGGACAACGAGCTGAGAGCGTTCATGCAGAATACGCTGCAGATGAAGAAGGACACGCTGACCGACTTCAAGCAGTTTTTTGCCGGGCAGGGGCAATTACATTGAGGAGGTGAGGGCATGGGGCTCCTGGATATGCTGTCCGGCGGCGAGAACGCGCTCACCGAGTGCGATATCGCCGCGGATATGCTGAAGGATTCGAAGTATGCGGTGAGGCTGCTGGCCGAGGCGGTTACCGAGGTGAGGCATGCGGAGCTCAGGCAACTATTGTTCAAAAGGCTCAACGCGGCGGTGGATCATCATTACCAGCTTGCCGACCTGGTGATGAAGAAGGAGTGGTATAAGCCGTATCTGGTCCCCGAGCAAATCGCGCCGGATGTGCAGCTGTTCCGGGCGACGGGGCGGTAAGATGCCCGGACAAGGGCGGCCGGAAACCGGCCGCCCTTGTCCGTGTTGGCGGCTTCGGGCCGGGACGCGGCGGGAAGGGCGGTAAGAAACGGGCTGCCGGCAATTGGGGCCGGCGGCCTTCGTATTGTCGCCGATGTCGGGCGACGGGCGAGGCGGGCTGGAGGGAAAAACAAATTTTGCCACGAATATATATGGGGGCATGGGTTGTCGTGGCGGAAAATGGCGAACAGGACACGGTCGTGTCCTGTTCGGGATATCTTAAGGGCGCAGGTTCAACGGGTGCGGTCAGCCGACGTGGACTTCGCGGTCCTTGCACTCGGCCCGCTTGGCGTCGTTGAACTGGTCGACCGTGCTCAGATAGCCGGTGATGCGGCGGACCCGGCGGATCGGCGATTTCTCGAGGCCGCGGATGATGACGCTTTCGCCGTCGAGGCTCAGTTCGATCGCACCGAGGGTTTTGTTGCGCTGGTTCCACAACCTGATTTCGTCGTGGACAAGGGTGACGATTTCTTCGTTGTTCAGAGCGGGGTCGGCGCTTACTTTAACTCCGTTTACTAACATGCAAAGCCCTCCTTTTTTTGATTATTATAGCAAAATTAAATAATCATTACTAGTGGATAATTGATGTTGTTTTTCCGTTAATAAATATGGGCGGTTTCCTTTACAATATATATCGAAAGGAAAGGGCAAAAACATTATGATTCGAGAGCGGCGGAGCAAAGAAAAATTGTTGCAGTATTACCGGCGTTTTGTCGAGTATGGGTCGCTGGACGCGAATGTCCATCCGTGGGTGGCCGAGTCTTGGCAGCGGAGCAGGGCGTGGGGTATTCCGCGCGATTCGCTCAGGCCGCCGGTGAAGCTGTCCAGGGAGGAGCTGGCGGAGCGGCGGGAGAAGCACCGCCACGCGCTGGATTTCCTGGAGGGGCTTTATCAGGAGGTGCGGGGGCACTTCAATATGTACAACCTCAGTTTGCTGTTGCTCGATAACGAGTGCTACGCGCTGAAGAATTACGCCCTGCCCTTTTTCCAGAAGTCGCCCGGCGAGGTGGAGGGCGCGCGGCTGACGGAGGAGGATATCGGCACGTCCAGCATCGCGATTGCGTATGAGCATAAGACGCCGTTTCTCGTGTTCGGTCCGGAGATGTGGATCGAGGACGGGCAGGCGGGGGACGCGGGCTCGGCGCCGGTGTTCCTGGACGGTAAGCTGCAGTATGTTTTGACGCTGGTTTCCACCCAGCAGGCCGATCTGCCGTCCGGGGCGCTGGAGACGCTGCTGCTGACGGTCAAGTATGTGATGGAGCACAATCTGGCGATGGCGGCCCGCCTGGAGGCGAAGCACGCCATCCTCGACGCGGTGCCGCTGGCGGCGTATCATATCTTGCCAGGCGGCCGGGTGGCGTACGCCAACAAGTTGGGCCAAAACCGCCTCGCTCCCCACGGAGACGGCCAGGAGGGCCAGCTGCCGGATCTGGAGGAGGTTGTGCTGAATTATCGGCACACGCCGCTAGCCAAGGGGTTGCTGGGCATCCCGTCTTATAACAAGGAAGTGGTGTGGATAACGCCGCGCAAGACGTACGAGGATCTGACGACGGTGCTGCCGCTGTACCGCGACGGCGAGGTGAGCGGCATCGCGGCGATTTCGCAGTCGATCGAGGATTTGAAGGTGCTGGAGGCCCACGCGGTCGGCTACGCGGCCCGTTACAGCCTGACCAGCCTCGAGGGCGATTCGCCCGTTTTCCGGGCGATGATCGAGAAGGCGGGCCGGGCGGCACGCGGCGATCATCACGTGCTGCTGCAGGGCGAGTCGGGCACAGGCAAGCAGCGGCTGGCCCACGGCATCCATCATGGCGGGGCGCGCGCGGCCGGGCCGCTGATTACGGTGCGGTGCGGCGATATGCCGGCCGAGCTGCTGGCGAAGGAGCTGTTCGGCAGCGCGGGCGAGGCCGGTGAGGGCGGCCCGGGCAAGCTGGAGCTGGCCCGCGGCGGGACGCTGTTTATCGACGAGATCGAGAAGATGCCGCCGCCGCTGGCGGACAAGCTGGCGGCCGCGCTGGCCGCGGACCGGTTGCCGCAGCGCCCCGACCAGCCGCTGGATGTGAGGATTATCGCCGCCTGCGACGGCGATCTGAGGCGTTTGGCGGAGAAGGACAAGTTTCCTCTCGCCCTTTACGAAATGCTGTCGCGCCCGGTTATCCGGGTGCCTGCCCTGCGGGCCCGCCGCGAGGATATACCGCTGCTGACGAAGCATATTATTGCCGAACTCGCCGAGCAGCACGGGATGGGCGCCAAGGAGATGTCGCCCCAGGCGGTGGCGCTCCTCAAAGGCTACGAGTGGCCTGGGAATATCAAGCAGCTGCAGGCGGTCGTCGAGCAGGCCTTTTTCCGCACGACCGGCAGCGTTATCATGGCCGAGGCGGTGCATCTGCCGGGCGAAGCCGGTCCGGGCGAAGCCTGGAAGGAGGACCGCGAGGCGTTCGTGGCCGCGTGGCAGGCGGCCCGCGGCAATGTGAGCCGCCTGGCGGGGATGCTTGATGTGAGCCGGGTGACGCTGTACAGGTATATCAAGAAGTTCGGGTTGGAGAAGGAATAGCAAAGCCAGGCCGCGTTTTGGCCGGTACTGCTGCGGGCGCTGGCAGCCGGCGGGCGGTTAATTTTCCGGCAGTTTCGGGAAAGCAAGGATGAAGGTGGCCCCTTTTCCTTCCTCGCTGCTGACGGTGATTTCGCCGCGGTGCTCTTCGACGATGCGCCGGCAGATGGCGAGGCCGAGACCGGTGCCGCTTTCCTTGGTGGTGTAGAAGGGCTTGAAGATTTCCGCCAGGACGGCGGCGGGCATGCCCTGGCCGGTGTCGGCGAGGGCGATGCGCACGGTCCGTTCGTCGGCGTCGGCGGTTATGGTGAGGGTGCCGCCGCCGGCCATGGCCTGGAAGGCGTTGCGGGAAAGGTTGACAAGCACTTCCTTGATTTTGTCGGCGTTGCCGTGGATGAGCAGCGGTTCGCCGGGCAGGCGGACGATGACGGTTATGCCGGCGAGGAGCGCTTCGCCGTACATGAGGCTTTGTACGTCGCGGATCAGCCGGCTGATGTCGACGGCGCCGAGCTTGGTTTCCCGCGTCCTGGCGAGGGTGAGGAAGTCGGACAGGATGCCGTCGATGTGGTTTATTTCTTCGGCGATCAGCGTGCAGTAGTCCTGGGTCGTCTGGTCGGCCTGGCGGAGGGCACGGGCGCGCATGAGCTGAATAAAGCCGCTGATCGACGTCAGGGGGTTGCGGATTTCGTGGATGGCGCCGGCGGCGATTTCACCGATGCCGGCGAGGCTTTCCAGCTGCTCGATGCGGCGGCCGGCATCCGGAAGGCTGCGGGGTTCCCTGATGATGATGAGCGTTCCGGCCGGGCTGCTGCCATCTCCGGGCAACGGCGCGGCGTCGACGGGCAGGGCGGCGGGGCGGCCTGCCACGGTTAGAAGGGCTTCTTCGCCGGTGAAGGCGCCGCCGGTGAGGAGCGGTGCGAGCGGGGCCAGGGCGGCGACGTCGGGGAGAAGGCGGCCGAGGACGGCCTGCCGGCGAAGGCCGAGCAGTTTTTCGGCGTGTTCATTGATGAGGAAGATGCGGCGGTCGGCGTCGACGGCGACTGCGGCGCACGGGACCGCATCGAGGGCAACCTGGAGGGCGGTCGGGATTTCCACCGGAATCTCTCCTTTCACCATTTGCGGCATTGGTTATTATTCGCGGTCAATCTGGAATTTCCTGTAAAAATTCGTTATATTTTACTTTTTTTTACAATAAATTAATTTGCTGGATGGGGGGCTGCGCTCCCCGGCCAGCGGGCGGGGGATTGGTCGTGCGGTTGCGGAAAAAGCCGGGGATAAGGGAAGCTTTGCTGGAGTTTGCAGGTATTGTCGTCGCGCCGCGCCCGGGCGGAGGCTGGGCCGGGGAGTTCGGCCGGCCGGCTCCGCTGCATGTGGAGCTGGGGGTCGGCAAGGGGACTTTTATCAGTGAGCTGGCGGCTAGGGAGCCGGGGTTCGATTTCGTGGGCATCGAGGCGCAGCCCGAGGTGCTGTACCAGGCGGCGAAAAAGGTGATGGCGCGCGAGGTGCGGAATGTCCGCCTGCTCGATTTCGACGTGAGCGGCATTGTCGATATTTTCGCGCCCGGCGAGGTGAGCCGCTTGTATATCAATTTTTGCGATCCGTGGCCGAAGAAGCGTCACGCCAAGCGCCGCCTGACCGACGGCCGGTTTCTGGAAAAGTACCGGGCGATCTTGGTTGCGGGGGGCGAGCTTTTTTTCAAGACCGATAACGCGGCTTTGTTCGCATTTTCCCTGGAGGAGTTCGCGCAGGCGGGCCTCGAGGTGCGGAACGTGACGTCCGACCTGCCGGCCGGCGGGGCTGCCGGGGAGGATGTTATGACCGAGTACGAGCAGCGGTTTCGGGCACTGGGGTTAAGGATCAACCGTTGCGAGGTGGTTTTTCCATAGTTATGTAAAGCTTAACAAAATCGACGGCCGTGGCATACAATGTAGTAGCGAAAAAACTGGCAATTGGGGGATTGTTACTATGCCACGGCCCAAGGTTGTGAATGACAAACGCCAGCCCGTGCCGCCGCTGAACGCCGAGGAGCTCAAGTTCCAGCTGCGGATAATGGAAGAGCATGCCGAGTTTATTAAGGCGGGCCTGCCTTGCGATAACGCCGTCCTGATCGGCGAGGCCGAGAACTTCCAGCAGGAGTATGCTTCGCTCCGGGACCGGGCCGAGCGGGTGCAGAGCCAGCGGCAGTTCGCGGAGCTTGTGGACGATGCCCAGGCCGTCACGACCGATTTTTATCGCTATAAGCGCCGGCTGCTGCATATGGCGCTGACGTGCCAGCTGCAGGGGAACAATTTCGCGCTGCTGCTCGATCATATGTCGCGCGAGGCGGAGTACTTTCTTTTGCTGCTGGCCGCACTGGGCAGCGGGCGGCAGCTGTACCAGGCGGCGGGGGCGCGCGAGGTGGCATTTTGGCTGCGGCTGATGGCTGATCATGCGGCCTTCATCGTGCACCGCCTCGATCCGTCGGAGCGGACGCTGCAGGAGACGGCCTGCGAGTTTGCCGCGGAGTTCGACAGCCTGTATTTGCAGGGCCGCGATTTTGTGAGCATGCTGCGGGGCGAGACGGATGAGGTGCCTTCGTTCCGCCGGTTTATGCAGGATGTCCGGGTGTCGACGATACGGCTGCGGGATTTCACGCGGGCAGCCGAGACGCTGATAGCGGAGTGCCGGCTGGTGGGTCTGATACCGGCGCTGCTGGCCGATCATATGCGGCGGGAGGCGGATCACTTCCTGCTGGTGCTGGCGATTTTGGAGAAGGCCACTTTCGTTCCGTTCGCCGAGGACGGGGAGCCCGAGTGCATAAGCCTGGACGAGGCGATGGTGATGTTTGGCAACCCGGGAGGGGCGGTGGCGGTGGCCGCCGAGGAGATTGCCGACGGGGCGGGGCTTGATTACGAGGATGAGGACGAGGAGGATTACGACGACCGGGAGCCGGAGCCGCCGCCGCCGCCGGTAAAACCGGCCGAGCCGCCGGGACCGAAGGCGCCGCCGGCCAAAGGGGAAAAGTACAAGTGGAGCGGTAAGTGGCCCCGGCCGTTGGGGTCGCTGGAATAGCGCAAGAAGAACCCCTGGAGAGGGGTTCTTTTGTTTGGCGGGGCAGTTTTCGTGACAAACCTCGCTTCCGCGTATGGCTGCCAGGGGCGGCCTGCTCCGCCACGGCGGGGGGCGCTAGTCGATTATCGCCAGCGGACTGAGGAGTTCGCGGCTGCAGACGGTGAAGGCCAGCGGCCGGCGGTTGACGAGGTCGATGAGGCACAGGTCGGCGTTGGCGTTGCTGGTGGCTACGGCGAAGCGGCCGTCGGCGGTGAGGCAGAGGCGGGAGACGGAGCGTCCCAGGGCGATGGTGCCGGTGACGGCGCCGGCGACGAGGTCGACGACGGCGACGGCGGCGCTGTCTTCGCAGGCTACGTAGGCGGTCTGCCCGTCGGCCGAGGCGGCATGGACGGGGTAGACCGGGTAGCCGGCGGCGCAGCGTGAGCACTGGATGTGGATGACGACGGGCGGGGCGCTGCCTGCCGCCGGCAGGACGAGGAGGCCTTCGCCGCTGAAGGGGCCGGCGGTGAAGGGTATGAGCAGGCGGCCGGCGACGGCGGTGAGGCCGGTGGGAACGCCGCCGAGGCGGCAGGTGCGGAGGAGCTCGCCGGCGGGGGAGTAGACGGCTGCCAGGCCGCCGCCGCCGGTTTCCCATACGCCATGGATTTCGCCGGCGACGACGGCGAGGCCGGCGCAGGCGCCGGTGTCGGGCGGCTTGCTCCAGGCGGAGCAGGTGGCGACGGCGAGGTCGAGGGCGTGAAGGACGCCGGCCGGATCGGTGATATAGGCGGTGAGCCGGTCGGCGGCGAGGGCGAACTGGACGGGGTGGGGCAGGGGAAGGGGCTGGGCGGATGGTTCGGCCGCCCTGGCCGCGAGGTCGATTTGGCAAAGGCCGCCCCACCCGGAGTGGCCGGCGAGGGTAACATAGGCTTGGCGGGAGGCAGGGGCGGCGATGAGGTCGATGGCCGCGAAACCCTGCGGGAGGGGGAATTCGGCGAGGATTTCGCCGCTGGGGCCGTCGGCGAGGAGGAGGGCGTGGCCGGCGGCGTCGAGGAGGAGGAGGGTAAAGGGGGTGACGGCGGTGGCGGGCATGTATGTATCACCTCCGGGAATCGGTAGTATATATTATTCGCGTGGGGGCAAAAAGCGATATTGGGCGGCCCGGCGGTTTCTGGTATAATGGGGACGAGATGTATTCCGGCGGAAGGAGGGTGCGGCGTGCGCAGGGTTCCCGTTCCGTGGGCCAGCCCCGGCGAGGCGGTTTTCTATATCGTGCTGATATTGTTCGCCATTGGCACGATTAATGTGTTCAGCGCCAGTTTCGTCCTGGCCGGGCAGCTTTTGAACGACAGCTATTTTTTCCTGAAAAGGCACTTGTTCGCTTTTCTGATCGGGATGATTGGCCTGGCGGTGACCGCGCGCCTCGATTACCGCCGGTTGGTGCGGTTCCTGCCGGTGCTGGTGGCGGCGGTGCTGGCGATGCTGGTGGCGGTGCATTTTGGCGGCGTCGACGCCAACGGTGCCCGGCGGTGGCTGAAGCTGGGCGTGAAGTTCCAGCCGTCGGAGTTCGCCAAGCTGGCGGCTATTTTGATGACAGCCGCGTATATCGGACCGCTCTTGGAAAAGGGCCGGCGGGTGACGATTTTTTCCTGGCCGGTGATTGTTACCGGCGTGATGGGTTTTCTTGTTCTCAAGCAGCCGGATATGGGAACGGCGGTGGTGATCGTCGGCCTGAGCCTGATCCTGTATTTGCCCAGCGGCATTCCCAAGCGGCAGGTGTATGGACTGATGTTCGGCGCGGCGATGGGGACGGTGTATCTGGTTTATGCGGCTGCGTACCGGGCGGAGCGCATTCTGGCCTGGCTCGATCCGTGGTCGTACGAGCAGACGAGCGGTTACCAGACGGTCCAGGCGCTGATGGCGATAGGGTCGGGGAGTGTTTTCGGCGCCGGGTTGGGGGTGGGGGCGAGCAAGTTTCATTATCTGCCTGAAGCCCATACCGACTTCGCGTTCGCGGTGCTGTGCCAGGAGATGGGGTTTGCGGGCGCGGCCCTGGTGCTGCTGCTGTTCGGCCTGCTGGCCTGGTACGGCATCAAGATTACCCTGCACGCCCGCGACGGGTTCGGGATGATGGCGGCCGCCGGGGCGACCTTTCTCATCGTCGGCCAGGCGGTGGGCAATATCGCGATGGTGTCCGGCCTGCTGCCGGTTACGGGGATTCCGTTGCCGTTCATCAGTTTCGGCGGCACGTCGCTGGTGGTGAATATGCTGGCGACCGGCCTGCTGATAAGCATCGGCCGCCTGGGCGGGAAGACGGCCGAGCCGGCCGGGGAGGGCGGCCCGGAGAAGGAGAGTACGCGGCTGAAGCTGGTGAACCGACGGTTGGGCAGGAAGTAAATACGAAACACAGGCGAACGTTCAGAAGCCCTGAGATGCGAGGCGCTCCGAGGACGCGAAGCGACGACGGCCCCGGATGGGCCTAGTGCCGGGCGCGCCATGGAAGGCGACAGCGCCCGCCCGCGTACTTTTTGGTACGCTAGCAAGCGCCCGGAGGAGCAACGACGCAGATCGGGGCTTATCAACGTTCGCCGATGTTTAGCCTTCCGGGTATGGTGGCATACTGCTTGTAAGATGCCTACGGGGGGCGAGCTTATGCTGTGGCTTATCCGTCTGGGGGCCTACGCCCTCGGCGGCGCCGTTATCTGGAGCGTTCTGCAGGACGCGGCGGGGCCGGCCGGGTATTTTCCCGGGGGCCGGCACCTGGCGCTTGACGCCGACAACGGCATGATTTTCGGGGTGTGCGCCGGTCTAAGCCGGTATACGGGGCTGGATGCGACGTTCATCCGCCTGGTGTGGGCGCTGGCCGGCCTGTACCGGGGCGCGGGCATAGCGCTTTATCTGCTGGCTTTTTTGCTGATGCCGTTGAGCTGATAGATATTACCGGGGGCTGACCTTTACGGGCGGCTCTATTTTTTTGCGCCTGTTGTGACGTTGCCGGCCAGATTCACATAAAATGTAGTAGGTTTATCAATAAGGAGGGTGAGTCGGCTTGGATAGAGAGATGAGGCCCAAGTGGTACGAGGAAGCGATGATGGCGGACGTGCCGGTCATGAAGAAGGATATGATGACGAAAGACGATTGCATGGATAAGGAAACGAACGAGAATACCGGGGACTTATTTCCCATCCCCCCGGGGATGATGGCGCACGCTTACGTTCCCTGGCAGTGCTACGACAAGGCGTTTTCGCCGTGCGAGGCGCTGATGAGGGGCACGCTTTTCCCTGAGCTTTGGGGTGCATACCCTATCCCCGAATAACGGCGACGGAGGTGAAAGATTCATGGATTGCGCAAAACAGTTTGCCATGCTGAAAAAAATCCAGGAGATGGAGTTCGTGGCGGTGGAGTTGAACCTGTACCTGGATACCCACCCCTGCGACGAGGACGCCATCAACGATTACAACTGCGCGGTGGAAGTGCTGAAAAAAATGCGGAAGGATTACGAAGGCGAATTCGGCCCGCTGTTCAACTTCGGCTGGGGCGGTTTTTCGGGACACCCGTGGCAATGGGCCGAGGGCCCCTGGCCCTGGGAAATTTAATGATGTGAGGGAGCAATGACGATATGTGGATATATGAAAAGAAGCTTGAGCATCCGGTGCGGGTAAGCCGGCCGGACGTGAAGTTCGCGAAGATGGTCATTACTCAGTACGGCGGCCCGGACGGGGAGCTGTCGGCCTCGCTCCGCTATCTCAATCAGCGGTATTCCATGCCGACGGATAACGCCAAGGCCCTTTTGACGGATATCGGCACCGAGGAAATGGCACATATGGAGATGATTGCGGCGCTGGTATTCAAGCTGGTGGACGGCGCGTGCTGCGAAGATTTCAAGGCGGTCGGCTGGGAAGGGCAGTTCACGCAGCATAATCACGGCCTGTTCTGGACGGACGCGAACGGCATTCCCTGGTCGGCGAAATATATCGCCTGCCTGGGCGACCCGATCACCGACCTGACGGAGGATATGGCGGCCGAGCAGAAGGCCAGGACTACCTATGAGCATCTGATCGCCTGTACGGACGACGAGTGCGTGAAGGACACGCTCCGCTTCCTGTGGCAACGTGAGGTGGTCCATTTCCAACGGTTCGGCGAGATGCTGAACACGGTGCAGGAGTGGATGGCCAACAGCAAAAACTGCTGGATGGGACACCGGACGGAGAAGTGACGGGGCGAAGGAAAACAGCGGCGCAAGGCCGCTGTTTTTGCGTTATGAGAATATATACTTGCTGCTGGTGCCAGAGAGGAAACATTTTTCGTTTGCAATACCCGGGTGAATCGCGGTCAACGGTGACGTGGCCGATAATAACTGACTTCGTGTCATGGAAATCTACGAGCCGCGCGGCAAACGAGAAGCCCCAGCAGGAGTGCCTTTTAATTATTAACCCTCAAATTGACGAATTTCGGTGCGACGAGTTCCGGCAGTTTCAGGGAGACAGAAACGCTAAACGTCCGTTGATCGAAGGAGATCAGGCACTGCCCCTGGTATTTGGCGGCCAGGGTTTTCACGCTTGCAAGGCCGATACCGTCGCCGGTACTTCTTTTTGAAGAAATAAATCCGCCGGGCTGATACTGCAGGTGGCCGTTAAACGAATTTGCAGTTTTAATTACAAGATAGCCTTTGGCTAATATAGCCTTTATATCGATAAATCGCGCTTCGGAGCCTGTCATTTTATCACAGGCTTCGATGGCGTTTTCCAGGCAGTTGCCGATAATGACGCACAGGTCCAGATCATCAATGCCCAGATTATCAGGGATATTTAGATTAACGTTGACATCAATGGCTTGTTGCTTGGCCAGTTTTAAGTAGTGGCAGATGAGCGCGTCGGCGGACTGGTTGCGGCATACGGTGGGAATATGGCTGTCATCGTAGTTATTGCAGAGCTTGTTCAGATATTCTTGGGCCGCTGCCGCCTCTTTTTTGCCTAAGAACTCCGAGATTGTCACCAGATGATGGCGCAAGTCGTGGCGGGTTGCTTTGGCGGCAGTGATGCTGTCGCTTAGATTGCGATAATGATCGCGCTGCAGGGCCAGCTGCTTCTCCAGCAACTGCTGGCGCTTGGTCCTGTCGATGGATATGGCGATCAGGTAATAAGCAATGGAAATGATGATGGTCGATAATACGAGGGGAATGAAAATGGACAGCAAGTAGGTTCTTTGTACCGCGTAGAAAGCGAGCAATATGAAGGATAGGAACGGAAACATTGTAAAAATGGGATTCTGGAGATTGATGATCTCGAGGATGTTTCTGACATGGGGTGTGATATGTTTTCTTATTAGCGGTATAGATGCCAGTTCCAGCAGTTGGCCTGCCAAAACTAAACCGCCCACCATATGGCCAAAGACTATTTGCTCTAGAAACAGAGCGATAAGAAAGTTAAACAGGGATAACGAAGTGACCATGAATAGCACAAAAAATTTAGCATTAAGCGTTTCTTTGAAAATCAGGGCAATGGGAACAAAATACAATATGGTCAGCATGTGGCCGATTAAGAAGGTGTCGAGACCTGTGGGCGTCAAAAGGAGGCGCGCAAGGTACTGGGCAACCCATGTACCGGCATAGGCGATAATTTGAAACCAAAGAGGCCGCTTGGGAGTTAAGAAGGAGTAAGTAAGCCAAATATTCGAGATAAGGAAGATTGCCCGGCTTATATTGATTAAAAGCAGGGTGGAATCTGCCATATGATTTCCTCCATTGAAGAAGATTAATATAGTTAACGCTTAGTTAAATAGAAGCGGGTTGCCATGGACCATGCGACGACAGGACGCATGGTCCATTATTTTCGTCAATTTTCCTCAAAAACCTGCAAATTTTTCCTGGTGGAATGATACATTCCTGACGGGTTTGTATAATGTTCGCGAGGAGTAAACGTGCTGAGCAGGCTATTGACCGACTATATGAAAATGCCGCCGGAGGAATTGGAAGGCTTCCCGGCAGGCAATAAGAAGGAGAATGGTTTATGAAAAGATTATCCAGACGGACATTCATCAAAACCGGTCTGGCCGGGGCGGCGCTGGTGGCGTGCGGCGCGCTTCTTCCCGGCGCCAAGTGGCTGCTTCGCCCGGTGGGGGCCGCACCGGGTTTCCAGACAACGGTCGAGCGTACGATCGTTCCCGTTCCCGTGCCGGCCGCTGCGCCGAAGATTCTGCCGTCAGAGGCCGCTAAATACGCCCAGTATGGCTACAGCGCCTGGCGGTTCGCCGAAGGGCTCGGTTATGAAAAGCGGTTGGACCTCATGCCCGCCGCGTACACCGGCAAAGCGGTCACTAAGACGGCAAAGCTTTTGCGGTTCTTTACGATAGCCGACATCCATATCTCCGACAAGGAAACTCCTGCCCAAGCGGTTTTTTACGGCTACAAAGGCGGGGTTTCCTCGGGATATTCGCCGGTTATGCTGTATACCACCCATGTTCTGGACGCCGCCGTCCGGACGATCAACGAGATTCATAAGCAAAATCCCCTTGATTTCGGAATCTCCCTGGGCGACACCTGCAACAGCACGCAGTACAACGAGCTGCGCTGGTATGTCGATGTGCTCGACGGCCGGGTCATCACCCCGAGCTCGGGTAATCACGCCGGCGCCGCTACCATCGATTATCAGAAACCTTACAAGGCGGCGGGGCTTGACAAGTCCATCCCCTGGTATCAGACGCTCGGTAACCACGATCATTTCTGGATGGGGTTCATGCCGCCGAACGATTATATTCGCCAGAGTCTCGTCGGCGAGGAAATAGTCAACCTGGGCAATCTGTTCGCCGATCCCCGCGGCCTTGACAGCCGGGGTTTTTACATGGGCGCGATCGACGGGTCGACGCCTTATGGGGAGGTTATCGGCGCAGGCCCGGCCAAAGATTTTCCGATTCCCCCGAAGGTGGCGGCCGCCGATCCGGACCGCCGCTCGCTTTCGAAAAAGGAGTGGATGGGCGAATTTTTTAAAACGTCCTCCAAGCCGGTCGGCCACGGTTTCAGCCAGGCCAACGTCGATAAAGATTTTGCCTGTTACAGCTTCGAACCGAAGGCGGGGCTGCCGGTCAAGGTCATCGTGCTCGACGATACCCAAAGGAACGACGACCCCAACAATCCCGCTTCTCTCGGCTACGGGCACTGCTCTGTCGACAAGGAACGCTATGTCTGGCTGGTGAGCGAGCTTGAAAAGGGCCAGGCTGAAGGCAAGCTTATGATTATCGCCGCTCACATCCCGATCGGCGTCGAAGCGGGGAATTCCATGATGGCTTGGAGCAAAGACGCTTATGTGTCGGAGGGAGAGTTCTTTGCCAAGCTTCACGAATACCCGAATCTCGTCGCGTGGGTAGCGGGCCATCGCCATATCAATACAGTCACCGCGTTTGCGTCGCCTGATCCGGACCGTCCCGAACTCGGCTTCTGGCAGGTCGAAACCGCGTCGCTGCGTGATTTCCCCCAACAGTTGCGCACGTTCGAGATCGTCCGCAACAGCGATAATACGATTTCGATTTTTGTAACCAACATCAATCCGACCGTCGAAGAGGGATCGCCGGCGGCGATATCGCGCGCTTATGCTGTCGGGGCTCAGCAGGTATTCAACAATAAGCTGCCTTTTCTGCCTTCCGGAGCGTACAATGCCGAGCTTGTCAAGCAATTGAGCCCGGAAATGCAGGCGAAGCTTCAAGGCTGCGGCACGCCGATGCAAGTATGAGGCGAATGCTCTTTGCTGTTCTCCTACTGGCGTGCTGCCTGATGCCGGGGATGCGGACGGCCCAGGCCACGGAAGGCGCCTCAAGCCATTACTTCCCCGGTTCTTCGACCACCTTCGCCGTCGCCGTGCCGCCTGCTCCCGGATTCATGGCGGTCAGCCAGATGTTGTATTACAGCGGGAAGGCCAGCACGGCCGTACTGCGAGGCCATGTCCATCTGGATCTGAAAGCCGATGCTTTTTACGATTATATCGGGGGCTTCTACACATTCGATAAGCCCGTACTCGGCAGCCGGCTGCAGATAGGTATGGCTGTTCCCGTGGGGCATATGGGCGTACGCGCGAATGCCGGGACGCCTTTCCATACCATCAAGGCAGCGGACAGCAAGACCGATATCGGCGATGCGATGATTTCGGCCGCCTTGTATTGGGGGAAAGGCGATTTCCATTATAAGCTTGTCGAGTCGGTCTTTGTTCCGACAGGCGGGTACGCTGCCGGCAACCTCGCCAGCGTCGGCAGGAACTACTGGAGTTTTGACACCTCCTTGGCCATAACGTGGCTGAATGCCAAGACAGGGACCGAAATCTCCGTCACCCCCGGCATCATGTTCAACACGACGAACTCCGTCACTAATTACAAGTCGGGGAATGAGTTCCACGTCGACTTCGTGGCGAACCAATTCTTTACGCCCAATTTTGCCGTGGGTCTCCACGGCTATTACTACCGCCAAGTGTCGGGTGACAGCGGCAGGGGCGCCGTGCTCGGCAGCTTCGCGGGCGAGTCTTCCGGTATTGGGCCGGCCCTTCTGTGGACGCCCAAGGCTGGCAAGGGGAAGCTTTCGGTGATCGCCAAGTGGATCCACGACCTCAGCCAGAAGAACCGCCTGCACGGCGATTACGGGCAACTTACCGTAGGATATAAGTTCTGAGTGTAAGGAGAAGAGTTATGAAGAATATGGTTGTGAAGAGCCTTCTTGTCCTGCTGCTGCTTGCAAACACGGCCTTTGCCGCCGCGCCTGCCGATCCGCTGCCATCCTGGAACGACACCGCCACCAAGAAGGCAATCGTCACCTTTGTCGGGGAAGTGACCCGGCCGGGTTCGCCGCGCTTTGTCCCGGCCGCGGAGCGTATCGCCGCCTTCGACAATGACGGTACGCTGTGGGCCGAGCAGCCGATGTATTTCCCGGAAGCTTTTGTGTTCGACCGTATCAGGGCGCTGGCGCCGCAGCACCCCGAATGGCAGGGTAAACAGCCGTTCAAGGCTGTGTTGGCGGGCGATCTGAAGACGATTTATGCCGGCGGCGATCAGACCTTGCTCGAACTTATTAACGCCACGCATGACGGCTACACCACGGAAGAGTTCGCCCAAACCGTCAAGGACTGGGCGGCAACGGCCAGGCATCCGATAAGCGGTCGATTGTATACGGAAATGGCTTATCGACCCATGCGCGAATTGCTTGATTACTTGCGGGCCAACGGGTTTAAGACCTTCATCGTGTCCGGAGGCTGGGCCGATTTCATGCGCCCCTGGACGGAAAGGGTCTATGGCATCCCTCCCGAGCAGGTAATCGGCAGCAGTAACAAGACGGAGTTCAAGCTGCGCGACGGCAAGCCGGTGATCGTATTTTTACCGGCGATCGGTTTCATAGATGACGGTGCGGGCAAAGCGATCGGCATCGAACGGTACATCGGCCGCCGTCCCATCGCCGCCTTCGGCAATTCTGACGGCGATCTGCAAATGCTCCAGTGGACGATGGACGGCGAAGGCGCGCGGTTCGCGCTTCTCGTCCACCACACCGACGCCGAACGCGAATGGGCCTATGACCGCGCATCCTCCTTCGGCCGCCTTGATAAGGCGCTGGACGAAGCGCTGGCGAAAGGTTGGACGGTTGTCGATATGAAGGAGGATTGGAAGAGCATCTACGTGTTCGAGAAGAGGTAACGAATTTACAACTATAGGGTTGCCGTTTTTGCCAATTTTCCCGAAAATATTGCAGAAGTTCCTTGTCGTGATGAAAGAACCAAGCTGCTAATATAGAATGAAACCAGTTACCGTAATTTGTCAAATAGCGCCGATGATTGTATGACTGAAGGCCGCGAGGCAATAAAACTCAAGGAGGAATAAGCGATGATTTTTTCTGGGGGAACTATGTTTAGAATTGCCCTGTCACTGATTCTGGCGCTTAGTGTTTTATCAGGTCCCGTGGCGGCGGCGGATGGCCAGGCGCCCACACCGCCAACGGCGACGTCGGTGGCGCTGAACACTTATGGAAGTTTACCGATGGTCGTTTTAAATTTGACGCAATCGCCGATAAATATGAACCTTTCGTTCAATGCCCCGAACGGCTACGCGACAACGGGCTGGCCGGTATCTCTGCCCATAGCTGCAGGGCTGCCGGGAGTTTATTATCTCAATGGCACTCAAACGGCTACGTTTGCCAATATCCTTACGCCAAATCTCACTCCTTCGAATAACGGCAATTTCTCGCTGAACCCGATAGCTACTTTGGATTCGCAAAACAATGCCACCTTTAGCAAGAATTCTGGCTGGGCGAGTATGTTCACCGTTTTTCCCTCCTGGACCTTAAGTGGAATGCACAAGCAAGTCCAGTTCGTGAAACTGGGCAACGAGCTCAATAATCAGGGAGCAGCAGCCTACAACTCCGAAGTGCTCACCGGCTATCCCAGCAGCAATGCCAAAAACATCACTTCAAACACGGGTGCTGTGAGCGCGAATGTTCTCAATGCGGGACAGGCTGCTACCGCCACCCTAAAGATGAACCTGCTGAATCCAAACGGAACAGTGCAGGCCGCTTATGACATTAATATCAATAGCTTAGGCGGGGGCACGTCCGGCAGCGTTGCCATCCCCCAGTCGGGGTTCTCGATATTGCATGCTTTGCATACTGCGGCTGATATCCTGGCCGATGGCAAGACGGCAATAGAAGGCGACCCGCTGGCGATAATCGATTTAATCGACGGCATAGGGGAAACAGTTGACGGAATCGTCACCGCTGTTTCCAATGCCAATAGTACGAATGTCAATGTTACCACCGACAAGGCTTATCCGGCAACATCCAAGGGAATCAACGTCACGGCCAAGGCGGATGCTGCCAGCTTCCCCAGCGGGGCGACCCTCACCGCCTATGCGGGCGACAGCCAGTCGCTGATGTATGAGGTTCAAGGCCCTGCCAACCAGCAGCTGCCGCTGACCCAGCAAAACGCCGTATTCGTCACCACCTGGCGGCAGTCACCACAAAACAATTATGGGATAAATTTGCCGAACGGCGCGGATATACTGTTCGTCGTCGTGCTGAATCAGGGCGTTTACGCCTCGAACCAGGTGCAGCAGTATATCAATAATAATGCCCCGACGCAAATGGCAGGCGGCGCCAAATACCAGCCTACCAAGGCCCAGGCCCAGGAATCGGCAAAAATTCTCGAGATTATGACGGCGATTGCCAAGAAGAATCCGCAGGATGCGAAACTGATTATCGAGCTTTTCGGCGTTCGCGGCAAGCACGACCAGGTGAAGAATGACCCCGCCGCGATGAAGAACCTGGGTGTTCAGTTAAAAACCGTTTTGGAAAAATATAAAAATGAGCTGCCGGCTGTCGGGCAATACCTCACAAAACTGGCCCAGAAATAATCAGGGAAAATAAACGATAAAGCGAGGAAACGCCAATGTTAAAAAGAAAAATCCTGCTTTGTTCGCTGGTGTTGCTGCTGACGGTATTGGGCAGCGCGGCTTTTGCCGCCGCTCCCGCCGCCCCCTATGCCAACATAATCGCCTATAATGAAATGGCTCCGGGATGGCCGAATACAAAGAGTAATCCAGAAGTCTCCCCACTGGGCGTGCTGGATATCATCAACATGACACCCTGGGATATATCGATTGGTTCCGGGCTGGGTAAACCCATGCTTACCGGGATGACAACCGGGTCGTTTAACGGGTTCTGGCTGGCCGGCATTCACAAGCCAACCGCCAACGCCAACAATTTCGGCGGCAGCGCCGCCTATCATTCCTATCAGGTGGCGCTGAACAATCTGAACAACGGCTGGGCGCTGAAAAACGAGGTGAAATCCGGTTACTCGCAGCCACTGTGGTACGATTCGGTACCGCTCGTATTTAACAGCAATACTTTTGCCCAGGGCGGAAATACCGCGGCCCTGGATTTTATCGTTACCTCCAGTGTGGGGTTTGACACGCCTTATGCAGGGAATACCGAGAACTATGCGGCAACCGCCCTCAGCTTCGGCGACGGCACCAATAATTACGGCTTCGAAACCCACGACACCATGGTCTACGCCAACAACTGGAAAAACACGACGCATTTCCTTATGATTCAGGGGCTGGGGACAAATGCCAATAGCTGGAAGCCGATAGTCAAAAACCTCGGTGGATTTTGGAACATTCAACCAGGCGCGGACGGCTCCGCAAAAGGCACACCAGTGCCGATGCCGGCCTATCTGAATGTTTCCGGCCTGGCTTATCCTAATTTTTCGGCCGTGGCCGGCGGTGCGCCAGGGCTTGATTTGGTTGTTATTATCCAGGCCGGCGGTTATGCCGATATGCAGCTCATATTCCTGGCGGTGCCGAGCAGCAACAACGGTTTCTTAAAAGGGCTGTAATCGCAGAGCAGCAGCCGAAAAGCCGATTTGCCAACACAGGTTCCGCTCCGCTGGTGAGGGAACGCTGTGTTGGCAAATTGCCGTACCCGGAGATATGTGCAGAAGAGGGGAAGTTACATGGCTAATAATCAATCCTTGTGGGAGTTGCTGCAACAGCGAGAGTTGCCCCGGCGCAGTTTTATCAAAACATGCGTTGCCATGACCGGGTTATTGGGGGCGTCGCCGGCTATGCTGCCGAAGGTCATCGCGCAGGCGGAAACAAGCCCCGGTACGGAAAACGCGCAAATCTGGACATTCGCCATGATCAGCGATACCCATGATAGTAACATGGTAAGCACCAAGACCGGGGTTACCGCTTATCTGACGCCCGTCATAAATTATATTGTCGACGAACAGCCTGATTTCGTTTTACAAACAGGCGATTTGGTCACCGGAGCGCATACGCTGATGACTTCACCGGCGTTTAGACAATATGATATGCAATATGCCGCTTATAAGCAGGTAACCGCCCTTCTGGGCCGCGCGAATATCCCTTTATTCGCGATCCGCGGCAACCACGATTATGGCCTCCATAATGAAGATGCGGCATTGAACAAGGCGTATATGGCGGAAATAGCCGGCAGTATGCCGAAAAACGGCCCGCCGGAGGCAACCGGATTATCCTACAGTTTCGTTCACAATAAAATAAAGTTCATTATGCTCGACCAATACGTTAATGCGGCCAACGGCATCGTCACCCTGCCCATGGAGTGGCTAAAGAGCGAACTGCAAAACAGGCAAGGGGTGGACCATATCTTCGTCATGGGCCATAGCCCGGCTTTTACGCCCGATATTACCGCGAGCGCCAAAATAGCGCAATTTAATCTGTTTGACCAGACTAGCCTGCGCGATCAATTTTGGAAACTGCTGACCGATAATCGTGTGACCGCTTACCTTTCCGGGCACGAGCATCTTTACTTCCGCGGCATGGTTGACAGGCTGCCGCAAATCGTTATCGGCGACTTGGGGTCAAGCGCCGGCTATAATCCGGCTACCGTGGACAGGCGGATGGCGGGTGTGTTGCCGACGACTCCCGTACCGCAGGCGGAGTGCCGGCCCGGGTATGGCATTTTCACGGTGGACGGCAGCAAGCATTCGATTGCGGTCACGGTGTACTTGTTGGATCAGAATAACAAGAAGTATGTTTATGACACGTATTTGCTAAGTTGAAGGAGTAATTATGCAGCACACGGTGGCAATCATCATAATAGTCGTGCTGGCGGTGCTCAGAGTTTACCGGCATGCCCGGGGTGAACTCGGATTCCGGAAGTTCGCGAAATGGCGCGCGTTTTTGAGAATAGCGCTGATGACCGGTCTGGGGGTTGGTTTGCTGGCCGCCGGGTACGCGAATCCTGTGCGGTACATCTTCGATGGTCTCGGCATTTTGGCAGGGTCTATTATTGCCTGTTATTCGCTGCGCACGTCGGTGTTCGAGTGGCGTGGCAACGACTGGTTCTACCGCCAGAATCAATGGATCGGCAAGTGCATGCTTGTACTGCTCGCCGGCCGCATCGTCCACAAAGGCTATGAGGATATCGTCGCCCTGGTCAGTGCGGCTGCCAATGGGCCATTCACGCAGAATGTACCGTTGGCCGAGTATACGCGCGACCCGTCTTTAACGGGTATTATGTATTTAGTGATCGCATACTACATTGTCTTCTATACGCTCCTCATTCGGAAGGAGCAACAGATGGCGCTTATGGAAAGAGTGCCGGATGCCGGTCAGAACCGGTGCCAGTAGGTGATACGCGCGAATCTTTCGGGATAAGGACCCGGGCCATAGATTTGGTAAAGAGCGGATGGGAATTCGTAGCGGCCGGACTTATAATACACCTCCACCATTTCCTGCTTGTTGATGGAGTGCTGGAAGTTGATGTAGTGCGCCCTGGGGGCCAGAGTGGACATTCCGGTCCCCGCCAGAAAGGGGACGGAAATAAGTCCGACTTTCAGGACATTATTGCGATCCATTTTATACGCGAGCTGATAAACGGACGACTTGATCGTGCCGGCAGGAAAGGTGGCCAACACCGGCGCCGGCAGACCGCTGACGAAGGGATCGTTCTTTGTCCAGGCGACTTCGCAGGCAAAGCTGACCTTCGGCACAATATTTTCGTAACTGAGGTTCACTTCGGTGTAGTTGGCGGTTTTAGAACCCCAGTTGAGGGCGGCGTCGGCGTTGTTTTTATAGGCGTAGTATGCGCCGACAGTTATGTTTTTGTCAGCCGCATAATAGACGCCCGCGGACCATACCTTATTCCGATAATTTCTTGGGGTGTTGTTGTCGACCTGACTGGCATACAAACCTTTATAAGTCATTTTGCCTTGTTTGGTTGACATGCTGACACCGTAAACATTCGAATCGCCGACCGTCAGCGTGGTATCGGCCAACATTCCCAGGGGACCCAGCTTCAAATCCTGGCGGCCGATTTTCGCGTTGGTGGCCCGATTGGCGTACGACAGGCCATACATGTCGAGATAGCTTACCCACTTGTCGCCGCCCTTGATATACCTCGACTGGTCGGCAGTGAAAACATTAGGGTGTTGGGCAAAATTCTGGTCGACCCGGGCATAGGCTGCCCAGTTCCGGTCAAGCTGCAGCCGCATATTAAGCCAGAGTGTTTCGTTAAAGTCGGTTTTATTTCTAACATATACGACTTTCTGGTTTTTGAAGAATTGGACCCGGTCCGGCAATGCGTCAAGTAGCCGGAAGTCAAGGACATAGAGACCTGTTATCTGCAGTTCGCGGGAAACCGGTGTCTCGTTACCCGCAAAAGCTGGCCGGGCGAACAAACTACTGATTAGGGCCAAGCTAATCAGCATAACGCTGACGATCGTAGGTCTTTGAAGCATTTTTTCCCACCCTAATTGTTTCGATCAGTTTTTCGTTTTTCAGTGGCAAATATAGCAAGGAGAATGTGCTATGGCGGAATATTCGCAGCATGGCAGACAATTTAGGGCACATATAGTACAATTATGGTAGTTTCCGGCATATTATCCTCGATTATCAGTCGCTTCGGAGACCGGGTGTGCGGATATTCCCGCAGGAGGGAGGAGAAGAACATTTTTGTCATCGCGGTATGCGACGATGATGGTGCCGACAGGACGGATATTTGCAAAGCTTTGGAGACCTATCTGCAAACCAGGGGCGTCGACGGGAAGGTATTCGGTTATGACAGTGCCGAGAAGTTATATTCGGCGCTTGAGAGCAAAAAACTAAAGTTTGACATAATATTACTGGATATACTCATGGGCGACATGGATGGGATGACATGCGCGCGGTTGATCCGCCGGCAGGACAAGCTGGCTAGAATTGTTTTTTTAACCAGTTCCCCGGATTACGTTTATGATGGTTATGAGGTCAACGCCACGGCTTATCTGTTAAAGCCGCTCGGTGCCGACAAACTGGCCGCGGTTTTGGACAAAACGATTGCCCAGGCAGAGGACGTGGCCAGAGAAAGCATCGCGATCACCAGCGGCGGTGCAATCCAAAGGATACCTATCAAGGATATCCTGTACGTGGAAAGCATGAAGAATAAGGTTATTATCGCCTTGGTCCAGGGCGAAAGGTTGAATGTCTACACTTCGCTGGACGGATTCGAGCAGGCCCATCGCTCGCCTATGTGGATAAGAGCTCATAAGAGCTATGTTGTCAATTTCTTGTATATCGAGCAGTACGCCAGCGACAGGTTTGTCCTGAGGGACGGCACGGTGATACCAATCAGCCGGGTCTATAAGGATAAAGCCCGAGAATGCTTTTTCACTCTTCTCCATAACCAATGAGGAAAGTTAGTGCAGGCCATGTGTCACACGACGCATGGCCCTTTTATTTCGTCAATTTTCCCTAAAAACCTGCTCCTTTTCCCGGGGCGTTTGATAATTTATGGCTTTTTTTTATTATTAAATTGGAGAAAGAATTTTGTCGAAAAAAATGATTGTTGGCGAAAGAGTCAAGATGACTGATCACAAACCGGAGGAGGCGGGAAATGAGCGCCAAGCAAGTAGTAATGATCGTGGTTTGGGCCAGCTTGTTCAGCATGATGGCAACGGCGCGGGCCGACGATAATCAGGCCACCGATTATTCGAAACCGGAGCATTGGTTGTCTTTATCGGTGGTGATCGACAAGAAGGTGGATGTTTTCTACCTCTATCCGACTTCCTGGCACAAGGTGTCTCCTGATGAGCCGGGCATCTGCAGCATCGAAAACCCGACGATGCTGGCCGGCGCAAAGGTATCCTACGGCAAGCAGGCCACCGCCTTCGCGCCGGTGGGGAATGTGTACGCGCCGTACTACCGGCAAATTGACTTATCGCCGGTCGACCGGGAAAAACGCGTCGGCGGCATACCGACCCAGGACGCGGTGGCGGCCTTCGACTATTATATCAAGCACTTCAACCGCGGCCGCCCGTTCATCTTGGCCGGGCATTCCCAGGGCTCGAACGTGCTCTGCAACCTGCTGGCCGGCTACCTGAAGGATCATCCGGAGGTGTACGCCAGGATGATTGCCGCTTATGTCATCGGTTATTCGGTCACCGAGTCGTACCTTGCCGCGAATCCGCATCTGAAGTTCGCCGCGGGACCGGACGACACGGGCGTGATTGTTTCCTACAACACGGAGGCGCCGGATGTCGCCGCCGGCACCAATCCGGTTACGTTGCCCGGCGGCATCGCCATAAACCCGATTACCTGGACCAGGGACGAGACCCCGGCGCCGGCTGCGGAAAACATGGGCTCAATAATGCCCGCCGGCGGCGTGTTTGTACCGGTAATGAATTATGCCGACGCCAGAGTGGACAAAACCAAAGGCGTGGTGATCTGCAGCACCGCCGACGAGGACAAGCTATCCCCGCCGCTGGCAGAGTTGAGAGGCGTCTACCACAGCTACGACTATCCTTTCTATTACTACAATATTCGGCAAAACGCCGCGAACAGGGTCGAACATTTCTGGAACAAGCGATGAGGAAACCTTTTGCCGGAGACCAGCGCAGGCCTTGCACTGACGCTGCGGGTCGGCGACACAATTCGGGGAGTAGGTAATTTATGAGGTTGCCGTTGGCCCAAAAGATTGTTCGAGTTTATGCTGCTGCGAGCGTGCTGTTTTTCTTGAGCGTTGGCGGGATTGCGCTTGCCGAGCCCGCCGGCGCCGCTGACCCTGCCGGAGCTCCTGCGGAGGCGCTGGCCGCCGATGTCGCCGGTTATCGTCTGGTCAACGGCGTCGTTATTCTGCCGATAATGCCCGGCAATGAGACGGTTGTTCAGGGGCTTTTGCCGTCGCTGGCCCAGGATCCGGATTTTCAGGGGATCAGTATGACCTTGTTTACTCCGGTCGGGACAAAACCGCGGATTTTGCTGTCAGGCAATCAGGGTGAAGACAGGCTTCGGTATGCGGCCGAGAAACTGAAGACCATCATAAGCAAGCTGGGCAAGCCCCACCGCTTGGTGGTTGCCGCCTACTTGCGGGAGATAACGATTGAAAATGACGATACGGCGGGCCTGTCGTGGTTTCCCAATGGCGTGCAGGGCGGTCTGACTACGGGGATAACGACGGCGTATACCAGGCAATGGAATAGCAATGGGGGGACGCCCCCCAGCTTGAATAAGCAGCCCACGATAACGAAGAGCACCAGCGGTTACACGGTCGGACTGACTAATCCGGCAAATGTGACAGCGAGCCTGACGAAAGCGATGTCGAAGGGCAAGGTCATTGTCGGCAGCGAGATCAACATTGTCAATGGCACCACGGCCGAGATCAAGAATGATGATTCGATGCCTGTTCCCCTAACTTCGAATGGCGTCGTTACCTTCAATACCCAGGTTATCAGCAGTGATGTAAAGATAACGCCGACAATAGTGAAGTTTAACGCCGACAAACCGGAGGAAAGCATTGTCCGCCTCGACGTAGTCGTGCAGCTGAGCGTGCCTACGGATACGGTGACCTTCAGCGGCGGTTCTTCAGCCCTGCAATATACCGTGCAAACGTTAACTTCCACTCTCTATACGAAGGCCAATAACGAAAGGATTATCGGCGGGCTGTTCGCGAGCGATGCCTGGATCAAATCCACCAGCGGCATTCCGATATTGATGAATGTTCCGATAGTGAAGTATTTGTTTTCTTCCCAAACGGTCAGCCTGCAGCATTCGGCGTCGATTCTGACCCTCGCGGTCCGCATTCTGCCAGTAACCAAGGGAGATGGTTATGATTATTGACAGATACACCGGCCGGGTCGTCACTAAAATGCTGCTGATGGCGGCGGCAGCGTTGCTGCTCATCGGCGCATATGCCCCCCCGGCTTACGCCGAAGGCGATAACGCGGACATAGCGGTGGAAAATGGCACGGTAATGCTGCCGGTGGTGCACGGCAACGCGCCGGCGGTGACCAACCTGCTGACCTACCTGCAGCAAATGCCGGAGTTTACGGGCATGTCGGTGTCGCTGTTGCAGCCGAAGGGCGCCCCGGCGATGGTGCTGCTGTCAGGGGCGGATGAATCTCAACTGCGAAGCGCGGCCGCCAAGCTGCAGACGCTGCTGGCGGAAGTGGGCCGGCCGCACTTGCTGATAATTTCCGCCTATCTGCGCGAGCTGGATATGACTAATAACCAGTCGACAGGTATCGACTGGTCGTCGCTCACCGGCAATATGACTTACGGCGTCAGTTCGTGGCAGCGTTCGGTCGGCGGCAGTACCCATCAATTTTTTCCCAATATAGGGCAGTGGGTGAAGACGGTGCAGGGGTCGGTCACCGATACACTGACGGCAGGGGTGCCGGCGCCGACGAGCGGCGCGATGGGCTTCAACGCCCAACTGACAAAATCACTGTCCAAGAGCAGGGTCATCATGGGCAGCAATGTGTACACGCCCAACGGCATTCAAGGCGAATTGCTCAGTCAAACGGTCGTGCCGCTGCAGACGACCGACAGCAACGGGAATGCAACCCTGACCTCGCAGACGATCAGCAGCGATGTAAAAATTACTCCCACCATCGTGAAATATGATGCCGATAAGCCGGCCGAAAGCGTCGTCAAGCTTGATGTATACATGCAGATGGCGCTGGTTACCGGCAGTGTCCAGGTAGGGCAGCAGTCTGCCAAAGAATTTTCCACCAAGACGCTGACGACCACCGGGCTCGTCAGCGCTGACAGCAGCGTCTATGTCGCCGGTGTTTTCGCCGGCGACACCGAAACGCGGTCGGTCAACGGCATCCCGATATTGATGAAGATACCCTTTCTTAAGTATTTATTCAGCCAGGAAACTAAGCAATTGACCCATAAGGTCGGCGTGCTGACCGTTTCGGTACGCATTCTGCCGGAGCAGTAGACCTGTATTTACGCCTACATGAGCGGGGGTAAGAGGATGCCTGTGACAAAATGGTTTAAGCGAGACTGGCGTTTGCTGTTGGCTGTCGCCGCAATGGTTGCCGTTATTGTCTGCGGCTTGGCGGCCCAGGGTGTTTATGCAGCGGAGAAGGGGCAGGAGGAGCAAAAAAAGGTTTTGCCGCCTACCCTGGCCGTGACGCTTGAGGACGAGGACGGTCAGCCGATCAGCGGCGTTGAGGTTCATGCCATGCCAGGCAATCTGGCCGGCAAGGAGAAAGCGCGGGCCCGGACGGATGAAAAAGGTAAAGCGGTGTTCAAGCATTTAAAGAGCGGCGCGTATTATTTCTACGCCAATGTCGCAGCGCTCCGCAGCCATGATGGATACGATTTCCCGGCGATAATCAAGGAGACCAAAAGCTATGTCTCCCACTATATTTCGGAGACCAAACGGTTCGATCTCAGTGAAGACGCCGAGTGCACCTTGACGATCAAAAGAAGCAACTATATCATGCTCGAAACTTTTCTCGACGTGTATAAACCCGACAAAATCGTGCTGATGAGCAAAAAGCGGGGCGTCGGCCAGAACATCGCCATAGGATCGAACGACTTTATCCAGCTTTATCTGCCGATGGGCGAGAAGTATCAGATGGTTACGGTTAAGGACGGCGATTTCGATTCGTGGATTATCGAATTTTATGCCCATGAACGGCTGCGCATCGAGCTGCTGTAGCTCTTGTTCCCGTCAGGGTCGGCATTAGCCGAATTAGCCGAAAGGCTGCAATATAACATCGTCTTGTCTCTTGTGCTGGTGCTGAGCGTTTTTTCGGGCGCGGGGGCACGGGCCGACGGCACGCCGCCGTCGCCGGCATCGGCGGTAGCGCTTTACAAAAAGAGCACTTTTCCATTCTTTATACAATAGATTGCGCCATGAATTTGCAGTCCTTCGGTTACAATGGCTCTTCGAAGAATGGGGCTGGCTGCCAACTTGTGAATAGCCAGACAGACATTTTCAATGATAGCGTTTGATGTTATATCGCCGCATTGTGTTTCAGCCAGTTGTACAGCGGGCAGGATAGCTTGGACGACCGCCGCTATTTGACCGGGTTGCGGCTCGCCTGCCACTGCTGCCTTGACCGCGCCGCAGTCCTGATGACCCAGCACCACGATGAGTCTCACGCCAAGATATTCAACCGCATATTCGATACTGCCAAGAGTAACGTTATCCACCGCTTGTCCGGCGGTTCTTACGACAAACAGATCGCCCAGTCCTTGGTCAAATATGATTTCAGGGGGAACCCGTGAATCTGAGCAGCCAAATATTACGGCGAAAGGATATTGTCCTTCGGCAAGCTCCCGTCTTCTATCGTGATCTGTGTTTACATATGCGTATCTCTCGGTTACAAAACGCATGTTGCCATAAAATAGCTTTTTTAATGCTTGGTCAGCATTCATCTGCTTTTTTCCTCTCCTTAATTTCAAGTGAGGCGATCCATAGCTTAAGCGGATTTTGACAATACGCTTTATACATAATATGTAGACGTATGCCGGGGTGCTCCTGGCGTAACGAGTGCGTCAGGAGCATTCGGTCTAAACCGGGTATTGAAAGAGGGGCACAAGCTGGAGAAATGAGGGGCGGAGGAAAAACAGCGGCGGAGGCCGCTGTTTTTGCGTTTTGGGGGGGGAAATGAATATTGCGAATATGGCCGGTGGGTATTGACCGGCGGAAAAGTCTGTGGTATAGTAACGACAATATTAAGAAGCAAAGGCGCTTTGGAGCTAGGCTCCGAAGCGCCTTTGCATATGCTTGACCTTGCCAACCGAATAATGTCCGGCGGTTTGGTACCAGCATGATAGCATCGGGGCTAATAAACAGCTGTTTATTGGCCCCGATGTGTTCATATACAGGCTTGATAGAGGAGGTGACATGTCTTCGGCATGGCCGAGAGGAAAAAAATAGAGGCTTCATGGGTACTGGCATACCCATGAAGCCGGCGCACATCTTCCCCCCAGCGGCTAAACCAGGGTTATTCGACGTGCTTAGTTTTCATTATAGCCGTGGACCAAGCGTTTTTCAATAAGCGAATCGAGGAGGTAATCAATATGCGACAGGTGGCTATATACGGCAAGGGCGGTATCGGCAAATCGACGACGACCCAGAATACGGTGGCGGCTTTGGCCGAGGCCGGCAAACAAGTGATGGTGGTCGGCTGCGACCCGAAGGCCGATTCGACCCGCCTGCTTTTGGGCGGACTGTGCCAGAAGACGGTGCTTGATACGCTGCGGGACGAGGGCGACGATATCGAACTTGACGCCATTTTGAAGGCGGGGTTCAGGAATACCCGCTGCGTGGAATCGGGCGGTCCCGAGCCGGGCGTCGGCTGCGCCGGCCGCGGCATCATCACTTCGATCAATATGCTGGAGTCGCTGGGGGCGTATACCCCGGATCTGGATTACGTGTTTTACGATGTTCTCGGCGACGTGGTGTGCGGCGGGTTCGCGATGCCGATCCGCGAGGGCAAGGCGGAGGAAATCTACATCGTCGCCTCGGGTGAGCTCATGGCGCTGTACGCCGCCAACAACATCTCCAAAGGCATCAAAAAATACGCGACCAGCGGCAAGGTGCGGCTGGGCGGCATCATCTGCAACAGCCGCAAGGTCGACAACGAACTGTCTTTGCTCCAGGCATTCGCCGAGGAACTCGGCTCCCAGCTCATCCATTTCGTGCCCCGCGATAATGTCGTGCAGCGGGCCGAAATTCACAAGAAGACGGTCATCGATTTTGAGCCGGAGGCCGGCCAGGCGGCCGAGTACCGCAAACTGGCGGCGGCCATCGACGGCAACGAGATGTTCGTCGTTCCCAAGCCCATGACCCAGGACCGGCTGGAGGAGCTGATGATGCAGCACGGTTTCCTTGACGCGATAGCTTAATGAGAGTGAAGGGAGACGAGGATAATGCTACTGATTCGCGCGATCGTCAGGCCGGAGAAGAAGGATGAGGTATTGTCCGAGTTATCGCGGGCCGGTTTCCACGCCGCCACCGTTATCGACGTCGTCGGCCGCGGCAAGCAGAAGGGCATCAAGATCGGCGGCATCGTGTACGACGAGATTCCCAAGTCCCTCATCCTCATGGCTATCCGCGACGAGGATAAGGACGACGTTATCCGCACGGTGCTGAGTGTGGCGAAAACGAGCGAGAAAGGCGCCTATGGCGACGGCAAGGTGTTCGTCAGCCCGCTGGAGGAGGCGTACACCATCTCCAGCGGCGCCAAGGGCCTGTAGGGGGGCTGGCGATGAAGGAGATAATCGCGGTCATCCGCATGAATAGGACCAACGCGATGAAACGGGCGCTGGTCGAGGCCGGAGTGGTCGGCTTTACGGCCACCAGGGTACTGGGCCGGGGCAAGCTGGTCGACGATCCGGCGGTGATCGCCGAACGGCGGGAGCGGCTGCTGGCCCTGGCCGGCGACGAGGTCGTCGAGCCGGCCGAGACGGAGCAGCTTGTCGACGGCTTTCTCGACGGCTCGCGGCTGTTCCCCCGCCGGCTGTTCACGATCATGGCCCACGACGGGGATGTGCCCCGCATCGTGGACGCGATCATGAAAGCAAATCGCACCACCAACAAGGTGGGCGACGGCAAGATTTTCGTCCTGCCCGTTCTCGACGCCGTCCGCGTGCGCACCGGCGAGGCCGGCGACGCCGCTCTGTAAGAAAAGGAGGTATGGAAGATGGCCATGACTCTGGAAGAAATCGGCGAACTGCTTGCCAAGTATCCGGCGAAGGTGGAGAAAAACCGCAAGAAGCACATCGTCGTCAAGGATTCGTCGGCCGGCCGGCAGGAGATAGAAGCGAACACCCGCACCATCCCGGGCATCATCACCAACCGCGGCTGCGCCTATGCCGGCTGCAAGGGCGTGGTCCTCGGCCCGCTCAAGGATATGGTCCACATCACCCACGGGCCGATCGGCTGCGCGTTCTATACCTGGGGCGCCCGCCGCAACAAGGCGAGGTCGGAGGACCCCGGGCAGAATTTCATGAATTATTGCGTTTCCACCGACATGCAGGAGAGCGACATCGTGTTCGGCGGCGAGAAGAAGCTGGCCAAGGTGATCGACGAGGTGGCGGAGATTTTCAGGCCCAAGGCGATTACCGTATCGGCCACCTGCCCGGTCGGCCTGATCGGCGACGATATCAACGCCGTGGCCAAGGCGGCCGAGGAGCGGCTGGGCATCCCGGTGCTGGCGTTCAGCTGCGAGGGCTACAAAGGGGTGAGCCAGTCGGCCGGCCACCATATCGCCAACAACGGCCTGATGGATAGGGTGATCGGCGCCGGCGACCGCGAGGCGGCTCCCGGCAAGTACCCGATCAACATCCTCGGCGAGTACAACATCGGCGGTGACAGCTGGGAGATCGAGAGGGTTCTCGACGAAATCGGCTATACGGTGGTGTCGGTAATGACGGGCGACGGCTCCTACGAGGAGCTCAAGAACGCCCACACCGCCGAGCTCAATCTCGTGCAGTGCCACCGCTCGATCAACTATATAGCCGGCATGCTGGAGACTAAGTACGGCACGCCGTGGCTGAAGGTCAACTTCATCGGCCTGAAGGCCACCGCCGAGTCGCTGCGCAACATGGCCCGCTACTTCGACGACCCGGACCTCACCGCCCGGACGGAGGAGGTCATCGCCCGCGAGCTCGCCCGGGTGGAGCCGCAGATGGAGCAATACCGCAAGCTGTGCGAGGGCAAGACGGCCTTCTGCTTCGTGGGCGGCTCCCGCGGCCACCATTACCAGGGCCTGTTCGCCGAGCTGGGCATCGACACGGTGCTGGCCGGCTACGAGTTCGCCCACCGCGACGATTACGAGGGGCGGGAGGTCATCCCGGAGATCAAGACGGACGCCGATTCGAAGAACATCCCCGATCTCCATGTGACCGCCGACGAGCGCCGTTTCCGCCTCAAGCTGTCGCCGGAGAGGATGGCGGAGCTGCAGAGGCACATTCCCCTCAGCTACTACGCCGGCATGCACGTCGACATGGCGGACGGCACGGTCATGGTCGACGACCTCAACCACTACGAGACGGAGGAGTTCATCAAGCTGCTGAAGCCGGATATCTTCGCCTCCGGCATCAAGGATAAGTATGTTGTGCAGAAGATGGGCATCCCGGCTAAGCAGCTGCACTCCTACGACTACAGCGGCCCTTACGCCGGCTTCGGCGGCGCGGTGAATTTCGCCCGCGACGTGAGCATGGGCTTCGTGTCGCCGACCTGGAACTTCATCGTTCCCCCCTGGAAGGAAGAGCCGCTTTTGACCGGCTCGGTAACCGAGGAAGGAGTGGCCTGAAATGCTTGACGCAACCCCCAAGGAATTAAAAGATCGCACCAGCGGCGGCATGATCAATCCCGCCAAGACCTGCCAGCCCATCGGCGCCATGTATGCCGCCCTGGGGGTGCACGGCTGCCTGCCCCACAGCCACGGGTCGCAGGGCTGCTGCTCGTTCCACCGCATGCACCTCACCCGCCATTTCCGCGACCCGATCATGGCTTCGACCAGTTCTTTCACCGAGGGCGCGTCGGTATTCGGCGGCGGGGCCAACCTGAAGACGGCGATCAAGAACATCTTCCAGATTTACAATCCCGACATCATCGCCGTCCACACCACCTGCCTGACCGAGACGATCGGCGACGATATCCCCAGCATCATCAAGGACGCCGAAATCCCGGAGGGCAAGACGGTCTTTCACGCCAACACCCCCAGCTATCAGGGCTCACATATCACCGGTTTTTCCAACATGACCAAGGCGATGGTGAATTACTTCGCCGAGGCGGCCGCCGCCATCAAGAAGGAGCAGGTCAACCTCATCCCCGGGTTCGTCAATCCCGGCGATATGCGGGAGATCAAGCGCATCGCTCAGCTGATGGGCGCTCCCTTCATCATGTTCCCCGACACCAGCGGCGTCGTCGATACGCCGATGACCGGCGAGTTCGTGATGTACCCCAAGGGCGGCACGACGCTGGCCGCTTTGGCCGACAGCGGCAACAGCAAGCTGACCGTGGCTCTCGGGCGGTTCGCCTCCAGCGACGCCGCCGCGGCGCTGGCCAAGAAATGCAAGGTGCCGGCCGTCACCCTCAAGACGCCGGTCGGCATCAAGGCCACCGATGCCCTGGTGATGGCGCTGCGGCGGGCGTTCGCCCAGGAGGTGCCGTGGGAGCTTGAGGAGGAGCGCGGTCAGCTGGTCGATATCATGACAGACACCCATTTCCACTTCCACGGCAAGCGGGTGGCCATCTTCGGCGATCCCGACATCGTCACCGGCCTGACGGAATTCGCCGTCAGTCTCGGCATGGCGCCCGCGCATGTCCTCACCGGCACGCCGGGCGGCGCCATCGGCTCGGATGTCGGCAGTTTCGAGGAGGATATCGCCGAGATCGTCGGCCAGGCCGGCCACAAGGCCAACATCAAGGCGGGCGGCGACCTCTTCACTCTCCACCAGTGGCTCAAGAACGAACCGGTCGACCTGCTGATCGGCAACACGTACGGCAAGTATATCGCCAGGGCGGAAGACATTCCCTTCGTCCGCGTCGGCTTTCCCGTTCTCGACCGTAGCGTCCATTCCTATCTGCCGGTCGTGGGTTACCGCGGGGCGATGCGGCTGGTGGAGATGATCGCCGGCGCGCTGCTCGACCGCCAGGACCGCGACGCGGCCGACGAGGATTTCGAACTGGTAATGTGACCAGGCTGCCCTAAAGCTCGCCTGAGTTAACGGCAAATACCGCGACCGCGGGAAAAGGGAGTGACAGATCATGGCGCAGGCTGCTGCGATCGACGGGAGACAGGATTATATCACCACCAAGGGCCGGCAGATAAGCCGCCTCAAGTGCGACGACGACAGCATCGCCGGCGCCGTCAGCCAGCGGGCCTGCGTCTACTGCGGGGCCCGCGTCGTCCTCAACCCCATAACCGACGCCGTCCATCTGGTGCACGGCCCGATCGGCTGCGCCAGCTATACCTGGGATATCCGCGGCAGCCTCACCAGCGGCGCCGACCTGTACCGCAACAGTTTTTCCACCGACCTCCAGGAGCGGGACATTATTTTCGGCGGCGAGAAGAAGCTGGCCGCGGCCATCGACGAACTTGTCGCCAAGTACAGCCCCAAGCTGGTCTTTATATACGCGACCTGCATCGTCGGCGTGATCGGCGACGACCTGGAGGCGGTGGCCAGGGCGGCGGCGAGCCGCCACGGCATCGAGGTCATCCCCGTGCAGTCGAGCGGCTTCGCCGGCAACAAGGCCGCCGGCTACCGGGCGGCCTGCGACGCGCTGTTCCGTCTCGTGGCGCCGGGCACGGCGGCGGAGGCGGCAGGCGTCGGCAAGGATATGAGCATCAATTATCTGGGCGATTTCAACCTGGCCGGCGAGGCGTGGATTATCCGCGACTATCTGGCGCAGATCGGCGTGGAGATAAACACCGTCTTCACCGGCGACGCCAGCTACGGCGAGCTCAAGAAAGCCACCCGCGCCCGCCTGAACGTCATGCAGTGCGCCGGCTCGATGGCCTATCTGGCCGGCCGGCTGGAGGAAGCCTACGGCATCCCCTCTATGCGCGTTTCCTTCCTGGGGCTGGCCGACACCGCCGATTCCCTTCGCCGTATCGCCGCCGCTATGGGCGGCGGGAGCCTGAGCGAGCGGGCCGAGGAGCTGATCGTCCGCGAGACGGCCAGGGTCCGGCCGGTTATCGACGGCTACCGGGCCAAGCTGGCCGGCCGGAAGGCGGCCGTCTACGTGGGCGGGGGCTTCAAAGCCATCTCGCTCATCAAGCAGTTCCGCGAGCTGGGGATCGAGGTGGTGATGGTTGGCACCCAGACCGGCCGCAAGGAGGAGTATGAGACCATCGACAGCCTGGTGGCCGACGGCACCGTCATCCTCGACGACGCCAACCCAGCGGAGCTGGAGCGGTTCATGACCGACCAGGGGGCCGACCTGCTGGTGGGCGGGGTCAAGGAACGGCCGCTGGCCTACAAGCTCGGCAAGGCTTTCATCGATCACAACCACGACCGCAAGCACCCCCTTTCCGGGTTCATCGGCGCCGTCAATTTCGCCGCCGAGGTTTATACGACCCTCTGCTCGCCGGTCTGGCGGCAGGTGAAGACAGGAGGAGATTTGAATGGCTGAATTGCAGACGGCAAAAAGCGTCAGCGAAAACCCCTGCCATATGTGCATGCCGATCGGCGGCATTCTGCCCCTCAAGGGGGTGGAAGGGTCGATGGTGCTGATCCACGGGTCCCAGGGCTGCAGCACGTATATGCGCCGCGCGATCGCCGAGCATTTTAACGAGCCCGTCGACGTCGCCTCCTCGGCCCTCAACGAGAAGGGCACCGTCTACGGCGGCGGGGAAAACCTGAAGAAGGCCCTCGACAACGTCCGCAAAGTCTATAACCCGCGGCTGGTCGGTATCCTCACCACCTGCCTGGCCGAGACGATCGGCGAGGATGTCGAGCGGCTGGCGGCCGAATACCTGGCCGAACGCGGCCTGGACGATCTGACCCTTGTGCCGGTGAGCACCCCCGGCTACGGCGGCAGCCAGGCCGACGGCTATTACCTGACCCTGCGGCAGATCGTCGCTTCCCTGGCCGAACAGACGCCGCGGCACAACAGGATTAATATCATCGCCGCCAACGTCAGCCCGGCCGACCTCCGCGAGATCAAGCGCCTGCTGGCGGCGATGGGTGTAGAGTACACGCTGCTGCCCGACTTTGCCGACACCCTCGACCGCCCGTATGCCGAGCAGTATACCAAGATGCCGCCCGGGGGAACGCGGCTGGCGGATATCCGGGCCATGGCCGGGGCGGCGGCGACCATCGAAATGGGGGTAACGGTGCCGCCGGCCCTTTCTCCGGGCCAACTGTTGGCCGACGAATACGGCGTCGCTCTCCACCGGCTGCCTATCCCCATAGGAGTGGCGGGCACCGACCTCTTTCTCAGGACGCTGCGGGAAATCAGCGGCCGGAAGGTGCCGGCCAGTCTGCTGGAGGAACGGGGCCGGCTGCTGGATGCGATGATCGATTCCCATAAGCATAACTTCACCGGCCGCGGCGTCATTTTCGGCGAGCCGGAAATGGTGTACGCCGTGACGCGGACCTGCCTGGAAAACGGCATCTGGCCGACGGTGGTGGCGGCGGGCGGGGCCGGCGACGAGGCGGCCGCCCTTTTCAAGGCCGCTCTGGCCGAGTCGCCGGAGCCGAGCTACTTTTTGAGCGAAACGGATTTCGCCGAGATTCGTTTCCGCAGCGCCGCGGCGGGGGTCAACGTCGCCGTCGGCCCCTCCGACGGCCGTTATCTGAGCGAGCGGGAGGGCATTCCGCTTGTACGGCTGGGCTTCCCGATCCTCGACCGTATCGGCGGCCAGCGCATCCTCTCGGTCGGCTACACCGGGACGGCGAACCTCCTCGACCGCATCACCAATACGCTGCTCGACGCCAAGCATCATTCCTACCGCACCAAGCTTTTCGACGAATTCTACAAAGGCCGCCGGCTGCACGTGGCCCCGGCCCCAGCGAGGTGAGAAAATTGGATGCCGACCGCCATCCCTGCTACTCGGCGGACGCTCAGCACAAGTTCGCCCGTCTCCATCTGCCGGTGGCGCCGGCCTGCAATATCAGCTGCAACTATTGCAGCCGCAAGTACGACTGTGTCAACGAAAGCCGGCCGGGGGTGACCAGCGAGGTGTTGTCGCCGGCGGAAGCCGGAGCGAAATTCGCCCTGGTGAGGGAGAAAATCACCGACCTGAGCGTCGTGGGCATCGCCGGGCCGGGGGACGCGCTGGCCAACTGGCCCCGGACGCGCGAGACGCTGGAAATAATCCGGGCGGCGGACCCCGGGATCATTTTCTGCCTGTCGACCAACGGGCTGCTGCTGCCCGAGTACGCCCAGGAAATCATCGGCCTCGGCGTCCGCCATGTGACGGTGACGGTGAACTGCGTCGACCCGGATATCGGCGCCGCCATTTACCGCCAGGTGACATACAAGGGGGAAGCCTACAGCGGCCGGGCTGGCGCCGAGCTGCTGATGGCCAGGCAGCTCGCCGGCATCACCGCCCTGGTGGCGGGCGGGGTACTTGTCAAGGTGAACATCGTCATGATCGGCGGCGTCAACGACCGGCATATCCCGGCGGTCGTCAAGACGGTCAAGGAGCTCGGCGTATTCATGACCAATATAATGCCGATGATTCCCGCGCCGGGGAGCGCCTTCGAGTATTTGCCCCAGACGAGCATGAAGGAGGTGGCGGCGATGCGGGACCTCTGCCAGCTGGATATCCGCCAGATGCGCCATTGCCGCCAGTGCCGGGCCGACGCCGTCGGGCTGCTGGCCGAGGACCGTTCGGCCGAGTTCGGCCGGGGCTGCCGGTGCGCCGTCGCGCCGCCGTCTGCGCCGCGGCCGTATAAGATCGCCGTGGCTTCCCGGCACGGGCGCCTGGTGGATCTCCATTTCGGCCAGGCCGAGGAATTCCTCGTTTATCTGACGACCGACCGCGGGTTCGAGCTGGTGGGCACCAGGCGGGTGGCCAGGTACTGCGGCGGGCCGGCCGATTGCGGCGAAGCGGACAATAAGGAGGCGGTCATCGGCCTCCTGGGGGACTGCGACGCCGTCCTGTCGATGCGCATCGGCCGGCTGGCGGCCGAGCGCCTTCGCCGCCACGGCATAATGAGCGTCGAGGCCTGCTTCACCGTCGAGGACGGGCTGGAGCGGGCGGTGGCCGCGCTACGGCAGGAAAAGTGCAGCTAAAGGAGAGAGCAGCGATGAAAAAGCCCGAGTATCACATCTTTGTGTGCACCAGTTCGCGTATCGGCGGCGTCCAGAAGGGCTTCTGCCATACCAGAGGCGGCGTGGACATCATGGCCAGGTTTCTGGAGGAGATCGAGGAGCGGGAGCTGGGCGGGCAGGTTTTCGTGACCAATACCGGCTGTTTCGGCATCTGCGAGAAGGGACCGGTCGTCGTCGTACACCCCGGCAATGTCTGGTACGGGTCGGTGACTCCCGCCGACGTGGCGGAAATCCTCGACAACCATATCGAAGGCGGCCGGGTGGTCGAGCGGCTGGCCATCTAGCCTAGGAAGGAGGGGACAATTATGGCGCGGGAGGTAGCGGTATTCCTTGACAACAACGGCCGGACCGGAGCGCTCGGCGAGCCGGGGCGGGTATGCGTCTACCGTCGCCGGCAGAAGACGTGGACAGTGGCGCGGGAGACCGAGTTCACGCTGACCGGCGAGGGGGGGCTGAAGGGGTTGCGCCGCCAGCTCGGCGGACTGCTGGCCTTCCTCGGCGAGTGCCGCATCTTTGTGGCCCGCTCCCTGTCAGGAGTGCCTTATTACGAGTTGGAGAAAGCGGGCTTCAATATCTGGGAGCAGGACGGCGAGCCGCTCGCCTACCTGGAAGAGGTCTGGGCCGGGGAGGAGCGGGAGAGGACGGCGACAAGCGCGCCGCCCCCCGCCTCGGTGCCGCTCGGGCCGAGCGAAAAGGCTCCCGGGCATTATTACATTTCGCTGAAGGAGATTCAGGCTAGGAACGCCGGCATCACCAGCAAGCACGTTTTGCAGCCCTTCCTCCGCCAGGGGCGGTTCGCCGTTCTGGAGGTCGTATGCGACCATTTGCCGCCCTGGCTGGAACTGGACCTTGCGTCCGGGGCTTTTTCCTGGACGAGCGAAAAAGTGGGCGAACGGGAGACGCGCATTATCATCAAGGCCGGCAGGGAGGTGAGGGACGATGGGCAAGCTTTTGCCGGGCAAGGCGGTGTATGTTGTTGATACGACGCTGCGGGACGGCGAGCAGGCGGCGGGCGTGGCCTTCGACAAGGCCGAGAAGCTGACCATCGCCCGGCTGCTCGACGCGGTGGGCGTCGACCAGATCGAGGCCGGAACGCCGGCCATGGGGGGCGAGGAGGCCGAGGCCGTCAGGATGATTGCTGCCGCCGGGCTGAAGGCGAGCGTTATGGCCTGGTGCCGGGCGACTGTTGATGACATCGCGGCGGCCGTCGCCTGCGGGGTGGACGCCGTTGAGATATCGAGCCCCGTTTCCGATTTGCATATCCGCGACAAGCTCGGGGTATCGCAGGCGGTGGTGCTGGTGAATACCGTTACGGCGGTGGCATACGCCCGTAAGCACGGCTTGTATATCTCGGTCGGCATGGAGGATGCCTCGCGGGCCGACGACGCTTTCCTGCTGGAGTACATCCGCGCGGTTACGGCGGCCGGCGCCCGGCGGGTAAGGTACTGCGACACGGTGGGGATTCTCGATCCCCTGACGATGGCCGCCCGGGTCGAGCGTTTGCGCCGGGAGACGTGGACGGAGATCGAAGTCCACGCCCACAACGATTTCGGGATGGCCACCGCCAACACGGTCGCCGCCTGCCGGGCGGGCGCCCGCTTCCTGGACGTGACGGTCAACGGCCTGGGGGAGCGGGCCGGCAACGCCGCCCTGGAGGAGGTGGTGATGTTCCTGCGCCACAGCGAAACCGCCACAGGCTATGATCAGCAGGGCCTGCAAAGGCTCTGCCAGTACGTCGCCGGCGCGGCGCGGCGGGAGATCCCCGCCTGGAAGCCGGTCGTGGGCCAGGCGATCTTCCACCACGAGTCGGGCATCCATGCCGACGGGGTGCTGAAGAATCCTGCGCTGTACGAGCCTTATGATCCGGCCGAAGTGGGGCTGGAACGGCGGATCGTCATCGGCAAGCATTCCGGCAAGGCGGCGCTGCTGCATAAGAGCCGGGAGCTCGGTCTGCAGCTGGATGAGGAGGCGCTGGCTTCCGTGGCGACGGGCATAAAAAGGACGGTGCTTAAAGTCAAGCGGGCGCTTACCGACGACGAGATCCGGGAGGTCGCCGGCACGGCTTTGGGGAAGATGCCCGTGTGCGGCTAGAATGGAGGAGTAGCGACACAGGGAAAACAGCGGCGGCGGCCGCTGTTTTTTGCATGGGGAGGGTTCTTTGCCGACGATGGCGAATACCGCTAGGAACAGGAAAGGGGTAATATTCAATGGCGGATTTTGTCACGGGGCAGCTTATGGCGGCCGTCGGCGTGATGCTTTCCGACGGCTTTTTCGTTGCCGTCATGCTTTTGCTTATCGGGCGGTATATGAACTCCTGGCTGGCGCGCTACGCCAGCGGCGTCGTATTCGCGGGGATTCTCTGTTCGTTTCTCGAACGGCCGGAGGAGAGTTACGCGGCGTATCTTTTGGCCGGGTTCCTGTGGGTTGCCCTGGGGCAGCTTGCGGTGGCGGTGCTAAAAGCGGCGAAAGCCCGCCGCGGATAGGCGGGGAGGATTTTTGCCGGGGCGGCAGGGAAGACGCGGTAAATCTTGAATTAAGACAATATGACGGCCAGCGTCGCAATACGACGGAGAAAGGGGAGGTGCCACCGTGGCAGACAAGCAGGCCCCGTTGGTAAAATCGGCAGCCCGCACTCTCGACATCATCGGCTTTATCGCCAAGAGCGCCAAGCCCCCGAATTTTACGGCCATCCTGCACCAGCTCGACATCCCGAAGAGTTCGCTGTCGCTGCTGCTGCACGAGCTCGTCAACAACGACTACCTCGATTACGACCCGGACACCAGGGCTTATTACCCGGGGCTGAAGCTTATCCAGATAAGCGCCAGCTGCATCAACAACACCAACATCTCCCGGGAGATCGCCCTGGGGATCAAGAAGCTGAGCGACGAGTTCGGCGAGACGACCCACGCCGGCATCCTCGACGGGCGGCATATCGTCTATATCGCCAAGCACCACGGCTCGCGGGACGTCAGCGTGGTGGCCACGATCGGCTACCGCATTCCGGCCCACGCGACGGCGATCGGCAAGGTGCTGCTGGCGACGCTGCCGGCCGCGGAGCTGAAGGCCCGTTTCGGCGGCGAGCAGCTGGAACGCTATACCGACAATACGATCACCGATTTCTCCGCCCTCATGGCCGAGCTGAACAAGGTGGCGACGCAGGGTTACGCGCTCGACGACCAGGAGATCATCCCGGGCGGCATCTGCGTGGCCGCGCCGATTCTCGACAAGACGAACAGGACGGTGGCGGCGATCAGCGTGACGATGGCGGCCAGCCGGGCGTGGGAAGGCGGTATGATGGCCGCGCTGGTGGACAAGGTTCGCGCGATGGCCGACCATGTTTCGATGCGGCTGGGGAAGGTTTGAGTGTTCGCCGGCCGGCCGGCGGGAGTTTTTTGCGCCCGTAGGCAGGAAAAAGAGCACGGCACCAAGAATACACGGAAGTGTAACAGCAGTTTTATTTTGTTCGTAATATTGAACTAAGTTCATAATAATGAACAAAACGGCTGCGGGCACGACCCGTATGACACTGTTGCGAGCTTGAAAAGGGAGGAAAACGGATGCAAAAAGAGTTTATGCTGGGCAACGAGGCAATCGCCCGGGGCGCGGCGGAGGCCGGGGTCAGGGTTGTCGCCGGCTACCCGGGGACGCCGGCGACCGAGATCGTCGACCTGTGCGGAAGCTATCCGGAGGTTTACGCCGAGTGGTCGGCGAACGAGAAGCACGCCTTCGAGGTGGCGACGGCCGCGTCGCTGACCAATCAGCGGGCGATGGCGGTCATGAAGCACAATGGCACGAATGCCGCGACCGACTTTCTGATGCATGTGAATTTCACCGGGGTAAGGGCCGGGCTGGTGCTGATCACCGCCGACGACCCGGGCGGCCTGTCGTCGCAGTGCGAGGAGGATACGCGCATCCTCGTGCATAATTACGCCCACCTGCCGATGTTCGACCCGTCGAGCGTGCAGGAGGCCTATGCGATGACCAGGGCGGCGTTCGAGTTGTCGGAGAAAACCGAGCTTGTTTTCGCCCTCCGCCCGGTGATGCGCATCAACCACGCCGGCGGCCTGGTCGAGACGGGCGAGCTGGCGGCGCAAAGCCGGCCGGCGGAGTTCGTCATCGACCGCAAGCGGTTCGTGATGTCGGCGGTGGTGGAGAAGGAGTCGGGCGGCGAGCTGCGGCCGAAAATGCGGCACCGCTGGCTGAACGCCAAGCAGGCCGAGCTGAAGGCGCTGATGGAGGAGTCGCCCTTCAACCATGTCGAGAAGGCGCCGGGGGAGACCGGCTTCATCGGCTGCGGCATCGGCTACGCGTTTCTCAAGGAGGCGGAGCGCATCCACGGCGCGAAGCTGCCCATCCTCAAGCTTTCGACCCTGCCGCTGCCGGAGGGCAAGGTGCTCGATTTCGTCCGCGGCCTGAAGCGGGTGGTGGTGTTCGAAGAGGTCGAGCCGGTTGTCGAGAATTTGCTCAAGCAGCTGTGCTTCGAGCATAAGATCGTGCTGGAGGTGCTGGGCCGCAGCGGCTATCTGCCGAAGGAAGGCGAGCTGTCGGCCAACCTGGTGCTGACGGCGGTGGAGGCGGCTTTGGCCGGCCGGCCGTATCCCGACCCCGCGGCCGGCAAGTATGTGCCGGCGCGCACCCGGACCCAGTGTTCCGGCTGCAGCCACCGCGGGCTGCTGGTGGCGCTGAAGGAGGTCGTGGGCAAGAACGGCGGCGTGGTGACGGGCGATATCGGCTGCCACGATGCCGGCACGTTCGAGCCGATGAACCTGCAGGCGACCATTTACTGTATGGGGTCGTCCATCCCGATGGCCTACGGCATCAAAAAGGCCGGCTTCGCGAAGCCGGTGTACGCGCTGATCGGCGATTCGACCTTTTTCCACAACGGCCTGACCGGCCTGGCGAGCGCTATTTACAACGGCGGCGACATCACGGTGGTGGTCGCCTACAATTCGACGACGGCGATGACCGGCTTCCAGCCCCATCCCGGCAGCGCCAACAACCTCAACCAGCCGGTGGCGCCGATCGATCCCGGCGCGGTGGCGGCGGCGATGGGCGCCAAGGTTTTCCGCTGCAATCCTTACAATGTCGAGGAGACGGCCAAGGTGATCAGCGAGGCCACGGCGGAGCAGGGCGTGAAGGTGGTTGTGGCCGAGGCGCTGTGCTACCTGAAGTTCGGCCGCGAGGGCCGGCTGTCGTTCACGCCGCGGACGGTGAAGGTGGATGAGGCGGTCTGCAACGGCTGCGGCCTGTGTGTGCGGACGTTCGGCTGCCCGGCGATCACGCTCGCGGACGGCAAGGCGGTTATCGAGCCGAGCGCCTGCAACGGTTGCGCGGTGTGCGTATCGGTATGCAAAAGGGGGGCGATGAAATGAAGTTCGATTTAGTGATCGCCGGCGTCGGCGGCCAGGGGAACATCCTCGCCTCCCAGGTCGTCGCCAAATGCGCGATGGACGCCGGTTACAACGTCGTTAACACCGAGACGAAGGGCGCGGCCCAGCGAGGCGGGTCGGTGCTGTCCCACGTAAGGATCGCCGACGGCGAGATTTTCTCGCCGCTGGTGCCGGCGGGGCAGGCGGACGTGCTGCTCGGCTTCGAGCCGCTGGAGGCGCTGCGTTATATCGGCCTGCTGAGCAAGCAGGGCACCTTCGTCATCAATACCGCGCCGGTGCCGACCATCCTCGCCAATATGAAGGTGGACGAGTACCCGAGCACCGAGCAGGTCACGGCGACGATCGGGGAGAAAGGCCTCAACGGCCATTTTCTCAACGCTACCAAGGCAGCCAAGGACCTCGGCAACGTGCTTTTGACCAACGTGGTGATGCTGGGGGCGTTTTCGGCGGTGAGCGATATTTTGCCGCCCGACGTCATCCTGAAGAAGTTGTTGACGATGGTGGACGAGAAATTTCACGCCGACGACAGCCGCGCGTTCGCGGTCGGCCGCGGCCTGATAGCAAGTAAGGAGTGGTAACATGGCGCTGATGACAGCGGAACAGTATGAGCAGAGCCTGCGCAAGATGCGGTTCAACCTGTACCTGCTCGGGGAGAAGGTCGAAAATCCGGTCGATCACCCGGTCATCCGTCCGTCGCTGAATGCGGTGAAGATGACGTACGAGCTGGCCCACGACCCGGCCCACGCGGAGCTGATGACAGCGACTTCGAGCCTCACGGGGCGGAAGATCAACCGCTTCGCGCATCTCCACCAGAGTGCCGACGACTTGGTGAAGAAGGTGAAGATGCAGCGGCTGCTGGGCCAGAAAACGGCGTCGTGCTTCCAGCGCTGCGTGGGCATGGATGCGATCAACGCCGTCGAGAGCGTGACCTTCGAGATGGATCAGGCGCTGGGCACGCAATATCATGAACGGTTCATCAATTTTGTCACCATGGTCCAGGACGGGGACTTGACGGTCGACGGGGCGATGACCGACCCGAAGGGCGACCGCAGCCTGCCGCCCCATAAGCAGGCCGACCCCGACCTTTTCCTGCGGATAGTGGAGAAGCGGGCCGACGGCATCGTGGTCCGCGGAGCGAAGTGCCACCAGACGGGGGCGCTCAATTCCCACTGGATTCTGGTGATGCCGACGATCAGCATGGGCGAGGAGGACGCCGATTACGCGGTGTGCTTCGCCGTGCCCGCGGATGCCGCCGGCATAACCTATATCTACGGCCGCCAGTCGTGCGACACCCGCAAGCTGGAGGGCGGCGACATCGACACAGGCAACAGCACGTTCGGCGGCCACGAATCGCTGGTGATTTTCGAGGATGTGTTCGTGCCGTGGAAGGATGTGTTCATGTGCGGCGAGTATCGCTTCAGCGGCGCGCTGGTGGAGCGGTTCGCCGGTTATCACCGCCAGAGCTACGGCGGCTGCAAGGTGGGGGTGGGCGACGTGCTGATCGGCGCCGCCGCGCTGGCCGCCGAGTACAACGGCGCGGCCAAGGCTTCGCACGTCAAGGATAAGCTGATCGAGATGGTTCATCTCAACGAGACGCTGTATGCCTGCGGCATCGCCTGCTCGGCCGCCGGGGCGCGCACCGCCTCGGGGACGTACCTGATCGATATGCTGTTGGCCAATGTCTGCAAGCAGAACGTGACCCGCTTCCCGTACGAGATCGCCCGCCTGGCCGAGGATATCGCCGGCGGCCTGTTCGTGACCATGCCGTCGGAGAAGGATTTCCGCCATCCGGAGCTCGGCCCGAAGATCGAGAAGTACCTGGGAGCCACGGCGGGCGTGCCCACCGAGCATCGCCTGCGCATTCTCCGGCTGGTGGAGAATCTCACGCTGGGGACGGCGGCCGTCGGTTACCGGACAGAGTCGATGCACGGCGCCGGCTCGCCCCAGGCGCAGCGGATCATGATCGCCCGTCAGGGCAATCTCGAGGCCAAGAAGGAGCTGGCGAAGAAGATCGCCGGCATACCCGGCAAGGATTGAGCCCTGCATAACGCCAAGCGAAATTGAGGATGGAGGAAGAACAATGCGTTTTGAGTTGACCGAAGATCAGGCGATGATGCAGAAGATGGTCCGCGAATTCGCCGAGAAGCAGATCGCGCCGGGCGCGGCCGAGCGGGACGAGAACGAGAAGCCGGACCGCGCGCTCCTCGACGCCATCGGCGAGCTCGGCCTGAACGGCATCTGCTTCCCCGAGAAGTACGGCGGCGCCGACGGCGACTACCTCGGCTATATTCTGGCCGCCGAAGAGATTTGCAAGGCCGACGCCGGCATCGGCGTGTCCTACATGGCGACCGTGTCGCTGTGCTCGTGGCCGATTTTCGCCTACGGCACCGAGGAGCAGAAGCAGAAATACCTCGTGCCGATGGTCGCGGGCAAGAAGGTCGGCGCCTTCGCCCTCACCGAGCCGAACGCCGGCACTGACGCCGCCTCCCAGCAGACGGTGGCCGTCGACCAGGGCGACCATTACCTCCTGAACGGCAGCAAGATTTTCATCACCAACGGCGGCGAGGCCGAGATCAACGTCGTGTTCGCGATGACCGACAAGACTAAGGGTGTCAAGGGAATCAGCGCCTTTATCCTCGAGAAGGGCATGCCCGGCTTCACCTTCGGCAAGAAGGAGCACAAGATGGGCATCCGTTCTTCGCAGACCCAGGAGCTTATTTTCCAGGACGTGAAGGTGCCCAAGGAGAACCTGCTCGGCAAGGAAGGCGATGGCTTCAAGATCGCCATGACGACCCTCGACGGCGGCCGCATCGGTATCGCTACCCAGGGGCTGGGCATCGCCCAGGCGGCCCTCGACCACGCCGTCAAGTATTCCAAGGAGCGGGTGCAGTTCGGCAAGCCGATTGCCGTCAACCAGGCGATCGCCTTCATGCTGGCCGACATGGCGGTGAAGGTGGACTGCGCCAGGCTGATGACCTACCGGGCGGCCTACAACAAGCAGGCCGGGCTGCCGTATTCCAAGGAGGCGGCGATGGCCAAACTGTACGCCTCCGATATCGCCATGGAGGTGGCCACCGACGCGGTGCAGGTTTTCGGCGGCTACGGCTATAGCCGCGAGTACCCGGTGGAGCGGCTGATGCGCGACGCCAAGATCGCCCAGATATATGAAGGCACCAACCAGGTGCAGCGGATGGTTATCTCCGGCGCAATTCTCCGCTAAGGCAAGAAAGGAGATTAAGTTATGGTGCAGGATATCCCGTTCGCCGCCGTGAAGGTCGGCGACAAAGCGAGCATGACCAAGACGGTGAGCGAGTTCGACGTCTATACCTTCGCCGGCGTTACCGGCGACTTCAATCCGGTGCACGTCGATAAGGAGTTCGCCAAGCAGACGATGTTCAAGGAGCGGATCGCCCACGGCATGCTGTCGGCGGGGTTCATCTCGGCCGTGCTCGGCACCGCCCTGCCGGGGGCCAACACCATCTACATGGGCCAAGAGCTTTCGTTCCGGGCGCCGGTGAAGATCGGCGATACGGTGACAGCCACGGTCGAGTGCATCGAGAAGATCGAGGCCAAGAACCGGCTGATTTTCCGGACGACGGTGACCAACCAGGACGGCGTGCTGGTGGTTGACGGCAAGGCGACGATGCTCAAGAAGTAACGGAGAGTCCCGGCGCGGCCGGAGGAAAATATGCGTCGCCGGCGGCAGGAATTTGCCGTCGGCGACGCATATTATTATGTAGGAACAACGACCGCCGGGGCGAGAGGAGACAAGGGAACGTGAAGGTTGCGCTGCTGCAGATGGATATCGCGCTCGGCGACGTGGCCGCCAACCGCCGCAAGGCCGGGGCGATGCTGGCCGAGGGGCTGGCGCGGGGGGCGAGGCTGTTCGTGCTGCCGGAGCTGTGGACGACAGGCTACAAGCTGGCGGAAATCGCCACGCTGGCCGAGCCTGAGGGCGGGCCGACGCTGGCGATGCTGACGGCGTTCGCCCGCGAGCACGGGGTGGAGGTCATCAGCGGCTCGATCGCCGAGGCGCGGGACGGCAAGGTTTATAATACCTGCTACGCCATCGACGCCGACGGCGAAGTTGTCGCGAAGTACAGCAAGATCCACCTCATCGGCCTGATGGCGGAGGACCGCTACCTGGCGCCCGGCGACAGCAAGGCGCTTTTCGAGCTGAGCTTCGGGCCGGCGGGAATGATAATCTGCTACGACCTGCGATTCACCGAACTGCCGCGGGCTCTGGCCCTCGCCGGCTGCCGGACGCTGTTCGTGCCGGCGGAGTGGCCGGCGTCGCGGGGCGCGCACTGGCGGGCGCTTAATGTCGCCCGGGCGATCGAAAATCAGCTGTTCGTCATTGCCGTCAACCGCGTCGGCCGCGACGAGCACAACATATTTTTCGGCCATTCGCTGGCCGTCGACCCGTGGGGCGAGGTGCTGGCGGAAGGGTCGGCCGACGGCGAGGAGGTCGTTGTCGCCGATGTCGATTTTGCCGCCGGGGAGGAGATACGGCGGCGGATGCCGGTGTTTGCCGACCGCCGGCCGCAGTGCTATTAAAGGCTGGCGGGCAGTGACTTTGTGAAATAAAGATTTTATTGCCGGGCGCAGGAAAACAACGGCCGGCAGCGAACGGATTCATTAGCATAATATTGGGAATGAAGGCCGCGGGAGAGACCGCGCGGGCGGCGCCGAAGGAGTAAAACCTTTGTCAAACTCTCAGGCAAAAGGACCATGGCCGGACCAGACTCTGGAGAGTGCGCCATCGGGCGCCGCCGAAGGAGAACCCTCACGGGTGAATCTCTCAGGTAAAAAGGACAGAGACAAAGGAGCGACGCTCTTTTGCCTCTGCTTTTTTTATTCTGCCGGAAACACCGCCGCGGCGGTGTTGCGGAGGGAAGCGGAGCGCCGCGGGAGGGTCCCCGGGAGTCGCGCGGAGCTTAATAATTATCGGGACGCGGAGAGAGCCTAAGTAATATCAGGGAGGGATAAAAAGACATGGCCGAGAAGACGCCTTTGTACGAGACTCACCTCAAGTACGGCGGCAAGATCATGGAGTTCGGCGGCTGGCTGCTGCCGGTGCAGTACGGCGGCATCCTCGCCGAGCACCGGGCGGTGCGCGAGCAGGCGGGCCTGTGCGACGTGTCCCACATGGGGGAGGTGTCGGTGAAGGGGCCGGACGCGCTGGCCTACCTGCAGAAGGTGGTGACCAACGACGTGGCCAGGATGGCCGACACCCAGGTGCAGTATTCGCCGATGTGCTACCAGGACGGCGGGACGGTGGACGATTTGCTCATCTACCGCTACGGGCCGGAGGATTACCTGCTGGTTATCAACGCCGCCAATATCGCCAAGGACTGGGAATGGTTCCAGAGCAACAGCGCGGGCTTCGACGTGCAGCTCGCCAACCTGTCGGCGGAAACGGCCGAGCTGGCGCTGCAGGGGCCGGCGGCGCCGGCCATCCTGGCGAAGCTGATGGATGCGCCGGTCGCTGACCTCGGCTATTACTGGTTTTTGCCGGCGGCCGAGGTGGCCGGCCGGCGGGTGATGGTGTCGCGCACGGGGTATACGGGCGAGGACGGGTTCGAGATATATTGCCGGCCCGAGGACGCGGCCTCCCTGTGGGAGGCGGTCATGGCGGCCGGGGCGCCGTACGGGCTTGCGCCGGCCGGCCTGGGCTGCCGCGACACGCTGCGGTTCGAGGCTTGCATGCCGCTGTACGGCCACGAGTTGTCGGCGGTGATTTCGCCGGTGGAGGCGGGGCTGACCCGCTTCGTGAACCTCGACAAGGGGGATTTCAACGGCCGGGCGGTGCTGGCCGCCCAACAGCAGGCCGGACCGCAACGGAAGCTCGCCGGCTTCGCGCTGACCGAGCGCGGCGTGGCCAGGGCGGAGTACCCGGTGGTGGCCGACGGCCGGCGGATCGGCACGGTGACGACCGGGTCGTACGCGCCGACGCTGGATAAAAACCTCGGCATGGCGCTGGTGGAAGCCGGGTATGCCAAGCCGGGCGCCAAGTTTGCCGTCGAGATCCGCGGCAAGAATATCGCCGCGGAGGTTATTCCCAGACCATTTTACAAAAGAGAGGGGAAAAAAGGATGAATATTCCGCAGGAGCTTAAGTATTCCAGCGAGCACGAATGGGTCAGGGTGGAAGGCAACAAGGCGACGGTGGGCATCACCGATTTCGCCCAGCACCAGCTTGGGGACGTGGTATTCGTCGAGGTGCCGACGGCCGGTGCGGCCGTGACCGCCGGCCAGGGCTTTTCGGTGGTCGAGTCGGTGAAGGCGGTGTCGGACATTTACGCCCCGGTTTCCGGCAAGGTGGTGTCGGTCAACGACGCGCTGACCGACACCCCGGAGCTGGTCAACAGCGATCCCTACGGCGACGGGTGGATCGCCGTCATCGAGCTGAGCGACCCGGGCGAGCTCGACAGCCTGCTCGACGCCGCCGGGTACGAAAAGCTTACGGCGGAGGGAGGCCATTAGCATGACCAGGAGTTACCTGCCGCATACCGACGGCGACCGGCGGGCCATGCTGGCCGCGATTGGCGTCGGGTCGACGCAGGAACTGTTCGCCGATGTGCCGGCGGATATGCGCCTTAACCGGCCGCTGGCGCTGCCGGCGGCGCTGGCCGAGCCGGAGCTGGCCCGCCATCTTCAGGCCCTGGCGGCCAGGAACGCCAGCCTGGCCGAGTATGCCTGCTTCCTGGGGGCCGGCGCGTACGACCATTATGTGCCGAGCGTGGTCGACCACGTGATCGCCCGTTCGGAATTTTACACCGCCTATACGCAGTACCAGCCGGAGATTTCCCAGGGTTATCTCCAGGCGTTGTGGGAATATCAGAGCATGATCTGCGCGATCACCGGCATGGAGGTGGCCAACGCGTCGCTCTATGACGGCGGCACGGCTCTGGCCGAGGCGGCGATGATGGCCTGCACGGCGACCGGGCGGCGCGAGGTCGTGGTGGCGCGGACGGTCCATCCCCATTTCCGGACCATTCTCGGCACATACGCCGTCGACCGCGCCATCGCCGTGAAGGAGGCGCCGTATGCGGACGGCGCGACGGCCGCCGCCGACCTCGGGTCTCTTGTGGGGCCGGCGACGGCGGCGGTGATTATCCAGACGCCCAACTTCTTCGGCTGCCTGGAGGATGTGGCGGCGGCCGCCGAACTGGCCCACGCCGCGGGCGCCCTGCTGATCGCGGTCGCCGATCCGGTGTCCCTGGGGGTGCTCGAGGCCCCGGGCGCCCTCGGCGCCGACGTGGTCGTCGGCGAGGGGCAGCCGCTCGGGCTGGCTGTTTCGTACGGCGGGCCGTACCTGGGCTTTTTCGCCACGACCGAGAAGCTGATGCGCCGCATGCCCGGCCGTATCGTCGGCCAGACGACCGACTTTGAGGGCACCCGCGGCTTCGTATTGACCATCCAGGCCCGCGAGCAGCATATCCGTCGCGAGAAGGCGACGTCCAACATCTGCTCGAACGAGGCGTTGTGTTCGCTGGCGGCGGCGGTGTACATGACTGCGGTCGGCCGCGCGGGCTTCCGCGAGGTGGCTGAGCTGTGCCTGAAGAAGGCCCATTACGCGTACGGTGAACTGACGAAACGCGCGGGCTGCCGGCCGGTGTTCGGCGCCCCGTTCTTCAAGGAGTTCGCCGTGCGCTGCGCCAAACCGGTGGCGGCAATCAACGCCGCCTTTTACAAGGAGAAGATCATCGGCGGACTCGACCTGGGTACCTATTACCCCGAACTGGCCGGCTGCATGCTGGTGTGCGTGACCGAAAAACGCACGGCGGCGGAGATTGACCGCCTGGTGCGGATTGTGGAGGCGGTATCATGAGAAAGGCCAAGGCGCTTATTTTCGAGCTGGGCCAGCCCGGCCGCCGGGCGGTCGACTTGCCGGCCTGCGACGTCCCCGCCCCCGCTGCGTCCGACCTCATCCCCGCGGCTTTCCGGCGCAAGACGCCGGCCGCGCTGCCCGAGGTCAGCCAGCTGGAGCTGATGCGCCACTATACCGCCCTGTCGCAGCGCAATTTCGGCGTCGATTCGGGCTTTTACCCCCTCGGCTCGTGCACGATGAAATACAACCCGAAAATCAACGAGGATGCCTGCCGCCTGAGCGGCTTCGCCGCCCTTCACCCCCTCCAGGACGAGGCGACGGCGCAGGGCGCGCTGGAGCTGCTGGCGGCGATGGAGGGCTACCTGGCGGAGATCGCCGGCATGGACGCGGTGACGATGCAGCCGGCGGCCGGCGCCCACGGCGAGCTGACGGGCATCAAGCTCATCCGCGCCTATCACCGCCACCGCGGCGAGGACGCCGTCCGGACCAAGGTGATCGTCCCCGATTCGGCCCACGGCACCAATCCCGCCACCGCCGCGGTGTGCGGGCTGGAGATCGTCGAGATCAAGTCCCACCCGGACGGCGCCGTCGACCTCGAGGCGTTGCGGGCCGCCGTCGGCCCCGATACTGCGGCCCTGATGCTGACCAACCCCAGCACGCTGGGGCTGTTCGAGAAAAACATCGGCGAGGTGGCCGCCATCGTCCACGGCGCCGGCGGCCTGCTGTACTACGACGGTGCGAACGCCAACGCCATCATGGGCATTTCCCGCCCCGGCGACATGGGCTTCGACGTCATCCACTTCAACCTCCACAAGACGTTCGCCACGCCGCACGGCGGCGGCGGTCCCGGCTCGGGGCCCGTGGGGGTGAAGAAGGACCTTATCCCCTTCCTGCCGTCGCCGGTGATCGTGGCCGAGGGCGGCAGATACCGCCTCAATCACGACCGGCCGCTGTCGATCGGCAAGGTGCAGTCCTTCTACGGCAACTTCGGTGTGATCGTCCGCGCCTACGCCTACATCCGGGCGATGGGCCCCGACGGGCTGAAGGCGGCCAGCGAGGACGCCGTGCTGAACGCCCACTACTGCCTGAGCCGTCTGAAGGAGAAGTTTCATTCGCCCTTCGACCGCTTCTGCATGCACGAGTGCGTGCTGACCTCGAAAAATCAGAAGCCCTATGGCGTCAGGACGCTGGATATCGCCAAACGGCTCCTCGACTACGGCTACCACCCGCCGACCATCTATTTCCCGCTGATCGTCGAGGAGGCGCTGATGATCGAGCCGACCGAAACGGAAGGCAAAGAGACGCTGGACGATTTCATCGCCGTGATGTTGAAGATTGCCGCCGAGGCCGAGACCGACGCCGACCAGGTGAAAAACGCCCCCGTCACCACCGTGGTCGGGAGGCTCGACGAGGCGACCGCCGCCCGCAAGCCCGTGGTGCGATGGAAGCCTTAGACCGCCTGGCGGCGAAGTGCTGGGAAATAAGGGAGGCAAATTTCCGTCCCGAGATTGTCTGGTCGTACCCGGCGCAGACGACGGCGGTGAGCGTGACCGGCGGCGAGTGCGGTCTTGACTGCGCCCACTGCGGCGGGGTGTACCTGAAGAGGATGACGCCCCTGGCGGCGGTGAGCCGCCACGGCGAAGAGCTGGGGCCGAGCTGCCTGATCAGCGGCGGCTGCACGTCCGGCGGCAGGGTGCCGCTGGCCGCGCACACCGCCCGGCTGGCGGCGCTGAAGCCCGGCCGCCGGTTCAACATCCATACCGGCCTGGTCGACGAGGCCGACATTGCGGTCATCGCCCCGCTGGCCGACAAGGTGTCGTTCGATTTCGTGGGCGACGACGCTACTATCCGCGAGGTTCTCGGCCTCAACCGGACGGTGGCCGATTACGTCGCCTGCTACCGGAAGCTGCGGGAGTGCTGCCAGGTGGCGCCGCATGTCTGCATTGGCCTGCACGGCGGTGAGATCCGCGGCGAGCACCAGGCGTTGGCGCTGCTCAGGATGCTGGGCGCCGACAGCCTGACGCTGATCGTGTTCACGCCCACCAAGGGCACGCGCTACGCCGACCGCAAGCCGCCCGCCCTTGAAGAGACGCTGGCGGTTATCGCCGCCGCCCGGGAGCTGTTTCCGGCCATACCCCTCCGCCTCGGCTGCATGCGGCCGGGGGGCCGCTACCGCGAAACCCTCGACAAGGCGGCGGTGCGGCTGGGGATCAACGCGATCGTGAATCCTACGCGCGCGGCGGTCAGGCTGGCCGAAAGCCTTGGCCTGGCCGGCGTGGGGCGGGGGGAGTGCTGCGTGTTATGAAATTATGGAAGCTTTCGGCAGGGACGGACGCCATTGTCGCCGGGCGGAAGACGCGGAGCGACGCGCCGCCGAGTACGGCCTACGTGATGCTGGGCGAGAGATGCCGCAACAATTGCCGCTTTTGCACCCAGGCCCGCGAGAGCGGCGCCGGGGCGAACATGCTGTCGCGCGTCACCTGGCCGGGGACGGCCGCGGCCGAAGCAATCGCCGGCATCGACACCGCTTATGTTGCCGGCAGGCTCAAACGGGCCTGCCTGCAGGTGGTCGACAACGGCGGCGTGGCGACGGCTGCTGCTGCGGTGGCATCGCTGAGCGCTGCGAGCATGGTGCCGGTGTGCGTGTCGAGCCATCTGGAAACGGTGGCGGACGCGAAGCGGCTGATCGCGGCCGGGGCCGAGCGCATCTGCGTGGCGCTCGACGCCGCGACGCCGCAGGTTTACAGCGAGGCCAAGGAAGGCGACTGGCAGGAGCGTTGGCGGCTGTTGACCGCGTGCGCCGCCGCCCTGCCGGGCCGGGTGTCGACCCATTTGATCGTCGGCCTCGGCGAGACGGAGGAAGAGATGGCCGATGCTATCGCGGCCTGCATAGAAAAGGGCATTACGGTGGGGCTGTTCGCGTTCACACCGGTCAAAGGCGCGGCCTGGGCCGACCGGAGCGCGCCGCCCATCGGCCGGTACCGGCGGGTGCAGGTGGCGCATCACCTGCTGCGCCGGGGCTACGGGCGGGAGGCGATTGTCTGCCGCGGCGGCGCGATAACCGGCTTCGCCGTCACCGGGCTGCCGGAGCTGCTGGCGGACGGGGCGGCTTTCCGCACGAGCGGCTGCCCGGACTGCAACCGTCCGTACTATAACGAGCGCCCCGGCGGCGTGATGTACAATTATCCGCGGCTGCTGACGGCGGCCGAGACGGCGCGGGCGATCGCCGAATGCGAAGTGATCGGGGGCGGGGCGCGTGCCGTGGCGGGTGATTGACAGCGGCGCGGCGGATGCCGCCCGCAATATGGCGACAGACGAGGCGATCATGCTGGCCCACGGGGCCGGCGAGGCGCCGCCGACGCTACGGTTTTACGGCTGGCGGCCGGCGGCGGTCAGCCTGGGCTATTTCCAGCGGGCGGTGGCCGAGATCGACCTCGACGCCTGCCGGGAACGGGGCATCGACGTCGTCCGCCGCCTGACCGGCGGCCGGGCGGTGCTTCACGATATCGAACTGACTTACAGCGTCGTGGTGCGTGAAGATCACCCGGGGGTGCCGGCGACGATCACCGCCGCCTACCACTGGTTCAGCAGCGGCCTGTCGGCCGGCTTGCAGCGCCTGGGAGTGGCGGCGGGGATGAACATCCCCCGCGCGGCCTACGGGCAGAGCATCCGGCCCCGGCATGCCTCGGCGGCCTGCTTCGACGCCCCGGCCCACTACGAGCTGACCTGCGCCGGGCGCAAGCTGGCGGGCAGCGCCCAGGTGCGCCAGGGCGGCGTCATCCTCCAGCACGGATCGCTGCTGCTCGGGTTCGACGCCGCGACGGTCGCGGCCATCCTCAGGCTGCCTTCGCCCGCCGAACGGGCGGCGACGGCCGCAATGCTGGCCGCCCGGGCGGTCGCTATCGACGAGGTGCTTGGCCGCGTTCCCGCCTGGGAGGAACTGACCGCCGCGCTGACGGCCGGTTTTGCGGAAGCGCTGGCCGACGAATTCATCCCCGCCGCCCTGACCGCCGCCGAAGAGGCAACCGCGGTCCGGCTGGCGGCGGACAAGTACGGCCAGGATAGTTGGAATCTGCGGCGCTAATCACAAGGAGGATTGTTTTTATGTACGATATCGCGGTCATCGGCGGCGGCCCCGGCGGTTATGTGGCCGCCATCCGGGGGGCGCAGCTGGGCGCCAGGGTGCTGCTGGTCGAGAAGGACAAGCTTGGCGGGGTGTGTCTGACCCGCGGCTGTATTCCGACCAAGACGCTGCTGAAGAGCGCCGAGCGGTGGCAAAACCTGCAAAACTGCGCCGCCTTCGGCTTGCGGGCCGACAACATCGGCTTCGATTTCGCCCAGGTTATGGCCCGCAAAGAGCAGGTGGTGGGCCAACTGCAGGCCGGCGTCGTCCAACTGGTGGCGGGCAACGGCATCGCGGTGCGGTACGGCGATGCCGCGCTGACCGGGCCGGGGACGCTGACGGTAAGCAGCCACGCGGGCGTGGAGGAGTTTGCCGCCGGCAGGATCATCGTGGCGACCGGTTCGGCGCCGATGAAGCTGCCGGTGCCGGGAGCCGCCCTGCCGGGGGTGCTGACGAGCGACGAGGTGCTGGCGCTGGCGACGGTGCCGCGCAGCTTGGTGATTATCGGCGCGGGCGCGGTGGGAGTGGAGTTCGCCGCCATCTTCCGGGCCTTCGGCAGTGAGGTGACGGTGGTGGAGATGCTGCCGGCCATCCTGCCCAGCATCGACGCCGACCTGGTGAAGCGGATGGCGCTGCTGCTGCGCAAACAGGGGATCAAGCTGCTGACCGGCGCCAGAGTGACAGGCATCCGTCCGGGGCCGGACGGGCTGACGGTGGCGGTGGCGACGGCCGACGGCAAGGAGCAGGAACTGGCCGCCGAGAAGGTGCTGGCCGCCACCGGACGCCTGCCGTCAGTCGCCGGCCTCGGGCTGGAGACGGCGGGGGTGGCGTTCGGCCGCAAGGGGATCGAGGCCGATGCCCGTATGGCGACGAACGTGGCCGGCATTTACGCCGTCGGCGACGTTACCGGCCGCTATATGTGGGCCCATGCCGCTTCGAGCGAGGGCTTGGTTGCAACGGAAAACGCCTTGGGGGGCGCGGCGGAAATGGATTACCGCGCCGTGCCTGGCTGTATTTTCACCGAACCGGAGATCGCCACCGTCGGCCTTACCGAGCAGGAGGCCGTCGCCGCCGGCTACCGGGTGAAGACCGGCCGCTTCAATTTCGCCGCCAACGGCAAGGCGGTGTCGATGGGCGAGGCCGACGGCCTGGTGAAGGTGGTGGCCGACGAGGCGGACGGCAAGCTGCTGGGGATGCATATCCTCGGGCCGCATGCCAGCGACCTCGTGATGGAAGGGGCGATCGCCATCCGCCACGGGCTGGCGGCCGCAGCGCTCGGCCAGGTCATCCACCCCCATCCGACGCTGTCGGAGACGGTGCTGGAAAGCGTGCACGCGCTGGACGGGCGGGCGATCCACCAGGCAAGGACGGCGCCCGGGCGGCGGGGAGGCGGCTGAGATGCGCGGTTTATTCGATATCGCCGGCCCGATTATGGTCGGCCCGTCAAGCTCCCATACCGCCGGAGCGGTCCGGCTGGGCGCCATGGCCAGGATAATCCTCGGCGAACGGCCGGCGGAGGCCAGGATCAAGCTGCACGGCTCCTTCGCCCAGACTTACCGCGGCCACGGCACCGATAAAGCCCTGATCGGCGGGCTGCTGGGTTTCGCTCCCGACGATGAGCGGATCAAGGCGGCTCTGACGCTCGCGGCCGGGCACGGGCTCACATACTCGTTTTCCACCGTGGACCTGCCGGACGTGCACCCCAATACCGCGCTGCTGGAGCTTACCGGGGTATCGGGGCAGACGCGCCAGGTGACGGGGGCCTCGGTGGGCGGCGGCAATATCCTCATCACTCGCATCGACGGCTATCCCGTCCGGGTGACGGGCCAGTACCATACCCTCATAACCATTCACAACGACAAGCCGGGCGTGATCGCGACGGTTACGAAAAAGCTGGCCGACGAGGGCGTCAATATCGCCTTCATGCAGGTGTCCCGCCAGGAGCGGGGCGAGGAGGCGCTGATGGTCATCGAGGCCGACGAGCCCATCCCCGCCGAGGCGCTGTCGCCGATCAGGGCGGTGGCGGCCATGAAAGCGGTGCTGGCCGTGCCGGCGTTGGGGGGAGACGTATGAGCGCTATCCGCAGTTTCGGCGACTGGGTGCTGCGGGCGGAGACTACCGGCACGACGCTGGCGGCCGTGATCGTGGAGCAGGAAAGCAGGCATGCCCAGCGGCCGGCGGAGGCCATCCGCAGTGATATGGCCCGCAACTGGCAGGTGATGCGCGAAGCGATCGCCGCCGGACTGGCGAGCGGCGAGAAGTCGCCGAGCGGCCTGGTGGGCGGCGACGCGCGGCGGTACTACGCCCGGATCGGGGTCGGCAGGGCGCTGGCCGGCGAGGCGGCCGCGAAGGCGATTGCCTATGCGTTGGCGGTAAGCGAAGTGAACGCCTGCATGGGACGGATCGTCGCCTTCCCCACCGCCGGCTCGTGCGGCATTATGCCGGGGGCGGTGGCGGCGGCGGCCGAGACGCGCGGCTACAGCGACGCGGCGATTGTCGAAGGGCTGCTCACCGCCGCCGGGGCGGGACTGATCATCGCCGAAAATGCCTCGATCTCGGGCGCCGAGGCCGGCTGCCAGGCGGAATGCGGCGCCGGGGGCGCGATGGCGGCGGCGGCGCTTGTCCAGATGGAGGGCGGCACGCCGCGGCAGGTCGGCATGGCGGTGGCTCTGGCGCTCAAGAACGCCCTGGGGCTGGTGTGCGACCCGGTGGCCGGCCTGGTGGAGGTGCCGTGCGTGCGGCGGAACGCCTTTTACGCCGTACAGGCCCTGGTGGCCGCCGATATGGCGCTGGCCGGAGTAGAGAGCGTCATACCGGTCGACGAAGTGATCGATACCATGCGGCAGGTGGGGGCGGCCATGCCGGTCAGCCTCCGCGAAACCTCCCAGGGGGGCCTGGCGCGGACGCCGACCGGGCTGGCGATCCAGCGGCGGCTGTTCGCGGAGAAAGAATAGACAAGAAAATCGATAAGAGCGTATTTTAGGCTTATCAACGGCCGTAAATAGAAAGAGGGCTTAATTGCCCTCTTTTGTCGCTTCCTGCAGCTCGATCATTTTGATTTTCGGCCCATCCTTATTGCCCTCGCGGGATGACGTTTTGCCCGCGGGTGCGGCCTTGGTGTCAGCTTTTTTGCCAGTGACGGCCGGGTCGGGGGTTTTGATTTTCATCAGCTTGTCGTTTTTGAAGTACAGGTAGTATTTGCCGTATCGCGCTTCATACATATCCTCTTCCGGGCCCTTGGCCACCAGCGCGGGCGCCAGCCGCGGCTCGCCCCAGCTCATGAGCACCTTCTCCCGCTCCCAGCCGACGCGGATTTCCTGGCCGCTGATCAGCCGCCAGTCCTCCGGCGACCAGTGGGGGAAGAGGGTTTGGGGATCGTGGCGCATGAAGCCGCTCCTGATCATGCCGTAGAACTGCTCGTTGCTGAAAGCGGCCCGCTGGCCGGCCGGGGCGACGGTCCACGCGACCGGGGTGCCGTCCGCCTGCTTGAGGTCGAGGGTGTAAGCTTCGCTGAACGGGCCGGTTGATTTGAAGGCGGTGACGGTGAGGGGCGCGAGGTGGTCGACGGCCGCGGTGAGCTCCGCCTTGGGGATGTAGTTGCGGTCGATCCAGACGGTATTTCCTACGAGGGCGCCGATTTCGGCCATGGCTCGCTTTTCGGCGGCAATTTCCCTTTCGAGGGCGAACGGCAGGGCGGACAGCGCGACGTCCGGATAGTCCCTGACCCATAACACGCCGCCGTCTTTAGCGGCCAATCGCCAGAAATACCGGGTCACGGCCTTCTTTTTCTCGAGCTTGTAGAGGCCCTCGATGATGAAGGGCTTGCCGAGGTGCTTGCGGGCGAGGTGAAGCTGGTCGATGCCGCTCATGTCCTGGCCAGGCTGCTGGAAAATGAGCAGATAGCTGGCGGAGACGTTCAGTTTGGCGGGCACGAGGGTTGCCTGCTGGCCGACCCAGGCGGCTTTATCGGGCCAGACCGGGGCTGCCGACAGAACGGCTTTTTCCTGAACGGTTGGGGCGGCCGCGGTATCCGCGGGGGCGGAGAAAGCGGGCGCATGAACGGCGCAAAGCATTATGAGAACGGCGAAAATTTTCTTCAACGGAGCCACCGCCTTAATGTTCGGGTTTCCCTTGATTAATTCAACACCGCGGCCGATTCCCCTGCGGGGCGGGGCAGAATGCGGGTAACGGCAATAGTTGTAAAAATGCGGTGCCGTATTATTATGCAAGGTTTCGGCTGTTGCGGCCGGCACGAAAAATGTCGGCAGAACAGGTGAAATAGTGACAGCGTTTGGCGAAAAGTGTTACTAGTACAGATAAATTGCGGCCGACCGGGTTTTTCAGCCGGCGTCCCTGCCGCTACCGGTATCGGGGAGGTTGCGGACGACGGCTACGCAGGCGGCCACGGCGGCGAACAGCAGCGCCGAAAGCCAGAAAACGGCCGGGAAGCCGAGATATACCGCCAAGGCTCCGCCGCTGAGGGGGCCCAGGACGATGCCCATCTGCATGGAAGTGGTGGTGACGCCAAAGGCGACGCCCCGTTTTTCTTCGGGAATGAGGAAATAGGTGAGGGCGTTCACGGTGGGGAGCATGGCCCCGAGGAAGAAGCCGCTGACAGCCCGCATGGCTCCGAAGAGGAGCACGTTGTCGGCGGCGGCCTGGGCGGCGAAGCATACCGCCGACAGCACGGCGGCAACGATTAGGACCGTCCTGTGGCTGAACCGCTTGCTGATCTTGCCCATCGCCGCCGAGGCGACGGCGCTGGTGAGGCCGGCGGCGGCGATGATGGCGCCGGCGGCGCTGGCGATGTAGGTGAGGTTGGGGGAGAGGACGTGGACGTAGATGGGCAGGATGGGGGCGATGATCATCATGGCGAACTGGATGAGAAACTGGAGGACGAGCGTCAGCCACAGACCGGGAATGGTTATGATGGCGCCGATTTCGCGCCAGACGGGGCGTTTGGCGGCGGCGGGCGCCGGGGTGAAGCGCTCGACGACGGCGAAGCGGACGATGAAGAGCGACAGGAGGCAGAGGAGGCCGAAGGAGACGAACGCCCACCGGTAGCCGAGCGAGTCGGCGATGATGCCGCCGAACATCGGCCCGAAGGCGCTGCCGGCAATCATTGCCGTCTGGAAGATGCCGAGCGTCCAGGTTATCTGGTCGGGAGGGCTCAGGGAGGTGACGAGGGCCAAAGCGGCGGCGGTGAAGCCGCCGAAGACGCCCTGGATGATGCGGAGGAAGAGCAGCTGGTGGACGGTGGCGACAAAGCCCATCAAGACCATGACGGTGAAAAAGGCGAACATGACCCTCACCACCATCAGCTTGCGGCCGTGGCGGTCGGCCACCGCTCCCCAGTATGGCCCGGCCATGGCCGCGGTCAGCGGGGCGGCGCCCATGAGCAGGCCCGACCATACGCCGGCTTCTTCGAGGCTGGTGATGCCGAGCTCGCGGACGTAGAGGGGCAAAAAGGCCATGACGCCGGTGATGGCGCCCATGCCGGCAAGCTGGGCGAACCACAGGGCGGCGAGATTTCGTTTCCATTCGGGTAACGGGAACATCGGGGCACCTTCTTTGTCGTAGAGATAATAATATTATAGCAAAAGTTGGCGGATCGCGCTGTTATGTATACATAATTTTTGTGCCCGCCGCTCTTGATAATGGCCGGCGACGCTGCTAAAATAAAACATGGTCAGCGTGGTTGATACCAGGTATTATTACTTGGCCCAAGAAGGAGGCGGGATTGGTCCGCGATTATCCCGGGAGCGCATCGCTACACTAAATCGGAGCAAGTAAAGGAGTACAGACAATGGAGTTCTTTGGCGCACTATTGGGAATCATGATGGTGAACATCGTGCTTAGCGGGGACAATGCCGTGGTGATTGCGCTGGCAAGCCGCGCTCTCCCCCCGAAGCAGCAAAAGATGGCCATCCTGTGGGGTAGTGCCGGGGCGATAGGGCTGCGGGTGGTGCTTACCGTCGTGGCAGTTGTGCTTTTGCATATACCGTACGTACAATTCATCGGCGGCGTGCTGCTTGTCTGGATTGCCGCCAAGCTGCTGCTGGAAAGCGGCGGCGAGGAGAATATCGCGGCCTCGAGTTCAATATGGAAGGCCGTCAAGACGATCATCATCGCCGATATCATCATGAGCCTGGATAATACGCTGGCAATCGCCGCGGTTGCCAAGGGCGACTACGTTCTGCTGGCGATCGGCCTGGCGCTGAGCGTGCCGCTGATCATTTTCGGCAGCCAGCTGATCGTGAAGATTATGGACAGGTTCCCGGTTATCGTGTACGCCGGGGCCGGCCTTATCGCCTGGACGGCGGGCGAGATGATGCAGGGCGACAGGCTGCTCGCGGCTTACGCCGGGCTGCTGCCCCACTGGCTGCTGCCGGCGCTGGTTACGGCCGCGGTCATCGCCGCGGGGGTCTGGCACAGCAGGTACCGGAAAGCGCCGGCCGCGCCTGCCGAGGAGCAGGCGGCCGGCGACGGGCAACTCAACTGAACCGGCTGACCGGGACGCGGACGCGTCCCGGTTTCTTTTTGCGGGCGGGGAAACGCTTGCATTACGGCTGCGGGCGGGGCTAATAATATAGTCCGCAGGACAGGGAAAGGCGGGCAGGCGGCGAATATATGTAAACATCAGTTTGTTGGAGGGCGAAAAGATGCCGAGGGCGACGCCGCAGGTGAGAAAATCGATCGCGATTGCCATGTTTCTGCTGCTGGCGGCAGTCGTGGCGCTGGTCGGGCGGATCGCCTGGGTGCAGTTCGTGGAGGGGCGGCATCTGGCGGAGAAGTCCCGCACGCAACTGCGTGACAGCAAGCTGCTTCAGTCGCCGCGCGGCACGATTTTCGACCGGAGCGGCCGCGAACTGGCCATCAGTAGTCTGCGCAAGTCGCTGTACGTTAATCCCCACGAGTTCAACAAGGAACCGGCGGAGCTAGCCGCCAAGCTGGCGCCGATCCTTGAGATGAAGATGGAGGCGGTGCGCGACCGGCTGCTGGCGGGCGGGAGCTTCGTGTGGCTGAAGCGGACGCTGGAGCCCGAGGCGGCCCAGAAGGTGGCCGACCTCATCAAGGCGGAGAATATCCGCGGCCTTAATTTTATCGAGGAAAGCAAACGCTATTATCCGAACGACAGTCTGGCGGCCCAGGTGCTGGGGTTCGTCGGTACCGACGACGTGGGGCTGAGCGGGCTGGAGATGGCGCTGGATAAGACGATCAAGGGCGAGCTTGTGAAGCAGGCGGTGGATACCGACAGCTACGGCATCCCCATCCTGCGCTCGAGCGTGTTGTTCAAGCCGGTGAAACAGGGCAAGAGCGTCTACCTGACGATCGACAGCGCCATCCAGTTCATCGTCGAGCAGAGCCTCGACAAGGTGATGGCGCGGACGCAGGCCAAGGCGGCGACGGTCATCATCATGAACCCGCGCACCGGCGAGATTCTGGCGATGGCGTCGCGGCCGGGGTTCGACCCCAACCGTTTTTACCGCTACGGGGCGGCGGAGTGGAAAAACCGCGCCGTTTCCGTCATCTACGAACCAGGCTCGACATTCAAATCGGTGGTGGCGGCCGCCGCCCTGCAGGAGAAGGCGGTCGGAGGGAACGAGCGGTTTTTCGACAGCGGCTATATCGAGGTGTCGGGCCGGCGGATCAAGAACTGGAGCGGCGACAGCTACGGTTCGGTTACGTTCGCCGATGCGATCAAGAATTCGATCAACACCACTTTCGCCCAGCTCGGCCTGCGGCTGGGCGCCGAACGGCTGAATAACTACGCGCGCGCGTTCGGGTTCGGGCAGTCTACCGATATCGAGCTGCCCGGCGAGGAAGAAGGGCTGTTGTTCAAGACCAAGGATATGCGCGATTCGGATATCGCCACGATGGCCATCGGCCAGAGCATTGCGGTGACGCCGCTGCAGCTGCTGACGGCGGTGTCGGCGATCGCCAACGAAGGCGTATTGCTGAAGCCTTACATAGTCAAGGAGATATACAACGCCGACGGTTCACTGGCATCGGCTACGCCCACCCAGCGGGTGCGGCAGGTGGTCAGTCCGGAAACCGCCAGGCTGCTGGCCGGCATGATGGAAAGGGTCATCAGCGAAGGTGGCGGCAAGCGGGCGACGGTGAAGGGTTACCGCTTCGCCGGCAAGACGGGTACGGCCGAACGGCTTAAGGAGAGCGGCAACGGCTACGAAGCCGGCCGCTATATCGCGTCGTTCGTCGGCTTCGGACCGGTGGAGGATCCGCAGGTGGCGGCGCTGGTCGTCATCGACGACCCAGTGGGGGCTTACTACGGCGGCGAAATCGCGGCCCCGGTGTTCGGGGAGATCATGAATCAGGTGATGCGTTACCTGACCATCCGCCCGCAGAACGCCGCCGAGCTGGCCAACCTGCCGACAGCGCGGCCGCCGGCCGCGACCCAGGAGCCCCGGCAGGCGGTGGCGCCGGTGGTGAAGCCGGGGCCGGGCAAGGTAGCGGTGCCGAGCGTCCTCGGGCGCAGTATGCGCGACGCGGGGGAGATCCTCGCCGGAGCGGGGCTGGTGTTCGTGCCGGCCGGCAGCGGCGTGGCCGTGAGGCAGTCGGTGCTTCCCAACAGCATCGTTAGCCCCGGCACGGAAGTGACCGTTTATTTCGAGCCAAGATAGGGGGTGGCCGCATGGCCGACAAGCAGGAACTGGCGCGGCTGTTCGCCGAGATTGCCGTGCTGCTGGAGCTGAAGGGGGAGAACCCTTTCAAGATCCGGGCGTACGAAACGGCGGCGCGCATTTTGGAGGAACTCGACGGCGATCTGGCGGAGTTCGTGGCCAGCGGCCGGGTGGATGCGACCAAGGGCATCGGCGAGGCTCTAGCCCTCAAGATCCGCGAGTTTCTGGCCACCGGACGGCTGAAATATTACGACGACATGAAGGCGGCGGTGCCGCCGGTGCTGTTCGAGCTGGTGAAGATACCCGGGCTGGGACCGAAGAAGGCGCTGCAGCTCCATGAAAAGCTGGGCATCAATTCGGTCGGCGAGCTGGAATACGCCTGCCGCGAGAATCGCCTGGCGACGCTGCCGGGCTTCGGCGCCAAGACCCAGGAGCGGATCCTCCAGGGCATCGACTATGTGAAGCGGTACCAGGGACAGTTCCTGCTGGCCGACGTCTGGCCGCTGGCGGAGAAGATCGCCGCCTGGCTGGAGGCCCAGCCCGGAGTGGACGCCGCCGCGGTGGCCGGCAGCATCCGCCGCCGCAAGGAAACGGTGAAGGATATCGATGTCGTCGTGGCGGCGGCCGAGCCGGAGAAAGCGACGGCGCTGGCCGGCGCGCTGCCGGGAGTGGAGACGGTGCTCGGCCAGGGTCCTACGAAGGCGAGCGTGAAGCTCGTGACCGGCATGAACCTTGATATCCGCGCGGTGCGGCCGGAGGAGTTTGCCGCCGCTCTTCACCATTTTACCGGCAGCAAGGAGCACCATGTCGGCCTGCGCGGCTTGGCCAAGGACAAGAACCTGAAGATCAACGAATACGGACTCGAAACGGCGACTGGGGAACGGCTGGCGATCGCCGACGAAACGGCCCTGTACCGGACGCTGGGGCTCAACTACATCGAGCCGGAGCTGCGGGAGGGCCTGGGCGAGATCGAAGCCGCCGCCGGCGGCGAGCTGCCTGCTTTGGTTGCCCCGGCAGATATCCGCGGCGTTTTCCATATGCACACCACCTTTTCCGACGGCAGCGCAACGCCGGCGGAGATGGCGGCCGCGGCCCGCGAGCGGGGCTGGGGGTATCTGGGGGTGACGGACCACAGCCGCACGGCGGTGTACGCCCGCGGCCTGCGGCTGGAGACGGTGGACGAGCAGCGCCGCGAGATCGAGCGCCTTAACGCCGCCAACCCCGGCTTCCGGATCATGGCGGGCATCGAGTGCGATATTTTGCCGGACGGCACGCTCGATTATCCCGATGAGGTGTTGGCCGGGTTCGATTTCGTGATCGCCTCCGTCCATTCGGCCTTCCGCCAGAGCGAGGCCGATATGACGCGGCGGATAATCACGGCGATGGAGAACCGCTATGTGGGCGTTCTCGGCCACCCGACCGGGCGGATCCTGCTGGCCAGGGACGGGTACGCCGTCGATCTGGCGGCGGTCATCGCCGCCGCGGCGGCCACGGGGACGGTGATTGAGATCAACGCCAGCCCCTACCGGCTTGATCTCGACTGGCGGTGGTGCCGCCGGGCGAAGGAGGCGGGGGTGCTGCTGGCGGTCGACCCCGACGCCCACGCGCCGGCGGAGCTGGATTATGTGGCGTATGGCGTGGCCGTGGCCCGCAAGGGATGGCTGACGGCCGCCGATATCGTGAACACGCGGCCGGCGGCCGAGGCGCTGGCCCTGCTGTGCAGGAAAAGGAACTAGGACAGATGCGAAGCACCGCCGGCCGGCGGTGCTTTCGAGAGTGGCCGGCGACGAGTATTTCCCGGAAATACCGGGTAGGCGGAGGCGAAAATGGCGCGGACGGTTATTGTCGGCTTCGGAAATTTGCTGATGGGCGACGACGCGGTCGGGATACACGTGGTGCGCGAACTGGCGGCTCGCGGCCTGCCTCCCGGGGTGGAGGCGGTGGACGGCGGCGTGGCGTCGCTGGAGGTTCTGGGCTCGCTGCTCGATGCCGCGCGGATAATCATCGTCGACGCCCTGGCGGGCGGCGGCGAGCCGGGGGCAATCTACCGGCTCACGCCGGCCGAGCTCGGCTCCGTGCCGACGGAGCATGGGTTTTCGCTGCATGAGTTTTCTTTGCCGCAGGCGCTCGCGCTGTTGTCGCTGACCGCCAAGCTGCCGCCGATCGTGATTTTCGGGGTGGAGCCGGCGGCAATGGAGGACGGGCTGGAGCTGTCGCCGCCTGCCGCCGCCGCGGCCGGGCGGGTGGCGGCGCTGATTGCCGCGGAAGTGGGAGCGGGCGCCGATGCATGAGATGGCTATCGCCCAGGGGGTCCTGGATATCGTGCTGGCGGCCGCGGCCGAAAATGACGCCGCCGCCGTAACCCGCATCAAGCTGCAGGTCGGGGAAATGACCGAGGTCGAGCCGGCGGCGCTGACCTTCTGCTTCACGGCGCTGGCGGCGGGAACGGCGGCCGCGGCCGCCGAGCTCGCCATCGAGGTGCTGCCGCTCGTCGGGCGCTGCCGGGACTGCGGCCGCGAGTTCCGGGTGGAACGGTTCCGCTTCCTGTGCCCGGGGTGCGGGTCGGCGGGGGTGGAGATAATTTCCGGGCGGGAACTGAAGGTGGAGCATCTGGAGGTGGAATAGTGGAAATCAAAGTTATGGCCAACATCCTCGACAAGAACGACCGGCTGGCCGCCGAGGTGAACGCGCTGCTGTCGGACCGCGGCATCTTCGTGCTCAACCTGCTGGGTTCGCCCGGCTCGGGGAAGACGGCGCTCCTGGAGCGGACGATCGCCGCCCTGAGGGATGAGCTCCGCCTGGCGGTCATCGAGGGGGACCTGTTCACCGACAAGGACGCCGCGCGCATCGCCCGCCAGGGGGTGCCGGTGGTGCAGATCAACACCGGCGGCGGCTGCCATCTCGACGCCAATATGGTCAAGGGCGTCCTGGGCAGCCTCGACCTGGCGCGCCTCGACCTGCTGATAATCGAGAATGTCGGCAACCTCGTCTGTCCGGCCGAGTTCAATATCGGCGAGGATGCGAAGGCCACCGTCCTCAGCATTACCGAGGGCGAGGACAAGCCGCTCAAATACCCGCTGGTCTTCAAGCAGGCCAGCGCCGTGGTGCTGAACAAAATCGACCTGCTGCCTTACACCAGTTTCGATCTGGCCGCCGCCACCGAGGATATCGCCAGCATCAACCCAGGGATAGTGCTGATTACGGCGTCGTGCCGCACCGGCGAGGGGCTGGAAGGCTGGTACGGGTGGCTGCAGGACCGGGTGGCGGCCAAAAAGAACGCCAAGGGCGGGAAGGGGCAATAATATGCTGGCGATAACGGGAGGCACGGTGCTGACGATGGCCGGCCCGGCCCTGCGGGGCGGAACGGTGCTGATCGACGGCGGAAAGATCGTCGCCGCCGGCGAGCGGCTGGCGGTGCCGGCGGCAGCGACGGTGATCGACGCGGCCGGCAAGTTCGTGACGCCGGGGCTGATCGATGCCCATACCCATCTGGGCGTATACACCGAAGCGTATGCCTGGGCGGGCGAGGAAGTCAACGAAACAAGCAAGCCGACAACGCCGGAGATGGACGTGATCGACGCCATAAACCCCGACGACGCCGGCTTGGCCGACGCCGTGGCCGGAGGGGTGACGACGGTCATGGTGGCCCCCGGGAGCGCCAATCCGGTGGGCGGCCAGTGCAGCGTCATCAAGACCCGCCGCCGCGCGGCGGTGGAGGAGATGGTGCTCAAGCGCCACGCCGGCCTCAAGATCGCTTTCGGGGAGAACCCCCGCCGCGTTTACGGCGAGCAGAAGAAGGCCCCCGTCACGCGGATGGCGACCGCCGCCCTCGTGCGGGAGACGCTGCTGAAAGCGCAGGATTACCTGGCCCGCGCCGGGGAGAAGGACTGGAAGTTCGACCTCGGTCTGGAGGCGGCCGCCCGGGTGCTGCGGGGCGAGATGCCTCTCCGGGCCCACGCCCACCGGGCGGACGACATCGTCACCGCGCTGCGAATCGCGGCCGAGTTCGGCGTGGATGTGATCGTCGAGCACGCCACCGAGGGGCATAATATCGCCGAGTTGCTCGCCGGACGGCAGGCGAAGCTGGTGGTGGGGCCCAATCTGACCACCCGCAGCAAGCTTGAGCTTAAGGACCGTAGCTTCGCCGCGCCGGCCGTGCTGGCCGCCCACGGCGTAAAGTTCGCGCTGATGAGCGACCACCCGGTGCTGCCGTCCGCCTTTCTGCCTGTTTACGCCGGACTGGCGGTGCGGTTCGGCCTGCCGGAGGAGCAGGCGCTGCGGGCGATAACGGCCGAAGCGGCCGCCCTTCTCGGGGTCGGCAACCGGGTGGGCAGCATCGCCGCCGGCCTGGACGCCGACGTGGTCGTGTGGGACGGGCCGCCGCTGGCGGTCACATCCCGGCCGCTGCTGGTGATCCTCGACGGGGCGGTCGGTGAAGTCGATGCCACCCAGACAATTGCCGCCTGGCGCTAACCACACAACGGAAACGACCCGCAGCCTTTATGGCCGCGGGTCTTCTCACGTTTTCCGGCAACATAAGGCACCAGCATGGAAGCTAAAGATTCCAAAAATGTAAACGGTGGTTTCCGAATAAAAGCGAACAGCTTGGTTTTTCTGGCTTTTGTCACTGGCACGATTATTGCATTACTTGCGTGTGTTACACACATAATCAGGGTAACGGGAGGAATGAGCGATGATTATCGGGGTAGCCAAGGAAATTAAGAATAATGAGAACCGGGTGGCGCTCACCCCTGCGGGCACGGCGACGCTCAAGGCGGCCGGCCATGAGGTGCTGGTGGAGGCCGGCGCGGGACTGGGCAGCGGCATCAGCGATGCGGCTTACGAAAAGGCCGGCGCCCGGATTATCGCCGATAAGCGGCGGCTGTTCGCCGACGCCGAAATGATCATGAAGGTCAAGGAGCCGCTGGCGGCGGAATACGATCTTTTCCATGCCGGCCAGATTCTTTTCACGTACCTGCATCTGGCGCCCGAGCCGGCGTTGACGAAAGCGCTCCTCGACAAAAAGGTAGTCGGGATTGCGTACGAAACGATCGAGGGGCACAATCGGTCGCTGCCGCTGCTTACGCCGATGAGCGAGGTGGCCGGCAGGATGTCGGTGCAGATCGGTGCCCAGTTCCTTGAAAAGCAGGAGGGCGGCAAGGGCATCCTCCTCGGCGGCGTGCCGGGGGTCGAGCCTGCCCAGGTTGTCATCGTCGGCGGCGGCACCGTCGGTACCAACGCCGCCAAGATCGCGGTGGGCATGGGAGCAAGGGTCACGGTGATCGACCGGTCGACCGAGCGGCTCAACTATCTCGACGACCTGTTCAGCGGCCGCGTGGTGACGATTATGTCCAACAGCTACAATATCGCCTGCTGGGCCCGCAAGGCCGACCTGCTCGTCGGCGCCGTGCTGCTGCCGGGCGCCAAGGCTCCCAAGCTGGTCACCGAGGAAATGGTGAAAACGATGGAGCCGGGTTCGGTGATCGTCGACGTCGCGATCGACCAGGGCGGTTCGGTGGAGACCATCGACCGGGTCACCACCCACAGCGAGCCTACGTATGTCAAACACGGCGTGGTCCACTACGCGGTGGCGAACATGCCGGGGGCGGTGGCCCGCACGTCCACGTTCGCGCTGACCAACGCGACGATCGAATACGCGCTGCAGATCGCGAACAAAGGCTGGCGGCAGGCTATTGCCGATAACGCCGGCCTGGCGAAGGGCGTCAACGTCGTCGACGGCAAGGTGACCTACAAGGCGGTGGCGGACGCGCTCGGCCTGCAGTACACGCCGCTGGCAGAAGCCCTCGGGTAGGCAACACGGTTTAGGCCGATCAGAAGCCCCCAGATGCAAGGCGTACCGGATAAGCCGACACACAACGCTTCAGCGTTGATGTGATCGCTTATACCCGAAGGGGTGCAAGCGCGCCGCGCCGCGTACCCGAAAAGTACGCAAGCAAGCGCTTCGAGGAACAAGTGCGCAAGTTCTTGGCGCGAAGCGCCTAGAACTGCGGCCTGCCCCTTGCGGGTACGCCGCAGATGGGGGCTTATCATCGGCCGTAAAGGGGTGGTGAATTTTCACCACCCCTTTACAATTCCTAGTAGGAAAAATGCCGGCTATTGTCGAATAATACCAGATACAGCGCTCGTTATGTATAATAACGTCGACGGTGACTGAAGGAGTGGGGACATGGCCAAAAGACGCGGCGGAGGCGGCGGTGGCGGTGGCGGCCACGATGCGGCCGGCATGATGCGCTGGCTGCTGACGTACGCCGACCTCATCACTCTGATGATGGCTTTTTTCGTCATCATGTACGCAATGAGCAAGGCGGACGTGGCCAAGTTCAATTCGCTGAAAAATTCCCTCGCCGTGGCTTTTCGCACCGACGGCTCGGCTTCAAGCCTCATCTATACCCAGCAGGGCACCCAGCCGGTCGAGCAGGCCATGAGCATGGACGGCAGCAGGGAGACGGAGGATTTTCAGGATATCATCCGCAAGGTCCAGGCCAACGTCAAGGATCAGCGGCAGGTGATGTTCATCGTCGATGAACGCGGCCTGACAATCCGTTTCCTGGACAACGTGCTGTTCGACCTTGGTCAGGCCGACCTGCGGCCGGACGCCCAGGCGATGCTGGACGCCGTCGGGACGGCGCTGAAGAAGACGCCGCGCTATGTGCGGGTTGAGGGCCATGCCGACAACCTGCCGATCAATACGCTCCAGTTCCCGTCCAACTGGGAGCTGTCCGCCGCCCGATCCATCGCGGTGACGCGTTATCTGATCGACAAGCACGGCGCCGACCCCAAAAGACTCGCTTCGCTGGGCTATGGCGAACACCGGCCGCTTTATCCCAATACCACGGACGAAAACCGCGCCAAGAACCGCCGGGTGGATATCGTCATCCTGCGTACCGAACGGTCCGGCGGCGAAATCAGCACTATCGATCCCGTCATTAAACGATGAAATTACGGAGGATACATGGTACAAGACGATTGGGAGCTTTTTAAGCAGAAGCTGTTCGCCAAATCGGACATCGACCTCAACCAGTACAAGCCGGCTCAAATGCAGCGGCGGATCACCAACCTGATGAACCGCCACGGCGTGTCGACTTATATGGCCTTTTTCCAGCTGATCGAGGCCAATCCCAAGCTATATAAGGATTTCATCGATTACCTGACAATCAATGTGACCGAATTTTTCCGCACGCCGGAGAAATTCGTCGAGCTGGAGGAGAAGGTCGTCCCCGACCTGCTGGCGCGGAGCCCGCGGCTGAGCATCTGGAGCGCGGGGTGCTCCACGGGCGCCGAGCCGTATTCGCTGGCGATGATTTTGCTGCAGAAGGCTCCTGCGGCCCGTCATCGCATTCTGGCGACCGACCTCGATATCGAGATGTTGGCCAAGGCCAAACAAGGCGTTTACGCGGCCGGTGAGCTGAAGAATATCCCCTCCCAGCGGCTGGACCGCTATTTCGTGAGAAGCGGCGACACGTACGCCGTCAAGGACGAAATCAAGGCGATGGTGGAATTCCAGCGCCACAACCTGCTGCTGGACAAGTTCGAGAGCGGTTTCGATCTTATCCTGTGCCGCAACGTGGTGATTTATTTCACCGAGGAGGCCAAGGACGCGCTTTACCGCCGCTTCTTCACCGCGCTGAAGCCGGGCGGGGTTTTTTTCGTCGGCGGCACCGAGGCTATCCTCAATTTCCGCGATGTCGGCTTCCAGCATTATTTGCCCTTCTTCTACCGCAAGCCGCTATAGTACGCCCCAGCCCGCCAACAGGCGGAAGGTGCGGAGCAGTCCGTGGAGGAAGGTTTTGACGAGGGTGCGTTCGCTGACTTCGCGGCTGGCGACGATATCTACCGTTTTTTCCGCTTTGTCGCCCACGAAGAAGACGATTTCGCCGATTTTTTGGCCCTGGTATACCGGGGCCTTGATTATTTTCGGCAGGTCGACTTCCACCGTCACCCGGGCGTAGTCGGCGGCGGGAACGAGGAGGGCGGCGGGAACGGCGACGACGGCGTCGACGGCTTCGGCCAGGCCGCCGGCGACGGGAATGGTGGCGATTACGGCGCCCCGGTCGGCATAGTCGTAGAGGTCGTAGTTGTCGAAGCCGTATTTTAGGAGTTGCATCGAATCGTACCAGCGGGCGTGATCGTGGAGGACGACGGCGATCAGCTTGTGGTTGCCGCGGGTGGCGCTGGAAACCAGACAGGGGCCGGCTTCGCCGGTTGTGCCGGTTTTCACGCCGTCCGCCTCTTCGAGCATCCAGAGGAGCTTGTTGGTGTTGCGCAGGTTGACGTCTTTTTCGCGGCCGCGGCGGTCGAGCCATTCGATGCTGATTTCCTTGCTGCCGACGATGGCGGCGAAGGTCGGGTCCGCAAGGGCGAAGCGGGCGAGGAGCGCGAGGTCGTGGGCGGAGGAGTAGTGGCCGGGGGCGCTGAGGCCGTGGGGGTTGCGGAAATGGGTGCCGGCTGCGCCCAGGGCGAGGGCCCGTTCGTTCATCAGGGTGACGAAGGCGTCGCTTGTCCCGGCGAGGTGTTCGGCGATGGCTACGGCGGCGTCGTTGCCGGAGCGCATGAGCAGGCCGGAAAGCAGTTCACGGAGGGTCAGAATCTGACCGGCGTAAAGGTGCATGGACGAGCCCCGGGTGGCGGCCGCACGGAGGCTGACCTTCACCGGGTCGTCGAGGCGGCCGCTTTCGATGGCGAGGATGGCGGTCATGATTTTGGTCGTGCTGGCCGGCGCGTTGCGTTCGCGGCTGTTCTTTTCGTACAAGACCGTGCCTGTTCTGGCGTCCATGAGCACGGCCGCCCGCGCTTTTATCTCGGGCGGCGGGGCGGCGGCAGCCTCCGGTCCGGCTGTCATCCACAGACCGACGAACACGGCCAAGAGGGCGAGGATTCGGCGAGGCCTAGCCATGGCGTCCCTCCTGTGCAAATTATTATATTATATTGCCGGCGCCGGCGGTTCATTCCGGCCTGCGGCGCTATCGGCAGCCAGGACGCGGCAAGATGTGGCGAACCGGGGCAGGAGTTTTCCGCCGGGCACCGTATTTAGTTTAATACCACCGTTATTGAGAGGAGCGAATGACAATGATTAAAACCGACCCGCTTGTGATGATTCCCGGACCGACACCGGTGGCCGATCCCATCCGGCAGGCGATGGCAACCCAGACTTACGGCCATACTTACGGCGGCTTCGTAAAGGTATACAAGGAATGTCTGGCCGGCCTGAAGACTATTTTCCAGGCCGAGCAGATGATCGTCGTAGGCGGCGCCGGGACGTTGTCGATGGAGATGGGGCTGATCAACACCGTCAGGGCCGGCGAGGAAATCCTCGTCGTCACCCACGGGGTGTTCGGCGACCGCTACGCGCTGGTCGCCAAGGCGCTCGGCATCAAGGCCGACGTGCTGAACTGCCCGGTGGGCGAACGGGTGCCGCTGGCCGCGATCGAGGCCAAGCTGGCGGCGAAGAAGTACGCCGCCATGACCCTGACCCATGTGGACACGTCTTCCGGCGTTATGTCCCAGCCGCAGGAAGTAGGCGCGCTGGCCAAGAAGTATAACACTCTGTTCATCCTCGACGGCGTGTGCGCCAGCGCCGGTATTCCCGAGCCGATGCAGGACTGGGGCGTGGACGTTCTCGTCACCACCTGCCAGAAGGCGTTCGGGACGCCTCCCGGACTGACGATGGTCGCCATCGGCGCCAAGGCCCTCGCCCGCCGCGAGGAGCTGGGAACGGTGCCGACCTATTACAGCGACTGGAAGAATTGGCTGCCGATCATGGACAATCCGGGCATGTATTTCGCCACGCCGCCGGTCAATCTCATCCTGGCGCTGAGCGAGTCGGTGAAGATCATTCTCGCCGAGGGCCTGGAGAACCGCTACGCCCGCCACGAGCGGATCGGCCGCAGCGTGCGGGCCGGCCTGGCGGCAATCGGCGTCAAGACGGTGACGGCCGCCGCGGCGCTCGCGCCGACCCTGACGGTGGCCTATTACCCTGCCGGGGTGGACTGCGCCGCCTTCCGGGCCAAGATGGAGGACTTCGGCGTGGTTGTGGCCGGGGCGCTGGGCGAGATCAAGGGCAAAGCCTTCCGCATCGGCCATATGGGCAACATTTGCATTACCGAGATCGTTAAGACGCTGTCGTCCGTGGAGCGGGCGCTGAACGCCCTGGGCGTGCCGGTCCAGCCGGGCGCGGCGGTGGGCGCGGCCTGCGCCGAGTGGGACAAAGCGGCGAAAGCATCCTGCTCGTGCGGCTGCGGGAAATAGCACTATACGAAAGGCCGGGGAAAACCCCGGCCTTTAATATTGTGCAGCCTCCCCTAGCTATGCTTGTAAGGCTTGAGCTGGTGCCAATGACTTTGGATTTGCTGGTCGTACCTTCTGATCGTGGCGGTGCGCTCGTTTCTCAGGGCTTGAATGCTGCCGAGGAGGTTCTGGTCGAAGGCATAGACTTTTGCCTTGGGGACAGTGACTGGCTGGGCGTATTCCTGAAGCTTGGTGGCGGCCTTGACGTTGGCTTTGCCCTCTTTGAGGACGACCGCCGGTTCGAGCATGTCCGACCCTTCGTAACGATGAATCAGGCAGTCGGGCTGCAGGCGGTCGATGACGTTCTTGCCGTCGCCGTCAAGCACGACCGGGCAGCCGCAGCCGGGGCAGGCAGACGTGTCGAGAGCCAGCCAGGAGTGACAGTTGGCGCATACGATTCCTTCCATGATTACACCTCCGCCAGGATAGTTTATCCCGGACCCGTCAGACGTATTAACGGCCGGGGGAAAAAGTGTTGACAAGGGCGCGTCCGGTCTGTTATACTCATAGCCAAATACATATATTCTAATATCGATGACCGGGAAGAGTACACATGGCAAGAGGGTCACAGCGAGCCAACGGTAGTGGGAGTTTGGCACTGCTCGACATGTCGAATGGGCCTGGGAGATACGGTCCGAGCCGCGTATGCGGGGTAGGCGCCGTCGGATTCTTCCGCCGTTAACGGGAAGCGGGTATCGGAGTTCTGGCTCCCGTACCTTGTAAAGCTGGGCCGCTTCGGCGGCCAATTAGGGTGGCACCGCGGGTTAACCCCTCGTCCCTTTCACCGGGATGAGGGGTTTTTATATTTTGCTGAGGAGGTTCGGCGATGACGGCGATTGTGTTTGACAACTTCAGCTATGCTTACGAAGGCGCGGTGAAAGCGCTGGACGGCATCGGGCTCACCGTGGCCCGCAGCTCGTTCACCGTGGTTGCCGGACCGAGCGGCGCCGGAAAGACGACGTTGTGCCTGGCGGCCTGCGGCGTCGTGCCCCACTACTTCGGGGGCAGCATGGCCGGCCGCGTGCAGGTGGCGGGGATTGAAACCGCCGGCAGCGGCATGGGCGAGCTTGCCGCGCATGTGGGCACGGTGCTGGAGGATTATGAAAGCCAGCTGGTGACGATGACGGTGGCCGAGGAGGTCGCCTTTGCCCTGGAGAACCGCGGCGAGGACCACGGCCGGATCGGCCGCCGGATCGGTGAGGTGCTGACCCAGGTGGGGCTTGCCGACATGGAGAGCCGCGAGGTCGGTTCGCTTTCGGGCGGCCAGAAGCAGCGGCTGGCGATCGCTTCGGCGCTGGCCACCAGGCCGGGGATTCTTGTGCTGGACGAACCGGCGTCGGCTTTGGACCCGGAAGGGGCGGAGGAGCTTTACGTCCTGCTGGCGGGCCTGAACCGCGACTACGGCATGACGATTATGGTGGTGGAACACGAACTGGCCAGGGTGCTGGCTTACGCCGATAATATGGTGGTGCTGGCCGACGGACGGGTGGCCTGCCAGGGGCGGCCGGCAGAGGTGCTGCCCCGGCTTGCGGCCAGCGAGGAGCTGGCGGCGATGGTGCCGCCCTTGTGGCGAATCAAGCTGGGCCTGGAGAAACAGCTCGAAACCGGCTTCGCCCCCTGGCGTCACGAGGGTGAGGCGGTGGCGGAACTGGACGGCTTTATCGGCGCCCGCCGCCGGGAGGATACGAAAAGTGCTTGAGATCGAGAATGTGAGCTATTGCTATAAGCCGGGGCAGTATGCGGTGAGGGACGTGAGCCTTGCCGTCGGGAACGGCGAATTCGTGGCCGTGGCCGGACGCAACGGCAGCGGCAAAACGACGTTGACTCGCCTGGTGATGGGGCTGCTGAAACCGGCGGCGGGGCGGATAAGGCTGGGCGGCCGCTCTACGGAGGGAAGCGCGACGGCGGCGATCGCCCGCCAGGTGGGCTATGTGTTCCAGAATCCCGACAGGCAGATTTTCCGCGATTCGGTCGCCGAGGAAGTGGCCTACGGCCCTGAACAGCTCGGTTTTGACCCCGCGGAGGTCCGGGCGGCGGTAGCCTCGGCCCTGGCGGCTACCGGTCTTGCGGCTCTGGAGGCCGCTTACCCCCGGACGCTGTCCAAGGGCCGGAAGCAACGGCTGGCGATCGCGTCGGCGCTGGCCCCGTCGCCCCGCCTGTTGATCCTCGACGAGCCGACCAGCGGCCAGGACGCCCGGGAAAAGGCGGCGCTGATGGAGCTGCTGACGGGGCTGAATGCCAAAGGTATGGCGATACTGCTGGTGACGCACGATATGGAGCTATTGGCCCGTTATGCGCGGCGAGCGGTGGTGATGAACGCCGGCCGGGCGGTATACGACGGCGGCGTGCGCGAACTGTTCGCCGGCGACGCCGATGTAAGCGCCTGGGGTCTGCGCGAACCGGCGGCGGCGAAGGTGGCCCGGGGACTGAGGTGCTGCGGCGTGGCGGCCGGGCCGATTTTGCCGGAGGAACTGCAGAGCGAGATTTGCGCGGCAAGGAGGAGACAGTATGCGTAGGACGGCGCCCCTTACGAAGCTCTTATTGGTTTTTCTGGTATCGCTATGGGCGATGCTGCTCGATTCTGCGGCGCCGCTGGCGCTGTTGACCGCTGCGCTGCTGGCGGCCTTCCCCCTGTCGGGGGTGCCGGCCGGCAGCTACCGGGCGCTCGGCAGCCTGGGCCTGTTCGCCGCAGGACTGGCGACCATGCAATACGCGCTGGGGGCCGGGGGGGATTTTTCGGTGGTGGTCGGCCTGCGGATGGCGGTGATGACCGGTCTGTTTATCCTCCTCTTTGCGACCACCCGTATCCAGGACCTTACCGCCGCGCTGGTGCGACAACTGCGCGTCCCCTACGAATATGCCTTCATGGTGACGGCCTCGCTGCGCTTCATCCCTGACCTGCTCGCCGAGATCAAGGCGGTGCAGGAGGCCCAGGCCTGCCGGGGCTACTCCTGCCAGGGCAGCGTGGCCCGGCGGCTGAGAAATTACCTCACCATTGTCCAGCCGCTTGTCCTGAGATGCGTGGCCCGCTCGGAGACGATGGCCATGAGCCTGGAACTCAGGGGCTTTAGCGCCAGCCGGGCCGGGAGCTACGGCACAAGCATCGCTTTCGGCGCCCGCGATTATCTGACGCTGATCGCTCTGGCCGCCGGCACGGCAGCGATTGTGGCGATGCGGTTTTACCGGTGAGAGATTACACAAAGCTTGAGGCTGTCTAATAAGAGCCAGATACAAGGCGCACCGCAGTCTGCCGCGATGGCGTACTCGGAATGTACGTCGAGCGCGCAGACGAGGAGCAACGCCGTAGCTGGCCTTAGTAGGCAGCCGAGTATACGAGAAGTCGGTGAACGGGAATAGTACCCATGCTTGAGAGTCGCAGCGAGCCAACGATGGTGCGAGGTTGGCACAGCTCGGCATGGCGAATGGACCCGGGAGACACGGTCCGAGCCGCGCGAGCGGGGTAGGCGCCGTCGGTTTTCCCCCGTTAACGGGAAGCGGATAGCGGAGCGTTGCGCTCTGCGTCCGGAAGAGTGAGCCGCGCTGCGGCTAACTTGGGTGGCACCACGGGCAAAGACCCGTCCCTGGCTGGGGACGGGTCTTTTTATATGCACTTATGAATAACGAAAGGGGAATAAAAATGGAGAACAGAGAGAATCAGGAATTGATCCGGGTGGAGAAAACGGGCGGAAATACCCGGGGCGTGGCGGTCACGGCGCTGCTGCTGGCCATCGGCGTTATCTTGCGGCTGGTGAGCCCCAGCGTCGCCGGCATTACTCCCAACTGGCTGATCGCCATGTATTGTCTGGCCATCCTCATCGTGCGGCCGGGACTGAAGCAGTCGGCAGGCATCGGCCTGGTGGCCGGGGTCGTCTGCATGGCGACATCGAAGGCGATTTTCCCCTACGCCAACCTCATCAGCGAGCCGGTGGGCGCGGTGGCCTGCGCGCTCGTGACCGGGCTTACCGGGCGGCTGAAGCTTTTCGGCCTGACTCTCCAGCCGGCGGTGAGCACCTTTATCGGCACCCTGGCGAGCGGCTTCGTCTTTATCACCGCCACCAAGGTCGTGATGAGCATCCCGATGCAGGTTTATCTCTACGGCATGCTGCCGGTGGTGCTTACGGTCGGCGCGGTGAACTGCGCCGTCGCCCAGGTGTTGTATTTCCCGGCCGTCAGGCTGCTTGCCGGCAAACCGGCCGCGATAGCTAAGGAGGAAAAGGTATGATCTGGAATTATACGATGGAACAGGGCAGCCGGTCGCAGATCGAGGAACTGCAGCTCATCCGCCTGCGCAAGGTTGTCGAGCGGACTTATCATAATGTGCCTTCCTACCGGGCCAAGATGGCGGCGAAGGGGGTCAGGCCTGAAGACATCCGCACCCTGGCCGATGTCAGCAAACTGCCGTTCACGACCAAGCAGGACATGCGCGACGCCTACCCCTACGGAATGCTGGCCGTGCCGATGAAGCAGATCGTCAGGGTGCACTGCTCGAGCGGCACCACCGGCAAGCCGACGGTGGTGGCGTACACCCGCCACGACCTGGGGATATGGGCCGAGGTGCTGGCGCGGACGCTGGTGGCCGGCGGGCTCAAGGACACGTCGGTCTTCCAGGTGGCGGTCAATTACGGGCTGTTCACCGGCGGGCTGGGCTTCCATTACGCCGCCGAACTCGTCGGCGCTTCGGTCGTGCCGATCTCGGGCGGCAACACCGCCCGCCAGGTTATGCTGATGAAAGATTTCGGCACAACCGCCATGATTATCACGCCGTCTTATTCGCTGCACCTGGCGGAGACGATGCGGGAAATGGGCGTGAGGCCCGAGGACACGGCTTTGCAGTCGATTTTCTGCGGCGCGGAGACGTGGTCGGACCGCATGCACGACCAGATTGAGGAAACTTACGGCGTCAAGGCGTTCGACGTCTACGGCCTGAGCGAAATCATCGGCCCCGGGGTGGCGTGCGAGTGCTCCGCCCACGACGGGCTCCACATCCAGGAGGATCATTTCTACACCGAAATAATCGACCCGGAGAGCGGCGAAGTGCTGCCGGACGGGGCGAAGGGCGAGGTGGTCATAACCACCCTCACCAAGGAAGGCATGCCGATGATCCGCTACCGGACCCGCGACCTGTCGGCCCTCCGTCGCGAGCGTTGCGCCTGCGGCCGGACCCAGACCCGCATGGACCGCGTGCTGGGGCGGAGCGACGATATGCTCATCATCCGCGGCGTGAACGTGTTTCCCTCCCAGGTCGAGGATGTGCTGCTGAGCCTGGGCGAAACCGCGCCCCACTATCAGCTCCTCGTCGAGCGCGAGGGCAGCCTCGACAAGCTGACCGTGCTGGTCGAGAAGGCCAACGGCCTGGTCGACGGCCCGGCCGAGGCGGTGCGCGCCGCCGAGCAGAAGGTCCAGGAGCGGATGAAGGCGGCAACCGGGCTCAGCCCGCTGGTGCGGCTGGTGCCGCCTAAGACGATCGAGCGCAGCGAGGGCAAAGCCAAGCGGGTCATCGACAAACGGGCCATGTAATACCGGCGCCTTCTTCACGGGGGAGTGGCGGCGAAGCTTAGTATGATCTGCGCTTGCTTTAAGATAGTATTGAACAAAGGACCTTGTGTCGACGGCACAAGGTCCTTTGTACGGAATGCGAGAGGGTCTCAATGAGCGTGAAAAAGATAAGCGGCATTCCCTGGAGGAGGTGTCGCCGCTTTCGGAGAATATCCCGGTACAAGGATTTGATGACCGTTTTTCGAATTGCCCGGTGAAGAATGGCAGGTCGCCTTAACAGAGGCTGGCAACGGATCATTATCGTGCGGAGGTTTATATGGGAAAATGGCTTGATTTATCTATTTTTGAACGGTTTAATTTTGAGTACCAGCCCGTAGGGGTAAAGTTTTCTTTGACAAAGCCGGACGGATTGGCGAGGCTTGATAAGAAGGCGGCTTTTTGCCAAATGCTGAAGGAGGCGCAGGACGGACGCCCGTTCTATACGACAAAAGAAGAACATGAGTGCAAAGTAGGCCCGATCCTCTTGGGGATGGATAAGCCCGATCCGGTTTTTGAAAGCGGGATGATCGGACCCAAACTAGGTGTATACGAGGATGCCAGGGCAAACAGGAGAATTTACGCTAAAATGCCGCGGCTGGCGGAAGGCAGTGTTAACTTCGTGGCTTTTGCCCCCCTGAACCAACTGTCTTTTGATCCTGACCTGCTAATTATTACCGCCAGGCCCGGCCAGGCGGAAATTGTGCTTAGAGCGGTGGGCTATAAGACCGGGGCCGGATGGACCGCCAGGGGAACTACCGTGGCCGGGTGTGCTTGGCTGTATATGTATCCTTACGTTCACGGCGAGGTTAATCTTATGGTTACCGGATTGCACCACGGGATGAAAGCGCGCAGGCTGTTCCCGGAAGGGTTGCTCCTTTTATCGCTTCCCTTTGATGTACTTCCTGATGTTGTGGACAGCCTTACCATCATGGAGTGGGATCTGCCGCAGTATCATTCTACGCGCGAAGAACATGCGGCGAGAATGAAAAGAATAGCCGGAGAGGTAAAGAGCGAACTCGAAAAGTAGAGGGTAGTTTAGAAAAATATTTCCCCACTTGATTATCCACCCCCTTACGAGGTATACTATCAGGTGTAAGAATGATGTCTAGATGGTGTTGTTTCTTAATATGATCGTTGCATAGGTTGCCAATAATTGTCTCTGGGGCATTAGCTCAGCGGGAGAGCGCTTGACTCACATTCAAGAGGCCGCTGGTTCGAAACCAGCATGCCCCACCAGGAAACACAAGGCTTCGCGGGTTTACACTCGCGAGGCTTTTTTGTTTTCGCGGTCGATGCAAAGGCTCCGGCAGCCGCCGGAGCCTTTGCCACTATTCCTTTTCCCTCACCGTTTGGCGATAGTTGGCCTTGGGGCCGGAGGTTCCCGGCAGCTCGACTGTGAAGTTCCGCTTGCCGGTTACCTTTGTGTCGTCCGTGTCCTTGGTCGCCTTTGGTACTGCTTTATCAGGCACCTGTCTCACCTCCCGCGGTTATTTTCCCCGCGGCTCCGGGGAATATCAGGAATTTTCCGCCGGTCTTTTTCCACGGCTGGGCGCATATGCTGCCCACGGAGAAAAAAACGGGGGAGGCGATTCCGTTGGACAACAGGAGCGTGTTCAGAAGATATGTGGCGGAGGCCCTGGCCCGCCGGGCGGGCATTCCGCTGGCGGAGGCGGCGGCTATGGTGGCGGAGTCCCAGCTCGGAATGCTGGCGGTCGGCAAGCTGGAATTTTTGTCATTCAAGGGGGCGGATTACTGGGCGGAGAAAATTCTTGAGCAGATAAACGGCGGAGAAAGCAGGAAAAAATTGCTCGGTGCAGAATAACAACTAATAATACAAATGATACCAACAGGCAAAGAAGCCACGCTGTCAGTCAGTGCGGCTTTTTGTTATTATTCTGGAAATTGGCTGCATAGGCAAGCCGCACCCGGCAGGACTTCTCAACGGCAGGGAGTATATATTATATAAACTGCTCGTACCGGTTGTGCACAAAGGGGGTGGCGGCAGCGGTGATGGATCTCAGGCAGGAGATCATGCGGGTCAACAACAACGTGAATATCAGCATTTTCGGCACCGGCTTGAGGAAGCAGCGGGTTATGGTTTCGGAAGACAAAATCGTTATTACCGCCGACCATAAGCGTGTTCCGGCCCTGGCGGCGTTGGACAAGCTTGAGCGGATGACGACCCGCTACACCGACGTGGCGATTCTCGACGAGTTCAAGCGGCGGCTGCGGGCGGCGCTGATCGAGCAGCTGAAAATGCCGGTGCTGAGCGTGATGAAGGATTACGACCCCGAGCAGGAGCTGGCGGTGACGGTGATTATCGTGGAAGAGGCGTATATGCGCAAGCACCAGGAAGCGGTCAGATAAAAAAATATTAAAATAATTCTGTTTACTAAGAGGATTTTTTCACACAAGCGCGAATTAAGAAATTAGCTCATCAAAGATGAGCGGCAAAAACGACAACTCGATAGACCCGGTTTGGTCGTAGGAGCTCCTCAGGGAGAGCCGAAAGCTGCCGTATTTTCGGAATGACGGCCGCGCATGCGGAAAGCAGCGTTTGCGCGAACGTCATCGCCGGTGCGGTAGCTTTTTTGTTTTGGCGGCGCTCCCAACGTGCGGCCGGCGGGAACGGCGAGAAAAGGGAGGCATGACGGTGGCGAAGGTCAGGGATGTACTCGATGTTTTGGACAGGATCACCGGTGGGCGGTGCGTGAAGGACCCGGAGGATATTTACAGCGGCAGTCACAAGTTCGTAATCCGCAAATCGTCCGACGTTCCGGGCAAGGCGTGCCTGGAGACGCCGGGGCTGGTGTGCGGCAACCCGGAGGCGGAGGTCAAAAAGATTGCCGTGACGATGACGCTGACGGAGTGCAACATCGAGCTGGCGGGGGCCACGGGGGTGGATGCCATCGTCGCCCATCACCCGATGGCCGAGGCGGCCAATACCGGCGGAGTACCGATGCGCACCTATCTCGACCTGTACGGCATAGCCGCGTTCGAGCTGCATGAGGCGTTCCACGGCCTGCATCCCGGCCTTTCCTTCATTCACGGCCACCAGGTCTTTCACGCCGATATCGCCTTCGGGGGCGCTTCCGGCAATATTTTGTTCGTTGGCCGGGCGCTTAAAGGGGTGAATACCCTCGGCGATATGATCGACCGTCTCGATTATTTCATGGGGATGGACGAGGAGAAGAGGATGCTGATGGCCGAGCGCGGCGCGCGCGCTTGCGACGCGATCACGGAGACGAACGTGGCCACCGGCGGCCGCATTCTCGTGGGGAACAAGGATAGCAAGGTAAGCACGGTAATCCACATCTTCCCCCACACCGGCTTTACGCCCGAGCATCTGGTACAGGTCAAAAACCGTTTCCCGGAGGCCGACACCGTGTTGGCGTCGATCAGCCGGGTGTACGGCAATCATCCGCTGATTGCCAAAGCCAAGGAGCTCGGCTTAAACTTTATCGTCGGCAATTCCCATGCCATGGAGATCCTGGAGAACGGCATGCCGCTGGCCATTGCGCTGCAGATGCTGCTGCCCGAGGTGGAGGTGGTGCTGTTCCGCGAACGGATCACCTCGACGCCGATTTCCGTGGCCGGGACGCCGGCTATTCGCGAATACGCCCGCGATATCGCCCAGCAATATCTCGTGAACAGGGCGGCGGACGAGGCCAAGGAGGTGAAGCGCCGGGCCTGAACGGCCGGCTGAAGAGCCGGATATATTGCACTCATTATTAAAAGGAGGGACTGTAATGGCGAGTATTTCCGAGCGCGTGAGCAACCTTCCCCTGGGGAAATTCCACTGGCGCCTGTTGGTGCTGATCGGTTCGGGCATCGCCTTCGAGGCTCTGGACACCGCCCTTATCGCCTTCGTGCTGGCGAAGATGATCGGCTCCTGGAACGTGACACCCGTCCAGATGGGCTACATCGGCAGCGCCGCCCTCGTCGGCATGTGCCTGGGGGCCATCTGTTCCGGGACGCTGGCCGACCGCATCGGCCGCAAGGCGATGTTCGCGGCCACGCTGGCCGTATACAGCGTGGGCACCGCGCTGTGCGCCTTCTCCTGGAACATTGAATCGCTGCTTTTCTTCCGTTTTATCGTCGGCTTCGGCGTCGGCGGCCAGCCGCCCGTGGCCAACGCCATGATGAGCGAGTACGCCCCCGCCAAGCACCGCGGCAAGATGCTGGTTCTCCAGAACTGCTCCTGGGCGGTCGGCTGGCTGGTGGCCTCGCTGATTGCCTGGACCGTCATCCCCAAATTCGGCTGGCAACTGGCGTTCGTCATCGGCGCGGCGCCGGCGCTCCTGGTGGTCTACATCTACAGGATCATGCCCGAATCGGCGATGTACCTTGTCAGCAAGGGCCGCTACCAGGAAGCCCACGAGGAGGTCGCCAAGATCGAACGCGAGCTGGGCGTGCCGGTGGGCGAGCCGCCGAAGCCGTCCGAAATCCCGAAAGTCGAGATCGGCAAGACGATCAGCTTCTTCGACCTGTGGAGCCCGACCTTCATCCGCCGCACCTTCTGCCTCTGGATCCTGTGGTTCGGCATCGTCTTCGCCTATTACGGGATGTTCACCTGGCTGCCTTCGCTGCTGGTCAAGGGCGGCTTCGACCTGGTAAAATCGTTCGAATACATGATGTGGATGACCTGCGCCCAGGTTCCCGGCTACTTCGCCGCCGCCTACCTGGTGGACAAGGTTGGCCGCCGGGCGACGCTGGGGAGCTTCCTGGCGATCACCGCTTTCGCCGCCTACATGTTCGGCGGCGCCAAGAGCGTCTCCGAAATCATCCTCTGGGGCTGCATGATCTCCTTCTTCAACCTCGGCGCCTGGGGGATCTGCCACGCCTACTCGGCCGAGCAGTACCCGACCTACGCCCGGGCCACCGGTGTGGGTTGGGCCGCGGCCTTCGGGCGGACGGGCGGCATCATCGCCCCGATCGTCGTCGGCTGGATCATGACCGGGCCGGACAAGATTCCGTCCGTCTTCATGCTGTTCACCGCCGTGCTGGCGATCGTCGCCGCCGACATCTTCATCCTCGGCCAGGAGACGGCCGGCAAGACGCTGGAAGAGCTGACCGCGAAGGATATGGCTGCGGTGCCTGCGCCGGCGGCTACCCAGACCAAATCGGAATAGGGGAACAGAAAAGAGGACTCACATTTGTGAGTCCTCTTTTTTTCGCATTTGCCGGCTGATCAATAACCGGAAGGGCCGTTTACCGTCCTGCCCGGGACTATCGCTGGCAGCCTTCCTTGCAATGGGTGACGGGGCGAAGCATCATCCAGACCATGACGGCGACCTCCTTGGGCATATGTATTGAAAGGGGAGACGGATTCATCTGGAGGGGGACTCGTGCGGATTCAGGAAGCTTTCGCTGGCCCCATCTCCCTCTTACGCCTTAATTATAGCAGACAATAATATAAATGACAATGATTATTTAAAAATATTTACTATAAATTATTATCCGATTTGTCGCCGTCACCCTAAAAGCTCCGCCGCGGCGGAGCTTTTGGCGGGCTATTCGTCATCGACCGTGGCCCACAGCACTTCCCGGGTGTAGCCGGCGGCCAGGTCGGGCGGCATATCGGCGTCGTAGCTGCTGTAGACGATTTGCAGATCAGGGGTCAGGATGCCGATGGCGAGGGCATGGCCTTCCACTGCATCACGCCGCCAGACAAAGGTCTGGGAGTAGCCGTCGTCGCCGAGGAAGAAGGCGATGATGTTATCGCCGCGGAACCAGTAGTGGCACCAGCCGTAGTGGCCGTGGCGGTGGTGGCGATCCCGGTAGTGCCAGTGGCCGTAGCGCGATTCGAGGTGGCGATAATAGTCATTGTCGCGGGGCTCGAAGTGGAAATAGAGCGCGCGGTCATGGCGGTCGTCGGCATAGCGGGTACCGAGGTTGTGGACGCGGTGAGAGGCGAACCAGGACCAGTCGCGGAAATGGTGGCGCCAGTCGCCGCTATCCGGCCAGTCGCGGTGCCAGCTATGGTTACGGGGGTGGTTGCGGCCGGCCGGGCTGCCGCGGTGCACGGAGCGGGGGTGTTCACGGGGCGGCTCGTGGCGTTTCACCTGCTGGCGGTCATGGTTTCCGGACGGGCCGGTTCTATCGGGGGATATTTTGGCCGGGCCTTGGGGCTTGTTGTGTTTGACCTGGTCGCTGTCGCGGCCGGGAGGCTTGTGGGCGATCTTGGCCGGGCCTTGGGGCTTATTGTGTTTGACCTGGTCGCTGTCGCGGCCGGGAGGCTTGTGGGCGATTTTGGCCGGACCTTGGGGCTTGTTGTTTTTGACCTGGTCGCTGTCGTGGCCGGGAGGCTTGTGGGCGATTTTGGCCGGGCCTTGAGGCCTGTTGTTTTTGACCTGGCTGCGGTTATGTCCGGGAGGCGCTTTGCCGTTTTCCTTGCCGGGCGAGCCTTGGTGGTGCTTGACGCCGGACGGCTGCTTAGCGGATTTTTGGGGCCGTTCCTTGACTTGCTGTTTTTGCTGGTCGTGGTTTTGCGCCGGGCCCGCCCACCCGACCGAAACCGTGGCGAAGGAAAGCAGCAAGGCTACGGCAACAAGGCCAAGGAGCTTTTTCATACAGGGCCCTCCTTTCGTGCGGTAGGGACGACCGGAGCTCCGCCGGCGCGCGCTTTCCCGCCGGGGCGGAGGCGGACAACCCTTGGCGAGTCGATACGTTTATCGGTATATTGTATGACGGAAAGGCCGGATTTGATGACAAAGGAACAAGCAGGAAAACGCCGTCAAACGTCAAATACAAACTGGTAAAATTTTACAGGAGAGTGATGGCGTTGGTGGCGAAAAAATGGTTCGCGGGCCTGACGGCGCTGCTGGTTCTGCTGGTTGCCGCCGCGGTTGCCGGGCCGGTAGCGGGCGCACCGCCGGGACAGGAGGCTGCCGCTATACCAGCGGAGCAGTGGGTGGGCAAGGTTTTCGTCGTCCTGCCCCTGGAGCGCGGCAAGAAGGCGGAAGGGTATGCCTTCACCCTGGTGACGGAGCGCCCGGATTTGCTGGCCGCTTCAGGCAATATTCGCGCTGACTGGCTCGAGGGCAAGCGCCTGGAGGTGACGGCGGTGAAGAGGCTGCCGGCCTACCAGGAAGGGCCGCCCATAATCGATTATGAGGTCATTTTCCGGGAGGCCGGCAGCGGGGTGATTGTGGCCGCCAAGGCGTCCGGGGGCCAGGTGGCGCAGATGGTGCCGGCGGAAGACCTGACCGAGGCGCAGAAGCGGTTTGCCGGCAAGGCGGTTTTTTCCAAACGGTTGGCTATTCCCATTTTCCAGGAGGAGCCGGGCACCATCAAGGTAAAGATCAATGAGCCGCTCAAGGTGGAAGACGTCATCGCCGGCATCAGCGCCAACGAGCCGATTTGGCTGGTGGTATCGACGGCGGACAAGAGCAAGGGCTATATCGCCATCGCCTATAGCCTGACGAATGTGCAGCCGGGCATCTGGATGACGGCGCGGCCGTGGGAGGCCGTGTTGTTCGAGGAGGATCCGCGGACGCTGTACGCCTGGGACGAACAAACCTGGGCGGCGATCAACGACGGGGTGGCGAAACCGGGGATGGTTCCCGATCAGGTCCGGCTGGCGTGGGGCGAACCGCTGAATGTTATCCGGGCCGACGGGGAGGAGATTTGGTATTATCCCGACAAAATAGTGAAATTTCATCCTATGGCCGGATTGTTTCTTATCCAGAGCCGGTGAGGAAAGGCCCCGCGCGATTGCGCGGGGCCTTTCGGCGACCAGAAAAGCCTGCGCCGATCGAGCGCAGGCTTTAGGTATATCGGGATGCCGTTTTCAAGGGCAGCGGGGATTGTCTTCTTCGTCGTCCGGCCGGCGGCGCCGCTTCCGCCACCAGAAGTAGCCGTAGCCGGTGCCGACCACCAGGAGCAGCAGCAGCAGACGCAGGGAATTGTCGCGGGCGAAGGCCAGTTCGTGGCCGAGGAGTACCTCGAGGGCGATGGAGGGGATTTTCCCGAGGAGGGTGGCCCACAGCATGGCGGCGAACGACATGCTGCTGACGGCGCCCAGCAGGGTGATGAGGCCCGAAGGGGCCAGGGGAATGAGGCGGGCCACCAGCATGGCCTTGAAGCCGTTTTTGCCGCTGAATTCGTCGGCGAACGACAGACGGGGGCTGCGGCAGATAAGGCGGCGGGCGGCTTTCTGGAGCAGGCTCCGCCACAGGAGGAAGGCGATGATCGTTCCCAGGCATTCGCCCAGCCAGGACACGACGATGCCGCCGCCGAGGCCGAAGACGACGGCGTTGGCGCCGGAGATGAGCACGGTCGGCAGGATGCCGGACAGGTTGATGATGATGTTGATGATGATGCTTACCGCCACCGTCCAGGCGCCGTAGGCACGGAGGTAGGCGACGGTGTCCTGGACGTCGCCCGCCATGATGAGCTGCCAAATCTCGGCGAAAAAGGCGGGCTGGGCAAGATGGATGGCGGCCGTCAAGGCGGCGAAAGCCAGCCAGGGCCACAGTTGTTTGAGCATGATGTCCTCGCAGTGATTTGTCCCCGCCGGCGGGGCCGTTTCTTCCATAATAAGAGGTAAGAAGGGTTTTCGTCAAATGGCGGGGAATATTTTTCTTAGCGAGGTGTGACTGATGACGGAAAAGGAATTGCTGCGCGGCTCGACGGCAGGACTGTGCGCGCTCTTCAGCCGGTCCGACCCGGCTGACCTCGGCCTTCTGCTGGAGTATAACTTCGGCGGGCCGGCGGGCGACAAAACGTGCGAGGAACTGGTTGCCCGGATCCGCTACAATGGCTCGAACACTATCGCTCACCTGCT
>JARKNV010000067.1 GCA_029976065.1 Selenomonadales bacterium
GCCGTCGGGGAAGTGCAACAGCCGGGCGATCTCTTCGGGTGCGAAGCGACGCACCGCGGTTCCCTGTCGGAGGTAGGAGCCGGCATGCATGATGGACCTTCCGTAGCCGGAGGTGAAGCAGGTGGTGTAGGCATCGGGGTCGCCGATGTCCAGAATGCGCAGGCCGTCCCCGAATCTGTCGAGGATTTCGGCAGGCATCAACAAGGTTTCGGGGATGGTACGGGAGAGGGTCGGATCAAGGTAGCCGGCCAAGGGGTTCATCTCAGGGGGCGGCGAAACCCGTACTTCATGCACCGCCGATCGTGAGGCGGCCAGGTAGTAGCGCGGCCGGCGGGAGGGGATGCCGAGGTGCGACGGGCAGAGCCGGAATTCCCGTACCCGGTAGCCTCTGCCGGCGAGCAGGGCGAGCAGGCGTTCGCGTGCCCTGGACAGGGAAAAACCTTCCACGTTTTCAAGCGCCAGGTGGGTCGGCAGCCGTCCTGTCGGGATGCGCGGAAGCTCGTCCATGATGTTCGCAAGGCTTCGCGCCCGGGGATCGGCCAGGTCGCGGCGTGCGCCCCGCACGCTGTATGGCTGGCACGGGGGCGACAACCACCAGAAGTCCGCATGGTACGAGGCAAGCTCTTCCGCGGTGATTCGCTCCAGGTCGGCCTGAACCGCGCGATGAGCGGGGAAGTTCAGCCGGTAGACGGCGAGCGCTTCACGGTTCTGGTCGAGAGCCCCGACGATCTCCACATCAAGTCCCGCCGCTGCGGCCGCAAAGCCGCCGATTCCGCAGAAAAGCTCCAGCGCATGTATCGTCATAGCCCTGTCTCCCCACGGGTAGACATCCTACTCCATACCGGCGTGGCGAAACAAGTCGGATATGCGGAAGCCGGATCCACGGTTCCTCCGTGCCGTTCCCGCCGGTCGTGGGGAGGGGAGATTTCTTGCGGGAGGATTTGAAATTCCCCGATAATTCAGTACGCTGGGATAAACTTCGTCAGAGTGCTTCCACATCGTCGCAGAACACCCGATGGTGAGCGCCGCGGCGGAGAGCACCGAAGTTTTCCCGATTCCGGTTTCAGGAGGAGAAACATGGCAAAGCACCTCGTTATTGTCGGCGCCGGACACGCGCACATGACCGTGCTGCTCCGTCTCGCTGAGTTTACCGGCAGGGGGTACCGGGTCACCGTGATCAGTCCCGATGCCCATCACTATTACTCAGGGATGGGCCCGGGCATGCTGTCCGGAATCTACCGGCCGCGCCAGGTCCGTTTCCATGTGCGGAAAATGGCCGAGGAGCGCGGCGCGACCTTCCGTGAGGACACGGCGGTTCGCATCGACCCGGCCGGGAAAACCGTTCTCCTCGCATCTGGCGAGGCGGTGAGGTACGACGTCGCCTCCTTCAACACCGGGAGCGGGGTTCCGCTCGACTCCTTCGCCGCCGCTTCGGAGCGGATAATCCCGGTCAAGCCCATCATCAATCTCCATGGCGCCCGACGACTGATACTCCGGGAGATGGAGGGGCGTGACCTCAGGATTACCGTTGTCGGCGGGGGGGCGGCCGGGGTGGAGGTTGCCGCCAACGCGTGGCGGTTGGTTCAGGGAAGGCGCCGTGCAGCGGAAATTACTCTCCTGGGGGGAAGCCGGGTGCTGGGCAGGTTCCCGGATGAGGTGCGCAACCGTGCGCTCCGTTCCCTGGAAAAAAGGGGCATCCGTGTGTTGGAGGGGGCGGGGGTGCGCTCGCGGAGGGTGGAGGAGGCGAGCATCCTGCTGTCGGACGGCAGCGTCGTCCCCCATGATTTCGCCTTCCTGGCCGTGGGGGTCAGACCGTCCCCCATCTTTGCCGTATCCGGCCTCCCCACCGGGAACGACGGCGGGATGC
>JARKNV010000068.1 GCA_029976065.1 Selenomonadales bacterium
CCAGCGTCCCCTCAGGGGTCCTAGGGCCTTCCTTTCTTCTTTGCAAGGCAATTTTTTTATTATACCGGCGTCCCCACATTGGCGATGACCGCCTGCATGGCGGGGGTCAGTTGCACCACAAGCTCGGCGTTTATCGCATGCGACGTGGTATCGCTTCTGGCCTCGGGGGTGGCGGCGGATATCCGCGCGGCGGCGACCGCGCCCCCCCGCGATGTCGCTGCCGGCGACCCCGCCGCCACCGCCGTGTCCACGTTGGTTATGATGATGGAGATCGTATTGTCGCTGTTGCGACATATATCGAAGGTCCGGAACTGCTGCGGGAAATCGCGCAGCGACGCCGTCTCCACCTCCCAGAAGCTGCGGGTGGGATCGGAGTGGACCTGCGGCGTGACGGTATTCATATGGCGGTGCCCGGCGATCCACATGATGAGATTCGGATATTGCTGGAGAACGGAGAGCAATGATGTATCATCGACAACGGAGATAGATGTGGGATCCTGATCCTTGGAAATAAAAAGGGTCTTAAACGGCCCAGCCGGCGTCGCCTGGCTCGGATCCGTGACAAGATTCAGATACGGTTTAAACGGAATATGCGCCGCGACGATCATGAGCTGGTTGTTGTCCTGACCGGCCTGCAGCTCGGTTGTCAGCCAGTCGAGCCGGGTTTGGTCAAGCCCCCCCGCGGCGTAGTCCTGTTGATTGGCTCCCTTGACCGTGTCGTCGAGCACGATCATCTTGATCGGGATGCCCGGCTTGGGCACGAAGCTGTAACAGGCCGGCGGGGCGTCCGGTTTGACCAGGTTGAAGCCGTGGCCGGTCGGGCCGGATGACGTAGTGAAGAACTCGTTTATCCAGTTCGTGTACGAGTCCGTAAGGCTCGAGAGGGAGCGGCGTTTCTGGTCGGCAACGACCTTCGGCGGCGCGGCGAAGCTTCCCTCCGGTCCCGACTTGATGACGGCCCCCAGGGGATCGGAGCCGTCGATCACCCCCATGTACAAACCGGCGCCGGCCATGGCATTCTCCGGATTGGGATCGTTACCCATGTTGATGATCGTGTCCGAGGTATGCGCCGCCAGGCTCTTTGCATTCTCTAAGACAGAGCCCATCCAGAACTGGTCATGGTTGCCGATCACCTGGTACCAGGGGATGGATTTGTTAAGCCCGGCCGCCTTGTACGGCTTCTGGTAATCGATGGTGGCGGCGCCGATATGCGCGCCGGAGCTGGGGGTGATGACCTTGCCGTCGATGACGTCGAGATACCATTTCAACTCGTTGTACTGGGTATTGTTGCAGGCGTCGCCGAGGGAGATCCCGAAATCGAACGGCGATACCTTATGCAGCGCGTTGATCGTCTGCACGGCGGCATCGAGAACATGGGTTGTGGCGAGCACAACCGGCGAATAGGCCGACGTATTGTAGGTGCTGTCGCTCTCCGGTGTCCACCCCTCCGCTATCCATCCCACATAGAGGGGCTGGGCCGGCGATTCCTTGTCGGCGATATGGATGTCGGACATGGAGAAGAACGAGAGAAGGCGGGCGGCATTGGGC
>JARKNV010000070.1 GCA_029976065.1 Selenomonadales bacterium
GACGAGCGGGCCGGCGCCGGCGATAGCGGCAAAATGATGACCGAATAATACCCATTTGTTTGTCGGCACATACTCGCGGCCGTCGTTGCAGCGGTGGGCCGGCGTGACGTTTGCGTCGTTGAGCATGAGGACTTTGGCGGCGATGAACGCGCCGTAGTAGCGATACGCAAGGATGAAGGCGCACGCCGCTACGATGAGCAACCAGATGGAATTCATGCTTTTTCCTCCTTTTGTAATAGGGTTATTACCGGGGGGGATTAAGCTTTGGTTCCTCACCTCCTCTTTTTCAGAAGACGGCGGCGTTTATTAGTTCGACAATTCTTGCAATTCAAGTTATGTATTTTACTCCATTTATAAGTATATCCTTCAATTTTGTCAAACGGCAATACTTTTGGTGCCAAATGCGGATTTTTTCAGTTAAGCGGGGCGTTTGCGGACATGAACGGCAAAAAAAGAAGGCCCGTGCAATTTCGCACGGGCCTTCTTGACGTTACCTGTTAGCTCGGGATATTGGGCTTGGTTTCGCCGAACTGGCACACGGCCGGAACGTCGGTGTTCATGCCTTCGGGTTTGGCGGTGCCGAAGAGGCGAATCCAAATACGGACGGAGTCGATGAGAATGATGGCGACCATGATGATGAGGACGATGCTGAGGCCCGCCATCAGGTTGCCGTTGAAGGTGTTCATCTTGAGGTAGTTGCCGGTGTTGAGGAACCCGGCCAGGATTACGGTGACGGCCAGGAAGGCCAGCGGCACGATGGTGATGAGGGTGTAGGCTTTGTTTGTCGCCAGCTTGAGGATGATGGTGGTGCCGAGGGCCAGGGCGATAACGGCCAGCAGCTGGTTGGCGACGCCGAACATCGGCCAGATGGTGCCGACGTTGCCGGTGTAGAGCAGGTAGCCCCAACTGAAGCTGACGATGGCGCCGGTGAAGAAGATGCCGGGCCACCAGCCGGTTTCCTTGAGGGGCGGGTAGACGTAGGTGCCGAGCACGTCCTGGAGGATGTAGCGGCCTACGCGGGTGCCGGCGTCGATGGTGGTGAGGATGAAGAGGGCTTCGAACATTAGCGCGAACTGGTACCAGTAGCTCATGAGGCTCTTCATGCCGCCGATGCTGGAGAAGATGTGGGCCATGCCGACGGCCAGGGAGACGGCGCCGCCGGGGCGGTGCATGACCTGGATGCCGACGAGCTGTTCGAGCTGTTTG
>JARKNV010000078.1 GCA_029976065.1 Selenomonadales bacterium
CTTAAAGAACGCAAAGAGTACATGAAGCAAAAACAGCATGTCATCAACACACTGTTCGAGCAAAAACAACAATAACCCATCGCCACAAACATGCAAATTTTAAATGCCACTTTCATGCAAAATCAAATCGGCGTTGACAAAATGTTTTTTGGTTTCATGGAAGAAGAAAACAGATTAATACTATCTAACAATTTGCAAAAACTCGGATTGGCTTATCTTCTTATTGATAATGCCAAAAGAAATCAAAAATCCTTTGCTATTTTTGATCTGTTGGAGCACGGTAAATTATCTGAAGTTCAATCCCGTTCGGAAGAATTGTTCAAAATTCGTGAGGAGATTATAGGGAGAATAGAATTATGAACAGCAATATCACAATAAGGATGCGTGATGTTGCAATATGCTTGTACCACGCCCGACAACGCTCGATAGTATTAAGTAGAATTCAGTTGCAGAAAATAATTTATCTCCAGGATTGCATTAATGCTTTCCTTTACATACTTCCAGTAGATAAGGGACATATAACATATTATCATGGCCCATATGATAAAAATATACAAAATGCTGCCGATTCCTTAGTCTTTTATATGTTGGCGGAAGCAGATAATATTCGTATTAAAGAAACAGATGTCTCGTGTGAATATAGGTTGACGGAAGACGGAATAAAGTGGATTGAATCTTTGATAAAAGAGGATACTATATCAAATAAGTGTTTTGTGATTACAAAAGGGTTAATCGATTCTTTGGTTACAAGAAACTTATTAAACAGAGTGGTTGAACTTGTCTACTCTGAACCTCTTTTTATGAAGAATAAGCGAAATGGTTACTGGGTTGACCTTGATTTTGGTGATCTCGATTCAAATGATGTATTTAGTTTTTTGACAATTGTTCTTGACGTTTATAGCGCACACAAACAAACGACTAATGTTAATTTTATCTGTGATCTAGTTATTAAATATCTCCACGAACGTACAAAGGCTTTAGCAATTAGTAATGTGGAGGCATAACTATGCTATCTGATATTGATAAACAAATATTACAAGACATTATTAAGAATCCGTCAACAGGAATAGCGAATGCTCTTTCGACTACTAATCTTCTTGTGGAAAAATGGTTTTATGAATGCTGTGAGATTTTTCATCGGGTTTACTTACAAAATGGACAAGCAGTGGTCGCTGTTGTTATTGAATCCCAGCTAACCTCTTCGTTGAAGTTTTCAAGTGAGTTTGTAAAAAATATGATTGATAATGGCAGGGAAACCGCTGAAATTGATTTACATTTAGCTGTAAATTATGTTACTGGGCTATCGTCTGCCGACCAGCTAATAGTATCGAATTACGGTGAGCAGAACAAGAAAGTTATCTTGCGTTTGGATGGTGAAATACTAGAGGTTTGGATTAACGGCTTATTACGGCATAGAGTAAATGTAATGCATCCGATCTCTCGAAATGAGAAACGCGTCAGCAAGCATGCAAGAAGCCATAAAGATTATAAGTTGTTAGTGGATGATCATAGTGCAATGCGACTAATTAACTTAATGGACGATTATTGGCACGATAGAGGCAAAAGAATACTACTTAAAGGTGAGACGGAAAAGTATTTTCAGAAGTCTTTATTTGATTGGCTGGATAACTGTTTGTCTGATGCGCGTCCAAAGATAGAAACGCGTACAAACGCAGGTGATAGAACTGATATAGATATTTATGCTCATTTCGAAGGAGCGCATTACGTTATTGAGATAAAATGGCTAGGGAAAAACGAGAGCGGAACTGAGTACAAACAAGATAGGATAATAGCAGGTATTGGACAAATAATCACGTATCTGGATCGGGATTCAACTTTAAACGAAGTATATTTAGTTTTTTATGATGGTCGACCAGAGGAAGAACATATAAAAGCTAGTGACTTTGATATAACCTTAATCCCGCCTAAAGGTGATTGTAAAATTATTTTTTTGGAATCAGAGACTGCAAGTACGAAGGGGAAAAAATATGCAAATAGAAGCCAGTTGGGATCATAGCTATACTGATGATTGCACACCAAACTTTTCGACTAATATGGGACTTCCACGACATCGGTGGTATGAATTTAAAGAGGGCTTTGGACATACCCTTGTCGAGAGAGCCATAAACGAAACGTCACTTAGCATGGGTAAGGAGCATTTAACTATTTTAGACCCATTCTCGGGGTCTGGAACTACTCCATTGACAGCTTTGCAGAACGGGTGTGGGGCAATTGCAATAGAAGTTAATCCTTTTATGAGTTTTGTTGGTAGAACAAAGTGTATAGAAAAAGCACATTCCGCTAAAATATACATTTCAGAATTGGAATGGATTCTTAGTCAGAAACCGGTTGAGATTGAAAGTAAGCTGGAAGACTATTCAACCTTTTGTTCGAAAGACGGAAATACTAAGTGGCTGTTTAATCGGAGTGTATTGCGAGGGTTTGAAGCGTTATATAAGCATATTTTAAATACAGCACATAGGGACTTTTTTTTATTGGCTCTTTATTCAGCAGTAATGGAATGTAGTAACGCACGAAAAGATGGTAAGTGCCTTAGATATAAGAAAAATTGGGATCTACTTGCCTTTTCTTCCAAAGAGTTAAGGGAAATATTCCATAAGAATTGTCAAACGATCATTTCCGATTTAGATGATTCTCCACTCAATAATGGTGAACGCATTTTTTATGAGGGGGATGCCCGGGAAAAATTGGGTTTGCTAAAGAATAATTCTGTTGACCTTGTAGTATTTTCTCCTCCTTACCTAAACTCATTTGACTATTCAGATGTCTATAGACCAGAACTATTTTTAGGTAAATACGTGAACGATAATAGCGAACTTCGTAGAATTAGGGGGAAAACCTTACGCTCTCATGTCCAGTATAAGTGGATGACAAGTGATAAACCTCAATCAACATGGGCAAAAAATATAGCGGCACAAGTATCTGATAATAGTGATAAATTATGGGATAAAGGTATCCCACAAATGATCAATGCATATTTTTGTGACATGGAAAAAATATTTAGCGAGACGTATAAGGTATCATCCAAAGGGGCGCAAATATGGTTCGTCGTGGGAACCTCATCATATGCCGGCATTGAGATTCCAGTAGACCTTATACTTGCGGATATAGCGACCAAACAAGGCTGGTCTCTAATTGGCGTTAATGCATTAAGAAAACTGAGAACGTCAAGCCAATGTATAAATGACGACATCCGCAAAGTTAGGCTTAGAGAGTCTTTAGTTATGTGTCATAAGTAATTATTAGTAGCCAGCCAGGCCGCCAAATAATGGCGGCTTTTTTGCGTTAAGGTCTGATGTTGGGCATATATTTATTGAATTTCGGGAAACTACTTATTCAAAGGAGGTGGGTCAATGGCAGAGAACATTATCTATACGCTGCAGTCAATGACTTGGGCCGATAAAGACAACCCCACCGCGGTGTCCTTGTATAGGGAACTTGTCATCGAAGCCATGTTTCAAAAACTGAAGAAAAATGGAAAACTGCGATGGCCAGCGTTTGCATTAGAATAAAACGCAGGTGAGACTACAGGAAAACTAAAGGAATGAGAGAAACAGAGAAACACGAGGATACCATGGAGCGGTTTCTAAAATTGCAAGACATGAAGGTTAGTCACCTTCTCCCGCAAACTATCATTCCTGACAATCCCGGTATTTACTGGGTTTCGCCAATTAGTCCTAAGGGTGCCTCGGAGCTTGTACTCCTTCAAGTCGTTTCACTCAGAAAAGCATGTTTTATGAGGTCCACTAATAAATTTTAGAAAATGTAAAGTAGGAAAACGGGACTAATAACTTGTTGTGGAAAAGCATTGAAGATGACTGAGAATCTGTGCGGCGTATCTCGTCTAAAAAACTGCTTATCCGCTGCTTATTTTTAAAATAATGATGAGTAATATAAAAAGATAAGTGCAAACAATGAGAAATATGGTATACTAAGTTGTGTTTGGAAAAAACCTATAACGGTCCATCAGGCCTTGAAAAATAAGGCTCCATGCATGCTTTGTTCTGGAGGAAATAAGTGGCAATATAGCAAGTATCGCCCTCCGGAGCCGGGTGCGCAGGTTCGATTCCTGCCGGGCGCACCAGAAGTGCCACGAAATTGCATGCCTGACGGCGTGCTTTTTTTATAGGGGTACGATATGGAATATAATGGATGGACAACCCGGGTCCGCCTGGTCGAGAAGCGGCGGTGGCTTCTGGTCGTGCCGCTGGCGTTCGCCTTCGTCCTTTCTTACTTTCACCGTTTCGCCATGGGCGTAGTCGCCGAGGATGTGATGCGCGATTTCGCTCTCACCCATGCCGCCGAACTGGGGCTGCTGTCGTCGATTTATTTTTACACTTACGCTGCCCTGCAACTTCCCGCCGGGATCAGCGCCGATACCTGGGGCCCGCGGCGCACGGTGACCGCCGCCCTGGTGGTGACTGCCGCCGGCACGCTGCTGTTCGGCTGGGCGCCGAGCTTGCCGTGGCTTTATCTGGGACGCTTCCTCGCCGCCGCGGGGGTGTCCATGGTCTATATAAATATCGTAAAGTTTTACGCCGCCTGGTTTCGCAGCCGGGAATTCGGCACGATGTCAGGCCTGTCGTCCTTTATTGGCAACGTCGGCTTTGCCCTTGCTGCGGCGCCGCTGGCACTGATGGTTGAAAGTGCTGGCTGGCGGGCATCATTTTATATAATAGCGATTTTCACTTTGCTGACGGCAGCTGCCTGTTGGCTGGTCGTGCGCGACGGCCCGCGGGCTTTTGGCTGGCCGTCGATCGAGGAGATCGAGGCCGCCGAGGGGGCTGAGCCGGCTGTCGGCAACGGCGGTGAATATAGTGTGCGGGAAAGCCTCCGGTTCGTGATCGCCAATCGCCATAACTGGCCGCCGTTCATCGCCGGGATGGCCGCTTACAGCGTTTTCACCTCCTTCGCCGGCATCTGGGGCGTGCCTTACCTTATACAGATTCACGGCCTGACGCGGGTGGAGGCGGCCAATCATATGGTCGCCGTATCGGTCGGATACATGCTGGCCGGACCGGTGGCCGGATATCTGTCCGACCGGTTTCGTTCGCGGCGTTGGCCGTTTGCCCTCAACACAGTCCTCTTCTTTGCCGCCTGGCTGGTGCTCACGGTTTGGAACGGCGGCAAACCGCCGGCGGCGGCCCTCTACCCCCTGTGTTTTCTCCTGGGGATCGGCGGGGCGGGAATGACCCTCACCCTGGCCTGCGCCAAGGAGGTCAATCCGCCGAATATTACGGGGATCGCCGCCGGTCTCGTCAACGCCGGCCCCTTCCTTGGAGCAGCGCTGGTCCAGCCGTTGTTTGGCGTGATGCTCGATCTCAGATGGCAGGGAGCTATTGAGCAGGGCGTGAAGGTTTATCCTCTCGAGGCTTTCCAGCTGGCCTTCTTTATGTGCGCCGGCCTGCTAGCGATAGCGACGGCGGCGGCCTTCTGCGTGAAGGAGACTGGCTGCGTCAACATCGCCCATAAGGTGATTGCTTATAGCAAGCAACCCAACGAAAAATTTTAGTCGAGAAGGTGATTTTGCATGATAATCGCCGTAGTGGACGGGATGGGCGGCGGACTGGGAGCGCAGCTGATAGCCCAACTGACCGCTCAGCTTGGCGCCAGGGCGGAAATAATAGCCCTCGGCACGAACGCCCTCGCCACCAGCAACATGGTGCGGGCCGGCGCGGCCCGTGGCGCCACCGGTGAAAACGCCGTCGTCGTATCGCTGCCGAAGGCGGCGATCGTCGCCGGGCCGATCGGCATCGTCATTGCCAACGCCATGATGGGCGAGATCACGCCGCGTATCGCCGCGGCGGTCGCCGGCTGCGACGCCCACAAAGTCCTCCTGCCGGTGAACCAGACACATTTCGAAATCATCGGCCTGGAGAGCCGGCCGTTGGGCAACATCATCAAAGACGCGGTTGGCAGGATCGCGGCGCTCGTGCGCGAGCGGGAAGACGGCTGATATGGTCATCGTCAAGGACAGGGTCAGGTTCGCTGAGACGGACATGATGGGCGTCGTTCACCATGCCAACTATTTCCGCTGGTTTGAGATGGGTCGGGTTGAGTACCTCAGACAGGCCGGGGTTTACCTGCTGGACCTGATGGACGCCGGCATCCTTTTCCCGATCACCGACGTCAGCTGCAGCTACCGCGCCTCGGCGCGTTTCGACGACCGCCTGGCGGTCGAGACGGTCATGGTCGAACTGTCGAAGGTAAAGATGGTGTTCACCTATCGGGTTGTCCGCGAGGAAGGCGGCACGCTGCTCGCGACCGGCCGCACCCAGAACGCGTTCACCGACCGGGCCGGCAAGATCATCCGCCTGCCGGCCGAATATTACGATCGCCTGCAGGCTAAGTACGCAGACGAGGAAAAATAACAGTCGCCGCAAATTTCTACGCGTAGCCCCACCGGGCTGAAGCCGCATAAGATAAATGGCGCCTGGCCGATAATAACTTGGAGGAGGTGGCGCCATGACCGACGGGGCTGTGGGCGTGTTCGACTCAGGTATCGGCGGCCTGACGGTAATCAAAGAACTTACCAGACTCATGCCGCACGAGAATTTCATCTATTTCGGCGACACCGCACGGGCACCCTACGGCTCGCGGCCGCCGGCCCAGATAATCGACTTCATGCATCAAACCTTGCGCTACTTCGCTGCCCGGCAAGTGAAGATGGCTGTTTTCGCCTGCAACACCATGACCGCCCTTGGCCTTGAAGCGGCCCGCCGCTACTACCCCTTCCCGCTCGTGGGGATGAACACCGGTGCGCGGGTGGCGCTGAAAACGACGCGCAACAAAAATATCGGCGTCATTGCCACCCAGGCCACCGTCGCCAGCGGCAAACACGGCAAGACGCTGAAAGTTCTCGATCCCGGGGTCGCCGTTTATCCCCAGGCCTGCCCCAAATTCGTGCCCCTTATCGAGCAGGGCATTTGGGAAGGCGGACCGATTAGGGAGGCGGCGTGCGAATATCTGGTGCCGCTGAAAGAAGCCGAGATCGATACCCTCATCCTCGGCTGCACCCATTATCCGCTTATCAGCCCGCTCATCAGCCGCATTCTAGGCCCGTCGGTGGCGCTCGTCGATCCGGCCAGCGAAACGGCGCAGGACGCCCGCCGCGTTCTTGCCGGCCTGGGAAGTCTCGCCGGCGTCGGCAGTGGCTCGGTCCGCCTGTGTTTCTCCGCCAGGCTGGGAAAGGCTGAACTGTTTGCGAACAACATCCTCGGCGTTTTGCCGGCGGAGTTTGAATATGTCGATATGCAGGATTACGCCCTTCCCTGACGTATATCCTGTGGTAAGGGAGGAAGATACCAGTGGAATTATTGCTCGTATTATTAATGGCGGCCGCGGTGCTGGCGGTCGCGCTATGGCTTTTTATCGCCCGGCAGGGCGACGCCGCCTTCGAGTTTCTCGTCGATCAGCGCACCGACTTCAAGCTTGAGGAAGTCAGCGGCGACCGGGCCGTTTTTTCTTGTGTCGTGCCGTTTGTGAACAAGGGCACCCAGGACGGCACGATTATGGATTGCTTTCCCCGCCATCTACTGCCGCAGGAGCAATTCGACGCCGTGGAAGTAACCTCGCGACTCGAACTTGAGACGCGGCGCCGCAGCGACGGTTACTTCGAGGCGCTCATCGTTCCCAAAACCGACGGCAATGCCGTCATCGTCACCGTTACCTTCACCGCCCGGCGGGGCAATATCCGCGAGGTTCTCGCCGCTATGGTGGACATGCCGATCGAAATCTATTTCCAGGTCGTCGCCCGCGGCAACTGGTATGTCGGCAAGCAGCGCTTCGTCATGATGGCCGACGAGGTGGCGGCGGCGCTCAAACCGGCCGGCGCCGGGGCATAGGAGGGACAAGCCATGGCAATAGTTGAACTGATACCCGTGAAGACCCGCATTCTTACCCCCAATGACAATATTGTCGAAGCCATCGCTGCCTTCGCAGGCGATAAAATCGGCCCCGATGACGTGATCTCCGTGGCCGAAAGCGTTGTTGCCATTACTCAGGGCCGCATCCTCCGGCCCGAGGATATAACCCCTAGTTTTCTGGCCAAGATTCTTTGCCGTCTCGTTCCCCAGAAGGGCAGCTTGTCCAGCGCCTACGGCATGCAGGCTGCGATGAACGCCGAAGGCAAGTGGCGGGTGACGTACGCCATGATTATGGGCATCCTGGCCAAGCTGGTCGGCCGGAACGGCGTATTCTACGAACTCGCCGGCGAACAGGCCGCCCTTATCGACGACGTTACCGGGACGATGCCGCCGTTCGACAAGCACATCGTCTACGGCCCGCACGACCCGAACGGCGTCGCCGAGGCCATCAAAGCGCGCTTCGGTTGTCACGGCGCAGCGGTCGCTGACGTCAACGACCTGAAACGGGCCGCCATCCTCGGCGTCACCGTCGGGCTCAATCCGGCCAATTTGACCCAGATTCTGATCGACAACCCGTTCGGCAACGCCAGCGAACGGACGCCGATCGTGATAATCAAGAATTATGCCCAGGCCGCCCGCGAGTTGGCGGCCGGATAATTAGGCGACCGTTGATAAGCGCCCGTCTGCGGCGTTGGCCCTGCGGGCGCCTGCTAGCGTACGCTTAAGTACGCGTCGCTGCACGTCCTCGGTCCGCCTTGCATCTGGGCACTTCTGAACGGTCGCGATGCGTTTCATAAGAACGGGGAGACGAAGATGGCGAAGATTGGCATTACGACGACCATACCGGCGGAGATCGTTTATGCCGCCGGCCATACGCCGGTCGATCTCAACAACATCCTCATAAGCAACCCCGAGGCCGTCCGTCTTACCGAGGCGGCGGAGGAAGCCGGCTATCCCCGCAATATCTGCGGCTGGATAAAGGGTCTGTATTCCGTCGTCGTCCAAGGCGGCGACATCGATACCGTCATCGCCGTTACCCAGGGAGACTGCAGCAACACCCACGCCCTGATGGAGACATACGAACTGGCCGGCATAAAAACGATTCCGTTCGCCTATCCCTTCGACCGCGATTACGACCTGCTCAAGCTGCAGATGGAGAAGCTGATGGACAGCCTCGGCACCAGGTGGAACGAGGTCAATGCCGTCAAACGCCGCTTTGACGCCGTCCGCGCCAAGGTTGCCGTAGTCGACCGCCTCACTTGGCAGGAGGGCACGGTCAGCGGCTGGCATAACCACCTTTATCAGGTAAGCTGCAGCGATTTCAACGGCGACGCCGCCACTTTCGAGCAGGAAGTCGACGCCTTCCTGGCGGACGCCCAAAACGCCGCCGAGTTCGCCGAGGATGTCCGCCTCGGTTTCATCGGTGTGCCGCCCATCCTTACCGACCTTTACGATTACGTCGAGAAGATGGGGGCGCGGATCGTCTACAATGAAGTCCAGCGGCAGTTTGCCATGCCGTTTGCCACCGACGATCTCGTCGAACAGTACCGGCTCTATACATACCCTTACGGCGTTTTCGGACGCATCGAGGATATCCGGCGGGAGATCGAGCGCCGCAATCTCGACGGCATCATCCATTACGTTCAGAGCTTCTGTTTCCGCCAGATCGAGGATATGATCTTTCGCGAAAAGCTGGATGTGCCCATTCTCACGATTGAGGGTGACAAACCCAGCAAAATCGACGCCCGCACCCGCCTGCGGGTCGACAGTTTCCTGGAAATGCTGAGGTGACGACGGTGCTGTGCGGGATTGACCTCGGCAGCCGCAGCGTCAAGATCGTGCTGATGGCTGACGGACGCATCACAACCGAAAAGGTGCTGGAAACGGTCGAATTCTACCGCGACTACGGCCGCCGCCAAAACGGCGAGTTGGCCGTCGATTTCGCCGCTCTCGGTTTTGGCGCAAGCGAGGCGGTGGTGGCCACCGGCTACGGCCGCAATACGCTGGCCATCGCCGGCGCGACCGTCATCCCCGAGCTCAAGGCCCACGCCATCGGCGCTGTCTGGCAGACAGGGTTGACCGATTTCACCCTTCTCGACCTCGGGGGGCAGGACAGCAAGGTTATCAAGGTGCGCCGCGGCAGGATGGTCGATTTCCAGACAAATGACAAGTGCGCCGCCAGCACGGGACGGTATCTGGAAAATATGGCCGCCGTGCTGGGAATAACCCTGGAAGAACTCAGCCGCCACCGCGATAACCCGGTCGAACTCAGCGCGACCTGCGCGATCTTCGGCGAGTCGGAACTCATCGGCCGCATCGTCGAGGGCTATTCGGCGGCCGAACTGGCGGCCGGGGTCAATTACACCATCTTCAAGCGGGTGCGCCCGATGCTGGCCGCCCTGTCCGCCGCGGGCGACACCGTCGTTTTTACTGGCGGAGTGGCTGTCGGCGAGGCTCTGCCGCGGATCATCGAGCGCGAGCTGGGCGTGAAGGTGGTCGTGCCGGAGAGGCCGCAGCTTAATGGCGCGATCGGTTGCGCTGTGCATGCTATGACGTTATTACCGAAAAAAGAATAGGCCGTTCAGAAGCGCCCAGATGCAAGGCGCTCTGAGGAGCAACGCCGCAGATGGATGCTTATCAACGGCCGTCTTTGAGGAGGAGGGATGACGATGTTGTTGGGCATTGATGTCGGGGGGACGTTCACCGACGCTGTCGTAGTGGCCGGGGGCAAAGTGCTCGCCCAGGCCAAGACGCCGACCACCCACGACGACTTGCTGCACGGCATTCTCGCCGTCCTCGACCGGGTGCTCGACAGGGTGGAGGCCGCGAAACTGCGGCGGGTAGCCCTGTCCACGACGATCGTCACCAACGCGGTCGTGCAGAACCGGCTGGACAAGGTCGCGTTCTTCCTCCTGCCCGGACCGGGCATGGACATAAGTACCTTGGTGCCTGCACGCCCCCGCCTGCTGTCCGGTTACATCGACCACCGCGGCCGCGAGACGGCGGTGCCTCGCGAGGACGAGGTCGCGGCCGCCTGCTGTGACCTCGGGGACTATGATATCTTCGCGGTCGCCGGCAAATTCGCCGTCCGCAATCCCGCCCATGAGCAGGCGGTGGCCGGCTGGCTGCGTCGCCACGCCGCTCCCGCGCACATAACGCTCGGTTCGTCCGTCGCCGGTTCGCTCAACTTTTGGCGGCGGGCCAATTCCGCTTATTACAACGCCGCTGTCTGGCGCCGCTTCGGCAGCTTCGCCCGCGCAGCGCAGGCGGCCGTCGCCGGCCGCGGCGTTGCCGCTCCCGTTTTTATTCTCAAGGCCGACGGCGGCACCATGCCGCTTACGGCGGCCGGGGAACGGCCGGTAGAGGCGGTGTTCACCGGCCCGGCTGCCAGCGTCCTCGGCATCATGGCCTTGGCGGCGCCGCCCGGCGAAGCGGTGTCGCTGGACATTGGAGGCACTACGACCGATATCGCCCTGTGGCGGGACGGTGTACCGCTGTTTGCCGAACGGGGGGCGATGATCGGCGATTATCCCACCGCGGTAAGGGCATTCTGGCTGCGGTCCATCGGCGTCGGCGGCGACAGCTTCGTCCGCCGCGAAGGCGGCTGCATCACTGTGGGACCTGAACGGCGCGGCCCGGCGATGGCCCTCGGCGGACCAGCGCCGACCGTGTCCGATGCGATGATCGTCGCCGGCCTGGCCGCCTTCGGTGACCTCGGCAAGGCCACCGACGCCATGCGGCTGCTGTCCGCCGGCGAGCCGGCGGAGGATACGGCGCAGGCCGTACTGGCCGCGGCCGCCGACGCCATCCATACCGCCATTTTGCAGATGATCGATGCACGGGCGGCCGAGCCCGTCTATCGGGTGGAGGACGCCATCAGCGACCGGCGACTCCGCCCGGGCTCCCTCGTGGGGGTCGGCGGCGCGGCTGCTGGCCTCGCGCCTCTGGTCGCCGACCGCCTCGGCATTGCCTGCGCCGTGCCCGACGGGGCGATGGTGGCCAACGCCGTCGGCGCGGCCGTCGCCCGGCCGACTATCGACGTCACCCTCCGCGCCGATACCGCCCAGGGTTACTACACCGTCGCCGAACTCGGCCTCCGTGCCGCGTTGCCGTCCCGACGCTTCGCCTTGGCCGACGCCAAGGAGCTTGCGGCCCGCCACCTGGCGGACCGCGCGGCTGCCGCCGGCATCGAGGTGGCGGACGTCGAATCGGTCTATGACGAGGAATTCAACCTGGTGCGGGGGTTCAGCACCACCGGCAGGATCATCACCTGCTGGTTGCAGATAAAGCCGGGCGTATTCGCCGGCAAGGAGGGAGCATGATGGCCCCGAAACCCTTCGGCCTGGTCTTTTTCCCGGCCTTCGACTGGGCGCTGACGCCTACCCATCCCGAACGGGAAGAGCGCCTGCTCTACACCCGTGACCAGATCGTCGAGGAAGGCTTGCTCGACATCCCCGGTATCCGCGAATACAAACCCCGCTTGGCGACTCTTTGTGACGCCGAACGGGTCCATATCGGCGTGCCCAATCTCGCTGCCCATGTCACCGACGCCCACCTCGTGTCGGCGGGCGGGGCGATAACCGCCGCCGAGGCGGTGGTTAAGGGCGAAGTGGCGCGGGCTTTCGCGCTCGTGCGGCCCCCGGGCCACCACGCCATGCGCGTCGTCCACGGCACGCGGGGCTTCTGCACCATCAACATCGAGGCCGTCATGGTCGAGTACCTGCGTCGCCACCACGGCGTGAGAAGGGTGGCGATCGTCGACACCGACGTCCACCACGGCGACGGCACCCAGGATATCTTTTACCACGACCCCGACACGCTGTTCATCTCCTTCCACCAGGACGGCCGCACCCTTTACCCCGGCAGCGGCTTCACCGACGAGGCCGGCAGCCCGCCCGCCTTAGGCACAACCATCAACCTTCCCCTGCCGCCGGGGACGACGGACGAGGGACTCCACTACGTGCTTGATAACCTCATCCTGCCGGTGCTGGAGGACTTTCACCCCGACATCGTCATCAACTCCGCCGGCCAGGACAACCACTACAGCGACCCGCTGGCGAACATGGCCATCACCGCCCAGGGCTACGCATCGCTGGCCGCCAAGCTCAAGGCCGATATCGCCGTCCTCGAGGGCGGCTACTCGATCGAAGATGCCCTGCCGTACGTCAATACCGGCATCATCCTTGCCATGGCTGGCCTTGATTACAGCCGGGTGATAGAGCCCGATATCGCCGCCGCGCCGCGCGGCCTGTCAGGCAGCGCCCGCACTTACCTCAGAGAGCTGGTGGCTAAGCAAGGCGCCTTGTGGCGTGACCGCGAGCTATTGAGCAGCGCCGCGGTCGCGAAAGCAGGCGACTTCTGGACGCGCCGCCGGGGCATCTATTACGATGACAGCGGCATCAGCGAGCAGCAGCTCGAACGGTTGCGCCTTTGCCCCCACTGCTGCGGCTACCTTACCGTCGCCACCGAAGCAGAGGGGCACAACGCAGGTTACCAGTCGGCCTTCGCCGCCGTTCTGCCGCGCGAAAACTGCCCGGCTTGCCGGCGCGAGGCGCGGGATGCCGTGCTGGCCGCCAAACGCCTGGGCAAATATCAGCATTACATCATCCAAGACAGGGAAAGCGATTCTTGCGAGCGGGTCTAGACCCGCGGGGAGGCATGCCATGACAAGAAGCGACGGCCGCCAGGCCCTCGATTTGCGCCGGGTGAAAATTGTCCGCAATTACCTGAAATACGCCGAAGGCTCGGTGCTGGTCGAGTTCGGCGATACCAAAGTTATCTGCGCCGCCAGCGTCGAAGAAAAGGTGCCGCTCTTTCTGAAAGGGATGGGCGAGGGCTGGGTAACGGCCGAATACTCCCTCCTGCCGCGGTCCACCCAGGTGCGCAACGTCCGCGAGGTGGCCAAGGGCAAACCGAGCGGCCGCACCCATGAAATTCAGCGGCTCATCGGCCGGGCGCTGCGCAGCGTCACCAACCTCAAAGCCCTCGGCGAACGCACCGTCACCATCGACTGCGACGTCGTCCAGGCCGACGGCGGCACCCGTACCGCCTCGATCACCGGGGCGTACGTCGCGCTCGTCGACGCTGTCAGCACATTCTACGCCGCCGACAACCCCTTCCCCGTCACCGATTTCCTTGCCGCGGTCAGCGTCGGCGTGGTCGACGGCGAGGTGCTGCTCGACCTTTGTTACGAAGAAGATTCGCGGGCATACGTCGATCTCAATCTTGTCATGACGGGCGAAGGCCATTTCGTCGAAGTCCAGGGCACCGGCGAGAAGGCCCCCTTCAGCAAGGACCAGCTCAGGCAGATGCTGGCCGCCGGCGAACAGGGCGTCCGCGAGCTCATCGACTACCAGAAGGACGTGCTGGGCCAGCTGGCCTGGAGGATCGGGCGGGTATGACGGCCATTGTCGTGGCGACCCGCAACCGGGGCAAGGTGACGGAGATCGCCGCCGCCCTCGCCGCCCTGCCGGTCGAAATCCTGTCCCTGGACCAGTACCCCGCCATCCCCGACGCCGAGGAGAGCGGCGATACCTTTGCCGCCAACGCCATTCTCAAGGCGACCCACTACGCCCTCCACACCGGCCGGCCGTGCCTGGCCGACGACTCGGGACTGGAGGTCGACGCCCTGAATGGCGCGCCTGGCGTCTATTCCGCGCGCTACGCCGGCCCGGGGGCCGATGATGTCGCCTGCAACGCTAAACTGCTAACCGCGCTGGCCGGCGTGCCTGAAAGCGGGCGGACGGCCCGCTTCCGCTGCGTCCTCGCCTACGTCGACCCCAACGGGACGCTGCTCACAGCCGAGGGTACCTGCGAAGGGCTGATCCTTACCGCGCCGCGGGGAACGGGCGGCTTCGGCTATGACCCGCTGTTCCTTTTCCCCGGCGCGAACAAAACGCTGGCCGAGATGGCGGTGGCGGAAAAGAACGCCGTAAGCCACCGCGGCCAGGCACTGCGCAATATGGCGACGATACTGACGAGGTATTATCATGAGAATCGGCGTGATTAGCGACAGCCACGGCTCGGTTGCGGCGATCCGCCGGGCGGTGGCGGCGGCCGGGCCGGTGGCCATGTGGCTGCACGCCGGCGACTACAGTCAGGACGCCGCCCGCCTCGTTGAACTCACCGGTCTGCCGGTGACGGCCGTGGCCGGCAATTGCGACGGGATGACCGACGCCAAAATCGACGAGTTCATCGAAGCCGGCGGACGGAAAATCTGGCTTACCCACGGGCACCGTTACCACGCCAAGGATCGTGGCGGCGAACTCGTTTGGTGGGGCCGCCAGTACGGCGTCGACGTCGTTGTATACGGCCATTCCCACGTCCCCGATATCAGCACGCACGACGGCGTGCTGCTCTTCAATCCCGGCGGGGCTGTCCATCCTCGCGGCGGGCATTCGGCCAGCTGCGGGGTGCTGATGATCGAAGGCGGCAGGATAACGGCGGAAATAATCGAAATATAAATACTTGTGGCGGACCGACTGACTGATTTTGGGGACGGAGAAACAGCGCGTGGAACTTATCAGGGTTGTCAAGCGAGAGCACAAGTCCATCATGGTGGTGGTCTTTCTCGTAGGGCTGGCTGGCTTGGCCTACATATACCCCTTCCATACCCACTTCCGGTTCACGGTCAGCGTGGCTGTCCTGGCGACGCTGCTTCTCTATTTTCCCCGCCTGCCGGTCTTCACCACCGCCGTCCTTTCCGGGGTGGCGATCTTTATCGGCCGCAGTGCCGTCCAGATGACCTTCGACCCTGTCGACTTTCTCCAGGTAATGATAATCAACTCGCCGGCGATCGTCTACTACATTTCCTACGGTGCCTGTTTCCAGGGACTCGGCATCAGGCAGATGGTCAACAACCTGCCCGCCATGGTCCTCTTCCTCAGCGTCAGCGACGTTTTCAGCAACCTCGTCGAGCTGCTCACCCGCGGCGATCCTCTCCAGGGCAACCCCGAGACGGTGTTCTCCAGCCTGGTGGGCGTGGCCGTGCTGCGGGCCGTGCTGGCCGTCGGGGTCTATTACGCCCTCAAGCGTTACCAGGCGTTCGTGCTTGCCGAAGAACAGGTGGCCCGCTACACCGAGCTCACCGTTATGATCGCCCAGCTCAAGGCCGAGCTCTATTATCTTAAAAAGTCCTCCCAGGACATCGAGCGGGTTATGGAAAACAGCTATTGGCTTTACAAGCGCCTGCACGCCCGCGACAGCGGCGACCCGGATGCCGCCCAGGCTCTCGCCGTCGCCCGCAACATCCACGAGGTAAAAAAGGACTACTCCCGGGTGGTGGCCGGCATCGAGAATATTCTCCACCCCTCGTCCACTCTCCACGGCCTGCGGCTGGAAGAGATATTCTTCGTCATCGAGCAGAACACCCGGCGCTATCTCGCCGCCATCGACAAAAACATCACCATCTCGTTCGCACATGAATACGACTTTGTCACCGACCAGCACTACGCGATCGTGTCCATCCTCGACGACCTCATTATCAACGCCATCGAAGCCTGCGGCGATATCGGCATTATCAGGGTTACCGAACGGGCGTCGGCAGGGGAAATCATCTTCGCCGTGGAAGATAACGGATGCGGTATCAAGGCGGAGGACTTCGAGCTGTTGTTCGAGGTCGGCTATTCGACCAAGTTCAGCCCCGAAACCGGCAAGATGTCAACCGGGCTCGGCTTGTCCCACGTCAAAAACCTCACCGAGATGATGGGCGGGACGGTGTCGGTGGAATCGGAAATGAACCGGCTGACGAGATTCACGGTGACTTTGCCGTTGCACAGGATCGTAAGGCCCGGTGAATGGGCGGGAGAAGGAGGAGCCTGATGTCGTTACGGTTTGTCGTGGTCGACGATGATGTCAGCGTCCGCAGGATAATACGCAACATCATCGAACAGAATGACCTGGGAACGGTTGTGGCCGAGAGTGCGGAAGGACTGGCGGCCGAAAAACTTATCGTCGAATGCCGGCCGGACATCGCGGTGATCGATCTGCTGCTGCCGGGCCAGGACGGGGTCGAGCTCATCCGCAAGCTCCGGGAACAGCAACTGCCCGTTTCCTTCATCATGATCTCCGAATCGAGCAGCCAGCCGATGATAACCCAGGCATACAATCACGGCATTGAGTTCTACATCCATAAGCCGGTCAACGTTTCCGAAATCATCACCGTCATCAACAAGGTCCGGGAGAGCCGCGAACTCAAAAAAGCCATGTCCCTCATCTCCCAGGCGACCGCCCCGTACGCCGGCCCTGCTGCCGCGAAGCAGGCCGAGGAAAAAAGACCCCAGAAGAACATCCTCTACAAAGTATTTTCCGACCTCGGGATTCTCGGCGAGGTCGGCGCCAAGAGCATCTACCAGATGACCAAGCTTCTGGCCGACAGCGGCCGCCTCGCCGGCGACTCACCCTACCAGCTCAACGAGATATATCAGCATATGGCTCAGGATGCCGGGCAGGACACCAAGACCATTGAGCAGCGGGTGCGGCGGGCCATCGCCAAAGCTCTGCAGAATCTGGCCAACGTCGGCATCGAAGACTACCACAACGACCGTTTCCAGACTTACAGCACCGCCTTGTTCGACTTCAGCGAAGTCCGTCAGGAGATGAACTTCGTCCAGGGCAAAAGCCCTTACCACGGGAAGATCAACGTCAAGAAGTTCATCGAGGGCCTCGTATTTCTGGCTTCAAGCGAACGAGTCTGACGATCGGCAATAAGAAGCGGGCGCGCCATAGCGCGGCCGCGTGAGTTT
>JARKNV010000053.1 GCA_029976065.1 Selenomonadales bacterium
CGGCATAGAAAAGATATTACGCAGAACGAGATAGACGCCGCGCGGGCGCTGGGAGGCGGCAAGGCGGCGGGCGGCGTGTGCGGCGCCCTTCATGCGGCCCTGCTGCTGCACGATGATTACGATACGAAGCAGTCACTGCGCGATTCTTTCGCGGAACGGGCGGGATCTGAGCAGTGCCGCGAAATCAGGGCGAAGAAGATTGTCACGTGTGCGCAGTGCGTCGAGCTTGCCGCCGAACTGCTGGAAGGGGACGATTCCGAGATGAATGATATTGGACAACAACTTGATTGAAGAGGAGGAGAAGATGATGACGTTAAACGTACAGAATCGCTTGATGGAGTTCCTGAAACCCCAGGCCGGGGGCGCTGTTGTCGCCGATGTCCGCATCGGACTGGGATATACCGCCGTGCGTCTGGGAAGCGGACACGCCGGCGTGGCATGGACGCCCAAATCGGACGCCCCCTGCTGCACCCATTTTCAGGCCGCCGGCACCTTGACCGGACGACCGGCGGAGGAGCTTCTGGGGTTTCTTGCCGTTGAAAAATCCGGCCTGGCCCGAGCCCTCGGCCTGGCCACGGCCAATGCGCTGCTGTCCGCGCTGCCCCGTCCGCCGATCTCGCGGGATGAGGTCATATCCACGCTGAATATTACCCCCGAGGACAAGGTGGCCATGGTCGGTTTCTTCGGCCCGATCGTGGCCGAACTGAAGAAGATCGGCTGCCGCCTCGATATTGTCGAGCTCAATCCCCATCACGGCGCCGAGACGATATCACCGGAGCAGGGAAAGGCTGTCCTGGCGGCGTGCGATGTCGCCATCCTTACCGGCACGTCGCTTATCAACGGTACCTGTGACGAATTGCTCGAGAGTCTCGGAAATCCCCGCGCCGCGGTGCTCCTCGGGCCGTCCTCACCGCTCTGCGCCGATGTCTTCGCCGGGACCAGGATAACCCATGTAGCGGGTTCACGGGTCAGGGACGCGGAGGCGGTGCTCCGAGTCGTCTCGGAAGGGGGCGG